>NZ_BJDZ01000027.1 GCF_005405405.1 Lactiplantibacillus plajomi
CTATAATGGTGTGCAAAGCTTTTCATGGATTAAAAACTCCTGTTTTTGATCTAATTTAACTAAAATCAAATCGAATGTCAAAGTATCCAAACACGTTCTTACTGACCGCGTTCTTTAGTATTGCCAATTTGCGGAGTGGACAAATTTTGGCGCGTGGTGATTTTATTTATCATTTACAGCGAATTGAATCATTTGCTGACCTAATCAAGGAGCACCAGTGGTTTGGACTACGTAATTTTACGACGTTTAATCAGATTGGTGTTGCTAATAATTACTTTTATCCTTACGTTTATATTTGGATTTGGGCGATTCCGTTTGTGTTGATTAATAATCCGATTGTGCTCTACTATGCCGGGCTGTTTGTTATTATGCTCACTGGCTTAGCACTCACTTATTGGTGTGTACTTAAATATTCAGGATCAAAATATCAAGCATTACTAGTTTCTGTCTTTTTCATGACAACGCCATACCATACCTTCCTTTTAGTAAATGGTGCTGTACTTGGAGAATCGTTAGCATGCACCTTCATTCCATTATTCTTTTATGGCCTTCATAAGTTCTTTAGCTCAGACAAACATAATTGGCAAATCTTGGCAATTGCCTTAACCTTGACAGCCTATGCACACGTTTTAACTTTTTTGCTTGAAGTTATCATCACGGTCGGAGCATATCTAATTTCATTATTTTATAAAGCGCATCGGCTGATGAGATTTATCAGTGCAGTTAAAGCGGTTATCTTGTTTGCAATGTTGACGGCCTTTTTCTGGGTCCCGTTTCTTCAAGAATGGTTGCAAACTGATATTCAAACGACGGTTGTTCTTCCCAACGTTGCTTGGCTGAGTGATTTTGGCAACTTAATTACTTTGATGTTAACTAATGCTAGTTTAACGGGTGTTGTGGCTAGTCCAGGACTAGCGTCTTTCATTGGCCTTATTTTGATTACTGTTTTTTGGCGTAAATTAGATTTCGAGTACCGAGTTATTGGCATTTTTGGGATTATTCTGTTACTTTGCTCAACGTCACTATTTCCGTGGTACGCATTGCCAAGTGCAATTCAAAATACGATTCAGTTTCCATATAGATTATTTAACTTGGTCAGCTTCTGTTTAATTCTGGTGGGTGCTCACGTTGTTGTGCAAATCATGCAAAAATCAAGAAAACTAGCGCAAGACTCAGTACGTCCGCTATTTTTGTTCTTCGCTATTATTGGCGGTGGCTTAGTTATGTATATGAGCATGCTAAGTTTTAATAATCGGGCTAAATTAACAAAGATTCCGTACACGCAGCCCACGACGTTAAAGACAGCGTTCAATACGGACTACAAACTGGATAAGAATAATTATGAGGTGGCACTCCAATCTCCACGCAAGTTTTTTGGTACCATCGACTATGCACCTAAACCGACCTGGCTGGGAAATCACCAGGATACGCTGATTACGCATCAAGTGCTGGTTAACAATAAAAAAGTGCGGAGTCATTTTGAAACTAATAGTCGGATGATCACGTATCACTTTAAGTTGCAAAAAGCAGGGTGGGCGGACGTCCCGGTTCTGCATTACGGCAACGAAGTCGTCAAATTGAATGGTCGTAGCACGTCGGCCAAGATGAGTCAGCGTGGTTCGACGCTGGTCAAAGCCAAGCGGGGGTGGAACACGGTCACTATTAGTGCGCCGCTTCCGTGGACGTTTAAAGTATTATTACCAGTCGCAATTATCACTTGGCTGGGGATAATTGGCTGGTGGATTCGCCAACGGAAAACAAACCTGTAAAGAGTAGTCATCAATAAAGGACGCTAGAAGTTTCCCAACTTCTGGCGTCCTTTTTGTCATTACGACGTTATTTTGCTTGGCTTTCAGCAAATTTAGTTTTGATGTAATCGGCCGAAACTTGAAGTTTCTTAACTTCTTCGTCGGTTAAGTTAAGTTGCACCTGTTCAACGATCCCGTCGCGGCCAACGATGGCTGGGTAGGAAAGGTAGACGCCGTATTCTTCACGGTAATTAGAAACTGGTAACTCGCTCAGCGCGTTATTCAAAACCGTGTTAGCGAGGCGAACGGCAGCCGTGGCGACGCCGTAACTCGTATACTTTTTGCCGTGGAAGACCCGGAAGCCGCCTTCGCGGGCCTGCTTATCTAAAGCGGTCAAATCTAAGCCCTTAGCCTCAGCAACTTCACTGATTGGGTGACCGAGAACCCGGACCGTCGACCAGGCGGTAAATTGTGAGTTACCGTGCTCACCGAGGTTGTAGCCGACCACTGATCGTGAATCAATGTGTAACTGTTCGGCAACGACCCGTTTCATACGGGCGGAATCCAGTAACGTCCCGGTCCCGATGACCCGGTTTTTAGGTAGGCCGGTGACGGCTTGGTAAATTGACGTAACCACGTCAACCGGGTTGGTGATGGCGACGATGACGCCGTTGAAGCCACTTTCTTTAATCTTTTTGGCGACTGCCGGAACCTGTTCGCTAGTGAAAGGGAGTTCCGCAAAACGGTCGTCGTTGGCGTTATCCTGTAATTTGATGTTGCCGAGTGCGGAGATGATCACGTCGGCGTCTTTTAAGGCGGCGTAGTCGTTGACCACGATGTTCGTGTGGTACGGCAAGTTCGGCATTGCGTCCTGTAAGTCGATCGCGTCGGCAACCACCTTGTCCTCATTTAGGTCGATCAATACTAAGTCGTCGGCAAAACCGTTAGCAACGATGTAATGCGCGGCGGTCGAGCCAACGTGGCCCATTCCAATAACTGCAAGTTTTCGTGACATTGATAAGCGCTCCCTTTTAATTATTAAGTCTTACTAATTAAATTAACATTTTTCTAATTAATTTTAAATAGTTTTTTGACCCAATCGAAAATCATATTCGTCAAAACGGAAATAGGGTATAATTAGTGCATTCAGATTTCATGATTAATAAAGGGGGCGCAGCGGTGTTTAAACGTTTAAAAGAGTCTGCATTAATGTTTTGGTCGCTTGAAATTTTAATAGTTGCGACCTTGATTTGGGTTTGTACCAATATCGGGTTCCTTTTTCACCCGATTGGGGTCTTCTTGAGCGTAGTTTTTATGCCAATCATTATTTCGGGATTTTTATTTTACATGCTCAACCCGCTAGTTAAGTTGTTGATTAAGGTCCGCTATAAGCGCTTTCGAATTTCGCGGACCGGAGCGGTTGCCATCGTCTTTCTCGGCTTATTTGGCGTTTTGGCGTGGGGGGCGATGTCGTTAATCCCACGGCTGGTGACGCAGGTAACGCAACTGATTACCCACTTGCCGACGATTGCGACCGATATGCAATCCGCGGCGACCGCTATGTTAGCCAATAACTCGTTGTTAAAAAATATTGACTTGAGCTCGTATACCGACCAGTTTAACGGCGAAATCAGTAAGTATTCCCAAACCTTCCTATCCTCGTTATCGACAAGCGTGGTCACGGTAATCTCAACCATTACCAGCGTGACCATCATGGCGATTACGATCCCAGTCGTGTTGTTTTACATGTTAAAGGACGGCGACAAGTTTTTACCAGCCATCAGTCGCTTCTTGCCACGTAAGCAGCGGCCAGAAATTATCGGGCTGATTCAGAAAATGGGCGATACGATTTCCAGCTACATTAGTGGTCAGGTGATCGAATGCGTCTTCGTTGGGACCTTTACGGCGATTGGCTACATGATTATCGGCCAACCGTACGGCTTACTGCTTGGCGTGATTGCCGGGCTGACCAACATTATCCCGTACGTTGGGCCCTACATCGGGATTGCGCCGTCACTGATCGTGGCCTTCACGAAGTCGCCAATTCAGGTGGTTTACGTGATTATCGTCGTCGTAATCGTGCAACAGGTCGACGGTAACTTGATTTACCCGAACATTATTGGCCGGACGCTGAAGATTCACCCGTTGACGATCATTATTTTATTGTTGGCCGCGGGTAACATTGCCGGTATTCTCGGCATGATCTTAGCCATTCCGTTCTACGCGGTGGTGCGGACGGTGGTCGTGTACCTCTACAACATTTACGAGTTACGTAATTCGGAACATTTACGGATGCAAACGACCGTGTACCAACCGCAGCCGGCGAAAGCCACCAAAGCTGCTGAACAATCGAAAAAATAGTAAAAAACTGGTCTGACAACGATTAAAATTGTCAGACCAGTTTTTGCGTGGTCGTTAGAAGAAGACCGCGTTCAGGATTAGTACGCCGACCAAACCACAGACCGCAATCAAGGTTTCCAATACGGTCCAGGTCAGTAACGTTTGTTTAACGGTTAAATCAAAGTATTCGCGGAACATCCAGAAACCGGCGTCGTTGACGTGCGAAGCGGCAACGCTCCCGGAGCCGACCGCGATGACCATCAGGGCCGGGTCGATTCCGGCTTGGGCCATCAGTGGGGCAACCAGGCCAGCGGCGGTCAGGGCGGCCACGGTGGCCGAGCCTAACGAGACCCGCAAAATCACGGCGACTAACCAACCCAGTAGCAACGGTGAAATGTTGCTACCGTTGAAGAGGTTAGCGACTGCCTTACCAACACCACCGTCGATCAGGATTTCTTTAAAGGCGCCACCACCACCGATAATCAGTAGTAACATGGCGATTGATTTGGTGGCGTTTTCCAGGGTTTCCTTAATCGCCTTGGCGTTTTTATGCTGATGAATCCCCATTGACCAGAGGGCGAATAATAGTGAAATCAACATGGCGATTCCCGGTGCACCGATCAAGCTAATAATTTGGTCGAGCATCGACGGATCCTTCGGCGTTTTACCGTGGTTGATCACCAAGTCGTAGACGGTGGTGATCGTCATCAAAATGACCGGGAAGAGCGCGGTCAGCACACTGAGGCCGAATCCGGGCGCTTCCGAAACTTTGAATTGCCGTTTAGTTCCGGTGACCGGGACTTTCGGCTTAGCAGCAAAGGCGGCTGGGACCATCCGTTGTGCCCAGCGCGAGAAGAGTGGGCCGGCAATGTAGACGGTCGGAATCGCGATAATGATCCCAAATAACAGCACGTGGCCCACGTTAGCGTTTAAAGTCGTTGCAATCGCGGTCGGTGCCGGGTGCGGTGGCAAAAAGCCGTGGGTTACGGAAAGGGCCGCGCCCATCGGAATCCCGAGGTAGAGCACCGGCACTTGGGCTTCAATGGCAATTGCAAAGACGATCGGTACCAGCAAAACAATGCCGACTTCAAAGAAGAGGGCAATCCCGATGATGAACGACGCCACCACGATGGCGATTTGCAGGCGTTTACGACCGAACACGTCTAGTAGGGTGGTCGAAATCGTGTACGCGCCACCGGCATCGGCGACTAACCGTCCCAGCATGGCACCAAAGCCGAAGACCAGTGCGAGTTCACCTAACTGGTCGCCGATCCCGGCTTGAATACTGGTCGTAATTTTATCTAGCGGCATGCCCAAACCGATCCCAACGAGGACGGCGGTTACGATTAGGGCAACGTAGGTGTTCAGTTTGAATTTAATAATTAATAAAAGTAATAATAGGATGCCTAAAGTAAGTACGATAAATGGCATATGGAGTCCTCCTAACGGTCAGTGCGTGCTAACCCCGCGATTTCTGCGTAGAGTGGGGTCAGTGCGGCGGTCACGTGGTCAAAGGTGGCCTGGAGTTGCCGGTAGCGGTCCTGATTGGCCGCTTGCGGCTGGTACGTGTTGGTGGTACCGATCATGGTGTGAATCACGTTCAAGTTAGGGACGATGTCTAGGGCTTCAAAGCCCATGACGGCCGCGGCTAAGCAGGAACTTTCGAAACTGACCGGAATCGTCAACGGCTGACCGAGAATGTCGGTCAATAATTGGCACCAAAATGGTGAGCGGGCAAAGCCCCCGGTTGCACGGATGGCGTGAATCGGTTCGGCTTTTTTGGTCAGTTGGACCACCGCGTTCAAGTTCATGCTGATGCCTTCCAGGACAGCGCGAGCCATGTCGGCACGGGTCGTCGTGGGCGTAACGCCGAGCATCGATCCCCGGGCGTTGGCGTTCCATAACGGCGCACGTTCACCACTGAGGTACGGATGGAACAGGAGACCGTGGGCGCCAGCGGGAACGGCGGCTGCTAGGGCGGTCAGTTGGTCGTAAGGGTCTTGCCCTTGCTGCTTGGCAGCTTCACTTTCGGCCGGGAAGAGTTGGTCACGAACCCAGCGGAAGACCTGGCCCCCGTTGTTGATCGGGCCACCCACGATCCAACGGTCCTTGGCCACGTAGTAGCAGAATAGCCGCCCGTTTGGATCTAAGTACGGTTTAGTTGTCATGACGCGGACTGCGCCGGATGTCCCAATTGTGATGGCTGCCACGCCGGGTTCGTCGGCGCCGACACCTAAGTTAGAGAGTGCGCCGTCGCTTGCGCCCATCACCACGTTAGTTGTTGCTTTGAGTCCCAGGCTGTTAGCAACGGTTGGTTGTAAGCCGCGGATGACCGCGTTGGTATCCACGAGGGTGGGTAACTGGCTCGCGGTTAGGTGAGCAAACGCTAACGCGGCCGGTTCCCACTTGAACTTGTGCAGGTTGAACAGGCCGGTGGCGTTAGCCATTGAGTAGTCCATTTGAAGTTGGCCGGTCAAGCGTTCGATGATGTATTCCTTAATACCGACCACGTAACGCGCTGCGGCAAAGGTGCCGGGGTGGGCGTTGGCGAACCAGTGTAGTTTAACTAACGGACTCATCGGGTGAATCGGCGTCCCGGTTGCTTGGTAGAGCTGGTTGCCAAGCGGTGACGCTTGTAAGTCGCTGGCAACGGCCGCCGCGCGGTTATCTGCCCAGGTAATGACCCGGGTCAGTGGTTGCCGGTGTTCATCGAGTAAGATGACGCTGTGCATGGCGGCGGAAAAGGCGATGCCGACAATGTCGTCCGCGTTGACCGCTTGGCTGACTTGGTGAATGGTCTTTTGGACCGCTTGCCAAATTTCTTCGGGATCTTCTTCAGCCATGTCGGGCTGGTCGTGGTATAGCGGGTAACCAACGTTGGCGTTGGCAATCACCCGACCGGTCTGATCGTATAGGACGGACTTGGTACTCGTTGTGCCGAGGTCGGTCCCAATCATGTATGTTGACATCAATAATTCCTCCTATTCGTGATCGACGGCGTGACCACCAAATTGGTTACGTAGGGCGGAAACAACTTTACCAGTGAAAGTGTCATCGCTAAGTGACCGGTAACGTTCCATTAACGCCATCGCAATAACTGGGGTCGCGACTTGTTGGTCGAGGGCGGTGTCTAATGTCCAGCGACCTTCACCGGAAGAGTGCATCGTCCCCTTGATTTCATCCAAGTTACCGTCTTGTTCGAAGGCGGTCTGGGCGAGTTCCATTAACCAGCTGCGAATGACCGAACCGTTGCTCCAAACTTTAGCGACGGCTTGGTTGTCGTAGTCGTATTGACTGTGTTGTAAAACGTCGAACCCCTCGCCAATGGCGGCCATCATACCGTATTCGATACCGTTGTGAACCATCTTAAGAAAATGACCACTCCCGGCAGGACCAGTATAGAGGTAACCGTCCGTAGCCGCAATGGCAGCGAAGAGTGGTTCGACGATCTTGAAGACGTCCGGGTCGCCACCAATCATGAAGTTACCGTCTTTGCGGGCACCGGCCTGACCACCGGAAGTCCCGACGTCGAGAAAGTGAATCGCTTGTTTTTTCAATAATTCGGCGTGACGGAGGCTGTCCTGGTAGTGCGAGTTACCACCGTCTAAGACGATGTCACCGGCCGTGAGGTTTTCCGACAATTGGGTGATTACGGTGTCGGTCGGGCCGCCCGCGGGGACCATCACCCAAACAATTTTAGGTGTTGGCAACTTTGCTAGTAAGTCCGCTAACGACGTCGCCGTTGCTAAGCCGTTGTTGGTTGCGGCCGTGAGGTTATCCGGATTGAGATCGTAGCCTACCGGTGTGTGGCCGTTGTCCTGCATGTTTAACGCTAAGTTCATACCCATTTTTCCTAAACCGATTAATCCAATTTTCATGTAAAAAACCCTCTTTGTTTTGTATTCGCTTACATTATCTAAAAATTATTTACATATGTCAACCCGTTTTATGTAAAAAGTTTTCATCAAAAGCAATTCAACAAAAAGGCGGTGTCCGTCCCGGAAATTCCGGGATTAACATCGCCGTGAGTCACGTTCGTTCAAATTAGGGCTTAAATGGCAGCCCAAGCGCTAAAGCCGATGGTTGGGAACAGGGTGACTAGTTGTTCCCGCTGTGCCGGTGTTAACTGGTACTGAATGGCTGGGAGCACGGTGTTGATCGTGTTCTCCGCTTGTTCACTCAGTTCGGCAGCCCCAATCAAGTGCTGGTCGTTATCCGTGACCGTCAGTGTTTGACCGGTCAAGTCGCGGGTTGCTTCGCGGTACCAGTCGGCTTTCAGGTCGACCAAGTTGACGTGTTGTTGCGCGGTCGGTGTTGCAGGCACCTGACCGACTTGCGCCAACCGTGGCGAGGTGAAGACGACCGACGGGATGGCCGGGTACTTGATTGCATTAGTTGTATCACCGCTAAAGAGGTGCATCAAGTAAGTCGATTCAAATACGGCGGTTGGCGTTAGTTTGGGTTGTTGCTTATCAATGACGTCGCCGGATGCGTACACGCCCGCCACACTCGTTTGTAAATGATCGTCAACCGTAATCCCGTTGGTGGTAAAGTTGACGCCGATTTTTTCGAGCCCTAAGTCGGCGGTATTCGGGTCACGACCGGTCGCATTCAAGATCCAGTCGGTCGTTAGTTCGCCAGCGGCACTGGTAATCGTGACCTGGTCGCCCGCCGCGGTGAACTTGGTCGCCTGCCAATTGCGGTGTAAGTCGAGGCCCTGGGCAACCAGTTGGTCAAGCAGTTGTTCGACGAGTGGTTGGTAGAAGGCCCGCAGCGCTTGGTCGCCGCGCATCAGTAGGCTGACTTGTGATCCCGCAGCCAGGGCCATTGAAGCGGTTTCTAACGCAATGTATCCGGCACCGATGATCGTCAGGTGTTCTGGGAGTTGTTTTAAGTTTAAGAAGTCACTGCTATCGTGAGTGAGCTCGGCCCCCGGTACCGTTAACTGGTGCGGGTGTAGGCCGGTCGCAATGACGATTTTATCGGCAGTGTAAGTTGCACCGTTGACCGTAACGGTGTGGGCATCGCTGAACTGACCGCGGCCTTCAATCAGGGTGATCCCAGCTTGTTGCATCATGCCACCGATCATCGTTGGTAACGCTTCGATGACCTGACGTTCGTGCGCGTAGTTGGCCCCCCAATCCAGCTTAGTCTTACCATCCAGACCGTAACCTTGGAAGCGGTCGACCTGGTTTTTTAAGCTCGCCGGCAGGTCCAGCGTGATTTTCGCGTTGCAACCGCGGTTCGGGCAGGTCCCACCGATCAGGTCCGGTTCAACGACCGCCACTTGTTTGCCGCGGGCTGCCAATGGAATGGCACCATCGAAGGTTCCGTGGCCACTACCTAGGTATAAAACGTCAAAATGTTTAGTCATAAAATTAAGAACTCCCTTCTAAGACATGTAAACGGTTTAACTTAATAAATTGTACACAATTTATTTGGAAATGCCAATTATTTGCAACTGAAATTCGGTGCCGGGGGTCATTAATTGCGGTGGGACGCGCTTGCAAACGTTAATTACCGGTGACAAGTAACGGGTAACACTGGATTTTTTGGCTGAAAATCAGTAAAATATGTAAGGCTATGTTTTTTACTAACGGGAACGCGTTCCCAAATCGAATGACTAAGATAAATGTGCACGTTGAAAGGAACTATTAATGAATAAAACAGAACTTGAAGCCGCGGTCGATACCCGGCGTACTTTTGCGATTATTTCTCACCCGGATGCCGGGAAAACGACGATTACCGAACAGATGCTGCTCTTTGGGGGCGTCGTTCGCCAAGCGGGGACGGTTAAGGCCCGTAAGAGTGGTAACTTTGCCAAGTCCGACTGGATGGAAATTGAAAAGAAGCGTGGGATTTCGGTCACGAGTTCCGTTATGCAGTTCGACTATGACGGCAAACGGATTAACATTTTGGATACCCCGGGGCATGAGGACTTCTCAGAAGATACTTACCGGACCTTGATGGCGGTCGATTCAGCCGTCATGGTGATTGACTCGGCCAAGGGGATCGAACCGCAAACTAAGAAATTATTCCAAATTTGTAAAATGCGGGGGATTCCGATCTTTACCTTTATGAACAAGTTAGACCGCGATGGCCGCGAACCACTGGACTTATTGAACGAAGTTGAAGAAGTTCTCGGTATCGAAACTTACCCGATGAACTGGCCAATGGGGATGGGGAAGGGGCTCAAAGGCCTCTACGACCGCTATAACCACCGTGTCGAGTTATACCATAACGAAGCTCACGGCGAGACCTTCCTCCCGTTGGATCAGGATGGCAAGCTTGATCCTAGTAACGACCTAACCAAGGACAGCATTTACCGCGATACCTTGGACGAAATGGAACTGATTGAAGAAGCCGGTAACGACTTCGATGAAGCTAAAATTGCGTCTGGTGACATGACGCCGGTCTTCTTTGGTTCCGCCTTAACAAATTTCGGGGTCGAAACCTTCTTAAAGACTTACTTGAAGTACGCACCGAAACCGTCTGCGCATAAAACTCGCGATGACGAAACCGTGCAGCCGACTGACGAAGCCTTCTCCGGTTTTGTTTTCAAAATTCAGGCTAACATGAACCCACACCACCGTGACCGGATCGCCTTTGTGCGGATTTGTTCCGGTGAGTTCGACCGCGGAATGGACGTCTTCTTGCAACGGACCGGTAAGAAAATGCGCTTAAACAACTCGACGCAGTTCATGGCCGATACCCGTGAAACGGTCGAAACGGCCGTTGCGGGCGACATCGTCGGGCTTTACGATACTGGGAACTTCCAAATTGGCGATACGATTTACGCGGGTAAGCACGCCGTTCAGTTTGAAAAGTTACCGCAATTTACCCCGGAACTCTTCATGCGGGTCACGGCCAAAAACGTGATGAAGCAAAAGTCGTTCCATAAAGGAATCGAACAATTGGTTCAAGAAGGGGCCGTTCAGCTCTACACGTCTTACTCGACTGGTGACTACATCCTTGGCGCGGTTGGTCAACTGCAGTTCGAAGTCTTCAAGTTCCGGATGTTGAATGAATATAATTCGGAAGTCGTGATGGAACCGATGGGCAGCAAGACCGCCCGCTGGATCGATCCCGACCAGTTAGACGAGAAGATGTCCAGTTCACGGAACCTACTGGTGAAGGACCGCACCGGCGCACCGCTATTCCTGTTTGAAAACGCCTTTGCGGAACGCTGGTTTGCTGAAAAGTATCCGGACGTTAAGTTAACGGCGAAACTTTAAGCACCAACGAGCCGAATGGGTGCCGTTCTCCGGGACGGCACCCATTTTACCAACAACCCCGGAGACGAATTGTGGCGCGCGCGTCACTGAGGAGGTATTTTTTTTGAATTTATTGATTGCGTTGATTCCCGCGTTAGGGTGGGGGTTGAACCCGTTACTGATTTCAAAAATTGGCGGTAAACCGGTCAACCAAACCCTGGGAACCGGAATCGGAGCATTAATTATCGGAATAATTGTGCAACTGATGAATCACCCGAGTGTTAGTACCGGCACGTTCATCCTAAGTGCGTTGTCCGGGGCGTTTTGGGTCCTAGGACAAATTGGGCAATACACGGCGTATGGTCGCATGGGGGTTAGTAAGACCATGCCGATTTCGACCGGTGTCCAACTGATTGGGACGTCGGTGATCGGTGTCCTGATGTTCGGCGAATGGGGCGGTGTCACCGCGAAGGTCGTCGGTTTTGCGGCAATTATCCTGATGATCATCGGGGTTGCGCTGACTGCGGTTACGGATAATTCTGATAGTCGCGCTGGCCTGGCGAGCGGCCTCGCGGTGTTATTACCGACCACCATTGGCTATTGGATCTACAGTGCGCTGCCTAAGGCCGTTTCGGCTTCGGGGATGGCCATCTTCTTCCCACAAATGCTCGGGATGTGTTTGGCGGCATTGCTGTACGCCTTGATTGCCGGTCGGGGGCTCAGTGCGTTCAAGGAACGGTCGAGTTGGCTGACGACGGCTGCCGGGATGATTTTCGGGGTGTCGGCATTGGCCTACATCTTTTCTGCAAAAGCGAACGGCGTTGCTACGGCCTACGTGATTACCCAGCTTAGCGTGGTTATTTCAACGCTGGGCGGGATGCTGATCTTGCACGAACATAAGTCCCGTCGTGAATTACGGCTGACGCTGATCGGGCTGGTCCTGATCGTGGTTGGTAGTATTATGACGGCCGTTTTATAAGCAAATAATGAAAGTATTACCACCAGCGATTGTCGGTTTCCGGCAACCACTGGTGGTTTTTATTTTGCCAAGTATGCGAACGAAGTGGACCTCGTTGGAGGTGATTCGGCACTGGGCGTATGCTGAGAGCGAATAAACCAAAATGGGGGCTTTTAGTTTGAAATGGCAAAAGATAATGGTTGGTCTCGTACTGGGGAGTCTGGCATGGGTCGGTGGTCGACCGACTAGTGCGGTTGCGCGCACGCAGACACCGCGAAACCGGGTAACTCGACGGGCAACCGTTCGCCGCCGCAAACGGTCCGGCGTCAAGGTCGTCGCTCACCGCCGGCTAGGGGGGAGTGGCCGATTAACTAGGCGGCAACTACCGGGGACCTTACAGCTAGCGGGGGACGGGAGTTTTACTAAACCGCACGTTCACTTTGAAACCACGCCAGCCTACCGCCAAAGTCGCGGCATCCAGCAGCAACCTGATACGCTGTTGCCGAGCCGCCACTACCGCGATAACTACGCGTTTAAGACGGCGCTCTACTTACCGCAACAGCTGGCTGGTCGTCAGTTAAACGACCCGCAAAGCGCGGCGTTCGGCCACGATGGTCATTACTTGTACGTGATGTACGTTGACAAACAAGAGGCGACTAATCGGAATCAACAGGGGTGGGCGGTGCGTTATGATTGGACCAAGTTAATGCAATTAGGGGCCGGCCGTCCCGGTCAAATGGGCATGCTGCGCTTGGCCGCTAAGCACCAGGCTAGTGGGCGTTTAACCCCGCAAGACCGGCGGGTGTTGGCCTGCATTAAGGTCGGTCCGGTCTTCGATTCCGGTCACGCGCAATCCCTAGCCGAAAATCCGCAGAACGGCCAGTTATGGTACGTGAAGGCTTATGACACTGCACGTCCTAATCAGATAGTTCATTTGAACCCGCGGACCTTACGACCAGAGACCGTCGTCAACTATCAGGGGCCGTTTGACCTAGGTGCGGTCCTGACGTTTGACAACCGTGGTCAAGCCTATTTCTGGACCCACGCGAAGGTGGCGACGCCTGCCACGCCGTTAGGAACCGTTCGGCTTTACCGTGGGACTGTCGGCAACCAGGGCATTCATTTTCAAGCGATTCAGCAGTGGCTAGCGAGTGATCCCGGCTTTTACGCGCAGTCGATGGGATACGATCCGGCTAGTGACCGGTTGTTCCTAGTCGCGGATGAAAGTATCACCTCGTTACCGGCAGCCAAGTTGGGGCACCTCAAAAAGACGGACGTTGGCGAGATTAACTTTAACGGCCAGCGAGAATTCGAAGGGCTGTTCTTCATGCCAGGTACCGGCCAGGGCTTCTTACTGACGAACCGCGGCGCGGAAATTATGCGAATGATCAAGTAAGGATAAACACTGGCATTTTGCTGCGAAAGGAAAGGGACCACGATTTTAATCGCGGTCCCTTTAACGTGTTGGTATGATGATCGTCGAAACGTGCGCTCAAAGAAAATTCTGGTGCACGTTTTGTAAAACTTTTAGTAGCATCAAGCGTACGGCGGGTCGAGGTGTGTTAAGTAGCGTCCTGGTAAGTAACCGCGGCCCTTAATGCGGTACCAGACGACTCGGTTATCATCGGCCAAGCGCTCAACTAATTCGACAGTTTCGCCGTGGGTCACGGTCGACAAGTAACGGCCGTAGGGTTCTAAATACGTGTGAACCTTTTTACCAGGGACGAAGCTGACGATCCCGGTTTGTTGAACCTGACGCTTGTTCTGTGTGCGGTAGCCCGCGGGTAGGTGCGGTAGGAGTGCCACTCCGGTCGTTAACTGGAGCATCTGTTCGGCAATCCACTGCTCCTGACCGATCGAATACCAAGTTGTTTGGTCACTGAGCCGGACGCGCATGTAGGTCTTGTAAGTACTGCCCGGCTGGAGCTTCGTTAGGTAGCGGGTCGTAGTTGCTCCGGGGTACGGGTAAACCGCCGTGACTGCCGTGATTTGAACGAACCCGGTACTGAGGTCGGTTTGTAACCAGTTTTCATTGCGGTAGAAAAAGAGCACCGTTTTGGAAGTCGTGGTGTATTCACCGGTCAAGTCACCGACCGAGCGCAATAATTTGAAGCCGGCCACGGTGGGCGCTTTGACCCGGTAAGGCTTGCCCAGTTGCCCACGGTACATCGTTGGGTGACCGATCAGTTCGCGTTGGTCGATGTCGTAGGCGTAGACCCAGATTGGCTGGCCGGCCTGACGTTCGTAGTGGAGCACGATTTGGGCCTTCGGTTGGGTGAACCAGCGAGTTAGGCCGTCGATGCGAACGAGGTGGTAGCCGGCAATCGTGGCCGCGGGAAGGTGAATCTCCTCGCCAATTTTACCACCGATCATGTCGGGGGCCTGCAACTCGTGGCCGTCGCTATCCAAGTGATGAACGAGTAGCAGGGCGTCGGTGGCGCTGGCTTGCAGCGCGTGTTCGTCGGTCTCACTAGTCGGTGCAACCACGTCCGCGGGCTGACTGGTCTGATGTTCAGTTTTGGCGGGTTGGTTCAATGCCCGCAACATTGTCTTGAGACGGTCAAAAAACGACACGTGATCACGCCCTTCACAATTTTATTTATTATCATTAGTATAACGCATTCACGTGAAGATTCGCACGGGTTTCTTTGGAAGTACTGACCAGCCGTAAACTTATTATTAAGAAATTGCGGTGGATTGTGGCTGGTAGCGGGGGTCGTGTATACTAAAGTGAACTGGGGGGAACGAGCATGAATTTAAAACAATTACGGTATTTTCTAGCCGTTGCCGAAACGGGGCAGATGACCGCCGCGGCCAACCAATTGCACGTCGCGCAGCCGCCGTTAAGTTACCAAATCAAACAACTGGAAGCCGACCTGGGGGTAACGTTATTTAAACGGTTACCACAGGGGGTTGCCCTGACCGAAGCCGGTAAGCTGTTAGTCAGTTACGCACATCAGCTAACCCAGTTATCGGCGACCGCTGAGAATAAGGTGCGGGCGCTGGCGCAAGGGGTTAATGGCACCTTGAATCTGGGGACGGTTTCGTCTTCGGCGGGGGTGATTCCCAATCACCAGCTAACGCAGTGGCTACAAGCTCATCCGGATGTTCAGCTGGCCTTAACGGAGGGGAACACGTATCAGTTACTTGAAAATTTACATAAACGGTTATTGGATGTTGCGGTGTTGCGGACGCCCTTTAACGGCAAAAATTTGGTTTGTCGGTACTTCGAACGTGAACGGATGGCGGTCGTGTTACCACAACGGTACCAACAATTTGCCAACCGGCGCCAGTTAAGGTTACGGGACCTCATCGATTTACCGTTGATCAAGTACCGCCGCTTTAACGAACTTTTTCACGTGGCCTTTGGTGAGGAGGCGCTAACCCCGCGTTACGTGCTGACCTGTGACGATGCCCGGACCGCCGTTAACTGGGCGAATCACCAAATTGGCGTGGCGCTGGTCCCGCGTTCGTTAGCGGACGTTTATCGTGGTGATCACGTGTTGGTTTGGTCATTGGCGGACCGCCGCTTTGAAACCCAGTTGGTGCTTGCGACCACCACCGATGCGTTGGCGACTCCGTTAGTCGCGGGGTTCATGGCGCAGTTTGAGCGCGCCGAAAGTCTAGACTAATTTTAAACGTTAGCTATCTAATTTTTAGATGTCAAAATTAATTAAAAAACCGATTTAGCAAGGGTTAAACCGGTTTCAATTGATTTTAAGCGTTGTTCGTTCATAATAACTTAATCCAACGTGAGTGCCCGTGGTCGTAAGGGTAGCGTGTCATAATGGTCCGCGTTGGGCACAGCCGGTATTCAATGGTACACTAACTATTGAAATTAAAAGGATAGGGTGACGGCTGTGATAACTTCTTTACTGTTAATGTTGGGCGTCGGCTTACTGGCCGGCGTTTTTGGGGCAATTTTGGGTATCGGTGGCGGGATGATCATTACCCCGGTACTGACGCTGGGGATGGGCTTGGATATTAAGTACGCGATTGGTGCTAGTGTCATCGCGGTGATTGCGACGAGTTCCGGTTCCACGATTGCTTATCTGAAAGACGAAATGCTGAATTTACGGGTCGCAATGTTTTTGGAAATCGCGACGACGGTCGGGGCGGTGCTGGGCGCCGTTTTAACCGGACTCTTTAATGCGACCTTCCTGTTTATTTTATTCGGTGCGTTATTGATGTTTACGACTTACAACATGATTCGCAAACTGGTCATGAAGAGTGACGACGCGCAAAACGTTCAGGCTGACGAATTAGCGACCAAGCTGAATTTGAACGGGACGTACTACGATAAGGCGTTGAATAAGCAAGTCGACTACCAGGTTCAAAACGTGCCCGGTGGGTTTACGATGATGTTCGGGGCCGGGTTGGCCAGTGGCTTACTCGGAATCGGTAGTGGGGCCTTCAAGGTGTTGGCGATGGATACCATCATGCATATGCCGCTCAAACCGTCTTCGGCGACTTCTAACCTGATGATGGGGGTCACCGCCGCGGCCAGTGCGATGGTCTACTTCTTTAACGGGTCGATCAAGCCCGGCATTGCGGCACCGTTAGCCATCGGTATCTTACTGGGTGCGCTGATCGGGACCCGCATCATGCAACACCTGAAGCCACGCTTTATCCGGATGATTTTTGTCCCGGTAATGTTCTACTTGGGGATTCAAATGATTGCTAAAGGATTCGGGGTGACGTTCTAATGAAGAAACAACCAACTAAGGCTCAGGAAATGCACGAAGTTGAAATGATCATTGGCCACATCCTCCGAATCGGGGTGGTTGTGTCGGCCGTTGTGATTACACTTGGCTTATTGATGCTACTGATTCAAGGAAACGGTGGTTACGCGAACGGCGCGCAACCGACCGGCTTTGCCGCAATTTTTAGCGGCTTGCTCCAATTTAAGCCGTACGCGGTCATCATGTTGGGGCTGTTCCTGTTGATCTTAACGCCAACGTTACGGGTGGCGGTATCGATTTACGCGTTTGCGGTAGAACGTGACCGGCTCTACGTTTGGATCACCACCGTTGTGTTGATTATTTTGGTGGTCGCTTCGATTATCGGTTATTTGGGTAAGTAGCCGGGTACGTTAATTCAGTGATTTAAATATTAAGAGAATGCTAATAAAAATAACGCATTCTCTTTTATTTTGGCATTTTTAGCTGTTTTGACTAACGATGAAACCGCTATTTTGAAGATAATAAGTCCGATTGCGGATTATTTATTAAGAAATAATGTTGAACCCAGTTCAAATTTTTAGTTAAACACATGAACCGTCTGAAACCCTTTTGTATCAACACTTTATTGGGGATTATAAGCTTGAATAAGCTGGGCTACGAGCGCTAACGTTTTTATTTTATGACGAAATGATGATAAAAATTAGAAATTATGATTGATTTTAATTTATTTATAATATACAATAACTTTAACTTTTCGAGGGAAAAGCACACACAAGAAAAAGGTAAAGGGGTTGGGTGTTTATGAATTTGAAAACAGCTGCTAAAGTAACCGCCGTTGCGGGTGCCTCGCTGTTGTTCTTGGCCGCTTGTGGATCGAAGTCTTCGTCTTCAAGTTCGTCAAAGGCAACCGCGAACATGACAACGTCGGCCGAACTGCCAACGATGGATTTATCAAAATCGACCGATGTTTGGAGTTCGAACATGTTGAACAATACGAATGAAGGGTTGTACCGGATCGGTAAGAACGGTTCGATTACACCCGGAATCGCAAAGGACACCAAAGTAACTAACGGTGGTAAGACATATACGTTTACACTGCGTAAGAACGCTAAGTGGAGTAACGGTGACAAGGTGACGGCCAAGGACTTCGTTTATGGCTGGCAACGGACCGTTAACCCAAAGACGGCTTCACAATACGCATACTTATATTCCGGCATTAAGAACGCTGATCAAATCGTTAATGGTAAGAAACCAGTTTCCTCACTGGGGATTAAAGCCGATGGCGACTACAAGTTAGTCGTAACGTTGGACAAACCGATTGCTTACTTTGACAAGTTGATGGGCTTCGTTAACTTCTTCCCACAAAACGAAAAAGTGGCTAAGAAGTACGGTTCCAAATACGGGACGACCAGTACAGCGATGGTCTATAACGGTCCTTACAAGATGACCGGCTGGACCGGGACCAACTTATCTTGGAAATTAAAGAAAAACAATAATTACTGGGATAAGAAAGCCGTTAAGATGGACACCATCAGTTACCAAGTGGTTAAGGACGCCTCAACCGGGTTGAACTTATTTAACTCTAATAAGACTGATGATACAACGCTTTCAAGTCAACAAGTTAAGAACTACAAGACGAATAAGAACTACAAGGTTCGTCAAACCGCTTCTACGTTCTACGTTGAAATGAACCGGGCGGATAAGGATGCTAAGATTGCCAAGGCCTTCAAGAACAAGAAGATTCGCCAAGCCTTGTCCTACGCTATCAACCGGCAAGAATACGTTAAGAGTACGCTGGGTGACGGATCAACGGTTGCTAAGGGTTACGTTTCACATAACTTAGCCAAGAACCCGAAGACCGGTGCTGACTTTACTGCTGACGCGTCCGTTCCTGCAGCGGTTACTTACGACCAAGCTAAGGCTAAGCAGTTATTCAAGGAAGGGATGAAAGAAATCGGTGAAACTTCACTGAACATCAAGTTACTTTCCGACGATACTGATGGTGGTAAGAAGACGACTGAATTTATTCAAGGCGCATGGCAAAAACTGCCTGGCTTGAAGGTTACCAACCAAAACGTACCGTTCAAGACGCGTCTACAACGGTCACAAAATGGTAACTTTGACGCCGTAGTTTCCGCATGGAACGCCGACTTTACCGACCCAATTTCGTTCCTTTCACTCTTTACTTCGGATAACTCATACAACAATGGTAAGTATGACAGCGCTGAATACGATGCGCTCATCAAGAAGGCTGAAGGGGCCGATGCCAACAATGAAAATGCTCGTTGGACTGACATGGTTAACGCTGAAAAGCAATTGATGAATGACGAAGGCGTTATTCCAATTTACCAAAAAGCTGAAGCGCACCTCACCCGGACTAGCCTGAAAGGGATTATCTGGAACACTGCGGGTACCAACTACAACTTGAAGTACATGTCCGTTAAATAATAGTCAAAATGTGTGTGCTTTAACTGAACGAATGTGAAACGAAGGGGTAAGGATTGACACATTGTTAATCCTTACCGTTTTGTTTTATAATCAGAGATGTCATTATTTTTTAAGGCGAATTTAATAGAATGCGAGGAATTCTAATGAGAAAATATCTTTTAAAGCGGATATTTTACTTGTTCCTGACATTATTCATTGTGGCGACCGCCACGTTCTTCTTGATGAAACTAATGCCCGGGACGCCGCTTCAAAACGAAGCCAAGCTGACGCCGAGTGAGCGAGCTGCCATTTTGGCACAGTACGGCTTGGATAAGCCGGTTTGGCTCCAATACTTCATCTACATCGGCGGCATTTTCAAAGGGAGCTTGGGACTATCCTTCCAATTTTCCGACCAAGCCGTTAGCTACTTAATCGGTAGCCGGATGGGACCGTCGATGCAATTAGGTGGTCAGGCGCTAGTTGTCGGGATCATCTTCGGGATTATCCTGGGGGCCATCGGGGCAATCCGCAAGGACACTTGGGCCGACCGGTTGGCAACCATCCTGTCGATTCTCGGCATCGCGGTGCCAAGTTTCGTTTTGGCGATCTTACTCCAGTACTACCTGGGCTTAAAGACCGGCTGGTTCCCAGTTGCCGGTTGGGAAGGGTTCGCCTACACGATCTTACCAACGTTGGCCTTAGCCGCTAGTCCGTTAGCCGAAACGGCCCGCTTCATCCGGACCGACATGGTGGACGTGCTGAGTTCGGACTACATCGAACTGGCCCGCGCCAAGGGACTTTCGAAGTTCGGCATCGTTTACCACCACGCTTTGCGGAATAGCTTGATCCCAATGGTCACCCTGATTGGTCCGCTGGCCGCGGCCTTGATGACCGGTTCGATGGTTGTTGAAAATATTTTCTCGGTACCCGGGATTGGGGAACAATTCGTTAAATCAATCTTAGTTAACGACTACCCAACCATCATGGGGGTAACGATTTTCTACTCCGCACTGTTATGCTTACTATTATTATTGACCGACATTGTCTACGGAATTATTGATCCGCGGATTCGTTTAAGTGGAAATGGGGACTAGTTAATGGCAGATAATCCAAAAGATATCGCAATCAAACCCGGCGACTTCGAGCCGTTAGATCAGCAAGCGGGTCCCGACAATGAACGAATTGCCGCCCCGTCACTGACTTTCGGCCAGGACGTTTGGCGCCGGTTAAAGTCAAATAAGACGGCCTTTACCAGTTTCATCATCCTTGTGCTGATGTTTCTAGTGGCCTTCGGGGGCCAGGCCGTTTATCATCATGACCCGAATGCCCAACAACCGAAGTACGCTAACTTACCACCAAAAATTAAGGGCGTTGACCTGTACGGCTTTAACGGCCACCTCAAGCAATCTGGTAAGGACGTCGACGCCTACGCCGCGGCTGGTGCCGGTAAGGACGTGCATTACGTCCTCGGGACCGATTACTTGGGTCGTGATTTGTTAGCGCGAATCATGTACGGGACGCGGATTTCACTTGAAATTGCGCTGATTGCCACCTTGATTGACTTGACGATCGGGGTCGGGTTCGGGATCATATCCGGTTGGAAAGGTGGGCGAGTCGATTTATTCATGCAACGTGTGATTGAAATCCTCTCGTCCATTCCACAACTGGTTGTCATGGTGCTGATGGCCACGGCCTTCACGAAGACCGGGATGGCTTCAATCATCGCCGCCATCGCGATTACCGGGTGGACGACGATGGCACGGCTGACCCGGGCGCAGACCCTGCAGCTGAAAAACCAGGACTTTATTTTAGCGGCCCGGACGCTGGGTGAATCTGCACCGAAGATTGCTTGGAAACACTTGTTACCTAACCTCTCAAGTGTCATCATCATTCAAACGATGTTCACGATTCCAAGTGCGATCTTCTTCGAAGCGTTCTTAAGTTATATCGGGATTGGGATTAGTTCACCACAGGCTTCGTTAGGGACGTTGATTTCCGACGGGCAAAAGAACTTCCAATTCTTACCGTACCAGATGTGGTACCCGGCAATCGTATTGATCGTATTGATGTTAGCCTTCAACCTCTTAGGTGATGGGATGCGCGATGCGTTTGATCCGAAGTCCAAACGTTAGGAGGGTGGCAAATTGATGAAAAATCCAGAAAATATTATTGAAGTTCGTGATTTGGAAATTAATTTCCACACCTACGCGGGCGAAGTTAAGGCCATTCGCGACGTTAGTTTTGACCTCCGTAAGGGTGAAACTTTGGCCATCGTGGGTGAGTCCGGTTCCGGTAAGTCGGTGACGACCCGGTCGTTAATGGGCTTATTGGCGCCAAACGCCGAAATTAAAAAGGGCTCGATCATGTTCCACGGCGAAGACATCATTAAAAAGTCGGAAAAGGACATGCAACACATTCGTGGGAAGGATATCGCGATGATTTTCCAAGATCCGATGACCTCGCTGGACCCGACGATGCGGATTGGGATGCAAATTGCCGAACCGTTAATGAAGCATAAGGGCTTAAAGAAAAAGGAAGCCATTGCGCAAGCCTTGGAAATGTTGAAGTTAGTTGGGATTACCGATCCGGAAGGCCGGATCAACGACTACCCGTACCAATTTTCTGGTGGGATGCGCCAACGGATCGTGATTGCGATTGCGTTAGTGTGCTACCCGGAAGTTCTGATCGCCGATGAACCAACCACCGCGTTGGACGTAACGATTCAGGCCCAGATTTTGGACCTGATGAAGGACTTGCAAAATCGGATTGATACCTCGATCATCTTTATCACCCACGACTTAGGGGTGGTTGCCGGGATGGCCGACCGGGTTGCCGTGATGTACGCCGGTAAAATTGTGGAATACGGGACGGTCGATGAAATCTTCTTCAACCCGCAACACCCGTATACTTGGGGCTTACTGAACTCCATGCCGACCTTGGACACGGCCAGTGGTTCGTTACGGGCGATTCCCGGAACGCCCCCCGACTTATTGGATCCACCGGTTGGTGACGCGTTTGCGGCTCGTAGTGACTACGCAATGAAAATCGATACGGAGAAGGAACCGCCGTTCTTTAAGGTTTCCGACACCCACTACGCCGCGACCTGGTTATTGCATCCGGACGCACCGAAAGTGACGCCCCCCGCTGAAATCGTGCGGCGGCAAAAGAAGTTCGCAGCGATGCAAAAGCCGAAAGCGCCAATTTCAAATTCTGACTCAAAGGAGTGATGACACATGCCTGATGCACGTAAGAAAATTTTAGAAGTCCATCATTTAAAGCAGTACTTTAACGTTGGCAAGCGCGATGAAGTTCGGGCCGTTGACGACGTCTCCTTTGACATTTACGAAGGCGAAACCTTTGGCCTAGTTGGTGAATCCGGTTCGGGGAAGACTACCGCCGGACGGGCCATCATTCACTTATACGAACCAACTTCCGGTGAAATCATTTTTAATGGTCAGGACGTGTCCAAGTTGCATACCAAGAAGCAAATGCACGCGTTCCGCCGTCAGATTCAAATGATTTTCCAAGACCCGTACGCGTCGTTGAATCCGCGGATGAAGGTCAAGGATATTGTTGCCGAAGGAATTGATATCCATGGGTTGGCCAAGGACGATGCTGACCGGACGAAACAGGTTGAGGACTTACTGGAAACGGTTGGCTTGAATAAGGACCACTCCAGTCGCTACCCCCACGAATTCTCTGGTGGGCAACGGCAACGGATCGGGATCGCCCGGGCCTTAGCAGTGGAACCTAAGTTCATCATCGCTGATGAACCGATCTCCGCCCTGGACGTTTCGATTCAGGCCCAAGTGGTCAACCTGCTGAAGGAGTTGCAGGTCAAGCAGAACTTAACCTACCTGTTCATTGCCCACGACTTATCCATGGTCAAGTACATCAGTGACCGGATCGGTGTCATGCATTACGGTAAGATTTTGGAAATCGGGCCGGCGGATGAAGTTTATAACCACCCGCTGCACGCCTACACCAAGAGCTTGATTTCGGCCGTACCGGTTCCGGACCCGGAATTTGAACGGAACCGAATTCAAGTACCGTATGATGAATCACGGGAAAAGGATGATAAGAAGCGCCGGATGGTTGAAATTGCTCCCGGTCACTTTATCCGGGCCAGCGAAGACGAAGTTGCCATGTACACGCAACGCGCCGTCGATGCCGGCTTGATTAACGGTTAATAGAAAACAAAACTAGCTCAGCCTTGAAACGGATGTTTCGGGGTTGAGCTTTTTTGTGCTAGGGGCGCGCGGGGTTAACCGTATGAAAACGATTAAAAAAGTGCTGACTAGGGGTAAACATTAATTGTATAAATATTGTGTTTGTGTAATAATTATATTGCTAGTGAAGTTAGCTAACCGGACCAATCATTTGGTTAAATCAATGGTTTGGTTACGTTGACCAGTTGATACGGTTAGTGGATAACTTCAACTGGGTACGGCGGTCCCACCGTTTGGCAGAGGGGTCACCTTACTGAAGCTTAACGGAAAGGATGTATTCGTATGCAACAACCAATTAATTATATTTTGGATATCATGCATTTAGAACGGGACCTCAAGTCGTTAACGACCAAGTGGGCCAAGGCAACCGGTTTGAAGTTGAACGAACTGCGCATTTTAGTTTACGTTCAACAGCACCCCGGTGTCCAGATTGGCGAAGTCGCTAACGCGTTAACGGTTGCTAAGGCTTCGTTGGCACAAAACATTGGTGCGTTGATCGATAACGGCTGGTTAATGAGCCAACCGATTCAAGAAGACCGGCGCTTGCGGGTGTTGACGCTGACGCAGAAGGGCACTGAATGGATGAAGCGGGTTGATAACCAATTAGAAGCATCGTTAGCCACGCCTTCAGCTCATAACCTCGCGAACCGCTTAAATAGCTTACAAGTCTAACTGTGACCCGTAACGGGGTCCGGGTAAAAAAGCGACAAAAAATGGTGGGACCACCGCTTTATCAGCGGGTGGTCTCACCATTTTTTTAGCTGCTGTTATTCAGTTGTATCGGAATTGCTTTCGGCTTTCAACGTAATTTTACCGTCTTCGACCTTGGCAACCATGTTCTTAACGTCGCCGTGATCCAGGTAGAAGTCGGCGATGCGGTCTTCAATCTGTTCTTGAATGACCCGCCGAAGTGGCCGCGCACCCATTTCTGGATTGTAGCCGAGGTCGACCAGTTTTTCTTCCACTGGTTCGGTTACGTGAACGTGTAAGCCCTGGTTAGCCAACATGGCGTTGACGTCACCAATCATCAAGTCAACGATCTTCATCAAGTTGGCCTTGGATAAGGCGTTGAACTGGATGATGTCGTCAAAACGGTTGAGGAATTCCGGCTTGAAGTAGTCGGTCAGCCGCGAGGTGATGTCGTGGGTCTTGCCTTCAGCAGCGGCCCCGAAACCAACGTTAGCTTCACTGTCGCCGGTCCCGGCGTTTGACGTCATGATAATGATCGTATCCTTGAAGCTGACGGTGCGACCTTGTGAATCGGTCAGGCGCCCATCGTCAAGAATTTGTAGGAACATGTGCATGACGTCCGGATGGGCCTTTTCGATTTCATCTAATAAGACCAGGCTATAAGGGTGGCGGCGAACTTTTTCAGTCAGTTGACCGGCTTCCTCGTAGCCGACGTAGCCAGGCGGTGACCCGATCAATTTGGCCACTGAGTGCGGTTCCATGTATTCACTCATGTCAAAGCGAATCATGGCGTCCTCGGAACCAAAGAGTTCCTTAGCCAGTTGCTTAGCTAGTTCTGTTTTACCGACCCCGGTCGGGCCAACGAACATGAACGAACCGATTGGCCGGCCAGTTCCGTTCAGACCGATGCGGTTCCGGCGAATGGCCCGCGCGACCGCTTCAACGGCCTGGTTCTGACCAATAACGTGACTTTCAAGGTCGGGGGCCAAGGTCTTCATCTGAGCTTGTTCCTTCGCTTGCAAATCACCAACCGGAATGTTGGTCTTTTCTTCGACGATTTGTTGCATGTCTTCAACCGTAACGGTGGCCGTGTCAGCCGCTTGGTTACCCGAATTTTCATCCGGTTTAGCTTTTTCTAACTTCGCCACTTGGTCGCGGTAGTAGGCGGCCTTTTCGTAGTCTTCCTTTTTAAGGGCGTCCTGTTTTTGCTGTTCAGCCGCGTCGATTTTTTCCTGAATCGTCTTTGGATCAACGGTCTTTAAGGTCAGGTTCTTACGTGAGCCGGCCTCATCCAATAGGTCAATCGCCTTGTCAGGAAGGAAGCGGTCTTGGATGTAACGGTTCGACAGGGTGACCGCCGCGTCGATTGCGTCGGCATTGTACTTCACGTGGTGATAATCCTCATATTTCTTTTGAATACCCTTGAGAATCTTAATTGATTCTTCCACGCTCGGTTCGTTGACAGTTACCGGTTGGAACCGCCGAGCGAGGGCCGCGTCTTTTTCAATGTCGCGGTATTCGTTTAAGGTCGTCGCACCGACGAGTTGGAAATCACCACGGGCGAGGGCTGGCTTTAAGACGTTACCGGCGTCCATGCCACCCTCGGCGTTACCAGCACCCATAATTTCGTGAATTTCATCAATGAAAAGCACGATGTTCGGGTTCGATTGAACCTCTTTCATCAATTGTTGCATCCGTTGTTCGAATTGCCCGCGGATCCCGGTTCCTTGAACTAGGGAAGCCACGTCTAAACGGATAATTTCTTTATTTAATAGTTTCTGCGGAACTTCGCCCGAAACGATCTTTTGAGCTAAGCCTTCCACGACCGCCGTTTTACCAACCCCGGCTTCACCAATCAAAACCGGATTGTTCTTCGTCCGCCGGTTCAAGATTTCGATGACCCGGTTGATTTCGTTGTCGCGGCCGATAACGGGGTCGATCTTGCCTTGCTTGGCTTGTTGCGTCAAGTTGTAGCCGTATTGACCGAGTAAGCCACCGCCGCGATTACCACGGCGATTGCCGCCCCCGTTAGGACCAGCAGGTTGGGTCGGTGGCGTTTGTTGCTGTTGCCGGTAAGCGTCGTCTGGGTTGACGCCGCCACCTTGCATCGCACGGAAAATGTCGTCCAGTCCGCCGAAACCGAATGGATCTTGTGCCATATTAGTACCTCCAACGCCATTATTTGGTTGCTGTTCCTGATTCTTGAGCAGTTGATAGCAATTTTGGCAAAGGTTGATTTGTCGCCGCTGACCGTTGACGTTCGTATAGAGATGAATCGTCGCTTCGTTCTTATGGCAATTGTCACAAAGCATTATGCTGTCACACACCTTTCGCATCAGAAATATAACTAAATCGATTAGGAAATTAGTTAAAGGTTCAAAAGCTCTTTGACCTTTGTTGACCTTTGACTATTAGTATAGCGATTTTAACCCTGGTTGCAAGTTAAAAGTCTCAGCGTGGGTGAGCACTTAACTTAGTAACCAATTCAACCGTTACCATTAACGGTTTAGCCATTTCCGAGAAGTTCGGCTAGCCGCGGCGGATAGCTTGTCAGCAACCGGGATTAGTTGTATATTAAAACTCTAGTCGCGTCCGGTACCCGCCGTGCCGTCTGTCTATATTATAGTACAAAGCGGTGTTTTTGCATGGCAAAGGACTGACCAGTTTTGATGTTAAAAGGGGTCATCAGCGCTGAAAGCGCACGGTTATGACCTTGGCAGCACACCAAGTCGTTGAGCGAACGAACGGCTTGAAATGAAATTATTAATAGTTAGTCGCAATAAATTACGCTGGTGAAGGAGGCGACAGTTTGGCACCCGACTATTCACAGTTAATGGAAGACTTACGAACGGGCAAGCGCGAGAGCTTTAGCGTCGACCCGGAAAATTTCATGGCGTTTCACGATGCGTACATGGCCTACGAATACCGCAAACGAATTATTGGTATGGCGGATCTGGACGGCCACGTCGTTTACCATTTTGATAAGGATGATAAGGCTACCAATTAATGGGTTCGGCTCGAATGAAAGGGCTTGTATTTTAATTGGATAATTGCTATCATCTATTAGTAAGGGCCTCTAGAGGAGACGTGTTGGCGGCAACTCGAATCGCTCGGGCCAATTTTAAACTTTACATCTTGAAGGAGATCGAATAGTTATGGAAAAGAAAGAATTTCACGTAATCGCAGACACAGGTATCCACGCACGTCCCGCAACTTTGTTGGTACAATCAGCAAGTAAGTTCAATTCCGAAATTACGTTGCAATACCAAGACAAGTCAGTTAACTTGAAGTCAATCATGGGGGTTATGTCCCTTGGTGTTGGTAAAGATGCTGACGTGACGATTTCTGCCGAAGGTGCCGACGAAGCCGACGCCATCGCTGCTTTAGCTGAAACTATGAAGAAAGAAGGCTTATCTGAATAATGGCTGAAAAGGTACTGAAAGGAATCGCTGCCAGTGATGGTATCGCGATTGCTAAGGCCTATATGCTAGTTGATCCAGATTTGTCATTCGAAAAGACGACGGTTGCCAACGTTGACGCCGAAGTCAAACGGTTACACGACGCTTTTGATGCTTCCAAGGCTGAACTGCAAGTCATTAAAGACAAAGCAGTTGAAAACTTGGGTGAAGAAGAAGCGGAAGTCTTTGAAGCTCACATTACGATCTTGTCCGACCCAGAAATGTTGGGCCAAATCGAGACGAAGATTAAGGATGATAAAGTCAACGCCGAAGAAGCCTTGAAGGAAGTTACCGATACTTTCATTTCAATGTTCGAAGCAATGACGGATAATGCATATATGCAAGAACGTGCGGGTGATATTCGTGACGTCACGAAGCGGGTGATGAGTCACTTGCTTGGTGTAACGTTGCCAAGTCCTGCACTTATCAACTCCGAAGTTGTCGTGGTTGCCCACGACTTAACGCCTAGTGATACGGCACAACTTGATCGTAAGTACGTTAAGGGATTCATTACCGACATTGGTGGTCGGACGAGTCATTCCGCCATCATGTCACGGACCCTTGAAATTCCTGCGGTTGTTGGGTCTGAAACCGCTACGACTGACATTGCTGAAGGCGACACAATCGTCCTAGACGGGATCAATGGTTCTGCCTTGGTCAAGCCTAGCGATGCCGAAAAGGCGGACTACCAACAAAAGGCCAAGGACTTCGTTGAACAAAAAGCAGAATGGGCGAAGTTAAAGAACGAAGCGACCGTTTCTAAAGATGGTAAGCACTTCGAACTTGCTTCTAACATTGGGACGCCTGACGATATGCAAGGGGTCTTGGATGCTGGTTCCGAAGCCATCGGGTTATTCCGTTCCGAATTCCTTTACATGAATAGTGCGGAATTACCGGACGAAGATACTCAATTCGAAGCCTACAAGAAGGTTGTCGAAGGCATGCAAGGTAAGCCAGTGATTGTTCGGACCATGGATATTGGTGGCGACAAGCACTTGCCTTACTTACCATTACCTGACGAAATGAACCCGTTCTTAGGTTACCGGGCGATCCGGATTTCGCTTGATCGCGATGACATTTTCCGGACACAATTACGGGCCTTATTACGGGCGTCACACTACGGTCAATTGCGGATTATGTTCCCAATGATCGCCACCTTGGACGAGTTCCGTCAAGCTAAGCACATCTTCGAAGAAGAAAAAGCGAAGTTGGTTGCGGCCGGTACGCCGGTTGCGGACGACATTAAGCTTGGGATCATGATTGAAATTCCAGCCGCGGCTATTTTAGCCGACCAATTTGCTAAGGAAGTTGACTTCTTTAGTATTGGGACCAACGACTTGATTCAATACTCCTTCGCGGCCGATCGTGGTAACGAACACGTTTCCTACTTGTATCAACCATACAACCCATCGTTGTTACGCTTGATCAAGCACGTGATCGATGCCGCCCATGCTAACGGTAAGTTTACCGGGATGTGTGGGGAAGTTGCTGGGGACCAAATCGCCGTGCCATTATTAATGGGCTTAGGTTTGGATGAATTCTCAATGAGTGCAACCTCCGTCTTGAAGACGCGTTCCTTAATGAAGAAGATCGACACGACGGAAATGGCTAAGTTAGCTGACAAGGCTATCAACGAATGTGTCACTAACGAAGAAGTTAAAGAATTAGTTGAAAAGAACGTTTTTAATTAATTCATCAAAATTAAAGCCTGGTTACGCGTTAGCGTGCTAGGCTTTTTTTGGTGGTTAAAAACGGGGCGCCGTGTTCATCATCATTTTGCCACGAACCCTTAATTTCCATTAAGATTATTTGCAACTATCATAGCGAACCAATATAATTGTTATAATTAGGCATTAACGGAACGTGCGCATTTGCGCGAGATACGCCGGTTCAACACCACTGGCTTAGAAACTAAGGGGGAGACATGTCGTGAACATCGGGATATTTACAGATACCTATTATCCACAGGTGAGTGGGGTTGCCACGTCGATTAAGGTGCTGCGCAATCAACTGGAACGTGCGGGTCACCAGGTGTATATCTTTACAACGACCGATCCCCACGTTGATAAGAATATTTATGAGCGGAACATTTTTCGTTTTACGAGTATTCCGTTCGTCTCGTTTACGGATCGGCGGATCGCCATTCGGGGGCTATTTAAGGCCTACCAAGTGGCGAAGGACTTGGGGTTAGACATTGTCCATACCCAAACCGAATTTTCAATGGGGATGATTGGTAAGTTCGTGGCCAAGCAGTTGAAGATTCCTTGCATCCATACGTACCACACGATGTATGAGGACTACTTACACTACATTGCTAATGGCAAACTGTTGAAGCCGTACCACGTCAAGGAGGCCACCCGGGCTTATTGTTACCATCTAAACGGTATTGTAGCACCAAGTCACCGGGTTTCTAAGACCTTGAAGGGTTACGGCGTTAAGGCGCCGATTCGGATCATCCCAACCGGGATCGACGTAAACCAGTACGAACAGACACCGACTACCGATTACCGTGAACAGTTGGGCTACGCAGCCGACACGCCGGTTTTGCTGTCGCTGAGTCGGTTAGCTTATGAAAAGAACATTCACGAGGTCATCGCGGCCTTGCCCGCCATTATCGACCAGGTTCCCGCGACCCAGTTACTGATTGTTGGCGATGGCCCGGCCCGTGAAACGCTGGAAAATCAGGTCAAGGACGCGGGCTTAAGTGACCACGTCCAGTTTACCGGTGAAATCGATAACGATGAAGTTTATAACTATTATCAAATGGCCGACCTGTTTGTTTCGGCTTCGCATTCCGAATCACAAGGGTTGACTTACATTGAAGCCATGGCGGCCGGGTTAAAAAACGTCGTGGCGGCCGGACCGTATACCGACCAGCTACTAGACGACCCGTCGTTAGGAACGACTTTTACGACTAAGGCGGGGTTGGTCAAAGACGTGGTCCGCTACCTGCAGCACCCGCATACTTTTGATGATCCGAAGCCCCGCCAAAAGAAGTTATACCAGATTTCAGCGGAGTACTTCGGTAAGCGGGTGATCAATTATTATCAGGATGTCCAGCTGGCCTATTCGGAAACGGCTGACAAGTCGGCGGATATCAGCAATTAAGGGGACGAATTATGTTAAACATTACCATGTTTTCGAAGGCTGACTCGGTTAAGGGTCAGGGGGTCGGCAGTGCTTACCTCGAACTAATGCGGTTATTAAAGACCCATTGGCACGACGAGTTCAACGTTAAAGTCAATCGTTACGGTCGCTCGGCCATTTCACACTACCATACGGTTAACCCGCAATTCTATTTGTCAACGTTCATGCCGAACCGCGGTCGAAAAATTGGTTACGTTCACTTCTTACCCGAAACCTTGGAAGGAAGCTTGAAATTGCCACGGCCGTTTCAAGCCGTCTTTAACCATTACTTGATCTCGTTTTACAAACGAATGGATCACATCGTCGTGGTTAACCCGACCTTTATTCCAAAATTGGCGGCGTACGGGATTCCCGCAAAGGACGTCACCTACATCCCGAACTTCGTTAGTAAGCGGGAGTTTTATGAGATGACTGCTAGTAAGCGGGAACGGCTGCGCCGCCAGTACGGCTACGCGACTGACCGGTTTACGATTATCGGGACCGGTCAGATTCAGGATCGTAAGGGCGTGCCGGACTTTATCAAGTTAGCTCGTCAAAACCCGGATATCCAGTTCATCTGGGCCGGGGGCTTTTCGTTTGGCCGGATTACGGACGGCTATCAGCAGCTTAAGGAAGTCGTTGATAATCCACCGGCTAACTTGTCATTTCCGGGAATCGTTGACCGTGAAAAGTTAGTTGACTACTATAATATGGCGGATTTATTTTTATTGCCATCGTATAACGAACTGTTTCCAATGTCGGTGCTTGAAGCCTTTAGTTGCGGAACACCGGTCCTTTTGCGTGACTTGGACCTGTACCGGGCAATTATCGACGGCTACTACCAAGCGGCTACCGACGTTGACGACATGCAACGGCAAATTGACTATTTGCGGCAAACGCCAGCTGCGTTAGTTGCGTTACAGGAACAAGCACGTCACGCCGCGAAGGATTATTCGGAAGAACGGTTGGCCCAAATTTGGCATGCGTTTTATTTAGACCAAGCCGAGAAGGGGTAACGCCATGTCACGAAAAAACATTTGGTCGTTACTAATCATGGTTGCGCTAGGCGTTGGGATTTCGTGGTATTCACTACGAAACGTTAAGTTGGCGAACTTGATGAACGACATTTATACGCTTAACTGGTGGTGGTTACTAGTTGCGTTAGGCTGTATGGGGCTGTATTTCGGTTTTGAAGCCATCGTTGTACAAAAGTTTGTTCGTCACCGGTACCGCAAGTATTCGTTACGGAGTGCGTTGCGGGTACCGCTTGCAGAACAGTTATTTAACGGGATCACGCCGTTTGCGTCGGGGGGACAGCCCGCGCAGATTTTTGTAATGGCCCAATCCGGCATTGACGTTGGCCGAGCTAGTTCGGTTGCGTTGATGAAATTCGTGGTGTTTCAAGCGATGGTCGTTTTGAATTTTCTGGTGGCGATGATCATTGGGTTCCAATACTTAGCAAGCAAGCTTAGTTACTTATCGCTGTATGTCCTACTAGGTTTTCTCTTTCACTTTGCGGTGATTGTTGGATTATTATTGGTGATGTATTGGTATAATTTTACGAAACGGGCGGTCCGAATCGTGTTGATTCCGGTCGGTTGGTTCTTAAAGCCGGCTAAGTTCGCTGCGTTACAAACGAGTATTAACCACAAAATTGATTCGTTTTACGAAGAAAGTGTGCGGATGACCCGCGACTGGCGCATGTTATTGGAAGTGTGCTTGTTAACGTTCTTCCAACTGTTCTTCTATTACATGATTCCGTATTTTATTATGCGGGCCATGGGGTATCACGGCATCAGTCTGATCATGGTGACCAGTCTGAACGTTTTGATTTTTTTGGTGACGTCGCTTTTTCCGATTCCTGGCGGTGCCGGCGGGGCGGAGTTTGGCTTCACGGAGCTGTTCGCGAAGTTTATCCCGAGCCATAGTAAACTGATTTTAGCCATGTTGATTTGGCGCATTTTAACGTATTACCTGGGTTTATTCTTAGGAATGATCGCCATGGCAATGCGGCCGGAAAAGGTCGAAGAGATTCCGATTGCGGAACGGCCTGATCAGGCTTAAAACATATCTTATAGTTAACAGGGGAAGGTTTCATGGAAGTCAAAAGACAAATCAAGTTCGGTGGGCAACTGGTCGCCTTAGCGCTGGTCCTCATCGGCGGGTTGGCCTTACCACAACGGGGATTGGCTGCTAAAAAGGCCGACCAGGTCAAGGCGGCCTACGTGGTGGATGCTAAATCCGGGCAGGCGGTGTACGCCCAAAATGCGGATGAGAAGTTACCGATTGCGTCACTCAGTAAGTTGATGACGTTATACCTAGTCGAGCAGGCCATTGAACAGAAGAAAATCAGTTGGGATGACCAGGTGCCGATTGCTAAAAACGTGCGCAAAATGGCAACTAGCGCCACGTTATCGGTGATGCCGATGCCCGCTAAGGAGAAGTTTACCGTCCGCGAGTTATTTGAAGCGACGTTGGTCGGCTCTTCGAATAGCGGCGCAATCGCCTTAGGGGAATACGTTGCGGGGAGTAACGCGGCCTTTATTAAGCGGATGAACGCGCAGGCGCACAAGTGGCGGCTCGCCGCGACGTTTGTCAGTGCGTCCGGATTGGACAACACCGACCTAGTTAACTACGATCTGAATTTAAAGGGAACTAGTGATCAGGCTCAGAACATGGTGTCGGCCAAGGCCATCACCACCGTCGCCCGCCACCTGATTGACAAGTATCCGCACGTAATCACGATTGCGAACCAGCAAAAAGTGAAGATTCATAAGTATACGGTGCCGACGTCGGTCCAAATCATTAAGGGCCAAAAGTTTTACGATCCGCGGGTGCCCGCGGACGGCTTAAAAACTGGTTATACGAACCAAGCCGGGGCGTGCCTGGTTGCGACCTTCAAGCAAAATGGCCGCCGGATGATTGCCACGACCCTCGGTGCGGAATGGAAGTTCACGGCGAACCAAAATATTCGGTTAATGCTGAAAGGTCAGGAACACTACCGTTCGGTGGTACCGAAAACAATCGATTACCAAATTCCGGGGACGAAAAACAAGGTTCGTTTGGTCACTAATAATCGAACCACGATGTGGGAAAACCAACGGCAACCGATGACGGTGACCCGCGAAGCCGTGTGGCCGTTGCGAGCGACCCAACCAAACTACTTAGCGGCTAAGACGGCAGTCTTAAAGCTGCACCTAACGAACCCGCAGTCTGGTGAGACCAAGACAGTGACTTACCGGACGCCGGCTGCACAAACGCTCCTCGGCCCGATTACCTGGGCGATGACAACACCGAAAGCAACGGCCGAATCGTTGAGCGCCGCCTTCGCGTTCGCAAACTAACGATTAAATAAAAACAGGGCGTCAGTTTTAAAAACTGACGCCCTGTTTTTAGGCTTTGTCGCTACGACGGACTAGTTTGTCCGGTTAGCGGGATCCTGCATGTAGGCGGTTAGGCGCGCCATCGCTTTTTGTAGCTTTTCCATGCTAGCTGCGTAGCTGAGCCGGATGTAACCTTCACCCTCGGAACCGAAACCAGTTCCGGGAATGATTGCGAGCTTATTCTTATGGGCAAGGTCCTTGCAAAAGGCCATCGAGTCCTGATTGAAGCCGGTCGGAATCTTCGCAAAGATGTAGAAAGCGCCGGTCGGACGGGCAATCTTGAAGCCCAGATCCGCCATCGTTTTGTAAACGAAGTCGCGCCGGGCTTGGTATTCTTCGCGCATTGGGATGGCATCGTCAATCCCGTTGGTCAGCGCTTCGATGCCGGCTTTTTGGGCGATCGTCGTTGCGGCGGTGACGTAGTACTGGTGAACTTTTTTCATTTGGGCAGTCATTTCTTTGGAAGCAAACAAGAAGCCAATTCGCCAACCAGTCATCGCGTGTGATTTGGATAAGCCGCTGATCAGAACGACTTCATCGGGGATGAACTTGGCAATTGAAACGTGGGTGCTACCGTAAGTTAGTTCACTGTACACTTCGTCGGACACGACCCAAAGGTTATGGCGCTTAAAGCAAGCGGCCAGCGCCTTGATTTCGTCTTCAACGTAGGTGACCCCGGTTGGGTTGTTCGGATAATTCATAATAATTCCCTTAAAGTTGGCCTCGGGGTGGGCGGCGATGAAATCGTCGACCATTTTTGGCGTGATCACGAAGTCGTTAATACCGGTGTCCATGAAGAGCGGCGTTGCCCGGGCTTCCTGAATAATCGGAATGTAGGCCGGGAAGATCGGTGAGGGTACAATGATCGCGTCGCCGGGGTTGCAAATCGTCGTTAACGCGGTCGCAATCGCTTCGGTCGCACCGACCGTCACTAAGACCTGGTCTTCGGCGTCATAGTGCAGACCGTACTTCTTTTCCTGAAAGTGGGCGGCGGCTTGGCGTAGTTCTAAAAGCCCGGCCATACCGGTGTAGTGCGACCAATTGTCGTCAATGGCTTGCTTAGCCGCGGTCTTCACGTGTTCGGGCGTGTTGAAATCTGGTTCGCCCAGCGTTAATTTGACCATGTCGGGGATGGCACTGACTTCTTCGTCGAACTGACGGATGGTTGAAACCTGAATCTGGCTGATCGTATCGTTTAAATCTTCACGAAATAAGGACATTGCGGACACTCCTTTTAATTTATAAGTTGTTCTAATTTTAGCACAACTTCTCACCGGTTCCTCAGTCAGTTGGAGTATAATTATAACTATGAGTAGTACGGGCGTTCTATGAGCGCCGTAGAAGCGGTTAACCAGTCTGTTAGCCGGGCGAAAGATTAGAAAACGCACCAACAAATATTGTAATAACCGGGTGATGATTGTTATAATTCTAAGGTTCGGGTTCCGCGCCGGTTTGGTAGCGACCCCCGTACTCACTGACTGGTGAGGGCCGGTAGTTATGCACGCGCTGGGACGCTTTTGCCGAAAAAACGTGTTATTACTTGGTTTTTTTGCTAGAATAAAAACAAAACTTAAGGAGCGAGATTGATATAATGGAAAAATCTGAACTATCTGCAATTCTCAAACGACTGGAAGCTATGCGGGCGACTGAAAGCACTGAAGTCCAGTCCCGACGCTTTGAAAAGGAAGGCGTTGAACGCGGTCAAGTTGCCTTCGATCCCGCCACTTCAACGTACACCTTACAGGAATTCAACCCTGACCAAACCTTTGAATTTGATAATATCGATTTGGTGGCCATTGAATTGTACGATTTATTAACTGACAACTAAGATTCCCCCAAACTGAAGAATGATTTTCGATGGATCCATATTATGACCGTGCTGATTGTTGAAGAATTTTTGAAGATACTTTCAAGAGATTGCGAACACCTAGCCGACCGTTATAATATGGATTTGTTACTAGTAATGACGGAGGAAGAATTACAATGCCCAAATTTTTAAAAAACGCGGTCGGGAAAGTCAATACGACCCTCGGCTTTTTCACCCTGACCGTCGTCTTATTTTGGCTAAAGACATACATTGCGTATAAGACGGAATTTACGTTGGGAGTTAAAGGCGCGGTTCAGGAGTTCCTATTGATCCTGAACCCGTTCCCAACGGCAATCGTATTACTCGGAATTGCGCTGTATTTCCGGGGACGGTTGAAATACTGGCTGTTAATGACGCTGGATGCCATCCAGACGACCTGGTTATTTGCCAACATTTTGTATTACCGGGAATTCTCGGACTTTATGTCGGCCGGCGTGATCAAGAGTTCTGGTGCGGCTAGCAATAATCTAGGGACGAGTTTGGGACAAATTATCCACTGGACCGACTTCCTAGTTTACGCGGACGTCCTGCTACTGATCCTGTTACTGGCGTTTAAAGTCATTCGGATTGATCCACGACCGTTTAAGGTGCGCTACGCGGCGACGTTAACGATGATTGGGGTCGCGCTGTTTGCCGTTGACCTGGGGATGTCGGAACACGACCGCTCAGACTTGTTAACGCGGACGTTTGATAATAATTACATTGTGAAGTACCTCGGGTTGAACACTTACGCGGGTTATAGTTTCTATCAGACGGAAAAGGAAAGTGCCACTCGGGCCCAGGCCAGCAGTAGTGATATGAAGAGTGTCTTGGCCTATTTGAAGAAAAATCAGGCGGATGAGAACATTAAGTACTTTGGTAAGGCCAAGGGTAAGAACGTGTTCGTTATTCACTTGGAAAGTTTCCAGCAGTTTATGATCGATTACAAGTCGGATGGCAAAGAAGTTACGCCAACGCTGAATAAGTTTTATCATGATAAACACACGTTGAGCTTTGATAATTTCTATCATCAAGTTGCGCAGGGGAAGACCTCGGATGCGGAAATGATGATGGAAAACTCGTTGTTCGGTTTACCGACCGGATCAGCGATGACCCAGTACGGGACGTCGAATACGTTCCAAGCAGCGCCAGCTATCTTAGCGCAAAAGGGTTACACCACGGCAGCCTTCCACGGGGACGTGGCTAGTTTCTGGAACCGGGACAACGCTTATAAGTCGTGGGGCTACAATTACTTCTTCTATTCGGCTTACTATAAAGAGAAGGCCAACTATACGATTGGTTACGGGTTGAAGGATAAGATTTTCTTTAAGGACTCCGTGAAGTATATCGAACAGTTACCACAGCCGTTCTACGCTAAGCTGATCACGCTGACCAACCACTACCCGTATACGCTGGATAAAGAAAACCAAACGATTGCGAAGACTAAGACTGGCGATTCGACAGTTGACGGTTACGTTCAGACGGCCCGTTACCTTGACCAATCCTTTGCTGAGTTTGTTAGCTATCTGAAGAAGGCCGGTTTGTATAAGAATAGTATGCTGGTCTTATACGGGGACCACTACGGGATTTCGAATAATCACCGTTCAGCCATTGCCCAGTTGTTAGGGAAGAAGTCGGTCAATAACGCCGACTTGGCCCAGTTCCAAAAGGTGCCGTTCATGATTCACGCGGATGGCATCGAGGGGGGCGTTAACCACACGTATGGTGGTGAAATCGACGCCTTACCAACCATTTTTGACTTGTTAGGTATTAAGAATAAGGGTTACGTCCAATTTGGGACCGATTTACTGTCCAAGGACCATAACCAAACGGTAGCCTTCCGGAATGGTGACTTTGTTTCACCACAGTACACCAAGGTGGGCAGTACCGTTTACGATACGAAGACGAGTCAAAAACTTGAAAATATGACGGCTAAGCAAAAGGAAACCATTAAACAGATGCAAAACCACGTGACGACCCAGTTATCATTGTCCGATCGGGTTATTCAGGGTGACCTGTTACGGTTCTACACACCGAAGGGCTTCAAGAAGGTGAACGTTGCTGACTACAGCTATAAAGTCAATAAGACGCTCGAATCTTTGAAAGACGTGCAAGCGCAGAAGAAGACGAGTTTATTGCATCAGCGGAAAGGGAAGACGTCAGAAGGCTTGTATAAGACGGATGCGCCGGAACTAACGGATGATAGTAGTAGTGAGAGCAGTTCGAGCTCAAGTGCAGAATAGGTAAGTTCTAGGTATTACAGTTAAAGTGGCACCAGCAGTTGTTGATCAATAACTGCTGGTGCCACTTTTTTGTTTGGTTTTACCATTATGCACTGCGGAGTATAGCGTATTCATTTTGCCAAGCAGTGGCGTTTTGGGTGTTATTAGGTTGTTGAATTGAAAAAATAGTGAAATTAAGGCTTGTAATTCTAACTTGAAACCCGTAGAATATAGTCTATTGCGGTAATCAGGCAGCCAAAAAAGTTTTTTGAAATTAATTGAGAAAAAAGCTTGACCGATGTTCTGATTATTGATATTATATTTCTTGTCGTTAAGCGCGACATGCAACAATACTCATTATTATGAATACAATGGTCGATGTGAAACGTTACATTGAATGTTTATTCAAAATAATTTATAAAAAGTTGTTGACATGTTCGATTAATGATGATAAACTTAAATAGTTGCGTTGAGGTAATCAACTTAACGAATTAGACCTTTGAAAACTGAACAAAGTTTCGACGAATCAAATGTGTAGGGTCTCTTGATCTTGAATCAAGAGCAAACATTTGCGAAGTCAATTCGCTAGCAAATAAATTTTTGAACAACTTTAAATGAGCTTTTTAGAACTCATCATTAATTTGAGAGTTTGATCCTGGCTCAGGACGAACG
>NZ_BJDZ01000028.1 GCF_005405405.1 Lactiplantibacillus plajomi
AAGGATACACCTGTTCCCATGTCGAACACAGAAGTTAAGCTTCTTAGCGCCGAGAGTAGTTGGGGGATCGCTCCCTGCGAGGGTAGGACGTTGCCATGCGATTATTCCGACATAGCTCAGTTGGTAGAGCGCTTGACTGTTAATCAAGATGTCGACGGTTCGAGCCCGCCTGTCGGAGTTATCTACGTAAGCCATGGAGAGTTGTCCGAGTGGCTGAAGGAGCAGCATTGGAAATGCTGTAAACGGGTTATACCTGTTTCAAGGGTTCGAATCCCTTACTCTCCGTTAGTTAGATATTTATATTATGACCCCTTGGTCAAGTGGTTTAAGACACTGCCCTTTCACGGCAGTAACATGGGTTCGAATCCCGTAGGGGTCATTATGGAGGATTAGCTCAGTTGGGAGAGCGTCTGCCTTACAAGCAGAGGGTCACAGGTTCGAGCCCTGTATCCTCCATCTGATGACTTAGATCATCACTAATAGAATAATTACCATCATGAAGAATGTTATGGCTCGGTAGCTCAGTCGGTAGAGCAATGGATTGAAGCTCCATGTGTCGGCGGTTCGATTCCGTCCCGCGCCATTTATGGAGGGGTAGCGAAGTCTGGCTAAACGCGGCGGACTGTAAATCCGCTCCTTCGGGTTCGGTGGTTCGAATCCACTCCCCTCCATTCTTTATAGGGATATAGTTTAATGGTAGAACAACGGTCTCCAAAACCGTCGGTGTGGGTTCAACTCCTACTATCCCTGCCATGATGGCGGTAGTGGCGAAGTGGTTAACGCACCGGATTGTGGCTCCGGCACGCGTGGGTTCGATTCCCACCTACCGCCCTTTGATTGGGTTATAGCCAAGTGGTAAGGCAATGGACTTTGACTCCATCATGCGCTGGTTCGAATCCAGCTAACCCAGTTGGGTTCGGGCATAAAATGATGGCGGTATAGCCAAGTGGTAAGGCAGAGGTCTGCAAAACCTTCATCACCGGTTCAAATCCGGTTACCGCCTTTCCTGAAAAGGTTATAATCCTGATCAGTATTTCAACCCATATTTATTTTGCCGGCGTGGCGGAATTGGCAGACGCGCTGGACTCAAAATCCAGTTCCCGTTGAGGGAGTATCGGTTCGACCCCGATCGCCGGTACTTTGAAGCTCACAGATAGCTTTAGGTACCTTTAAAAAGTCGTTATATCGTTGATATAACGGCTTTTTTATTTTTGTTAATGTCATGGAACGTCACCTAACGTCATGCTTTGGTGCCATTTTGGTGCCACCTTGCAAAATAGTAGGGGACGATCTGTATAAATCCAACCGAGTGTTCTAAACGTAATAGTATCAAGTGATTGCTTAGTCATGGTGCCACTAGTTGGCACCATAATGGAGCCACTTTTGGTGCCAGTCTAAAACTGCTCAAGTACATCGTTTATTTTTTCTTGTTGAGTCTGTTCTAATTCTAAAATGACGTGTGCGTAAACTCGTTGTGTGATACCAACGTCGGAGTGACCAAGGCGATGACTGATAACATAGATGGATACATCCTTATATATTAGATAGCTTGCATGAGTATGTCGCAGGCCGTGAAACGTGATTCTTCTAATACCTATTTTGTTGTGAATACGAGTTAAGAGCTGGTTTACGGCAGAGTTAGAAGGTACCTTACCATTCTTTCCAAGAAACATCAGATGATGCATATCAGTAATTTTAAGACTGATTTGATCGCGATGAAACCTATCCAAGGCAGTGGCTAATTCTTTAGTAATTGTAATGGTCCTTTTTGAAGCTTGGGTCTTGGTTGGCAGGAAGCCATAGTCGTCCTTATAATCCAGTGTCTTATTGATTGTAATCGTAAGATGCTTGTAGTCAATGCAGTCCCAAGTCATACCAGCAACTTCGGAATATCTAGCACCAGTAAGCAAGCCAAAGAGTACCATTAGAGCACCCACATTATTAATACCGGCTTTAGGTAGAATATATTCCTTGAGTTTAGTCATATCGGAAACGTTTAAAAAGTTGATGGCTGCGTCTGCATCATCACTTTTAGTTAATGGTATTTTAGTATGCTTGGTAAAGTTTTTCCGCAAAATATCATCATCAACCGCATATTCTACGCATGATCTGCAGTGACCAGCAATCTTTGCTACCGTTTCACGAGCAAACTGCTTAGCTAAATGGTTTAGAAACTGTTGATAGCGCGATTTTGTTACCTTAACTATTGGCATTCTCTGGAAGTACAAATCGACTTGATTCAGTGTATATTCGTAATTACGTCTAGTTGCTGGTGCAACGCTTTCTTTTTTGTAGGTTTCGTACCAACTAAGCATATAGTTATAGAAACTAATATCCGACTGTGCGATATTCTCACCCGACAATTTACGTACCTCTTGCTGCTGCGCGTATAATTGGGCTTCCATTTTTGTGCGAAAGCCAGACTTTCTCAAAAAATGACGTTTTCCAAAATCATCGTAGTATGAAACTCTAACGTTATATCCGTTTTTTCCTTTAACAATTGTTGCCATTATATTCATCCTTTCATCCGACCTAGGCAGGGCATGGGATTTTTAGGATGTTATCGGCATCACCTCCTTATATGTGGTAAAATTATGTATACAAAAAGTGTGGATTATCCCACTAATGTAGCTGCACATTCCATTATCTTGGCGGGTAGGGGAATGTGCTTTTGTTATTCAGAATTGCTTAGAAGCTAGTCTTAGTAGTTGAAATCAACTTATTATTAGTGAACGTGAACGTAACAGAAGCACCAGTCTTTCCCTTAATGCTAGTGTAATTAAGAATTTGAGCACTTAAAGCGCCGGATCCTGACATGGACTCAGCATTAGGAGTACCTAGTTTCGATTCTACAGATTCTAATGAATCACCAGTTTTGATATTCTTGATTGAGTCTGAAGTAACCTTACTATTTGGTGTTAACTTGGCATTTGTGTAAGCTTTTGCAACAGCTTGTTTACCGTAAAAACTAACGCTAACTGAAGCACCACTTAAACTCTTGCCAACGTTTGTCCAAGTGTATTGGGTAGCTTTTTTGTCCAATCCAGTAATGCTAGTTTCAGTACTCTGATCAGATTTACCAAACATGGATTCAACGGCACTTTTGCTGGTCGAGGTGCCACCATTAGGCAGGGCAACTTTGATGCTCTTATAATTTTCGAGTGAGATTTCTTTCTTAGCACTCGTTGAAGATGACTTCTTAACGGTCTTTGTTGTGCTTTTAGCTGAGCTTTCTTTAGTACTAGAATCAGATGATGATTCCTTTGAGCTGCCACAAGCAGTTAAAGTTGCCCCTGTTAGTAGTAAGACCCCTAATGTTGCTACTTTTTTCATGTTCATTTACATTGCCTCCAATGATATAATTATTTTGTAAATACGTACCATTGTTAACTACGTCCTACTGTTACCAGCAGTGGGGCGTTTTCATTTGAAATAATCATTCCTTAGATTGTAGTTCGTATACTCTTTCAATACGTTCTTGAAAGTTTCTTGATGCTACGCCAGGATTATGATGTCGTTTTTGTGCTTGTATTCCTATTTCTAGTATTTGTATTTCTTCGTTGTATCTTTTTTGGCGACGATATAGTTTTGCCATTGTGTCAAACACTCCGGGTAGCCAGTTATCATGATCAATTATTTTTTTACCGTAACTCTCAGCGGCGATGTAGTTTTTATTGCGCCATAAATCATAAAGTTTCCTACATTCAATTTGATACTGTTCAATGCGACGGTCATCCATTTCAATTTCAGTAAAAACTTTCTCGGTAGTACTGTTAGTAGCTGATTTTTTGGAATGCTGTTTAATGTTGGTTAGGTAATTGACGATTCTTTTGAATGATTGCATGGGTGGCCTCACTTATAGAATTGATGTTTGGGTATCTTGATATTGAGGGCTTCTTCAGCAACGTTTCCGGCTTCAAATAAAAACTTAGGTTTGAGGTTGCATGTTTCACCAAAACGAACGACATCGAAATCCGCGGGCTCAAGACCAGTTTGGTTCATGTAGTGCCTAACCATGATATAGAAGGCACCGTGATTAGCTCGGGCTTCTATTTTACTATTAGAGACCATACTAGCATCAATAAGAGGCTCGGAGGTTGAATCAAGTAAGCAGTGCATAATCTCGTGGCACTTTGAGAAAACTATCGAATAAGCCTTACTATTGACGAAGAAAGTTCGCGTCAATGGAAGGGAGTAACCGCTAACATTATCCGGTAGGTCACTCACGAGACGATAATCCAATTCGTAGTGACTGATTAGATAATCTGGGTCCCACGTTCCTATCTTATCGATATCGGTAAGCGCTTCGTCCAATGTATCATAAATCATCTAATCACTTCATTTCTTATCAATTTTCTTTCCATCATCGCCATAACTACCGAACTTACGAAGCCGGTCCTGACCTTCCTTACTCTCTAAGTAGGTTTTTACCAGGGCACGAATAGCAGCCTGGTCCTCATCGGAGAGGGCATGATCGCGTGATGTCAGCATGGCTGACGAATCAACGATTTCGTTCACGTCGATGTGCTTGGGCTCGTTTGTAGAATTTTTGCTAATATTGTCTCCAATCAATTCTGCGACGGTGACATTTAAAACTCTTGCGACTTTTTGTAAGCTTGCAGTGCTGGGAGTTTTAGTATCCCAACGATAAATACTATTTTTGCCCAAATCAGCTTTTTCAGCTAGGGTTTGCAGTGACCAGCCCCGCTGCTTAGAAAGTTTTTTTATTCTTTCTAACGTTGTCATATCAACACTCCTAAGGGTATTGATGAAAAGGATTATCCCTAGTGGTAGAAAATCATTTGACTTTTTATCACGAATGATTGATAATGTATTCATCAAGTAATTGAGCAACAAAAAACTAGCAACTTCAAAGCTCAACTTTGGCGAGAACAGCAAGAAGAAGGTTTTTATGTGCTTATTTCTTATACCCTGATTTTATCATAAGTGGTAGAAAATGCAATAACTTGATGAATAAATTACTAAGGAGGGTAGAAAATGACCGAAGAAAAAATGATTATTGGGGCGAAGGCAATTACCAGTAAAATTAAAATTCGTCTACTTGAACGAGGCATGAGCCAAGTTGAATTAGCAGAATTAATTGGCGAAGGGCCTACCCAACTGAATCGTGCGATTCATGCCGATACGTCACCAAAGTCAGTTAGAATTCGCCAGAAGATTTACAAGGTTTTAGATATCAATAATTAATAAGGAGATGATTAGTTTTGAACGCATTAAAACCATTTAGCTTTGAGGGTAAGCAGGTACGAACAGTGTTGGTTGATAATGAACCCTATTTTGTTGGCAAGGATTCAGCGTTAGCAATTGGGTACACGGATTTAAGTTTTAGAAATGCGATTAAGTCCCATGTTAAAAGCAAGTACAAAAGGGAGTGTCAAATCAACACCCCCTCAGGAACGCAAACAATGATTGTAATTTCTGAACCGGGCATTTATCAACTGGCCAGTCAAAGTAAGCTTCCAAGTGCTGAGCCGTTTCAAGATTTTGTTTACGAACAAGTTTTGCCATCTATCCGCAAGAGCGGCGTTTACATGACCGATAAGACGGCTTATGACATTACACACGACAAAGACGCGCTGGGCGACTTGCTGTTACAAGCAGGTAGCCAGCTTAAACAAAAAGACTTAGTTATCAAAGAGTTGCAGCCGAAAGCAGACTACACTGACCGAATGTTAGCCAATCAGGGGCTGGAAACAATCTCGATGATTGCCAAGAACTATGGTTACTCAACGCGAGAATTTAATAAGCTGCTGCATGGCTTGGGCATCCAATACAAACAAGGCCAGACTTGGCTACTGTATGCAAAGTACCAGAACGAAGGCTACACGCACGTTGAACCATACGAGTACACGAATAGCGATGGTATTAAGAAGGTACGCAACACAATGAAGTGGACACAATCGGGGCAAAAATTCTTATACGACTTTTTGAAGTCAAGGGGAATCATGCCACTAGTTGAACAACTGGTATAAAGCTGCGTGTCCAAATTGAACATGCAGACCGAAATGTTATGAAGTATGGCTATTGAAGGAGGGTGATATGGATGAATATCGGTCTGGATCCTGAATCAACACGTCGATTTCTGGATAGAATCGTTAATCGGATAGCAGTTGCTTTACTCCCGGCTGTTCGAGAACGGTTGTTAGGTGATGAATTGCTCAATAAAAGTGAGTTAGGAGACTGGCTTGGGGTTTCTCCCACAATCTTAACCAAGAGCTTTCTAACAAAGCCAGGGTTTCCTTACTACATGGTTGGGAGTGACCGCCGTTACTGGAAACGAGCAGTAATCAAATATTTAGATGAACATCAAGAATTTAGTGATTAATTGGCCTAGGCAGGGCATGGAAAAAGTTAGGAGAACAATCATGATTGTGCTACCAGATTGGGTGTTTACGGCGCTAGTTACCTGGGTAATTACGGCACTGTGGTTTAAGCGACACGAGATTAAGAACTGGTTTGGAATTTAAGGAGGCGTTTTATATGGAATATACGGATGAGATTAACTATGCACTAAAGGCGCGTGATCAGCGTGCAATTGATGAAAACGAAAAGGAATTGTTGATGACGATTCAGTTTACGTTGAACGCTAAGTTCACGAAACCGGGTTCAAAACGGTACAGTCAGCAGTTTCTGGAAGCACTGGTACTTGCTGGTATCGACTGTTACAAACCACAGGCGAGTGAGGACGGTAAATGGCATTTTGAATTACCGCGATTAGAAGGTGATGTTGATGAAGGTTGAGGTTGGGGATCGCGTGACTTATCCCAGCGTGTATTCGTCTGGACGAGTATTAATTAAGGGCGGTATTGGTGAAGTCATGGCCATTAAGCAAGACTACTTTGGCAAATCATCGCGCAGAATTGCAGTTGTGCAGGCTGGTAAGAATAGGTTTGATCTATTTCTGGATGTTTTAGAACGGGTTAATCGAGGAGGCAGTAAGTTATGAGAAAGGTATCACGGAAACCGTTTGAGGTTTGGCTTAAACAACAAAATACCCACGACCGGGTGCAACCAGTCGCAGGTACCGCGTTAGACGCATATTTCATCAAATTACGTGTCTATCATACGCTTAAACCGACTTTATGGCAACGTCTTTGGGGGTGGCTGGGATGATTGCTACTCAGACCGATTTTGATAAATTCAGTAATTTGAGTAAACCTAGGTACGACTTTACAAAGTACATCTCAATTAGTACGCCAAAAAAGAATATCAGCGTAACTGTTCCGCTGCTGACACTGGATAGTAAGAAAGCATATTTTAATGCGGCCTGCAAAAAAATGTTAGCTGGCTTTCGTTTTGTTACCTTCGGCTACTATGATGGCAAATTATTGCTGACGTTCATGCGAAATGGTGAAGGTAATGAAGGTGCAAATAAGCTGTCAACTTTGGGTAAAAGTTCGTTACAAACTGGATTTTCATATCTCGCTAAAAAGTTGGGTCAGAAAACAGACGCTGTTAATCTGGATGCTTTTGTCTACAAGTACAAGCTTACAATGGTTGATCAACAGCACGCAATTATTGACTTATCAGAAGTTAATAGTAAGCGGCGAAAGGGTGAAAAATGATGGATTCTATCAGTAAAAAAATGAATCAGATTAAAATTCAGAAAATGGGTATTGGACTGGTAAATGCACCTAGTCCGAAAGAACCAAAAACGCAGCGATTCTTAACTGCAACTTTGTTTGAGGCTTACAAAGAGCTTGATTGTTTGGAACATGAATTAAATCAACTACGGGGGTTCGAATAATGGTAAATGAAGTGATTAATTTACCGGACTATTCAGTAAACTATCAACCTGCGCCTATTGAGATTAACAACTACGAAGGTTTGCAGGCGGCGATTGTTCAATACATGAAACGCTATTCCGACTTGGTGATTACGGATGCCAACGCTGCTGAAACCAAGAAGCTTCGGGCAAAGCTTAACAGACTTAAGAGAGCCTTGGACGAGCGACGTAAGGAAATTAAGAAGGACTATAATGGTCCGCTTAAGGAGTTCGAAGCAAAGGTTAAGGCGCTCGAAGCCAATATTGATGACGTGATTCAGCCGATTGATACTGGACTGAGCGAGCTGGAAGCACAGCGTAAGCAACAAAAAGAAAACGAAGTACGCAATTTGATTGCGGCAATGGCCCCCGCTTATGACGTCGAAATTGACGAAATTGAGCTGGACCCTAAATGGCTGAACAAGACACTAAAGGGGCGTCCCTTAACCGACGAAGTTGCATCGGTCATGAAGTCAGTGAAAGATGCTAAAGACAAACTAGCGACTGAAACTGCAATGGTCACCAAGTATGCGCAAGCGGTTGATGTGGATCCAATGCCGTGGATTGACCAGCTTAAACAGGGACAGGATGTCCAGTATTTGCTGACAGGTATTGATAACCAAGTTGCACAGGCTAAGAAGCGGGAAGAACAGCGACGCTTACGTGCCGAAGCTGCGGCTGAACATCAACAGGAAACGAGCACCGGTAAGATTGTTGATACTGATACCGGTGAGGTTATTTCTGTAGTTCGGACGCTGAAGATAACGGCCACTAAGGACCAAATGTGGGACTTAGCAAGCTATATGAGAAAGCACGGTATCAAGTTTGAGGCGGTGAACTCATGACGGAAAAGCAGGTTGAATCACAAGTGTCATTTAAGATTGCGCCTGAAAAGCGCGTGGAACTACAAGCTGCCTTTTTTGCAGGACTAACGAAGTTTAGAGAGCAAGTCAAGGCGCCCGCCAAGAACGGTCATGTCGGTTATGCGACTAAGGGTGGTAACAAGGCTTACGATTACGTCCTTTTAGACGATTTGATTAAGTCAATTGACATGGGACTGAAAGGTACGGGTATCGCTTGGTATCAGGAAGCTGAGGCGGACCAGAAAGCCATTCGTGTTCGGACTGTTCTCACACATAAGGACGGGTACATGTACCAGTCTCCATGGATGAGTTTCTCAACGAACGGTCAACCACAGAGCGCCGGTAGTGCAATCACTTACGCAAAACGTTATTCACTAGGCACCTCATTTGGTGTGAGCTCTGAAGCGGATGACGATGGTGAAGCAACTGGTAAAGGACAGGCATCGGGTAATAGTTCTCATCAGTATGGAAGTAACCAACGTCGTCCAAACAGAGGCACTCAACAACGTAGTAATCGAAATAGTGGCAATTCTGATAATGGTCCGTTAAAGCAAGCCATGCGACAGATTGAGTTAATTAGTCAAGCAACCGGGCGTGATCAAGCTGAAATTTATCAAGAGTTAATCGGCCAAACTGGGTACGCTGACTCAGAACTGAACAATACCAGTAATGCTGTGAAATTTTTCAACGCGGCAAAACAAATGCGTCATAATTTGGAAGGTGGAAATTAATGAATTTAGTTAGTTTATATGGTCGGGTAGCTAACGACTTAGAATTGCGTTATACAAATAGCGGTAAGGCAGTCGTTCAATTTTCGATTGCCGTTCGAGGGTATAACGATAAAAGCAACTTCATTCGTTGTCAAGCATGGGAAAAGCGAGCAGAGAATTTGGCAAATTATTTTCACAAAGGGAGTCGAATCGGCGTGACGGGTCAGTTAGTGAGTGGACGTTATGACAAGGACGGTCAGACACACTATACGCAAGATGTAGTCGTGAATACGTTTGATTTTGTGGATAGCAAGCAGGAGTCTCAGCGCTTGAATCACGGTAATGACGAAGCAATCGATACAGCTGCTAGTCGTACAAATAGCAAAATTGGCAATACCAAGCGTGGACCGTTTGAGAATAATGGCAATCAGATAGATATCAGCGATGATGATGTACCGTTTTAGTTGGGGTGATTTAGATGCAACGGTCCCGGACGGAACTAGTTGTTCATAACGGTAAGTACTGGCTTGCTACAGAGTTGGACAAGAAGCCAAATTTAGAGCATATCGAGACGGTTAGCGGCTCAACCGACCAATTCTATATGGACTGGGAATTAGCTGACACGCGCAAAGCCAGGCCACAGCAGCGGCGCTTATTCTTTGCATTGCTCAATGACATTGCGGATTGGTCAGTAGTTCCACACGATTATTTGAAGTCAATGTTCTATTTGCAATACGCAACTTACACCAAAGGCAAGCAAATCAGCCTGTCAGACACCACAGAATCAAGTGTAAGCGATGCAAATGTACTATTAGACCTAGTTATCGACTTCATGTTTGAATGGCACGTACCGTTTAAGCGTGGCTATGAGCTACTACCGCGCGACCAAGAATATTATCTGTTCGAGTGCTGCCGTCACCGAGTTTGCATGATTTGTGGCGGGCGAGCGGATATCCATCATGTCGATGTGATTGGGTCCGGGTTAAATCGAACGCACGTTGATCACAGCAAGCGACACGTTATTGCATTGTGTCGGCGGCATCATGGTGAAATTGAGCAGATTGGAGCAAAGGCGTTTAGTGCTAAGTATCATGTTCCAGTGGGCGGTATCAAGTTAGATAGAGAAACGTTAAAACGAATTGGCTTGAGAGGTAAGTACAGCAGTGACTAATACACCGAGCGGGTGGAAGGCCCGTGATTGGAGGAGATTATGGTTTACGTATTGTTAGTAAATGGCGCGGCTGCAGCAGTTTATTCGACATTGACGGAAGCAAGAACCGATAAGAAACGATTACAGAAGAGAATTCAGAATTTGGCTGTTCAAGCAGTTCCATATCGGACCAAGTCAGTTCTAAGTTGAGGTGGGGCGAATGGCACAAAGAAGAATGTTTAGCAAGCAGATCACCGAAACTGATTTGTTCATGGATTTACCATTATCCGCGCAAGCCCTTTATTTGCACCTCATGATGAATGCTGATGATGACGGATTCTTGGGTAATGCAAGAACAATTCTAAGGATGGTTAGCGCTAGCAATGATGATTATAAATTATTGATAGCTAAACAATTTGTCATTGTCTTTGATGATGGTGTGGCTGTGATTAAAGATTGGCGGATTCATAACTATATTCGTAAAGACCGGTATCGCTCGACTATTTATGTTGATCATAAACGGGAATTATCAGTTGACGAAAACCAGTCATACCAACAATTAGAGCCTGGTATACCAGATGTCATACCAAATGTATCCAGAATGGATACCCAGGTTAGGTTAGGTAAGGATAGGTTAGGTAAGGGTAGTAAAGAACATAGTCCGGCTGAAGCCGAACCGTTCGACTGGAAATCCGTAATCGACTATCTAAACCAGCAGGCAGGCAAGCGGTTTAGGTACACAGAGAGTAATAAGAGAATCATAGTTGCCAGACACAATGACGGTGGCTTTACAGTCGACGACATGAAAACAGTCATTGATAATCAGTGCGCGGCTTGGTTGCATAGCAGAATAAAGGGAAAGCCAGCAGCGCAATATTTAAGACCGGAAACGTTGTTTAGAGCGTCAAAATTTGAGGGCTATTTAAATAATCGCCCCAAAGAGTCGGAAAAGGATTGGTTTGGTGATGATTGATGAATAAAGTCGGGAAACTGATTGACCAACGTTTAGTGGCCAAAGTAATTAAGCAGAAGAATATTGATCCAAGTAAATTACCAACGGTCGAGGAACTGAATAAACGGACGGTTGACATGGCCCAAAGAAGTGTTGAATCCAATCGACAACGTTATTACTATCGCATGAGTGTTTGGTCAGGTAACGTTCCATTACGATTTAAGTTCAGCGACTGGCAGGTTGATGCCCAACGTAATCAGGTAAAGGCTAAACAACTAGGAAATCAAGCGTTTGTATTGGCGAAAGAAATGATTACCAAGCCGTTTAATGTAGCCATGGTTGGTGATCGGGGCGTGGGCAAGACTGCACTAGCTCTGGCAATGATGTCACAACTCATGCAATGTGGCAAAACGGCAATGTTTGTATCAACTGCAGAGCTGCTACGGTTGGTAAATGACAGGTACTCAGCCAACGACGTTCAGGAGCGGTTGATGTACATCGCAAAGGACATGAAGTCGGTGGACGTGTTGGTGCTTGATGACTTCGGAACGGAAGGTGGTAAGCCGACGGAGAGTGGCTATTACAAGCCGGTTCACAAGGACCTGCAAACGCTAATGTACCAGGTCGCTAATGCACGGGTAGACTTCGAGCATAACAGGGCCCGATACAGCACTATCATCACGACTAACAATTCCCGTGATCAGTTACGAGATATGTACGATAAGAAAACGATTGACCGTTTATTTACCAAGAACAGTGAGCACCGCTTGGTATTTGATGGTATGAAAGGGGTACGGAACGTATGACATGTAGACTTTGTAATGGCAACAAGGTGGTATATAGCCCAGTGGGGGCTTATGGGGTCACAGTTGGCCCTTGCCCGAATTGCACGGATGTTATTCACGAGCACTACGAACATGAGCTAGAAAGGAAGTTGGCTTATGACGGCGAAGGCAGGTTGGTTGGATGTTATGAGCGAGCTGCAAGCCATTGAGGCACGACATGGTAGTGTGCTGAAGGCACCCAAGTCAGAAGTAGATTATCTGCACAAGATGCAGGGTATCAAGGACCTTGATATTAAGTACGTGGAAATGACAAGACACGAGTACAACGTGCTCAAGAAAGCCCTGGAGCATAGAATTACAGTTCGCTTTGCGCAGATTCAATTGGGGTATAGCAGCTCATGGGTGCGATACCGCTTGGGTGCTATTCGCAATGGGCAGTATCTTATTACAGATTTAGACGAGAAAGAGGAATGAGATTGAAGTTTACAATACTTGCGAAGCGCTGGAAAATCATCATGGTTAGCTAAGAAGTACGGCACGCTCGATGAAACATGGCCTTTTGACTTGCGTCAGGGATTTATTGAGTGTATGCGAGTTTTGAAGCCGCATGGCACGTTAATTTTTAAGTGGAACGAAGAGCAAATTAAGTTGAGCGAACTGTTAGATGCCATTGGTTATCTGCCATTATTCGGTGATAAGCGTGGGAAAACGCACTGGCTTGTATTTATGAAAGTAACCGTAGATGTTAGCTAGAAAGGAGCGACTGTATGGAACAAAAGTTAATTCGTGAGATAACAAAGTTAGTTACTGACCTTGTACACGATGAACGTAAACGACAATTTCAGAATGAGCAGACATGGAGAGTTAAGAATACTAGGTTATTGCTGAAAAATTATGATATTTTGAAAGAGCATTCGAGGGACATCGATACAGACATTGATCGTTATTTGAAGGACGTATTTAACGCGGATGATTTAAAGTTGCGTAGTGTCATGGGCTATAAGGCACGTACAAATAAGATGATGGAGTACACGGACTTAATGCTACAAGCTTACAAAAATTATGCCAAGAAACGTGATTTAGCAGTTCAACGGCGATATTTTGTCATTCAAAATATGTACATCAATCCGCAGAAATGGACGTTCATGAAAATCGCTGACTATTTTGATGTCTCGGAAAAGACGATTAAGCGCGATCAAAAAGAAGCAATTCAAGAGTTTTCGATATTCTTATTTGGGATTGTTAGCTTAGAAGAGATGGTTAGCTAATTGTCCCAATCGTGTCCAGACAATGTCCCTTTTTAGATGGTATATTGATAGCGTGAATGAGTGGGAAGATACGACCATTAATCTACTCCTTGAATGGAATTGCAGAGACAGGTATGTGTGATTGTAACCGGTACTCGGTGCCGGAAGAGGGCGGTTTGACTTTCCGTGCATGGTTCGATTCCACGCCAATCACATTGGTTGGAAGCTAAGAGCCAACCATTACGTAGCTTGAGCTCGGTTGGTTGAGCACTGAACTAGATGTTTAGGAGCGCTGGTTCGAAACCAGCAGGTTACGTTAAAAAAACTGAGATGGTTGGTAACCGGTGACGGTAAGCCGACTAGCAGGTGCCTTAGAGCGCCTTATGCTACAGATATGATCTATGATGCCCGGCTAGATAAGTGGTACAAGGATAAGAAGCGTCGCGCTAAACGGCATGGCGCTTTTAGTTTGGAGAAAAATAAAAAGGTGGTAATTAAGAATGAACGATGTTGAATTTACAAGTAAATGCAAAGCCTTAGTGCTGGACTACGCTAATGAACATTTAGATGTAACTGATGGAAAACAAATCACTGTCGATGATGTCTTTATTGTTTGGCAAGTTAAAGCATTACAGAATAGCAAAGCGTTACTCAGCACGACGTTAAGTGATGGCATGTACTACGAGCTTACCTATAACGGTGATAAGGGTGAGATCTACCTAGACGCCTACAAAAAGTTTGAGAATCGATGCTACAAAATTTAGACTAATTAATTCCAATTAACGGAGGTGTGGTGGTATGTAATGACAGAAAAGTATGAGCAGGCTGAACAAGACTATATGGCTGGTATGAAGTACAAGGATATTGCATCCAAGTATGAAGTCAGCTTGAATACTGTCAAGACGTGGAAGCGTCGATATGGTTGGCAACGTGGAACACCTAAAAAAGGGGCACCCCCTAAGCCAGAAGGTGTGCACACAAAATTAAAAAAGGGTGCACACAAAGTTGCACCCAAAATAGTAGATGAACTAGAGGCAAACGACGAGCTTACGGATAAGCAGAAGTCGTTCTGTCTCTTTTATTTGCAACGTTTCAACGCCACTTGGGCATATCAGAAAGCCTATGGGTGTAACTATGATGTTGCAGTTACGAATGGGCCGAGAATGCTCGGAAATGCTCGGGTAAAAAGGCAGCTTACAGAGTTGAAGAAACAACAACGTGCCGACCTGTACGTAACTGCTGATGATATCGCCCAGGAGTATGCCAAGCAGGCATTTGCCAGTCTAGGCGATGTCTTGGACTACAAGGTTCATGAAGAGTTGGTGCAGGATACCGACGGCGATGTATTCTTGGATACAGATGATAAGCCAGTGAAGAGACACGTTGCTGACATTTATCTTAAGCCAAGTAATCAGATTGATTGGTCATTGGTCCAAGATATCCACCGTGGCAAAGATGGCCTGGTGGTCAAACTATATGACAAGCAGAAAGCACTGGACAGCTTGAACAAGATTATGAAGGACACGAGTATTGCGGACCAGACTGCGCATGGCGTGCTGATTAAAGATGATGTTGAAGGGGGAAACGAGCGTGACAGAAGTGAGTCTTAAAAGTAAATTAGCTGCCTCGTTTTATAACCTGCACGTTGACATCAAGCATCAGCGCCATGCCAATTACTGGCTCATGGGCGGTCGTGGCTCAACTAAATCAAGCTTTGTTTCAATTGAAATTGTGCTCGGTATCATGAAAGACCCAGAGGCCAACGCAGTGGTACTCCGTAAGGTTGCGAATACGCTAAGAGATTCAGTATTCGACCAGTATCTTTGGGCGATTGATGTTCTCGGTGTTGGTGATTATTGGAAAGAATCGGTTAGCCCGATGATTCTAACGTACCTCCCAACTGGGCAGCAAATTCGATTCAAGGGGGCTGACAAGCCGCGAAAGATTAAGTCACAGAAGTTCCGTCGAGGCTATACCAAGTTCAAACATTATGAGGAAGTTGACGAATTCGCCGGCTGGCCTGAAATACGAAACATTAACCAGTCGTTAAACCGTGGTGGCTCCAACATTATCACCTTTTATAGCTACAATCCGCCAGCAAGTCAGAACAGTTGGGTTAACCTGATTACCAGCCAAGAAGGTATGCGTGAGGACACTTTGGTGCATAAATCCGACTACCTAAGTGTCCCTAGAGAATGGTTAGGCAAGGAATTCCTTGCAGATGCCGAGCAGTTAAAGAAGGACAACCCCAAAGCGTACGCCCATGAGTACCTAGGAGAGATTACCGGGACGGGCGCCGAGGTATTTAACAATATTAACAAACGCCGAATAACGGATGATGAGATTCAGTTGTTCGACAATATTAAACGAGGTATGGACTTTGGCTTTGCTAGCGACCCGCTGGCTTACGTCGAGGTCTTTTTTGATGTCACGAGGCACCGGCTTTACATCTTTAACGAGGTGTACAAAGTGGCTTTAAAGAACCGCAATGCCGTGGACTTGATCAAGCCGCTTGATCCAGAGAATAAAGTTATCACTGGTGATTCGGCATCGCCCGGTACGATTGCTGAGTTGCGTGACATGGGATTGAACGTGATCGGAGCCATCAAGGGGCCCGGTAGTCGTGACCAAGGATTTAAGTGGTTGCAGGATTTGCGCGAGATTGTGATTGACCCAGTCCGTTGTCCGAATGCGGCTCGCGAGTTTACAGCTTACGAGTTAGAACGTGACAAATACGGCGAATTAAAAGCGGAGTACCCTGATGGTGATGACCACAGCATTGATGCCGTTCGATACGCCGTTGAGTCGATTATGCGTAAAGGAGGTTTTAAGCCATGAAAACGAAAACGATGATTCAGCTATTGAAGAATACTGACGGTCGGCGTGGTCGCTTTAATCAGCGTTATCACACGGCCTTACGTTATTATCATAACGAGAATGACATCACACTACGCAATAACGGTGAGTCTAAGACCCGCGAAGAAGGTAAGGAGGCCGAAGACGGACCGCTAAGACATGCTGATAATCGGGTCAGCAGCAATTATGCGCAGTTATTAGTTGACCAGGAAGCCGGCTACTTGGCGACGGTACCTCCGGCAATCGACGTTGAAGATGATGAGCTCAATGATTTGATTAAGTCGACCTTGGGTGATAACTTCAACCTCCGATTGAATCAATTGGTTGTCGATGCCAGTAATGCTGGTGTGGCATGGGTGCACTATTGGCTTGATGACGATGGTCAGTTTAGGTATGGGATTGTCCCACCTGATCAAGTCACGCCAATTTACAGTAGCGACTTGGATAGCAAGTTGTTAGCCGTACGGCGTTCATATCGTAAGCTGGATTCAGAGACCGGCAAGTTCTATTCGGTGCATGAATATTGGACTGATAAGGACATGACGGCGTTTAAATCGCAGTTACCTAACTATAGCGACCTAGCGCCAATCACTGACCGGATTCCGACTTTCGATGTGTCGACTGGTGATGAGGTTGGTAGTGGTGCGGTGCTTAAACATAATTTTGGACGAGTGCCATTTATCGCGTTCCCTAAAAATAAGGACTGGCGCCCGGAATTATTAAAGATTAAGGGCTATATTGATGTTTACGATAACGTGTATAACGGTTTCGTGAACGATATTAATGATGTGCAACAGGTCATCTTAGTGTTGACCAATTATGGTGGCGAAGAATTATCCGAGTTCATGCGAACGATTAAAGAGGATAAAGCCATTAAGATGGACAATGCTGGTCCAAACGATAAGTCCGGCGTCGATAAACTAACCATTGATATTCCGGTTGAGGCACGGGACAACGTACTACAAAGGACGGATGCCAAAATTTTTGTTGATGGTCAAGGCGTAAACCCAACTGATTTTAAAGAGATTGGCAATGCGTCTGGTACGGCAATTCGTGCGTTATATGGACACCTTGAGCTCAAAGCATCAAACACCGAGGCGTACTTCCGTGACGCCTTAACAGAACTGGTGCGGGCCGTTATGAACTGGCTTGGGACGACTGATGCTGATTCGCGACCAATTAACCAAACGTGGACCCGTACGGCCATTCAGAATTCACTTGAACAGGCCCAAGTGGTTGCTGCCATTGCTCAGTACAGTAGCGATGAAGCAATTGCTAAAGCCAACCCGATTGTTGATGACTGGCAAGCAGAACTTGAACGCCGTCAAGATGACGTTGTCAACCAAGACGGCTATGCTAGTTTCGATGTTAATCAGGAATTAGGCGGTGGGGACGATGACCAAGCTTAGTTACTGGGAGAAACGCCATCTAAGAGAAAAGCAGCGGGAAATAAAAAGTGCTCAGCAATTTGAAAAGGGCATTCAAGCTGAATTGAATGGGGCGTATCGGGAACTGGCGAAAGAAGCCTCAATGTGGGTTGATCGTTATACCAAGAACCAAGGGCTGAATTCAGAGCAGGCGATGCGAGCACTACATGGTATTCGCACCAAGCACTGGCGAATGACGCTCAAACGGTTTGAGGCAAAAGCTAAGCAGGGTGGTTATCAAGACGAGCTAGACGCTGAGTATTATCGCTCACGTTTAGCTCGTTTGTCGTCGCTAGAAGAACAAATGCGTAAACTGACCCGTGGACTGGCTAAGAAACACACTAGCAAGATGGAAACCGCCTTAGCTAATGAGTACCAAGAGACTTACATGCGAACGACTTATCACACGCAGGCTCAGCATGGGGCGTTTACCGCTGACTTTGCTCGGTTCAACGAGATACAGTTAAGAACGATTGTTTCCCGACCGTGGGCCAAAGATGGCAAGGACTTTTCACAACGGATTTGGCAGAATTACCAGCAAGAACTGCCGAGCTACTTAATGGATTCGCTGTTCCGAGCGACGGTGATGGGGTGGGGCGTTGATAAAGTTGCCCAGCGGATGCACGCTCAATTTCAGGACGTTAAACGTAACCAGATTCATAATCTCGTTCAAACTGAATTGGGGCACGTTCAAGAGGAAGCCACCGCTAAGAGTTATGAAGAGAGTGGGATAAAACAGTACGAGTACATGGCAACCTTGGAGACGCACACTTGTACAGTTTGTGCTAAGTTAGATGGGCAACGCTTTAAGCTGTCTGAGCGTGAAGTCGGTATTAACTACCCGCTAATGCATCCCCGCTGTCGGTGTACGACCGTACCATGGATGGCAGACCTGCCAGAAATTGGTGAGCGTTGGATGCGTGATCCTAAGACTGGCAAAGGAAAGTTAATTAAGAACGTTACTTATGCGGATTGGTGGAAAGAGTATGGAATTGCCGATAAGGTTTGGAACAACGGCGATATCACTCAAATGTTGAGTAATAAGCCGATTGTTCGCATTAGTCAACTGACCGCTGCACAGTTAGAAGGCATGATAGCGCAGGTTAAACGGCCGCGGCCAGATGTGCTGGACGATATTCATCACGGTGCTTACCGTCAAAATATGTTAGATTATGCCCATGAACAGGGATACGATACCAAGCCAACAATACTTAGCTGGAAGGATTCTTTATTAATCCCTGATAGTGCGAAGATTTATCGTTATACTGATCGTAAACAACAATTACTGCATGGCGATTTAGAATATTCAACTACTAAGAATTCACTTAATGGGCGGGGCATATATTTTGGCGCAGATTATAAATTTACCGCTAAAAAATATAATCACGTTCCTAATGAACTGGTAACTGCTGCAATGACTGCGGATAGTATTATCGTAAGCCAATTTAAATTTCAAGCTGCATTGCAAAAGCAAATGCGAATTCTCGGTATTAAAGAGGATATACAGCCGTTGATTGGCGAGGTGTTATTCGATTACATTGCGATGGGCTTAGGTGTTGATGGGTGGTACAATAAGAACGGCGACAAGTTTGTCGTATTGAATCGGGGAAAGGTGGGCATCATTGATGAAAATAAATGAGATTAGCCCAGATATTAGAGAATTCCTATACTATCGGTTTAATGAACAACAAGACGCTGCGGGTATTGGCGATAAAACACCTGAAATGGAATGTTTTCGAGATAATCTAGAGATAAATAATTTTACTGCTGAAATTAAATATAGTTACTATAAGTACGCACCTAATGTTCAAGAATGTCTGGATAAAGCTCGTAAAATTACCGAAGACCATTGGCACGTTAAGATTGAATGGCAATAGTTTGGAGGTGCCGGGATGGCAAAAGACGATTACTTCGTAATCATGTACATGTTGTTAAAACGTCTGTATTCGTTATTAAAACAAGGTAAAGTAATTAGTAATAAGGAGCTTCAAGAACTAGGCTATAATTACAATACGACTTATTGGGAGTACATCCTGTTTAATATGTCAAATGAAGGTTATATTACTGGTGTTACTGAAGTGAGAGCTCTGCCTGGCAGCACTTTACGATATGAAAATGTGCAGATTACGCCGGCCGGGATTGAGTACCTGTTCAGTAATTCCATGATGGAACGAGTAAAGAACACACTGAAAGATTTTAAGAATATGATTCCCGGAGCCTAAGCACCCAACCAAGCGTTGAGTGCTATTTTTATACTCCATTGTCCCGAGCAAGACGTAAAAAGGCTTATTTTTTATGCCTTGATTTGCGGTCGCACCGCGTAATAAAAGCGTGAAAGGATGATCACTGTGAAACGAGAAGTATTAACGAAAATGGGACTAACCGAAGAACAGATTAACTCGATTATGGAAACTAATGGCCATGATATCGAGAATGCCAAGCATGCCTTGGGTGATGTGGAAGCTATCAAAGCGGAAAACGAGACGCTGAAAGGCAATGTTGCTAATCGGGATAAGGATCTTAAGGCATTAAAGAAACAGCTTGGTAATAATGAAGAACTAGCTAAGCAAGTGACTGAATTACAAGCCAAGTATGACGAAGATACCAAGTCATTAACCGCGCAGCTTAATCAAACCAAGCTGAACGGTGCCCTGGACACGGTATTGTCCAGCGCAAAGGCCCGTAATCCTAAAGCAGTCAAAGGCCTACTCGATATGGACAAGGTCAAGTTGACTGACGATGGCAAGCTAGAAGGCGTTGACGACCAGTTAGCGGCTTTGCGTAAGTCAGACGCCTATTTGTTCGATGAAGGTACCAAGTCCCATTACAGTCCTGATGGTGGTGGTGGTTCACAAGATACGGACCCCGCCCAAGCAATGATTGACGCATTTAAATCTTAGGAGGAATACAACATGACAATTAACTACGCGGATGCCTATCAACAAGCGATTCAACAAGCTTTCTATGATGGACATCTTTTTTCATCGGCATTATGGAACTCACCAGCTAACAGTGTGATTAATTTTGATGGTGCCAAGCACATCAAAGTGCCTCGTTTAACGATTGATGAAGGCCGCCGGGACCGTAAGCGGCGAACGATTACGCAACCAGCAGCCAACTATTCCAACGACTGGGATAGTTATGAACTAACCAATGAACGTTACTGGAGCACGCTGGTTGACCCGTCAGACGTCGACGAATCTAATTACGTTATCTCAATGGCTAACATCACTAAGCAATTTAATTTGGACGAAAAGATGCCGGAAATGGACCGGTTCATGTTCAGTAAGTTATACCAGCGTAAGGAAGCTGCGGCGGATGATGGCATTCATACCGATACCATTGACGAAAAGAATATCCTGACTGCTTTCGACGATATGATGGTGAACATGGATGAACAACGGGTCTCACAGACTGGTCGTTACCTGTACATCACACCGAAGAACAACGCCATTCTAAAGCGAGCGGAAGCAATGAACCGTCAGTTGGTATTGTCTGACCCGAACAATGTGCAACGGACGGTCTACAGCTTGGATGATGTCACTATCGTGGTGGTACCGTCTGACTTGATGCAAACGGCCTTTGACTTCACGGTTGGGTCCAAGCTCAAGGACGACGCTAAGCAGATTGAGATGTTCTTGATCTCAAATGGTGTTCAAATCGCACCACAGAAGTACAGTTTTGCTGGCTTTGACAATCCATCAGCGGCTAACAGTGGTAACTTCTTGTATTACGAACAAAGCTACGAAGATGTCTTTTTACTCAAGACTAAAACTAAAGGAATTGAATTCGTAGTCAGTGATAAGACACCGGTGACGGATGAAGCGAGTAGTGTCTAAGCCAACGGAAGCGAATACGATTGCGGAGATTAAAGCTTATCTTGATCAACAAGGTATCAGTTATGAATCGAATGCGGTTAAAGCTGATCTGCTAGCTTTAGTGAAGTGAGAATAAGTTGAAATAAGGTGAGATAAGATGGAGCAACTACCACGACGGCCAGTTCTACTGGCTAAGTTAAAAGCCTTGCGAGTGAATGAACCTGAAAATGCTGCCTATGACGTGATAATGGATTATGTGCTTGATAAGACTATTGCTGACGTAGCCAACTACTGTCACCTTGCAATGGCTGAATTACCGGAAGAGCTCGATAACACCATGATTGCGATGTGCTTGCAACTCATCAGCACACATCAATTACTCACACCACTTGATGAGCGGTCAGGAGACGTTGATAGCATCTCTGAGGGTGACACTTCCGTGAAGTTTAAGTCGGCATCTCAGGCTTACCTTGAGCTGCAGGAGGTCAACACGATTAGCGATAACTTTGTGCTGGCTTTGAATGCGTTCAGGAAGGTGAAGCGATGAATGGCTTTAAACGGATGGCACGAGTGCTGCCGACATTATGGCATGACCGGGTAACGATTAGTGGCGTTCGTGAAGTTAAAGATGGACCGTTCACAACGACGGAAGATGTGACTGTCTGTAAAGACCGACCGGCCAAAGTTGTCCTATCAGGACTCAAAACCAGTGAACAGTCGTTCTTTGGGACTGATGCCTATGATGCCAAGCTCATCATTGATAATGGCGTTAAGGTAGCAGCCGGTGACTTAATCACCGTGACTGATCAGAACAGCGTGGTAACTGAGTATCGGCGTGCCAGTAAAGGTTATACCGGCTATGCAAGTCACCAAGAAGTTGCGATGGTGCGTGATGAAAAGGCTAAAGAGGTGGTTAACGATGGCTTGGGGAACGATTGATGCCAAAGAGTTTGAGGCTTTCGTTGAAAGGGTTGGTGCACAAGGCAAACCACAACGGCTTAAACGTGAACTAAGCCAGAGTGTACGCCAGGTTGGTTCAAAAGCACTTCGGGGAGTTAAAAACCGTACGCCAGTTGACACAGGAACACTTCGGCGAGGATGGGAACTTAAGGGACCCACCATTAGTTCCTCGGACATTGTGCTGACGATGCTCAATAATATTGAGTACGCACAGTACGTCGAGTCTGGTCACCGAACGAGGAGTGGTGGCTGGGTTTCAGGTAGCCATATGCTGATGAAAACTTTATTTGAAGTCGATAATCAGATGTCTTCGTTGCTCACTCCAGCCTTTCAAAAGTATTTACAGGGGTTGATGTAATGGCCTTCGATATAATCAAATCAATTGCCGAAGAATTAGTGGGTATGGGGCTGAACTTACCAATCTATCGGGAGAATCAACGAGGCGGTTTTAAAGAACCGTCTTTTTTCATAAGTAAAATCACGGGACACATACAGCCTAACTTGTTCGGTATTCAGTGGCGGGATAACCATTATGAAGTGGTGTACTTTCCAAATGCTGATGGGGCTAACGCCGACATGGACGCGATGGAGGACTTTTTGTCCGATAACTTTACCCAACTGCAAGAGTTTGCCAAAATACGGGACCTGAACTTTGAACGGAGTGACAGCACGTTGGTGGCAACTTTTAAAGTTAAGTTTAGAGCCGTTCCCGTAGACCAGGGCACTAAACAACAATCATTAGACTTTGAAGGAGGTCTAAAACATGACTAAAGTACGCGCAAAGCGGGTCACTAAGGTTGCACGATATGGTAAAGCTGACTTATTACAAGCTAGTGGATTTACCAAGCTTGAGAAAGATATTCTGAACGTGGTTTTAGACAACGACCAAGAGTATTCAGTCGATCAGGCTAAACAACAAATCAAGAAATTTAAGGAGGCTATCTAATGGCTGGTGGAATTTGGACAACACAGAACAAAGTACGGCCAGGCGCTTACATCAATACTAAAGGTGTGGCAGAAGCAAAACCAGATACGACTATTGGTCGGGTGCTTCTGGCTAACGGCGTGGATTATGGTTGGGGGACAAACGGTGTGATTGAATTGTCCGCTGACAGTAATTTTCGCGCATTGATTGGGACAACGCTATCTGATGACAAGGCCGTGACTATTCGCGAGGCACTTAAGGGAGCATTAACGGTGCTACTAGTTAATGCCAACGACGGTGAGAAAGCAACTGTCACGGATGATGCCTTACCATGGACCTTTACAGCCAAGTTTGGCGGTACTCGTGGCAATGATATCAGCGTCAACGTGGTAAAAGATGCTACTGATGATAGTAAGTTGACCGTTACGACTCTACTTGATACGACAGCGGTTGACGAACAAACAGTGAGTGCGGATGGCACCATTTCACTATTGAGTAACGATTTTATCGATGTTACTACTGCGGAAGATGTGGCCACTAAGTTAGCTGCGTTGACGGGTAAAACGTCTTACAAGTTAACCGGTGGGACTTCAAAAGCCGGTGATGTAACCGAATTATTATCCAAAGTCATGGAAACGATGACGTATAACGTGGTAACCACGGCAGGGTATGCGGATGATAATCCAATTCATGCTTTATTAGTTGAAATGGTTCGCCGGATGCGTGAAGAAGAAGGCTACAAGGTGACGGCGGTTGTGCCAGGCAAACTTACTGATAAGCCTTGGGATTATGAAGGTGTGTCAACCGTCGTTAATGGCGTAGCTCTAACTGACGGCACTAAGTTAGATGCAACAATGGCTGCGGCTTATATTGCTGGCGCCTCTTCAGCTATTAACGGTGCTTCATCCTTAACTTATGCTGAATATCCGGGTGCAGTCGACGCAAATCCACGCCTGTCGAATTCTGCCACGATTGATAATTTAAAGAGTGGTCACTTATTGTTCACGGTTAAGCGTGATGGTGGTGTAGTGGTTGAACAAGACATTAATTCCCTTGTTAGCTACACAGACGATAAGCCAAGCTACTTTGCCAAAAATCAAGTGATTCGGACGATTGATTGGATTGCCAACCAAACTCAGACTACCTTTGAGGACCAGTTTATCGGCAAGGTTAACAATGACGAAACTGGCCGTGACTTGTTCAAGGCGAACCTGGTTGCACAGTTAGATCAACTTCAAAATAGTGGGTCAATCACCAACTTTGAGGCTGACGATGTCACGGTTGCATCTGGTGAGAATAAAGACGCCATCTTAGTGACGTTGGCAGTTCAACCTAATGAAGCAATGGAAAAACTGTACATGACGATTACGGTGCAATAAGAGAGGAGTTTTAAAACATGGCTGAAACAACGACAATTGGTTCTTTCTTAAATGGGCGAGACACAATTTCTACAAAAGACGCCAAGATTTACATCACAATTGACGGCAAAGTCATTCCGCTAATTGAGGCGAATAAGTTTAGCGCTAAATTAGAAAAAAACAAGGAAGACGTTCAAACCTTGGGCTCACGTTGGAAACACAAGAAGGTTACGAGCGTTGAAGGTACGGGGACACTTGGCGGCTATTTGATTAGTTCCAACTGGTCCAAGTATGCTTTGCCATACATTAAAGGCGGCAAGGACCTGTATTTTGAAGTTACCATGACCATTAATGACCCAACGAGTGCTGCTGGGACACAGACTTTGCACTTTACGGACGTTAACCTTGATGACGTCCCGTTTGCCGACTTTGAGGCGGATGACGATGTTATGCAATGGGAATCAGACTTTACCTTTGAAGGCGTAGAACTAATTCACGCTTTTGATGGATTTGATTTGTAGGAGGAGTAAGTAATGAGTGAAGAAGTAAAGCAACAACGTAGCGTAGCAGGGTTCTTAAAGCAGAACGTTGATTATGAACCGGCGACGCAAGAAGTCCTATTTAAACGGTTTAAAGAACCGTTTGTGATTCGGGAAATTACAAATAAGGAAATTGACGTACTACGGAAAAAGGCAACTACTCGGCATAAGAATCCGGCTACTGGTCAAGTGGAAAAGACGCAAGATCAGGAAAAATTTGGCGAATTGATGGTCACTGAATCAGTTGTTTTTCCGCCGCTGGACAATGAAGAACTTCAAAAGAGTTACGGGTGCTTAGCTGACCCCGTGGGATTACTTAAGGAAATGCTCAAAGTGGGTGAAATGACGGACCTTAGCGGTGAAGTCATGAAGTTATCTGGGATTAATCAAGATAACTTGGAAGATTTAACTGAAGAAGTAAAAAACTAGTCGAGGCGGGCCAGGGAAATGATTTTAATTACTACTTCTACGTAATGAATGAGTATCACTGGACGCCAGCACAATGGATTAGTTTTACAACGCGTGAAAAAGCCCTGATTATTGCTGGAATTCAAATCCGTGTTAAGGAAGAGAAACGGCAAGAGAAGGATGCTAAGCGTAAAGCTAGGAGGCATTAGCTTTCTAGTGTACATAGGAAAGGAGGCAGAAGTGTGTCGACCGTAAGTGCAACGATTAAGATTCTAGATGGCTTTTCAGGACCACTTAGTAAGTTAAATTCAGGACTTCAGGCGGGACAAAGTCGTTTTAGCCAGTTTAAGTCTGCCATGAATGGTAACCCGTTTGGTTCTGTGAATAAATCTGCCCAACAAACTGGCGGGATTTTCAAGCAAATGTTGGGTGCTAACTTGATCGGCTCAGGAATTTCTAAGGGAGTCGGGATGGCCACATCAGGAATTGGGTCAATGATGACTGAATTAAACGATTCTAGTAAAGCCTGGCAGACTTTTAATGGCAATATGAGTATGATTGGTCAAAGCCAAGGACAAATCAATAAAACCCGAGGCTCACTCCAAAAATATGCTCAACAAACGATTTATTCTGCCTCTGATATGGCTTCAACTTATAGTCAATTGGCGGCCGTTGGAACCAAGAATACCGGTCAACTGGTTAAGGGATTTGGAGGCTTAGCCGCTGCCTCAGCGGACCCGCAACAAGCAATGAAGACGTTAAGTCAACAAGCAACCCAAGCAGCAGCTAAGCCACAGATTCAATGGGCTGACTTTAAACTAATGCTCGAGCAGACGCCCGCTGGTATGGCAATGGTTGCGAAAACCATGCATAAGAGTACTGGGCAATTGGTTAAGGATGTTCAAGCGGGTAAAGTTAAAACGGATGATTTCTTTAATGCGATTGCTAAGACTGGTACGAATAAGAACTTTAGTAAAATGGCCACACAGTATAAAACTGTTGGTCAAGCGATGGATGGTTTAAAAGAAACTTTGGCCAATAATTTACAACCGGCATTTGATAAAGTTGGCAAGGTTGGAATTAAGGCTATTAGTGAATTAACTGACAGTCTTGGCAAAGTTAAGTTTGATACGATTGCTGACAAGATTACGCCTATGGTTACTGGTGTGGTTAATGGATTGAAGACGGCGGGAAAGGCAGTTAGAGCCTTTTTTAAATCATTCAGTGATAGCGGTGCAATTTCATCAATGGGAGCCGCATTTTCTTCAATTAAGGAAACCATTGGCAGTGTTATTGGTAAGCTGTCTAGTATGGGGACAAAAGATCCTTTTGCGGCGTTTAAAACATTGGGTAGTATAACTGGTGGCGCGCTAAAGGGAGCTGCAAATGCAATCACGGCAATTTCCGATGTGATTGGTGATTTAGACCCTAGTTCTCTTAAAGTATTAGGGGCAGCGTTTGTTGCGCTTAAAGCTGGGACTAAAGGATTAATTTTAACGGCAGTTGTAGCTGGACTGACTGCACTTAGTAAGTTAGATTCGGGTACCTTGAATGCATTAGCTAAGGCACTAGGTGTTTTGGCAATTGGTTTAGTTACTATTAAGACGTTAGGCAAACTGGACAGTGCCTTTACTGGATTAAGCCGTGGCATAAAGAGTTTGGGTAGTGGCGGAGCTATTTCTAAGATTGGCTCGAGCGCCAGTGCGGGTGCGGCCGGATTTATTAAACTAGGCGCCTCGTTGTTACTAGTGGGTGGGGCTATTTTACTTGCTGGTGCAGGCATGTGGTTAATGGTCGATGCAACTACTTCATTAGTAGCGGCTGGCTGGCCTGCGGTAGCTGTGTTTGCGGGCATGGTGATTGGTATTGCAGCCTTGGCAGCTGTTGTTGCACTGATTGGTCCGGCGATGATTGCGGGTGCAGTGGGCTTCGTTATTTTTGGAGCTGCGTTACTAATTATCGGTGTGGCGGTATTTGTTGCCGCTGCTGGATTAGCCATTCTTGCAACGCAACTTCCGCTAATTGCTCAATACGGGCTGACAGCCGCCATTAATATATTAGCGTTAGCTGGCGCCATTGCAGTGTTCGGCCTGGGTGCAATTGTGGCAGCAGTTGGTTTAATCCTACTTGGTGCCGCACTGCTGGTTGTTGGTGTTGGCTTTGCCGTAGCCGCGATTGGTGCATTGTTATTTGGGGTTGCGATGGCGATTGTTGCAGCAACCGTCTTAATTGCGGCAGTCGGCATGCTGATGCTAGCAGTCGCAGTTCCGTTGGTTGCAGCCTTTAGTTTGGTTGCGGCGGTTGGACTTTTGATGATGAGTGCTGCTTTGATGATTATTGCAGTCGTCGGATTGATTGCCGGTGCCGGTATGATTGTATTAGGAGTGGGATTGATGTTAGTGGCGCCATTAGCAATTGTGGCAGCAGCTGGTATTCTTTTACTTGGCGCTGCCGCAATTGTCCTTGGGGCTGGATTAATCATTGTGGCGGCTGGATTAGCAGCGGTGGCAGCTGGATTAATTTTGGCGGCAGCTGGCGTTATGGTATTAGTCACAGCTTTCATCACGGCTGGAACCATGCTAGTTAGTGCCATTGTGGGTGCGATGAAGAATGTCATCTCAGCAGTTTCTGATGGCATTTCTACTGCAGTTAGTACGGCTAAGAGTTTTGGTAGTGCGCTAGTCAGTGTTGGTAAGGATTTGATTCAGGGACTTGTAAACGGGATTAAAAGCATGATTAGTACAGCAGTAAGCACAGTTAAGAACGTTGCTGGAAGTGTTGTTAAAGCAGCTAAGTCAGTATTGCATATCGGTTCGCCGTCAAAACTATTTAATCAGTATGGACGTTGGGTAGACCAAGGGCTGATTAATGGATTGAATCGTGATGCAGGAGGCGCTGCTAGTGCTTCTAGTGCGATGGCTCAAGGCGTGGTTAACGCTGCTAGCGGTATGAGCGCAACATTACCAAATTTAGTGGCAGGATCACTTGCAGGTAATAATGCCGGTGATGTTTTGGCTGACGGCTTTGGACGAGCGCTAGTCATGATTAATCGAGTGTCTAAAGCGATTGATGGTTTGGGAAGTAATTCAATTGGTGTCAATGGCAGGATGGCTAGCGACTTACCTTTATCCTCACCGTACGGAGAAGGTAAGAGCACTACCACTACTAATACCAATTATGGTAATGATGAATCTAACGTCGTTGTTCAGGTTCAAAGTGGTGCCATCCAACTTGTAAGTAGTGGTAATGCTCAAATGGACGGTGAAGCTATTGTTCGGGCTGCTGAAGACTACTTGAAACACTTAAACGGAAAATCGATGAGTTAGGGGGCGCAAGATGGCAAAACATGTCGGTATTTATCTGACGGATAGTAAGAATTCCACGTTTGAATTACCGGTTAACCCCGAGGAGATTCAAATCAGTAGTGAGACGGACGATGCTACGGAGACGGTTGTCAAGCTGGGGGAAGTCAATGTTCTAGGCGAGAAAAAACTTCGAACTGTTGAGATTGAAAGCATTCTGCCAGTCAAAACGGCGGGTGTGAACTATGTGACGGCTACCAAGCCGCTTAGTTCAGCTCAAAAGTACATTGACCGGATCCTTAAAATTCAAAAGTCTAGAAAGCCGGTACGATTAGTTTTGTCCGGTTCAAAGATTTCACTAAAAATGACGATTGCCAAGTTTACGTACGGGTTTAAGAATGCAAATTCGGATGAGTACACGTATACACTGAGCTTGACGGAGTATAGAACGTACAAGGCAAGAAAGATGAAAATCACCAAGAAAAAGGTTGCTAAAAAGGGTAAGGGACGATCGAAACCGCCTAAGAAAATTGGGCGGGGGTCCAAGGTGATTGTGAATGGTCGGCTGCACCTTGATAGCTACGGTCGGGCTCCTGGCGTAACGGAACACAATGCTGTTCGCAAGGTGAACTTTATTGCACCGGGACGTGCGTGTCCTTATCACGTCACCTTGCTCAACGGCGGTTGGCGCGGTTGGGTTAAAAAGTCTGCAGTTAAGGCGGTGTGAGCATGGCGATTACAAGCTTTACAGTTCAGCACCGTGGCGGCGGAATGGTGGTCTGGGATATTCGTGAACTAGTTGTGGATGATACGGTACAGTGGACGACGGACCTTAATTACAGCGCTGGTGAGCTGACCTTTGACATCGTGGAAGTTGACGAAGGTTTTACGCCTCGTAATGGTGACATCGTAAAAATGAGTTGGGATGGGGTCAAAACCTTTTACGGTTATATTTTTGATTTCAAATATACGAACGAAAAGTTTAGTGTTACGGCTTACGACAAACTCCGTTATCTTAAAAACGAAGACGCAATTGTCTGGCCGGTCACGACCGTCTCACAACGTTTTGATAAAGTTTGCCGAATGGCTGAGATTAAACATCGTGTTGTTAATAACTCAAGTCACAAGGTTGCCGCTGAAGTTTGTGATAGTAAGACCTACTTTGACATGCTGAAGTCGGCTATCGAAATAACGACAAAAGCAAACGGCCAAAAATACTTTGTGATCGCAAATTATGACACGGTGGAGTTGCGTAGAGCACCTTACCGTAGTTTGACGATTATCTTGGGTGACCAATCCCTCATGACTAAGTTTGAGTATGAACGTAGCATTGATGACGCAGCCACGGTCGTTCGGGTTGTTCGTGAAGATGAAACCAAGGGACAAAAGAGTACCGCTACTGCAACGGGGAAGAGTGCTAAGGACACGCATTACACAACTGTCACGGCTGGTAGCCCGCATAATATAGACAACTGGGGCCGTCTGCAGAAGGTTGAAAAAGCCAAGGAAAAGGCTAACGTCGCGCAAATGAAAGCCCAGGCCCGTCAACTTTTGAAAGAGAAAAACATTCAAAAACGGACCCTGAAACTGACAGTGTTAGGTGACATTAGTTTGGTGGCGGGCAATGCGGCGTATATTCAGATTAAGAGTCTGAAGGACATCGGTCTGGGAACTTCCTCGCATTTGATTACGAAAGCGACCCACCATTTTGGCAAGGATTACACTTGTGAGGTTGAAATGGTGGTGAACAAGTAATGGCAGGACAATGGTTATTGAGCCAGCTTAAAAGCAAGGGTGGCAAAGATGCTGACTACGCTGACGTGGTTTATGGTACCGTGGTCAGCACTGCGCCACTCCAGATTCAGTATTCAAATAGTATGATTCTTACGAGCAGTTTCTTAACGCTAGGGCGTGCCGTTAGCGACTATGAAACGACCATTAAAATAGATGGCTCGGATAAGAAAGTAAAAATTAAGAACGGACTGCGGTCTGGTGATCACGTTGCGATGATTCGTGGCGATGGTGGCCAGACTTTTTACGTGTTCGACAAATTGTGAGGTGATAAAAGTGGATGATGAGAACTTAGTTACGGATACAACGACTGATGAAGATTCATTGGACGTGATTGAAGACGAGGTTCAGGAGGTTACCCTAACTTCAAGAACTTACAAGGTTACAAACGGTCGCATTATCGGCATGACGGATGACTTGGATGCCATGGTGCAAGCCATTGATAAGATTATGCGGACAGAACGGTTCGTGTTTCCAATTTATTCGGACCAGTACGGCAACGATTTTGAGGAATTGCTGGGTAAAGACTTTGATTACGCACAAGTAGAAGTTGAACGGATGCTGACTGAGGCACTGGAAGCGGATGACCGAGTCGGTGAAGTGCAAGTGGATACGATTGAGCGTACCGATGCAAACACGCTAACCGTGACTGCGACTGTTAGCACGGTTCATGGCGATGTACCGATTGAGACGGAGGTGAACATGGGTGAATCCGGAACAATTAATTGAACAAATCGAGGCGCAGGACTTTGACTACTATATGGACAAAGCGCTTGCGAACGTACCGGACACGGTTGATAAACGGGAGGGCTCAATTATCTATGATGCATTAGGACCAGCCTGTATGGCCTTGGCTGAGTCCTCAATGAGTTTGGCCACCGTCGTTCGGCAAACATACACAGCCACCGCTCAAGGCGAATTTTTAGACTATCGTGCAGCCGAAAAAGGCACAGCCCGGCAAACGGCTACTGCCACACAAGTTAGCGCTAAGTTTACTGATTCAGACGGGCAACCAGTCACTAGCGTGGTCGTAGGTGACCGGTTTGCGAGCTTGGGTGATGAGCCTATTTTCTATCAGGTAACGGAACTCACTGGTGAAGGGTCAGCGTTGTTGACTGCTGAAACCGCTGGGAGTGGGTCTAATGGCTATCGGGGTCAAATCTTGCCAGTCACACCAAACGATTCGCTTTCTTGGGCGGAAATTACGGATGTACCGGTGCCAGCTCGTGACGCGGAAACGGATGACCATTTGAGGGAACGTTTGCTGTCACCGGACACCTACAATGCATACGGTGGGAACGTAGCGGACTATGTGGCTATCTTATCGAAAATTGATGACGTGGGCGCCGGGCAGGTTTATCCGGCGTGGCAAGGTGGCGGTACTGTTAAATTGGTGATTCTGGATAATGATTTGCGAGCAGCTAGTAAAGAACTACTAGCTACCGTTAAGAACTCGATTGATCCTGATGAGGTGACGGGGCAAGGCTATGGACTAGCGCCAATTGGGCATAAGGTGACAGTGGTCGCGCCAACAGAGTTAAGCGTTGACGTGACCACTACAGTCGAGGTTGATTCACAAATTACAATCAAGGCAGTACAAGCCCAAGTTGAGGCAGGAATTGCGGATTACTTCCAGAAACGACGACAGGATTGGGACGACGTGAATACTGCAACGGGACGCGGCTATAAATTAACGCTTTATCGAGCTCAAATCCTAAGCGAGATTTTAAAAGTTGAAGGGGTGGTCAACGCGTCAATGCCTAAGTTAAACGGCAAGGACGCTGATGTTGACCTGGTCTTTACGAATTCGGTCTCACAACTGCCGGTAGTTGGGATGGTGACGCTCAATGGTTAAACTAGCCGATTATTTACCAGATTACTATGATAATGTTCTCGAAACTGATTTACTAATGCAAACTGAGCAGAAATTATTCGATGGCCGGACCGATGAATTGGGACGCTTATTGATGAACCAATTTGTAACGCAGGCTGATAGTACGGGGTTATCTGTATTTGAGGCGGAACTTGGCATGGATGTTGATCCCCATACACCCCTGGAGACGCGGCGGACAAATATCTTGTTGCGAGTGCTACCACCGCAGGCAATCACGCTCGGCTATTTTCGACAACTGGTGAATGCGCTCAAGATACCAGCCGATATTGTTGTTGACTCGGTTAGTTGTGTTGTGAAGACGTTAAGCACCGTGGGGGCGTTGACACCAAGCCAAGTGGTACAACTTAAGTTCTTAATGAATACCTACTTACCCAGTAACTTAGCCTATCAAATTAGTAAACAGGGTAATACAGATAGCAAACATGTTTTAAAGGTAGGTTTTGCAACGCATGCAAAGGTAACGGCCTTTGTGGGTGCAACGCCAATTGACTATAAGGGGGTTGGATAATGGCGAAGTATAAAGACTCAGTATTGACCACAGCTGGCCTAGCGTTGGCCAGTAGCGCTTATGCAGGAAAAACGACGTTCAAACTGACTCGTACAACGACTACAGCTGAAAAATTGACGACCGATAAGATTAGGCCTTTATCAGCGCTGCCTATTGAGAAACAAGAAGGGCTTATTACACAAGGTGATAGTGTAGTCACACATGATCATACTCTGATTACGGCAGAACTGTATTTTACAAATCAAGACTTGTCAGCCGGATACGAAGTTAATGCGATTGGCGTGTATGCACAGGAGACTGGTGCGGATGAAATTCTCTATAGTGTTATCATTGCAGACCAGCCAGAATACATGCCGGATTTTAGTGATAAAGTCCTAATGGAATTTAAAACGACCGTAACAATGGCGGTCGGTCAAATCGATGCCGTTATTATCGAGATGGCAACTGATGGATTAGCAACACGACAATACGTCGACAACACATTAAAGCAAGCCAAATCGTATGCGGACACTGGTGATAGCCAAGCTCTAACCGCGGCAAAAGAGTATACGGATAGCAATTTGCCAGCAAGCTTGGATGATCGTAGCTTCGCAGTGGACATCTCAATGCTTAACGTGAATGACTTTCCGCATTTTAGAGCCTGGGGTTACTACAACGGCGCCGGAATTGCGCAAACAACCGCTTATGCTGGGGTACCGCTGATGACGGAGTTCACCTTAAGCGTTGATTTAAAAGAAAATGGTGAAGTAATGATTCCTAAGCTGGTTCCGAAACAAATCGAAACGGCGTTGCCTGATTTTGATACGAGTAGCTTCACTGTGAGCGTAGCCAGTGACGGTGAGTGGCTGTACCTGATTTCGGAACCAGCAACAATCGGTATTCAGTGTTTGAATGCGAAATTTAAACGGGAGGAATAGCAATGAAAATTAGAACTACATTAGAATTTGTCGGGGGGGGCAAAAATGCTAGTTTAACAGCATTTTTAACCCCTTTATCATACGTGGATGGTGGTGTTAACCATGGCTAACATCACTACGATTGACCCTGGCCAAGCTGGCTGGGACCGAGTTGCTAATAAGAACTTTGAAACTCTGGCCAATACAGTTGTTGGTGGGCGTAACTACTTTAGCATGGCTAACTTTAACGCTAATAAGTTTGAAGAATCCGTGCTTAAAATGCCTTCGGTTATCTTGCAATTAAAACCGAATACTGTGTATACCGTTTCAACGACAATTCCGGCACGAACTGACTTAGACGACGCACAAGACTGTTTCGCAGGTCCGGTGGGTTTTCGTCCGGAATCGGGTGTTAATGGTGTTAAAGATACGGCTCCGCTAACGGTTACGACGGATGCGGTTGGTAAGCTGCAGGTTTCATACCGTAATACCAATCTGAGAGAGAACCACATTCAGGTTGAATTAGGCGATAAAGCCACTGACTGGCGGCCGGCCATTGAAGATATGGCACAGGTATCTGACACTGGTTGGCAAACGGAAGGTGTTGGCTTAGTTAACGGTGCTAAGGTCACTGATAGTAAGCCAAATAATGTGCCTATGTACCGTTTTGTTACGCTGACTGCTAATGGCGAAGAACTCCATTTATTATCGATTCATGCTGGCTTAACCGGTTTTAGTTCGCGTTCGAAAATCATTACTTTGCCAACGTCGGTACAGTCAGCGCTCGAGAACGTACAAGGTATCCCGTTTGGCGATGATTCGTATCATGCCACTCTCTGGCTGAGCGCTAGCGGGCCAAATGTCTACTTCGATACTTACCAAGGTACGGCGCAAAGCGCACCATCAGGCGGGGTATTGATCAGCACAACAGTAATGTATTAGGTCGTCCATGTTGGGCGGCCTTTTAATATAGAAAGGAAGCTCAATATGGCAGTCAATTTAACTGAAATCACACACGGTCAAGCCGGGTGGGATAAAACTGCAAATTCAAACTTTAACGCATTAAACCAAGATACTGGGTTAGTACGACTAACAATGGTGGGCGCAATCAAAGGCTTATACCAGGCAGAGAATGCACCACTTGCACGCAGGGTCAACGGTGTAGTGCATTTAACTTCGGGGATTATCTCCACGGGAACCATTCCTGCTGACACAAAGATTCTATCTATGCCAGATGAACTACTTGGTGCCGATGGAGGGATTACCGCGTTATGTCAGGATGTCACTAATAAAGGTGCTTTTCCCGTCACAATTAAGACGGGCGGTTTGTTTGTGGCAAAAGACTTAGCATGTGGAACTAGTTTGAATTTTGCAGGGATCACTTATTTAGGAAAGGATGTATAAGATGGCTATTTTGTACTATTGGGACGAAAAAAAAGAGCTCAATCACAGCGAGTTCTATCAAGATGAACTGCCAACGCCGATGCCGTCAAATGCAACTTCGGTAGCACCCCGAAACGGGCTGTATGAACCGATTACTTGGAATGGGGAGACATGGGTTGGCACCGATAAAGAGGTATGGTTAGCAGCTCATCCTGTATCTAAGCCGGAACCATCGGCACAGGACAAAGCTAATGCTGCATTGGCTTTGCAAATTGCACAAAATAAGGCAGCTCAGGATAAGTTTAATGCGCAAACAATGTTGGCACTTGCACAGAATGGAGGAACTAACTAATGTTTTTTGACTATATCAAACAGTACTACACGATGGGGCTTTATACGAAAGATGATCTCAAAACATTAAAGCTTGGCGGCATGATGACTGCTGATCAGTATGATGAACTAGTTGGCGCTGCGAAAACGGAGGAATAGTAATGAAAATTAAAGCTGAATTAGAAATTGTCGGGGGGGGCTAGAAATGTTGTAACACCAGTATTTCTAACCTTTTTATCATCAGTGAACGGTGGTGTTGATAATGGCTAACATCACCAACATTGATTATGGACAAGCCGGTTGGGATCGAGTCGCTAATGAAAACTTTAAAGCGATTAACGCTGATATTACTGACACTGGCTGGATTGACTTAACACTTATTAATGGGTTCGCTAATCAATCGACAATTGGAAAAACAAGTATTAGAAAATTTGGGAAGCTAGTAACTTTACGAGTAGCACTAACTGGACTATCGCTAAAAAGCGTGGCCACTAGACTGCCCTCTGGTTTTTCACCTTTGCAACAGATTCCGATTTCATTAAGAGGAACTGAGGGGCGGACCTTTTCACTGACAGTTACAGGCTACGGTGAATTAAAATTTGAAAGTCCTGCAGATAATAACTTTGAGTCAACTGATTATGTTGGCGGCATTGTGAGTTGGATGACAGAATAGGGGTGATTGAATGTGCTTTATCACTTAAAACATAATAGATTTTGGTTATGGAAAGCGCTAGAGACGTACGGTCTCGGCGTTTATTTTTTAATCAAGCAAAACACTTTCGTCTTTGAGCCACCACGACCTAGCCTACTCGATATTTTTGATGATCCGCCAGTAATTTTCATATTGGCTGTCATTGGTACGTTTGCGCTAGTCTACTCACTTTGGAATGTAAACTTTTCATATTATAAGCCGGTCATGACGGGGTTGCTAACCTTTGCATGGCTATTTTTTATGGTCGCGTTTGGGTTGCATGATTTTGCTATTCAAAGGTATGTCAGCTTTGAGAGTATGTATGCATTCTTTGTATTAGCATCCACGATTTTTGAGATTGTTATGGGAGATGACTAGGTATGAGTGACGCTGTTGCGGTAGCTTTGATAACCACGGTGGGTTCAGTCCTTGTTGCAATCCTGACTCAAGTGGCGACAGTCTGGAAAACCGCAAACAGCGACGATAAAGGGCTTAAGCAGGAGAATGAAGAACTCCGTAGGAAGAACAAAGAGTTACAAGAAATAGTCGATTACTATAGAAAGAGAGATGATAGGTAGTGGAGCAACTAATTCAGTTAGTAAATAGCGGCACCATTGTATTGATCGCGCTGGGAACGTTTGCCATCGTATGGGGGATTAAGCAAACGCCGCTGAACAATAAATACTTGCCGGTTGCGGCAATCTTAATTGGTGCGTTGATTGGAGCGGTGTTCAGCTTGTTCGCTGGCGATGTTCAACCAACCGTGGGTTTAGTAGATGGTGTCGTTGCTGGTGCTGTTAGCGTGGGTGGGAACGAGTTTATTAAGTCACTATTGCATGCGCTTGATGGAGGTGCTAAATAGATGGTATTACATGGATTTGACGTTGCCAGTTATCAAGCTGATATGAATGTGGGTAAAGTTCCAGGGGACTTTGTATTAGTGAAAGCGACTGAGGGTACTAATTATATTAACCCTGAATTTAGTAAGCATGTTAAGCAGACGGTTGCCTCAAATAAGAAGCTAGGTATTTATCATTTCATTCGTAATGACTCGAGTGTTAAAAAACAGGCCGATTATTATCTGACGACGATTAAGAAGTATATTGGTGAGGCCATGTTAGTACTGGATTTTGAAAATACAAAAGGATCAAGTATTCAAAATCAAAATGGAGTTAGATTAGCTAAACAATGGCTTGATTATATTTATAAGAAGACTGGTGTACGCGCAGTATTGTATACGGGATTGAGTTGTGAGAATACGCTTGATTGGTCGTCTGTAGTCAAGTCAAATTACGGACTTTGGATTGCTCAATACAATAACTACAAACCTGTGACCGGTTACACGCCGCGTGACTTGTACGGTTCGCTTAAGAATTGGGAAACTGCGGTCATGTTCCAGTACACGAGCAATGGTTATTTAACTGGATGGACGTCAGGACTTGATCTAGATGTATTTTATGGTGATACATCGACGTGGGATAAGTATGCCAAGGCTACCAAGACGGTAACCGAAAGCAAACCTGTTCCAAAGCCTAAGCCAACCGCTACCGGGCCAAAGTGGGTTAAGGAAACAAAGACGTACACTCTTAAGACTGCAGTCAAGCTACGTAAGTCAGCTTCTACAGCAGCGGGCGTCATTACAGTACTACCAGCCGGTAGTACGGTTAAGACTGACCGCGCCATTATCCAAGGCGGTTACCGCTGGGTCCGGCAACCACGATCCGGTGGTTATGGCTATCTGGCAACCGGCCCGAAGTCAAACACTCTGGCCTATGTAAAAAGTGGTGTTGCTAAGACGTACTACAAGGTCAAGTCCGGCGATTCATGGTGGGCGATTGCCAACTCAAATGGTATGACGGTCGGTAAGCTGACCAAGTTAAACGGTGCTACCGCCAGCACTATGATTCATCCGGGAGATAAGATTCGAATTAAGTAAGCGAAAGCCCGTATCAGCCAATTTGGTTGATGCGGGCTTTTTTTATGTAAGTGCTAGTATTATGAAACTAGCACTTAGCGATTATATCCTTGACCACGTGTGGATAATGCATTTGATACATGTCTACGATATTACAGACAAGTTATTTGTGCAATCTTATGAACGTAATTGTAAGTTGAACGTTAATTTCCTCAGGCAATTACGTTGGGTCGAGTGCAAGTATAAATTATGTATGAACCCTGCCTATGGGCCTAGAATAAAAAGTGTACAAGTTAAATAGAGACTCTGATTTAGTATAATTAAGGAAGTAAATTGGAGGATCAAATAATGACGAAGCACAGTTAT
>NZ_BJDZ01000029.1 GCF_005405405.1 Lactiplantibacillus plajomi
CTATAATGGTGTGCAAAGCTTTTCATGGATTAAAAACTCCTGTTTTTGATCTAATTTAACTAAAATCAAATCGAATGTCAAAGTATCCAAACACGTTCTTAGCGTTGATGGCAGCGAGTTTTCAGACTAATTCTTATCAATAAAATTTAGCCACTATTGTCCGCCAACGGCCAACCCAAGCCTGCAGGGAAAGCGGGAACAGTCCCAGCGGTGAAATTTCACTTGGTCGCCGTCCTTTGGCGAGTTAGTAAAAGCCCGGTGGTTAAGACCTGATTTTCGGGCTTAACTCCGTGGCCACCGCGTTCCGGACTGATTCCCGCTGACCGGAGGGCTGGCAAGTAAACGATCCCTTGGAATCGAGCTACATCTTTAAAAATCTACTAATACTTTTCCTTAGTTTATTAAAATTGCACTCAAAAGTGTTAACAACGAGTTTTCTCGGCCAATCAAAAAAGTCCCGCCCATCATAACCTGATAGGCGGAACTAATAAATCAACCTGCCGCAACCGCGCGTTGCGTTAAGTCGGTGTAGTGCTCGTGAATAAACGCGGCCGTGGTCGCGGGAACCATTGAGGAAATGGTCGCAAAGTCGTTGTTTCGAAGTGCTTGACGTACCCGGCTAGCGGAAATAACGACGTGGTCGCTAGTTTGAAAGCGTTCGACCACTTTAACGGTTACCCGTGGCGGGAGCTCAGTTTGTAAGACTTGGTTGTAAATCGCGGTTGTATGGGAACGGGGTTCGCTGCCGACGTAGCGGGTGGTGATGGCTAAGGCCGGTGCAATCGCATCGCGGAAGATGCGGGCATCGAGCGTGGTTTGGTAGCGGACCGTCTGGCTCGGAGATGGTAGGAAGTACGCCGGAAAAGTGGCGTAGCTGACCATGTAGTCCCCACCATCGACAACGATGACGTTAGGGAGATCACGGGTGCCGGCGCGGACGAGTTCTAGGCGCTCTGCGGTCGTGAACAGCGAGGCGTCGGTCGCGACGACAAAGACGTAGACGCTGACATTTTCGCGGGCGGCTTGTTCAATCAAGAAACGGTGTCCAAGGGTGAACGGGTTAGCGTTGATAACAACCGCGGCAACCGCGCCGGTACTGCGGGCGGCTGGACGTGGTAGCCGGGCTAAGTAGTCGTCAACGGTCGGGCTACCCGTTTCTAAGACCGCGGCTTCATCGGTATGCGCTAATTCACTAAAACCAACGTGTTGGAAACTCGCGGAGTATTGCCGTTTGGTGAAAACCATCAGGTGAAAGACGTTTTGGCGAAACAGGCGGTTGACCAGTTCGCTAACGATCAGGTTGAAGCGCACCCCGGCCGTCACGTTTTTATTACAGACGCCGACGTACTTTAAGACGTTTCCTGCCACCGAACCGGTCGCAACCAGCTGTTCACCATCGTAAATACCGATGGTGAAATCCAGTTGATCGACTTCACGCGGTGAAAAGTTGGTAATGTTGAGTGACGTCAAGAAAGCCTGCCACTGGTCAAAAACTTGCTTATCTTTGAGGTACAAATCAATAATTTGGCTGTCCATGGCGCCACCTCCTAGTTTAGTTCAAGTGTTTCGGTTTGCGAATCGTGTCGATAATCGTTCCGTCACGGTATTCAACTAACGCGACAACTTGATCATCGAATTCGACCGGTGCCGGCTTGCCAGCGTACTGGTAGGCTAAGTCGCGGAGTTCTTCGATCGTCTTCAACGGAATCGTGGTGTCTTTGAACGCCGCTAGTAAGTCCTGACGGTTTGGATTGACCGCAACCCCGTAATCGGTCACGATGATGTCGACACTTTCGCCGGGAGTCGTAATCGAGGTGACCCGGTCACGGACAGTTGGCATCCGGCTACGGATCAGCGGTGCCACGATGATAGTGACGTCGGCGCCGGCAGCCGTATCGGGATGGCCGCCCGGTGCGCCGCGCAGGACCCCGTTGGAACCTTGAACAACGTTGACGTTAAAGTCGGTGTCAACTTCTAACGCACCTAAAATGACAAAGTTCAGTTGGTTGACGAAGGCTCCCTTATTGAACGGGTTGGCGTACTGGGAAGCTGAAATTTCGAAGTGCCCCGGTTGATGAGCGGAAGCGACCGCGGCCAAGTCGAACGACTGGTCATCCAGCACTTTGTTAACGAAGCCGGCTTTGAAGAGGTCCACGATGGGTTCCGTGACGCCCCCCATGGCCCAGCCACACTTAATGTCGGCTTGTTGCATATAATCTTTTAGGAAAACGGTGGTCGCAAGCGACGACCCACCGGCCCCGGTTTGAAAACTAAAGCCATCCTTGAAGTAGCCGGAGTGGTACATACACTTCGCAACTTCGCGGGCCATGTTTAGTTCGCGGGTGTCCTTGGTCAGCCGCAGTGCACCGGTCGCAATTTTCGCCGGGTCCCCGATCGAATCGACCTTGACCACGTAGTCCACGTCGACCCCTTCGATGCTGGCCGGGAAGTTCGGGCTGGCAACGATCGTATCCGTAATGACCACGACCCGGTTGGCGTACTTGGCGTCACCATCCGCGTACGATAGCACCCCGGTATCGGACTTGCCGCCCTTACCGCTGGCGTTACCGTAGACGTCACTGGTTGACGCCCCGATAAAGGCCACGTCGATCTTAATCGTGCCGTCCTCAATGGCCCGCGCTCGGCCACCGTGGGAGCGGATCACGGCGGGATGTTTCAATTTTCCCTTGGACACGACTTCCCCGATTTCGTCCCGAATCCCACTAGTTGAAATTCCGGTTACCGTCCCGTCCTCAATGCAGGGGACCAGATAATCGTGGGCTTTACCTAAGCTTGACGCGCAGACGGTCAGGTCTTTAATCCCCAACTTATGAATTTCCTTCATCACCATGTTGACGACGTAGTCACCGTCGCGTAAATGGTGGTGGAACGAAATCGTCATGCCGTCCTTCAAACCGGACTTGACGATGGCCTCGTGAATCGAGGCGACCTGCTTGATTAATCATACTAGTGCCCCCTTATAAATACCGGCGGCTTGCGCCAGTTTGAGTGTCCGTTGTGCGCCTTCGACCCAGGCAATGTCGACCATCTTACCGTCAACGGTTAAGACGCCGACCCCGTTAGCCTTACTATCGGCAACCGCCTGCATCACGTGTTCAGCGTGCTTGATTTCCGCTGCTGACGGGTTAAAGACGGCGTGGGTCACGCCGATTTGCTTCGGGTTGATGCACGACTTGCCATCAAAGCCCATGTCCTTGATCAACCGGAGCTCGTCGACAAAGCCGGCTTCATTATCAGTGTCGGTGTAGACGGTAGCGAACGCCATCACCCCGGCGGCCCGCGCGGCAATCAGCATTTGTGAACGGGCACCGAATAACTCGGTCCCGGCCACCGTCCGCTTAGCGTGCATCGTCCGGGTGTAGTCGCCGGCACTCAGGGCGATTCCCATCATCCGGTCACTAGCGGTAGCGATCTCGTAAGCATTCATGATACCGAGTGGCGATTCCAACGCCGCCATCATCATAGTTTTGCCAACTGGCCGGTTGAACTCGGTCTCGGCCGCCGCAATTTTATCCGCCGCCGCTTGCACTTCAGCGGCCGTTTCCGTTTTCGGTAAGCGAATCCCTTCGGCCCCACCGGCCACGGCGGCCCGAATATCTTCGTTGATTAGGTCGGAGTCGAGGGCGTTGACCCGTACCCAGCGTTCAACGCCTTGATAATCGACGTTTTTTAGCGTTTGGTAAAGTTGAATGCGGGCCGAGTCCTTTTCCCCTTCCGCGACCGCGTCTTCGAGGTCAAAAATGACGCAGTCCGGGTGGTAAACGAAGGCTTCCTTAACCAGCGCCGCCCGTTGAGTGTTCAGGAAAATCATCGACCGTCTAATGTGATTCGTCACTGCCATTTAGAGCACCCCCAAGGTAAATTCGTGGTTTGACCGATTGCCCGGTAGTAAGCGGTTTCAACTCGGGCCTTAATCGTACAGTCCAAGGCACCTTTATCGACCACCTTAATTAACGCGTCGTCCAAACCGAGTGCTTGCGCCGTTTCGATAATTAGGGCGATGATGTGCTGGCCGTACTGGTCATAGACACTACTATCCAGGGTAATTTTTAAGCCGCCCGCCTGCGGTAAAATCATGACTTGTGCGTCACTCGATTCGACCGTTCCGGCAACGGCTTGTTTAATTGTTTGCATGTTGGACCCTCCATTCGTTTAACTGACAAGTTCATCATAACGAGCACTGGTCATGCCTGTAAAAGGTTTTAAAAGCATTTTGGCCATGCACAAAATACATGTCTAACCTATAATGGACTTAACCATCAAACTAGGAAGGTGATTCCGATCGACCCAAAGGAAATCGAATTATTACTGGCACTGGAACGGACGCACAGTATCACCCGCGCCGCCGAATTACTATTCGTCAACCAATCGTCACTTTCAAAGCGGCTCCAACAGTTGGAACGCCGCCTACAGACCAAGCTGGTGATTCGCTCTAATCAGGGGGTGCGCCTTAGTCCGGCCGGAACATTGGCGGTTAAAACGGCCAAGCAAATCGAACACTTAACGACCGAGCTCCGCGAAACTTTATCCCAGGGCGACTTACCGCTGCAAGGCACCCTGAACCTCGGGTGCTCAATCAACTACGCCCAGTACGGCTTACCCGATTTATTGGTAGCATTACGCCAACAGTATCCCCAAATTCACCTCAACATCACGATCGACTACAGTCGCAGCATCTTTCAGCAACTCCAAATCGGTAACCTCGATCTTGGCATCGTCCGCGGTGAATTCGCTGGGCCGCTGGATAAGCGGCTGATTGCCTCCGAATCGATTGACTTGGTTTGCGCCACCGAAAACGACCGCCACCGGCTAAACGAGCTCTCTTACATCCAACGCAAAACCGACTACCATTTCCAAGACCAGATGAACCGCTGGCTGACCGACAACCAGCTCCCCGCCATCAACCACCAGACGATTACGGTCGACAGCTTGTCTTCCTGCGTGGCCTTCGTTGCTCACGGGCTCGGTTGGGCACTCGTCCCCGAAATCGCGTTGCACCACTTCAAGGGTTACCGCGAGCGTCTAACGCTAGCCGGCCAACCGTTCACCCGCCAAACCTACCTGATGACCCGGCCGGCTTTAAAGGGTACCCCGTTAGTCGACGCCTTTCATTCAATTTTGCCGCCGTCGCCGATTGATCCGGGATAAAAGAAAACCATTGCCAATAACGCTGACAGTGGTTTTCTGGTGTCAATTTTTTGAAAAGATTTTAGTAATCTAAATTGATTGCCGCTGGTCGTAAACTGGCCAGAGCGTACTGAAACCGCACTAAGCTCTTAAATCAATCTCATTGTTATTGATGCGCATACCGTGTCACCTTCAACACGTGGTCCTCATACTTTGCCATGTAGACGTCGCGAATATTCGTGACGCCCTGCTTTTCTAATTCCGCCATTAACCAGTTTTCGTCGTGATCCATCAACTCTAACACGTCCTGGTCAATTTGCCCGTCCACGATAATTGGGTAGCGAATCGAACCTTCACCACGGCGCAAAATTGTGACGCTACCGTTTTGTTCCACGATGGCCCGTTTAACTTCGTCCAGCGTGTAAACTCCGGCAGTGCGTAACTTAAAATCAATTTCCTTAGCCGATAAATTAGCCTTAAGGCAGTTATGCACCAGCAACTTGCCATTCCGCACAATCGTAATCGGTCCGCCATCGATCATTTTACCAATTGGGCGCACGTGAATCTTTAAATAGCGCATCACAAGAATTAACAATGACCAAATTAACAAGACGATGAGGAACTGAATCACCGTAATGTCCGAATTATAAATGACACCACCGATAATCCCACCAAGTACGTAGTTCTGAACTTGGTCAATCGCCGAAGTCGGCGCCAAGTTCCCCTTCCCCGTAAAGTTGATCAGCAACGTCATAAAAATAAATCCGATAATCAGTTTAATGGCCACGTCTGAATAATTAAACATCTTATTGCCCCTTTACAATTTTAATTTTGGGATTCGTTAAGGTCACCTTTTCCAGCACAAACGCCGAACCGTCGCTATTATAGGTCGTGCGGTAATAACCCTTACTGGTTTTAAATAACAGGTTGTTCGAGGTCGTCGTGCCGTTGACACTAATCGTGGTTGGCTTAACATCTAACCGTTTTCCAACTTCTTTTATCGTCGTTGTTATCGCATTAGCCTGAACGTTACTAGCTTTCAGCGACATCATACCGTTAATTTGAAATCCCAAGAAAAGGAGGATTACCACCCCAGTGATCACACTCAAATCCTTATATTTAACGTTCCAGCGGTGCCGTAAATAGTACACGAATAATCCAGTAAAAATTGCTAATAAAATTAATATGATAATTAAACGAGCATACTGCCACGTTTCGTTTCGATTTGTAAGGTAATTATACGTATAAAAGGTCATTCACTTTCGCCTCCTTCAATATATTTTAATTGAAAATATTATATTCGACATGGATTTCGGCTTGATGGCTTCATTTTTGCATCATGCTGTACCACAAAACACCGTACTTCTTTTTTAAGAGGTCCGGTATTTTTGAGCTGTAGTGATGCTGAAAATGAATATAAACAGCGACTGGTATTCCTCCGCATACGCGGGGAATACAAATTCGCAAAATTTGAAGAGCAGAATAACGTAGGATCACCCCCGCATACGCGGGGAATACCTCCTTGTAGCATGTTTGTTAAAGTGTCTTGTGGGATCACCCCCGCATACGCGGGGAATACTAATTCAGTGTTCTTGATTAGCGGCAATGTTTAGGATCACCCCCGCATACGCGGGGAATACCTCGATATGAACCTAGACACTGGTGCAGTTAAAGGATCACCCCCGCATACGCGGGGAATACTCATTGCTTACATAGTTGCTTTGTTGAGCATCAGGATCACCCCCGCATACGCGGGGAATACTTGGGACAAAGTGGCCCTCGAGAAAGTGAGTGAGGATCACCCCCGCATACGCGGGGAATACTTTGGGAAAGTAACGTTAACCTGTACGCCATTAGGATCACCCCCGCATACGCGGGGAATACCTTTTCTTTATATATATATTTTATTTTTTTATAGGATCACCCCCGCATACGCGGGGAATACACTTTGAGGATGACCCAAACTCAGGCACGTATAGGATCACCCCCGCATACGCGGGGAATACGTTATATTTAACATTGCGTGTTTGGTTATTCAAGGATCACCCCCGCATACGCGGGGAATACTTCTGCAAAGCTTCACCGAACATCGGGAACCGGGGATCACCCCCGCATACGCGGGGAATACTTACATCGTAACCGACAAACATGATACTGTTTAGGATCACCCCCGCATACGCGGGGAATACGACCAACCAGTGAAAGTAACATTCGCCGTCCAGGGATCACCCCCGCATACGCGGGGAATACTAAAGCGCAGGATTTTGGGTATAGCAAGGCCATGGGATCACCCCCGCATACGCGGGGAATACGAAATTTTGAATACTTTGACGCACTAGAATATAGGATCACCCCCGCATACGCGGGGAATACGCTTACCGTTACTAGTGATGTTACTGTACAACAGGATCACCCCCGCATACGCGGGGAATACCAACCACAAGTGGTTCACTTCCTTGTCACTTAAGGATCACCCCCGCATACGCGGGGAATACTTGTATCGGGTGTAGTCGTTGGCCTTATCCGCAGGATCACCCCCGCATACGCGGGGAATACAAAAGACCGCCGGTAAGCATATCGGTAGCTATAGGATCACCCCCGCATACGCGGGGAATACTTCAGTATGATCAATCATGCTGTAGCCTCCTCAGGATCACCCCCGCATACGCGGGGAATACGCGTTGGCTTTGCGGCAATGATAGCCGGGTTCGGGATCACCCCCGCATACGCGGGGAATACATAACATCTTCTCCATAGTTATTGTCATACAAGGGATCACCCCCGCATACGCGGGGAATACCCTGATTACTTGAGAATGGTTCCTTATTATTCAGGATCACCCCCGCATACGCGGGGAATACAAAAATTAATGAAAAACTATAATGATGAATATAGGATCACCCCCGCATACGCGGGGAATACTCCAAGCTCTTGCCGAACAAGGTTTTTTCTTTAGGATCACCCCCGCATACGCGGGGAATACCTAACTAAAGGATTTGTGCTACCAGCAATATTAGGATCACCCCCGCATACGCGGGGAATACTCCGCTGGTGTTCAAGGTTGTGGCATCGGACAAGGATCACCCCCGCATACGCGGGGAATACAAAACGTTTTGATATTATATGTTCCCGGTGGCGGGATCACCCCCGCATACGCGGGGAATACAACAATGAAGCAGACAAATTCTTAAACGATGTAGGATCACCCCCGCATACGCGGGGAATACTGATAAGCTCGCATAGCACCATTCTCATTGTAAGGATCACCCCCGCATACGCGGGGAATACAAATGTGAAACCACCTGAATATCGCATTATTAAGGATCACCCCCGCATACGCGGGGAATACATTTTTTCCCTCGTTTTGTTTCATATTCGTAAAGGATCACCCCCGCATACGCGGGGAATACTTGACCGTTGATTTTTGACCAGCGGTGTAGTAGGGATCACCCCCGCATACGCGGGGAATACCGGTCACGGTTGAGCCGCGCTTTCTCAAGAGTAGGATCACCCCCGCATACGCGGGGAATACAGTTGTTGAACGTTCGATGAGCAGTCGTATTGAGGATCACCCCCGCATACGCGGGGAATACTTACAAAGCTCGTACGTGATAATGGGTTTCAAAGGATCACCCCCGCATACGCGGGGAATACTGGTCAGCCATTGTTGCTGTTGTTAACACAGTAGGATCACCCCCGCATACGCGGGGAATACAACCGATAGTAAACCTGCAATTTCACCATCTTAGGATCACCCCCGCATACGCGGGGAATACTTAATGCCTTGTAGTAGGCACTGGAAACGAACAGGATCACCCCCGCATACGCGGGGAATACACTAAAAAAATCCCGTTAAATCAACGTTTCTAAATTTCGAAATCGCCGTTTTTTATTAACTGCTCGGCCAACGCCCAAGTTGCTTTGGCATCTGAAAGTGCGTTATGCGGCTGGTCATTTTTAATGCCATAATCGTTTAAAACTGTTTCTAACTGATAATTATCAAGGAACATATTAGCCTCTTTAACCACTGGCATCAAATCGTGCATCGGATTAGTCAGTTCTGGCAACCGGGTCTTACGCAAAGCGGCCGTTAAAAAGCTTTCGTCAAAACGTAAGTTGTACCCAAGGATGGGTAAATCGCCGATAAAGTCGTGAAAACGTTCAAGTGCCATTTTTAGTGGCAGCCCCGCTTCATTTAACTGGCGCGACGTTATCCCAGTTAATGCCGTAATCGGACGTGGTATTGGCCTTAAATTTTTGACGAATTGGTTAAATTCTTCAAGGGTACCATCCTCAGTCCGCTTAACCGCGCCAATGGCAATAATTTCGTTTTTTACTGCGTCTAATCCGGTCGTCTCTAAATCTAGCGTCACGACAGGTGATTCGACCATCGCCACCGTTGATTCACGTTGCTTAGCGCGCATCGTCTTTGCGCGTCGAAACTTCGCAGCGTCGCTGAATCCGTGCTCAACCGGTTGGGTCACGGCTGCTTTATGCATCATTAACGGTAGACCGTCATAATCGACCACCTGGTAATCTCGCCGGGTCGTTCGAAATTCATAACCCAGCTCGTTATTCGTGCTGTAAACCATGGTGGCCTCGCCACGACCAATTCCTTCAACAACTCGGGTCCATAAGTAATCACGAATTCGGGCGCTGAAATGACCAACGTATACCCCGGTCTGAATTTCCTGACACCACTTGGTTAAGTCACCCCGTAACGATGGCGGGACGTTGGTTAGTGTGATTACAATCATACTGGTTCATCCTCATTTTCATGATACTGAACGCCAAATTTTTGCAAACCCAGTCGGTCATCCCATAGCTGCATGACGGTTGCATCGGGAACCACGTCGTCTGCCACTTCCAATAGCGCCTTTAAATCTTTGACCATTTGTACCAATGTTTTATCCGCAGCAAAGCGGTCGCGCATGGCCAGGCGAGTCTTCGTTGCAATGTCCGGGTCCGTAGCAAACTTGGCCGTCACGTCGAAGGCTACCGGGATCGAAATCGTCGCCTTATACAGATCCGCAAAATCATAGACAAAGGCCAAGTCGTGGCCGGTATGGACAAAGCCCAAGCCGGGGGACGCCCCCAGTGCCGCGATGACGGCGTAACTCAAGCCGTACAGTGCTTGATGCGCTGCGGTCAGAGCCTTGTTGATTGGGCTGCTGGCTTCAAAATTATCCGGGTTATACTCGCGCCGTTGCCAAGCAACCCCCGTCCTTTGTGACTGCTCTTGGTAAACGCGGCGGACGCGCGCGCCCTCCTTCCCACGCAATTCCTGCATCGAATATCGAGAGACGTCCTCATCCGGAAAGCGCATCTGATACATTTTACGGGCAACCGCCAAGCGCCGATTTTGGCTCGAGACTAACGTGGCTTGCGCTTCCAGTAATGCAGAAGAATGGTTCAACGAACGCCCATACGCATATTGGCGGACGCCCTGTTCGCCGACCCAAATAACGGCCAATCCGGATTGGCCAATTAATTCCATCGCCCGGTGCGTGACGTCCACGCCCGGACCCAGCATCAACACCGCTAGCATGGCAGACGGTACGAAGACCGTCCCGCGCTTATCCTTGACCTGAATGGCACTGTCCAGTCGGCTCAGCTGGGCGTGTTCCAAATACAGGAACGTGACCCGCTCACTAATTCGGCCGAGTTCGGCTCGTTTTGGTTTTTTAGCACCAACGTTCTTTTTAGCCATTTGCTAGGCTCCTGGTAGGACCGTCATTAAGCCCATACCGTACGCCTTTTCGCGGCCAATGCCCTTCTTCATTACATCTCGAAACGCATCAGCATCGGTAATTTTCAGGACGCCCTCAAAAGTGACCCGGCTCAACTTAACGGTCCTACTTTGTTTCTTGTGTAAAATTGGGTATTCCCGGTTAGTAACGTTGAACGCTTTTCGTAACTGTTCCGCTTCAAAGACGCTCGCTGGTTGTTCCAAAAGTTCGAAGCCAGATTTTTCCGACCGGTCTAACAACCACTTACACTGCTGGGCCACGGTCACGTGTGGAACCACGTGACCGCCCTGATCACCCGGAAAGCGGCGAACTTTATGGGTGGGATTAGCAGTTAATCGAAAGCGCAGGGTCTGGCCTACTTTTAAGCTGTTAAGAAACGAATCATACGGTTTCGTGGCCGCAGTGCCGCTAACCCCGTATTTTTCTAGTTCTTTCAGATCTGGTTTTTCTTCACTTAGAACTAATAAATATTTTTTGGTGCCTAGTTGGTCGATCCGCCATAAGTGCCGCAACCGTTTACGGTTAGCTACCTCTTGAGGAAAGCTCTGCTCAACCCAGTTATGGTAAGCACCCAAGTGAGTTAAATCCCGTGTCTTATACCGATCATTAGTATCGATTTCAACTCTTGATAAATACATCGTGCTCCTCCTTCCTAGTTAAGTCCGCCGAAAAAGTCCAGTTCTGGTTTAGCTGCAGAATCCGATTCCGGCTTTGATTTGAACCTTGAGTTGGGATTCGTTTTCGTCACGACCGTGGCTGTAACGGCCCTAAAACCGTATTGGCGGTCGCGTTGGTCAAAGGATTCAACCCGGTCTTTCACTAACGTACTAGCCGTTGTTGGTAATAAATCCGCATCCGCCATAATTGACAAGCGTACCGTTGGCGACTGCTTTTTTTGGTACCATTTCGCTGCTTGCCAATCTAACGTTTCGAGCACTTGCAACGGGTCACCGTCCAAGATTTCAGTCCGTAACGGCCCGGCCGGCACGTTCGCCCGCCGACCTAGGAATAGTTGGAACTGCGGGTGCGCCAGTGCATCCCGTAACCGTTCAATTAAAGACTCATCGTCACTGCCTAGGGCCACCACAAATCGGGCGTCCTGTAAATAGCCACGGTACGTAATTTTACGGGTATCCGCTTTCCATTCAACGATGTGAAAGTCAGTCAACGGCACCCCGACTTGGTCGGTTCGAACTGCAAATTGCAGGGCGTTTAAAGCCTTTACGCGCGAATCACGTCGCCGATAACCCAGCGCCGCAGCCAGCAAGCCGACGACCGCACTCTTTGAAGGGTAGTCGTTCGTTGTTCGCCGCTCAAAGGTCGCCTGATTCCCGTACGACTGTAACGGCGCAGTTAAGTTAATTATTAGTGTCTTCATCCTGCACCGCCTCTTTCAAACTCTCGGTGATTGCGTCTAAGAATTTAGGTAACGTTTCAATCTTTTGGCCCGCCGTTGTATCGTAGTCGCTCAAAACAACGTTTAACAATGGTTTTTCAACTAGCTCCTGGTCCGTAATTTTTTGATAAGCGGCTTCGAGCTTGGCTTCCGACTGTTTCATGTAACCGTCTCGCGAAACGACCGGTTCTTCAAAAGCCGAAACCAGGTTAACTGGCGTGTCAGGCCGAACCGTAACCATCACGTAACTCGGTAAGGTCTTGTTAGCAAACGTGTTTTGTTTCCCGCTTGGCATTGAAAGCATGAACGTCTTGATAAAGTTAACGGCACCCGTGATGGCGTCTTCCGCCCCCAAGTTGTGGCTCAGTTCATGCATGTTAATGTTAGCGTAGCGGTAAAGGGTCGCTGAATTAAATTCGATAGTCCCCAACATCGCCGCCCCGTTTTGGTCCTCTTCCTTGGCGTCGTCCAAAGCCGTATAGTAATCAAATTCAGGAACTACTTCATGGGTCGACAAGGCGTGAGCAACCTGGGTCGCCGCATCCACGTTTAATTCGGGATTATCCGCAACCATCCGACCGAACAACGCTAAGTCAATCGCTTGGTCACCCTTAATCAGGGCCTTAATTTCTTTTTTAGCATCCTTGTCATCTAGCGACTCGTGATCAACGGCGTACTGGGCCAACTTTTCGATTTGACCGGGGCTAACCATCAATAGTGCCCCAGTTTCATAACGGCCGTCTTCCCCATCCTTGGGAACCGCAATCTTAATCCCTGTTGCCTTAAAAATCGCTTGAACCTTGGTCAGGACGTCCTTATCAGTCATTTCTGGTACCAACGTTTTAATCGCGGCACTTAACAATTGAGGCACCTTTTTTGTCCGTTTAGCAATCGTCACGTCATTTGCCTCAAATGCCTTCCGAACTGCTCGTTTCCAACTTTGCGATGAGACCCGCGCCCGGCTAACACCACCGTAGAGGGCCGTTTTAGGTGCCCCCGCATCGTCGCGGTTTAAGTTTGATGAAGGTACGGTCTGAAGGACGTTGATATCTACGTATACATTATTTTTCATTGAAGTTACTCCCCTTTTGTTTGTGTGTGATCAGTTTGAACGAAAAAGTATTGTTGGCCCCACCGTAAGCGAATTCGGTTAGCGGCGGTATAGCCGAATTGGAATTGATAAAAATCCTGTGCGAGTTGGCCGTAATCGACCTGAACACCAGCCGAGCGGGCTTTTAACATACTAACGAGGTGTCCCAACGCGTCAAATACCGCGTCAATATTGGTCGTCGCCAACACTGCCTGAACCCGGCGGTCCAAAGCATCCTTGTAATCCGGATTGGCACGAATCAGCGCCAACGCCGCAAATAAATCCTTGCCCTTAGTCTTTTCTTCGCCATTTTCATCCTGGTGTTTCCAACCAAGCTGATCATAAACGAACGTCGACTGTGCTTGCTGGTGAATGGCGTATAACCGTACGGCCGCATAGACCGCCTTTTCCGCCTTAGTCGGTTGGCCATCACGACTGAGCATCGTTTCCGGTATACTACCCAGCATGACCGGCCAAACGCTTTGCGCGCGCGGACTAGTTAGTTTTGGGGCCGTTCTTAGGCTTGCTAACACACCTTTATTTTCATTGCCATCATTGTAAAGTCGCAAAATAATTTGCCGAGTACTTTTAGCTATTTCATTCGTCATGCCCGTTATCCCTCCTTAAGATCCTTCTTGATTTTCCACTGATAGCGGCTTGTCGCTGTGAAGATATTGTCGACGCCGTGCTCACCAGTAATCCCCTTTACGTCCCGCGGCGAGCTGGTTTGCATCACCATATTCGCCGCGTCCAACGCCATTCGATGTAGCGTGTCTTGCCAAGCTTCGATCCGTTCCAACCGACCCTGCTTAGCACCTTGTAAACTAGCTAACCAGGCCTTGAACGGTTCATTAAGTTGGCTATAAAATTGATCACTTAACTGCCCCGCATATGGTCGCGGTTCAATTCCCCTGATAGTGGCGACACTGGCCGCAAAACCGTAAAAATCGCGACCAATGGTTTGCGTCTTTTGGACAACCCCTTCAATTCGCGTCTGCCACTGCTGATCGAAAAGCACGTCGGCCATGAGTTGCATATCATCATGGTATTCCGCAACGGGTAAGTTGGCGGGGGCCCCACCACTAATGAACGTCACGGTTGCTAAAGCTAACGGCTGGTTATCCGCAATCAACCCACGTTCAGTCAACAAATCCAACCATTTCACAATTCCGGGAGCATTTTTACTGCCATCAACGGTTGAAAGCCCCACGTAACTCCCAAAATTACGCCACATGGCCGTGGTCACGTTGTAGCGGGTCGCCGGGGAGTCGATTTCCGTTTTCTTATCCCGTTTCCAAGTGGTCATCGGTTCAATATGGGCGTTGTCAGCGGCAAACATCGGCACGCCGGCGCTAAAAATTGTTGGTTCCCCCTGATCCGACCACTCGACGTGTAAGATTCGCGCCCAGGTCGTATATAACTCCGCCAAATTATTCGGTAATTTTTGATTTTCACGTTCCGCAACGTAGGTCTGAATATCATCGTATTCCCAAACCGGGTGTTGCGGTGCTACCGGAACTTCCTTGCTAACCAGGACTAAGTTCAACATCAACATTTCAAATAACGATTGCGTGCTATCGACGTAAACCGCATTTAGTTTATATAGCCAGCCCGACGACGATGAAAATTTATCAGTCGTTTCAACCTTCGTCTTATCGGTCGTCCCCGCGTAATTCTGATAGGTGATTAACCAGCGGGCGAGTTCGTCCAAACTAAGTTGGTTTTTGGTCTCGTCAGCCTTAGGCGCAAACAGTGCCGGCGTATTGTTACTTTCAGAGACCCGCCGATTCAGTTGCTTTAACGCCACGGTTCCTTTGCCAAGGGCCACCCGCTTGGACTTTGCGACTAACGCGTCGTAGTCGTTCGCTGTCACCTGATAAAACGGGTGCTCACCGAACAAGTCGAATTTATCCGCCTGTTGCTTTAAATAATCTGTGACAACCGTTGAAAACTGGCCGTTTTCGTATAGTTGACTCCAAGTGTCTAGTAGCTGATTTTCAGCCTCCTCGGGATCAACATCCACGTTTCGTTGCGCTGCCGGATCGGTTGCAATCCAATCATAACGGTCACCCTCAACGTTGTAGCGTGAATAAACAGTTGTTAAAATAGCTAATAACAACCTAAAAATAGCCAAATCTTGGGTGCGCATGTCCCCCGCCAACTGCCGGTAATCCTGGGCGTGCTCGAACAACTCAATTAATGAGACGGTTTCGGGCTGATTACCATCGCGCCGAATGACTTTAATCCAGGGTTCGGTGGTTAAATTAAACGTCTGTGTCTGCATTCACTCATCCTCCTTTTGATAACTTAATCCGTAGCTTGGCGAGTAGCTTAAGCGCCAGCCCAGCAAACAAGCCGTGTTATTCGCATCTAAAACTAGTGCCACTGCGCCTCGTAGCCACATTTCACTCCGCCAAGCTGGAAATAGCGCTTGCGTATCGCTCTCCAATTTTTTAATGGCATCGTCCAATTTTCCCAGCGTCACGGCCGCCGGAATTCGAATCACTTGTTGCGAAATGGCTTTCGGCGTGACGCTGTCGATTGGGCGCCCGTCCAGTAAAAACTTTCCAGTGGCCGTTTTCCGTACCAAAATCACTTCCAAGGTCTCTTGAATATCCCGAACCATTGCGTTGGCGTGAACGCTGTCGGCATCCGTACTTTTAAGTGCGCGGTCGAGCCAGCCCAACAAATTTGCAAACTTTCCTGTTTTGGGCGCTTTGATCTGAAACCCCTCCGCTTTTTGCAATTGGAGCGCAACTTTCTTATTAAAGGCCGCTTTTAAAGGTTCAATCGCTTCAATTTGTTGATCAGTTTGTTCGTCATACACCTGCTGAACCAGTGGTGAGATGTCATCCGGTAACGTAATCTTGTCGGCCAAGAAATGGTCCGTTTTAGTCAATAAATAGTCGCCATAGATTGCCTGGTTAGCATCACCGTAGTCACCGACGCCGTTAATACCTAAAACGAATAGTCGCGGTTGGCGTAGCTTTGCCGGTCGCTTAACTTGGTGGCGGTGCAGGCGGCCGACCCGTTGTAAAATCAGGTCGACTGGGGCAATGTCGGTATACATCACGTCAAAATCAACGTCTAACGATTGTTCCAACACTTGCGTCCCGATAACGATCATTTTGTCCGGTCGCGCCTGACCCTTACCAATCGAATTTTGTAACTTTTTCTCTTGGACAGCGCGGTCTGGCGCTAAGAAGGCCGAGTGTAAAACCATTAGTTTGACATCACTAACCCGGGCGACAAGTTCTGCCAAGGTCTGGGCCCTTCTAACCGTATTGACAATGATGCCCGCTACCCCGCCATCGCTTAGCTGACTAAGTACGTGTTGAATCAACTGTTCATCGTCACCTGTAAGGCGCTCAACTGCCACCTCTTGCGTAATCTGACCATTATTTTGTGACTGATCAGTAACCTGCTTAATTTCACAACCATCAACCAAACTGAGCAACGGGTAGGCGGTCGTCATTTTCCAATTTGCTGGTGCAACGAGTTGCTTTTCATAACGACTACCATACTTACCCCTTAAATACGCATCAATTAACGAATTTCTTTTTTCTTTCGGCAGCGTTGCTGATAAAATGATCACAGGAACGTGGTAAGCACCTAACCAAGTCAGCGCCATTGTCAGGTAGCTACTCATATAGGCGTCGTATGCGTGCACTTCATCAATGATGACGACCTTCTCACTAAGCCCGAAGTGGCGTAAAAATAGGTGCTTTTGTTTCAAGCCCATCATTAATAAGTTATCGACCGTCCCCACCGAAAATGGCGTTAAAATTGACTTTTTACCCGTAAACCAGGCATCGGTACTGACCGTCCCGGCGTTAACGGCATCGTCAGCATCGTCTGGATCAAAGGCGTCAATGTTACTGGCACGTTGCAGTGTTTGATACAGGTCGTTGTAAGCGCTTTTGCCGTGGCTTAAATTAATGGCAAAGTTGCGATGTTGGTGCTCCGCTAGCTTAGCCACCCACTGCTCGACCCGCTTAAACATCGCGTCCGAGGTTGCCTGGGTCGGTAAGCCCATAAATACGCCATTGCGCCCGGTTTTATAGGCTAACTGTTCGGCCGCCAGTAGTGCAATTTCGGTTTTACCACTGCCCATGCCGGCCTCAATAATCACCATGCCGGGATCGGTTGCTTGTTCAATTTGGTTGGTCATCGTCGTCTGAAAATCACGGGCTTGAAACCCCCATCGTTGCTGATACGGGTCGCCAGTTTCATTTAAGCGCTCGGGAACCCAATTATCGCTCCAATGCCAATTTAAGATGGCCCGTCTGAAACGACTCGTTGGATCGATTTTAACCGGGTCGTCCAACCCGATTAGCGGAAACAACGGAACTTGGACAATCGTATTTAGATAGCCCGCCGCATCCAAACAAGCTTCGAGGGAATTAAATCGCGCTCGCAACTCACCAAGTGGGGCTTCAGCGAGCACGTTTGTCGCAGTGGTTGCTAACTGTTGGCTGGCTACGGGCACGTCAGGATAAGCCGGTAACGCTAAGGCTTGTTGAATTTCATCGACCCGCTTTAGCACCCGCTTTGGCACCAAGTTAGACCCTGACAATTCCTGTTTCAGTAGTCGCAGCGAATAATCGACCGGTTTTGCCGCTAAGTTCTCCGTCGATGCCAACCAATCCGCCATGATCAACAGGCCTTCCAGTAATACCGCTTGCGGTTGGGACACCGCCGGAATTTCTTCAACACTTTGATAGCCGGCAACCGCCAGTCCCCATTCAAGGATTGCTTCCTGAACGGCTTTCCAAGGTGCCTGAATTTGCTGATCAAAATCGGATTGATAGTAATTTTCCGTATAATCACGAAGGTTCTTTTTTGCCCGCTTATCCGGCGTTCGACCGTGGTGGGCACCAATAATTGCCGCCACTGAAAGCGGGACCCCCGCTTCTTCCAACAGCGCTTCTCCGGCAATGGTGTGGGGCGATTTCTTCGCATCTGGAAAAGAAGAATCTCTCAAATCTGAAAAGCCGGCACCCTTCAATTTCTCCAATAAAGTTTCATCTAAATCAGCATTATGATTCCAAGATTGTTTGGACTGAAACACTGGTGTCGCTTTTCCAACGTCGTGGATTGCGCCTAAAAACTTCACTAACTTTTGCGCCTCGTCCACTGACATTCCAGCTGCTAAACGTTGTCGAACACCATCACTGATCCAATTATTAAAAAGCCAGTTGATCGTGTTAGCTGTGTCAGATAAGTGGACTTGCAACGGCAACCAGAAATTACCTTCATCGGTGGACGTCTTTTTAGCCCACAGTGCGTCAATTAACTCCTCGGTCCGTGCAGTCATCATCATTCAATCCCCTCCTTTATTTAAAAACCAGCTAATTAACCTTGAAGTCAGTATATCATCACCACTTATATAATACAACTGTAATATTGTTTATTAAAATAATGATAGACTGCTCACGGCAGTCCGACCCCCACATACGTAGGGAATACGCTAAATCTTCACTGTTTAAAACAACAGTAATTGGATCACCCCCGCATACGTGGGGAATACTTGATAACACGCTATTGATCCATAATTCTCATCCATTATACCCTTTCACAACTTTTTCGGCATCTCATCTAAACTCAAATAACTTCAATGCATTACAATAAACGACAAAAATTTCATCCTCATCTAGATTGCTTTACAACCTAGTCCACCTCTGTTACACTATCTATGTACCAATCCAACCTAGTGAAAGGTGGTGCCGTCTTGAAACAAAGTCAACTTATCAAGGGCGTCCTCGAAGGCTGCGTTCTCGCCACGGTGGCGCAGGGCGAAGTCTACGGCTACCAGCTGATTCAAGCCCTGCGCCAGCACGGGTTTGACGCGCTGGTCGGCGGGACGCTCTACCCGTTACTCGCCAAGCTCGAGAAAAATGGCGACGTGGTCAGCACGGTGAAACCGTCCCCGGACGGCCCCGCCCGCAAGTACTATACGCTGACGCCGCAGGGGCGCACGACGCTCCAAGCATTTGATCAGCAATGGACGCAGTTGAAAACAAACGTGGATCAAATCATAGCAGAGGTGAATTTAGATGACCAAAACTAACCAGACCCTAGACCAAATCAACATCCGCAAGCAGCAGTTGGCCGCCAACGATCAGCGCTACTTCGACGATTTACAGCTCTACCTCTCCACCGCGGGACTATTTTACGACGAAGCCAAGTTAAACGACCAACTGCTGAGCATGCTGCTCGACTTGCAAGACGCGAATGCGGACGGCCAAAGTGCCATTGAATTTTTCGGTCATGACCCGCAGACAATGGGGAACGAAATCATTCAGGAATTCCCAACGCCGAAATTACGGGACCAGTTGGGATTACTCGGTTCAATTATCGGCATTACCTGGCTCTTCCAATTACTGTATAGCCGCAACAACGCCGCCGGTATGCACCTGAACATTATCGCGTTCATCGTCGTCCCGTTAATTGAAACGCTGGCCATTATGCTGATTTTGCGGGTGCTCCACCACAGCGTTTACACCGTGAATGCCAAAAACTGGCTCCCCTACGTTCAGACGGCCGTAATTATCAGTGTCACCATCGGGCTGATGTTACTGTTCACAACGCTTGCACCGTTGGGGTGGACCATCCTGATTCCAAGTCCTTGGAACAACCTCCTCTTAACCGTTATTGCCATCCTCGCCACCGGCTACTTGGTATTCGTGCTGTCACGGCACCGGCACCATAAAAAATTGTAAATTAAACAATAAAGCGACCGCCAATGACATTTTGCCATTGGCGGTCGCTTTTTAAAACTAATAGTCATACTAATACTAATACATTACTTTACGTCCTATTCCCAACTATAATCAGTCGGGTCCTGCAACCCGCGGCCGGTCATCTTGTCTAAGATGATCCGCTGCTCGAAGTGGGCGACGTTGCGCTTGGTTTCCTTGACCATGTCAGGGTTGACCGAAACGTAGTCGATACCGCTTTGAATCAAGAAATTCGTGAATTCAGGGTATTCGGATGGGGCCTGGCCGCAAATCGAAACGGTCTTACCGTCCTTATGAGCCGCCGCAATCAAGTGACGGATTGCGCGCTTAACGGCGAGGTTGCGTTCGTCAAAGAGGCTGGCAACCGTGTCGTTATTCCGGTCACAACCCAGAATTAACATCGCGAGGTCGTTCGAGCCAATCGAGTAACCGTCCACGAACTGGTTGAACTTGTCGGCCAAAATAATGTTGGATGGGATTTCCGCCATCATGTAAACCTTGAAGTCGGCACTGCGGATCAAGCCTTCGCCGCGAATAATACTCGTGACCTTTTCGGCTTCGTCAACGGTCCGAACGAACGGAATCATGATGTTCAAGTTCTTGAGGCCAAATTCGTTGCGGACCTTCTTGACCGCCGCTAATTCTAACTTAAAGGCGTTGATGTACTTCGGATCGTAGTACCGCGATGCGCCCCGCCAGCCTAACAAGTCCGCTGGTTCGTGGGGTTCGTACTTGTCGCCGCCCTTTAACTTCCGGTATTCACTGGACTTAAAGTCGGATAACCGTAATACCACCGGCCGTGGTGCCATTGCCCGGGTCACCTTCGCAATCCCGTTGGCTAACATGTTGACCACTTTTTCAGGATGACCCTGTTCGATCAAGTAGAGTGGGTGTTCGTGGATGTAAGTCGTCCACAGGAACTCTTCACGCATCAACCCGATTCCGTCAGCCGGCAAGCTTGAGTACTTGTCCGCCAGTTCGGGATCACCAAGGTTCATCATGACACCGGTGGCCGTTGGGGCGAAGGTCTCAGCTGCAACGACTTGCCCGGCCGCGCCAGCAGCCGGTTTGTCCTTATCTAACAGACTAGCGACCTTGCCGCGGTAAACGATCCCGTTCTTCGCGTCAACGGTAACCACGTCGCCGGTCTTCAGGGCGTCGGTCGCAGCTAAATTGCGACTCTTAGTCCCAACGATACATGGAATCTGCATTTCTCGCGAAACAATCGCCGCGTGGCAGGTCATCCCACCGTTGTTCGTCACAATGGCGGCGGCCTTCTTCATCGCCGGTACCCAGTCCGGTGACGTCATCAAGGTAACCAGCACTTCACCCTGCTTGAACTGGTCGATATCCTTCGGTGAATCGATGACGTGGACGACCCCGCTAGATAAACCGGGGCTGGCTGGTAAGCCGCGAACCGCCACTTCAGCATCCGCTTCGGCGACCACGTGCCCATCATCACTCTTCTTCTTGTCCTTATTACGTTGTGACCAGACCGTTTCCGGCCGTGCCTGTACGATCCACAACCGGTTGGTGTTGACGTCCAGTGCGTATTCCATATCCATATAACAACCGTAGTGTGCTTCAATCTTCTTAGCATAACCGGCTAATTCAATGACTTGTTCATCCGTCAACACTTGTTTGCCCTGCAGGTCGTCCGGAACAACTTGTTCAACGGTCCCGCCATCGGCAACCCGCATCAACTGAACAGGTTGTTTAATGATATTCTTTTCAACAATCTTCAAGGAATCCTTATCCACAACGAAGTGGTCGGGGGTCACTTTCCCTAAAACGATGTATTCGCCCAAACCGTAGATGCCGTCGATCACGATTTTCGAATCGTCACCATTAGCAACGTTCACCGAGAACATGATCCCGGACGCCTTCGAAAAGACCATCATTTGAACCGCGGCCGACAGTGCCACCTTTTCATACGGGAAGTTCTGCTTGTGGCGGTAATACGTGGCTCGGTCGGTGAATAATGAGGAGTAACATTCCTGAACCCGGTTGACCACGTCGTCAGCGCCCTTGATGTTCAGATAAGATTCCTGTTGACCAGCAAACGAAGCGTTCGGCAAGTCTTCGGCGGTTGCGGACGACCGAATTGCAACGAACGGATCGTCTTGACCGACCTTCTTAGCTAAGTCAGCGTAGGCTTGCTTAATGTTATCGGCCAAGTCCGCTGGCATTTCAGCGTTCACAATCAGGTTCCGGATTTGCTCACAGGCTGAGTGAAGTTCGTCCGAGTTTTCATAATCTTTGATGCCTTGCAGCAACGCGTTGACCTTATCGTTTAAACCGGTCGCATCCATAAAGTACCGGTAAGCGTGGGCCGTGGTTGCAAAACCAAATGGTACCGGGACATCCATCGAAGAAGTCATTTCACCAAGTGATGAAGATTTCCCACCAACTAAGTTGACGTCTTCACGGTGTAACTCATCAAACCATAAAACATTCGCAGTATCTCGACTACTCATACTATTACCTCCCTGCAATTGATCACGTGTAACCTATTCCAGGCGAACCGCTGTCCGTTGGTAAAATCGATTACATTTACGACTATATTGTAGTGCTTTTATGCACAAAATTTAACCCATTTTTTGATTTTAATCGTAATTTTTTTACTGTCAGTAAATTGGGTAAAAGGTTGCAATGGCATTAATAACCAATTTAAGGCGAACAAGCACTTAATTGGTCTAGATTAGCTTATTACCAGCTTTACTTTTGTTCATAAATGAACAACGTTCAAGAAAATTATTTTCATTCACCCGCTAAAAAACGGGCGCCACTCTCCGCGACGCCCGCCTCTGATTACGATTTCGATTCTGCTTGCCGGTGTTCATTGATGTTGCAACCCTCTGGGCCGCATACCGCGCTGGCATCCTGGTTACCTAGCGTTTCAAACGTTGGGGATTGTTGCTCTTTTTCCATTGTTACTCAGCCTCCTTTGCTTGAATTTGTTTCAGGGCATCCACCATCGTATCGTAAGGTTGGGCGCCTGAAATTCCAAACTTATTATTGATAACGAAAAATGGGGCGCCGTGAATGCCTAACCGTTCGGCCATTATTTCATCATCCCGGACATCTTGGGCAAATTGCTGGCTCGCCAATACGGCGTCGACCTGTTCGCCACTTAAGCCGGCGTTAACACTGGCCGCCCGTAAAACGGCGTGGTCCGCGATCGATTCACCGTTACTAAAATAAACTTGGTAGAACGCGTCGATCACCTTTTCCGTGACGGTATCATCACCTAATGATGCCGCCAACTTAATCAACCGGTGGGCATCAAACGTGTTGGTTGGGACCGCGTTTAAAAGGTCCACCTTTAAGCCGTCGCCAGCACCCATTTGCGAGATTTGCTGAATCTGGGCCTTGGCTTGCGCCTTCGACATGCCGTGACCGTTAGCAAAATTATCCAGCATCGTCTTGTCCGTTTTAGTTGGCAACGTTGGGTCCAACTGAAAGGCCTTAAACTCCAGTGGTGTGGTTTCAGCCAAGCCCAGTTCGGCTAACGCCCGTTTCATCCGCGTTGACCCGATGTAGCAAAAGGGGCACGCAATATCTGACCAGTATTTAATTTCCATGCTTAATTTTCCTCCAATGGGGTGTATTTTGCGAGTGTCGCCTTCAATTGTTGCTTGGTCCGTAAACCGACCAGCTTTTCGACTACCGCACCATCCTTTTTAATCACCAGCGTAGGAATCGACATGATTCCAAAGGCTGCGGCCGTCGCGGCGTTTTGGTCCACATCGACCTTGCTGATTGCGACCTGGCCGTTAAGTTCTTGATCCAGTTCTTCAACGACTGGACTCTGCATCCGACAAGGGCCGCACCAGGCTGCCCAAAAATCCGTTAGGGCCACACCGTTAGCGGTGGCCGTTTCAAACGTTTGATCCGTCAATTCTTTAACCATTAATTTTCACCTCATGATGTTTCGCTTCTTCAACGTAATTAAAGACTGCCTGCCCGGCGATCCCACCGTCACCAACCGCCGTGGTGATTTGCCGGAGATTCTTTTGCCGTACATCCCCCACCGCGAAAATTCCCGGTAGGTTTGTCTGCATGTTCTCATCCGTCAGAATCCACCCGGCGTCATCGGTAATCCCTAAATTACGAAAGGCCGCCGTCATCGGTTCAGCCCCCACGTAGACGAAGACGCCGTCGGTTGCTTCAACGCGCACTTGCTTAGTTTGGCGGTCGTAAACCCGCACGCCGGTCACCTTTTGTTGATCACCTAAAATCTCGGTAACTTGGCTGTTCCAAGTAAACGCCATCTTGTCATTTTCAAACGCGCGTTCCTGCAGTAACTTTTCGGCCCGCAATTGATCACGGCGATGAACCACTTGTACCGCATCGGTCACGTTGGCTAAGTACAAGCCCTCTTCAATGGCGGAATTGCCCCCACCAATAACGGCCACCATACGCTTCTTCACCGGGGATCCCAAGTTTGCGCGGTTGTGAGCCGGTTGCAATGATTACCGCTCTGGCCACCAATTCCTCGTTATCGGTGAACAGGTGCTTCCAACCCTGCTCATCAACCAGTACCCGGGCCACGTTACCGTATTGATACGTCACCCCGAACTGGGTGGCACTTTTGAACATCTGCTCCGCTAAGTCCGGTCCCAACACGTTTTCGAACCCGGGGTAGTTCTCAACTTCTGCCGTGTTATTCATCTGACCGCCATAGATTCCCCGGTCTAGTATGGCAACGTTTAAATTCGCCCGCGACGCGTACAGGGCGGCCGTCATGCCACCAGGACCCGCCCCAACGACGATGACATCAAATTGGTTTGTCATAATTTCCTCCTGACCAGTCTATTCAACTGATTGATTGAATAGTTAAATACTACCATGCTTTTGCCATTTGTCAATTTAAAAGGTCGTATCGTCAAAAAAGCGTTGCAGGGTTAGTCTGATTAGACCGACCTCGCAACGCTTCTTCAACTTAATAACCAATCCACCTGGCGCTACGCACGGGCTTTAACAAACGCACGCCAGTCATAGTAGCTTTCGTTCAAGCTATAGGCGTGACGCCCTTGTTCATTTAACAACCGCGTTGCCTGATTCGTCAGGGCGCACAGGTGACCACGGCAATAGACGATGACGTCCTGGTCCGCCTTTAAATCGGCAAGCCGTTCCCGCAGCTCATCGATGGGGATGTTGACCGCCCCGTCAATGTGACCATTTACAAACTCATCGTGGGGGCGCACGTCTAGTAATTGAACGTCGTCACGACCAATCAACTTGGTGGCCGCTGACAGATCCAGCGTCTGAACCCGTTCCTGAGCGTCAAAGTCCCGCTGAATCTGCTTCATGGCTAAGAGTTGGTTTTCGCCCACGTCCCGCAGCAGGTAAAATAGTTGCTCGACTTGTGCCGACGCTAACTGGTAGATCCCGTAGTTTCCGCGTTTCGAGCGGCTGACCAGGTGGGCGTCACGCAACGTCTGCAGGTGTCGCGACGTGTTGGCAATGCTCATACCTGATTGCTTAGCCAGCGTTTCAACGCTTTTCGGGCTTTGTGCTAAAAGGTCTAGCAGTTCCAAGCGGCGATTACTCGACAAGCTCTTGCCCAACTTAGCCAGCTCCGCATATAAACTCGTTTTATAAGTTTCGGCAGTCTCAGTCATCCGATCCCTCCTCATTCTACTAATTAATTGAATAGGTTAATTCTAACGATTTGGGGAGATTTGTCAATGATTTACCCTGATTGTTGTGCCGTACCATTCTATTCCGTCTTTATCCGGTAGCCGTTCGCCAACAACTGGTCGCGGTACCAACTATCAAACATCATTCCGTAGATGACGAGTCCCACAAGGTTCACAACCAGTGACATTAGCTGGCCAAAGACAATTTGGGCGATGATATCTAATACCCAGATTGCAAAAATCGGGATCCAGGCTTTCTTGACAAACCCCGTCGTTCGGTAGCGTTGGCTGACTAGCGGGTAAATCCCGGTAAAGAGCGCCGCCAACCAGTTAAAGCCGGCCTTGACGTGTTGAACATCCTGCTGGCCGTTAACTTCTTTGACCAGGGTTAAGTCGCTGGTCACCCGGTGGTTAAAATCGATCCAATTAGTTTGTGTCATCATAAACTCCTCCTTAAAGTTAGTCCTACTTCGACTTATTAATGGTTTGCGTCACCCAGCGTTGCGAGTAGCCGTACTTGCGGGCTAACGCGTAGCTGTTGTGGCCGTTATACTGGGCAGGTAAGCGCTCGGCGACCCGTTGGCGATCATATAAATGAATCGGAATCGTAATCTGCATCCCGCGGTACTGCTCGTGCAACTTCAACAACGCCGCAGCGCCCAGTAAGTCGTAAATGCCGCGGTAAAAATCATTCAGCGCGGCCGGTTCAATTGGCGTATTCACGCGTCCTCACCTCCTACATTAAGTTGATTAAGCTGTTCGTCTTGTCTGGTCTTCACCATGCCTTAGGTCACTCACTTTCGCTGTTGTTAATGCTATAATAACGACGTAGCTAGACAAAATACGTCCACTTATTAACAAAGGAGCGATTAATTTGAACGCTGCTTACCGTCAGTTATATATTTTCCAGCAATTATTATCCGACCATCTGGTTGAAAAACGGCCCCTGGCCGCCCGCTTTAACGTTGATCCGCGGGCGATTCAGCGCGACCTCAGCCAGCTCAAAACGTTCATTAGCGACCAGCAGCTGCCCTACCAGCTGGTTTATTCCCGGCAACGCGGCGGTTACCAATTTGTAAGCGCACAGGATCAGGTTTCTAAACAAGTCGTGCTCGTGTTGGTCAAAGTCCTGTTAGCCAGCCGGGCGCTCAATCAGGACGAATTGCACGATGCGGTGACCGGGCTGCTCAAGCTAGTCACCGTCAGTGAACGCGCCGAAGTCCAGCCGATTATTAAAAATGAGGTTTTTCATTACCAGCCGTTACGCCACCAGCAACCCCTGCTCAAGCGAATCTGGGCCATCAGTCAGTACATCAGTCGCCAGCAACCGATTGCCATCGACTACCGCAACGCCCGCAATCAAACCCAGACCCGTGAGATTTTGCCGCAAGCGTTGATTTTTTCGGAATATTATTTTTACGTGGTGGCTTACAGCCTGAAGTACCACGCCAACCGCTTCTTCCGTTTGGACCGCATCTTCGGCTACCGGTTGAGTACGCAAAAAATCCACCGCAGCCGCGCAGAGCGCGTTAGCGATGGACAATTACGTCAATATATTCAGTATATGCAACCGGGTAAGTTGCGAACAATTCGTTTCGAGTTTTCCGGTGTTGTCGAGGCGGCCCTCGACCGCTTCCCGACCGCGCGGATCATCACCGCCGCCAGCCGCCCCGGCACGGTCTTAATTGAAGCCGACGTCTTCGACAGCGGTGCCATGATGTGGCTACTTAGTCAGGGGCAGCGGGTCAAGGTCGTCGGTCCGGCCGATTTTGTGGCACAGATGAAGGCCAGTCTAACCGCCACGCTAGCCCAGTACGACTAATCCGCCGCCGTGACCGGTAACCAGGCTTCGTCAAAACGGACGTGCGCCTGGTCGTTATCTAAAACTAACAGGAGCGCCGTCACGACGTCGCCGTTTAGCTTTAAATGCCGGCGCTTAAGTTCTATAAGTGCCGGTTGTAACCACTGGCGTCGTTTAATTTGTTGCGAGTCACCAACTAGGATCGTGTGGAGGCAGCGTTGGGGTGGCAAATCGCGTACCCGGACGCTGGTCGTGAGACCACAGCGGCGAAACTGCGCGTTGGTAATGATCATGCCGATTTCTGGTGCTAGGTCGGTCGCCCCGCTGACGATGGCCGCTTGTTGATAACGTACCGAGGCGTCGGTAATCGGCATCAGTTCGTTCCACTGCCGATACTCGCATGACTGGTGGGCGTTGCTTTCGTGGGCCGCTTCCATTGAGCGTAAGAAGAGCCACTTGGCGGCCGGACTGACGGTGTCCTCGAAAAACGGCCCGTCCGCCAGCTGACCGAGCAACGCCATGTGCCGTTGCAAAACGGCAATCGTCGCGTCTAGCTTGGCGCGTTGCGCTTTCAAATCGGTCAATAAGTCGTCGAACGACGCTTCGGCCACGGTCGGTTGGTCGGCGTCCAAGACGGTACGGGTCTGGTCCACGTTAAAGCCGCTTTGGCGCAAGTAGCGGGTCATCCAAATCCGGTACGTTTCCATTAAATCAAAGCGGCGCTGCTTATTATGGCCGACCCGTTGTGGCTTGATCAGCCCCTTCTTTTCGTAATACTCAATCTCCTTGATACTGATACCGAAGTACTTACCTAGCTCCGAAGAGCTGTACACGTAGGGGTAATCGTGGTTTGCCATGACGGGCCTCCTTCACCGCTAATATTAAAAATATTATAGCACCGAATGACCGCCAAAAAATCGCGGGCGTCGCAACTAGTTTGCAACCCCCGCGATTTTTCAATCCGCATTATTTCATTAATCTTAGTGAACTTTCGTTAGTTTAGCAACCGCGTCCTTAGCCGCCGCGCGACCAAAGACTCCGCAGTTCAACAACGACATGCCGTCACCGTAATAGTCGATGCCCATCACACCGCTATCAGCGCAGGAACCAGCGGCATAAAGGCCTGGAATCGGTTGATCCTGCTTGTCCAAGACCTGCGCGTTTTCGTTGATTTTAGCCCCGGTATAAGCATCCGTACAAATCTGCGGCATCCGCAAAATGTAGTACGGCGCAGTGATTTTGATCATGTTGTCCGGATTCTTACCAAAGTCAAGGTCTTCGTGCTGGTCACAAAGTTGGTTGTAACGGTCGACCGTGGCTTGGAGCTTGTCCGGATCGATTCCGACGTCTTCGGCCAACTTGGCAATTGACGTTTCCTTATAGCCGAACGGTTTGTCGTGGGCCGTCTTGGTGGTTAAACCAATGTCGGTCATGACCGGGTACTTGTCCGCGACTTTTTGGCCGTAAACCGCATAGCCTTCGTCGTAGCCGTTGTACCAGCAACGCTTGGTAAATTCAAAGGTGAAGTCGTCTTCGGAAGCCAGCCGTTGCCCGCCACCGTCGACTGACAATACGTCGTAGTTCGGCAAGGTCGGTGATTCTGGAATCGCTTCTGGGAAGCGGTCGCCCCAAGAAACACCGTAGAAGTAGTACATGAATTGTAAGTACGGGACGTCCACAATTTTTGCGCCGGCTTGGTCGAAGAACTTCATCGCGGAACCATCACCGTTACCAACAATCACGTCAATGTTGGTCATCCGTGGATTTAATTTTTTGACCATTTCGCAGTTCATGGTGTACGACCCGGTTCCGACCAGTACCGCCGAAGCGTGAATCGTTAACTTGTCGCCAGCAACCGTGGTCGCTTCAACCCCTTTAACGACGCCGTCTTCGATAATCAAGTCGTCGACCTTGGTACCGAGCCGTAAATCAACGCCCTTCTCGCGGGTCGCCTTGACCAACGTGTTGATCAAAGTCGTGCCCATCCCCTTGATGGTGTGGGCCCGCTTAGTCAGCCGTGGTTCTTTGGGGGCAATGTTAACGACTTTATCCCACTTCAAGCCCTGATCCTCTAAGAACTTGATGTAGTCCCCAGATTCGTCGGCCAGCTTGCGCAATAATTTCGGTTCGATGTTCGGTTCGTCCCCGTAAACGGTCATCAAATCTTTATAGAAGTGGTCGGCACTATCCTGAATGCCACGCCGCTTCTGTTCGGGCGTGTCGGCCCCCATGATGAATCCTTGGGCACGGGTGGTCGAACTACTGTAAGTTTGACCAGCTTCTAGCAGCATCACCTTGGCACCGTCCTGCGCGGCTTCAAGCGCAGCACTGAAACCGGCTAAGCCGGCCCCAATCGCCACGATGTCAGTCGTTAATTCCCGGTGTTCAGGTTTGTGAACAGGGAGCTTGCGGCTAGCAAACGCATCGGCGTCCCCACCAGCCGCGGTGACCGCCTGAGCGATTCCGGACAAGAAGCCTTGTGACGAAACCGTGGCACTCGTAATCGCGTCGACCGCCGTCGATTGATGATCAATTACCTGTTTCTTCAACAAGTCAAAGGCCATCCCGCCGATCACCGGCGTATCGGTATAGTCAGGGACCTGTAAGTCGTGAATTTGGTTATCTTTAAAGGTCACGACCAACGTATCCTTCCCCTTACCCGGTAACCCCTGGTTTTCAACGAAGGAGTCAAAATTGACGACGTAAGTCCCATCCTTAACGTTGGTAACCGTCGTTGGTTGAACACCGTTGACCTGATTTTCAACGTCCTTTAACGCAGCGTTGAAGCCGTCGGAAGTGTGCGACGCCCCGGACACCCCGTCGACCTTAAATTGCTTATTCTGATTAGCCGTCGCAACTAATTCCGGTAAGGCCTTCTCACCAACTTCCGGACTTTCGTTACTTGATACCAGTGCCACTTCAGTGGGATGGCCATCCTCAATTGTGACGTTTAAAACAATATCATCCTTAAAACCTTTCCCGTGACCAACAAACGTTTTAACTTCTGATTTACTCATTGTTTCAGCCTCCTATGATAAGCGCTTTCATTTCTGATTATAGGTGATGAAGTTGGTTCATCGTCAAGCGGGATTTGGAAATTTGTTTGGTAAATCACGAAGTTAACAGGTGCAACTCGCAACAGACCGCGCAGCTCATTTTTGCTTAAGGAACCAACTACCACTTGTTCAATTTATAGCGCAAAACTTTGCGCCTCCACGAATCAACTCGAACAGTCAAAAACATTCCACTTAGTTAAAAGTGGAATGTTTAGTTACTCAGCCAGTGGTTTAATCACCTTAGCGGGGACCCCACCAACTAGCACGTTGTCCGGAACGTCCTTCGTTACCACCGCGCCGGCCGCAATAACGACATTGTTGCCAATCGTCACGCCGGGCGTAATCGTGACCTTGCCGCCAATCCAAACATCGTTGCCGATTTTAACGGGCAGCCCCTTCGCTTGATAATTGCGCCGCCCCGCCGCCGTCAACGGGTGGTTGACCGTGTAAATATCAACGTTCGGGCCAATCATGACGTGGTTTCCGATAGTAACCGGTGCAATGTCCAGAATCGTTAAGTTGTAATTACTCAAAAAATCGTCACCAACGTGGATGTTACGGCCATTGTCGCAATTAAAGCGGCTCTGGACAGAAAGGTTGGCACCATATGAACCCAAAATTTGCTTGATTTTAGCCGTCTGGGCTTCGGGGTCCGTCGCCGGAATCGCGTTAAATTGTTGGCACAGTTCGGCCGCCCGGGCTTTTTGTTGCGCCACCGCTTCATCTGAAAAGTCATACCAGTCGCCGTTTCGTAATTTTTCTAATTCAGTCATTTACTCACCTCGCTTTAAAGATACCACTTGAACCCCGGTTTAAGTCAAAGTAAACCTGGCGCAAACTTATCCCCAGCCGTTGCAGTCACCGTGTGCTACACTAAAGCCAATTTTACCGAAAGGAGGATTGCGATGAAAATTCGTCCAATCACGTCCGCAGACGATGCCGCTATCAAGACCATCGTCCAAACGGCGCTTAAAGACGCCGGCCTCGCCATTCCAGGAACGGCCTACTACGACCGAAATCTCGACCACTTAGCCGCTTTTTACGCCGCCCGCTCCGACCGCGGTTACTGGGTGATGACGACTGATAGTGGCGAAGTCGTTGGCGGTGCCGGTTGCGGTGAGGTCAACGGCGCTGACCACGTTGCCGAGCTCCAAAAACTGTACTTACGGCAGGACGTCCGCGGTCACGACCTGAGTTATCCACTGATCGACCAAGTCACGCGCTTCGCCCGCCAAGCCGGTTATCAACAACTTTACTTAGAATCCAGTCACCAACTCGCTGCCACCATTCATGTTTACGAAAAACTCGGTTTTCAACGCCTGGCTCACCCACTCATCCACACCAAACACACGGCAATGGACCGCTTTTATCTCAAATCACTTTAGTTATACACAGTGGATAACTATTTTTGACAATTTTCATCACAAGAAAAGTCGCTCGGTGGAAAACCGAACGACTTTTGATTACTTTATCCACTTTTGACGGCACTTATCTCCGTTTCCCCCGCTAACTAGCGCTAGTTTCTGCACAGGCGTGGATAACTTATTCGAAATTTTGGTTCGCGGTTGCGTTGGCTTGTGCCTGGTTATCCACATGATAACCGTTCGCTAACAACTGGTTGCGGAACCAGGTGTCAAACATCAAACCATACCAGATAGCCCCAGCAAAATTGATAATGGTCCCAATCGTTGACCCGAAGATCACTTGTATCAATCCGTTTAGTACAATTAAGGCAACGAACGGAATAGCCGTCTTTTTCAAAAAGTCTTTTGTTTTATACTTTTGACTAAACAGCGCGTAGAAAAACGTAAATATGATAGCTAACCAATTAATCGACCCCTTAACGTGCTTCGTAACCACTTGCCCGTTAACTTCCTTAACTAGTGTCATATCATGCTTAACGCGGTTATTAAAATCAAACCAATCCGAAATATCCATTTAAGCTCACTCCTCCAAATTCAATGTGTGCTACTCCTTGCGTTGATAATCACGCAAGACCTTCGCGACCCAGCGCTGTGAGTACCCGTACTTATTTGCTAATTCGTAGGCGTTGTGGCCGTTGTAATGCTTAATAACGTGCTCGGCCGCTAAATTCCGGTCATACAGGTGAATCGGAATCGTAATTTGCATGCCGCGATACTGGTCGAACAGCCGTAACATATTTTCAACCCCAATTAATTCGCTCACGCCGCGGTAAAACGAGTGGAGCGCTTCAACATCGACTTCCTCTTCCATGGGCGACCCCCTTACTCAAAATCTGCGGGTGGGTGATTAGGATCCTCACGATAACCGTTTTTACGCAACTGGTTGTAATACCAAGTGTCGAACATACTCCCGAAGTAGAAAGTCTCAATAATATTCCACAACCAATCGGACCCCTCAAATAAGTACGATAAGCCACAGTTAATCAGGACTAATAGCAACAAGTCACCAAATAATTTGGCAATAAATCCCCTAGTCCGATACTGCCGACTAAAGACGGCGTAAAACGCCGTAAAAATAAAGGCTAACCAGTTAAACTTTGCCGGAACGCGCTTACTCACCATCCGTTGATCAACTTGCTTAACCAGGTACCTCGTTCCCCGTACCCGACGATTAATCGCAAACAAATCTGATAAATCCAACCAAACACCACCCCCTACTACAATTGATACTAATTATAATTAACTCATGATGATTGCCACAGTCACACTACGCAGGAGAAACGTCGGGTGATTGGTGCTTAAAGTATGTAAAAAGTTCCAGCAAGAAGACAATCGTCTACTTACTGGAACTTAAATCGATATCACTTATTTATTTTTTAGAAGGTCCTCTACCGAAACATTGCTAAGAGAAGAATCTTGCTTTTGTTGTTCAATTCGCTTAGATTCTGTGTGGATAACTGCATTTGAAAATGACATCGCATCTGATAGACTTTGTGCATCACTGTTTAAACATTCACGATATTTTGTCTGCATTGCACTTGCCAATCCCTTTAATTGCTGTCGCGTTTTTTCTAGCATCTCCGCAATTTTCGGATCATTTGCAATCAGATTATTTTGATAGTGTTCACTGTACTCATTAGCCGAGGTAGAAAATCCTGGTAATAGATTCTGCAATACTGGATCAAATCGTAAGAGTTCTTTTGGATTGTCAATAATACGAGCTGCGATGTCCTCTAGAATGACAAATAGTTCATTCCCGAACCCCATCGAAGAAAGTGAAGATTCTTTTGCAAAAATATTTTCATTATCAATAATCTGCTTGAGTAGAATTTGCACATTTTCTGTCCAGTATTTTACATCTTGCTTACTCAACTCATACTTTTTCTTGTTATCTTTAGTAACCTTTTTAGTATTATTTTGATAATTACTAATGATTTCTCGATTTGTTTGTTGCATTTTCAATTGTGCTTGTTCACGGTCCGTTAACTTCTTAGCTACGGGTTTATTCTTTTTCCCTCGATACCACATATAACCAATAAATATTAATAGAAGTGGAATACCGATATACATTGGTAAAACCAAAAATACTAGAATTGCTCCAATCCAAAGCAAAGCTGTTTTCATACTTATTCGTACCTCCGTTGAGAAATTTCTTCCAACTTATTCTTCAACCCGTTTTCCAACGCCGCCAGTTTCTTAGTCGATTCTGCTCTGGCTTGGGCACCTTCTTGCTGAATTTTCAACGTATCATCAATCGAAGCAATTAACTGATCCTGTACATGTTGCAATGTTTCAATTTCAATAATCCCGCGCTCATTTTCTTTAGCAGTTTCAATGGTCGTTTGATGCAACAAATCAGCCCCTTGGTTTAATAAATCATTGGTTGTATCAGAAATTTCTCTTTGTGCTTGGGCTAACGAACGCTGATGGACCGTAGCTAATACCGTTACGAAATTATTTCTCCAAACCGGTAAAGTAGCAGTGATTGAGGATTGAATCTTATCAATCAGATTACGATTGTTAGTCTGAATAAGTCGGATAGACGGTGCCTGATTTAAAGAAACCTGCCGAACTAAACGTAGATCGTAGATTTTTCTTTCAAGCGCATTTTGAAAGTCTTGTGTACGCGTTAACCGCTCACTTTCTAAACTACTTTCTGTAGCGTTTGCTAACTTTTGACGTAACTCTGGAATCACCTGTGTGACCAATTGCTCATTATAGTATTCCGCACCAGCTATATAAATATTTAAGGCTTTAAAGAAATTCAAATTTTGTTCATAAAGCTTATTCAATGTATCAATATCACCAGATAACTGCTGCTGGCCACCTTCAAGTTGTTCCTTTAAAATATCAATTTTTTCTGAAACACTCCGGAATTTGTCAATCTTATTACCTTGAACTAACTTATTGGTTTCTTTATGACCAAATAAATTACTAAAGAATCCACCTTTTTCTTGCTTTACCGGCTGTTCCGGATTATCTTCAAGTAGCTCTTTTACATTAGCATTTCTCAATACACTAGAAATTTGATGTAAGTTGCGCCTCACATTAGCTTGATTAGTTTCAGAATCAGCGTTTTCCAGAACTTTTTTGGAAAATGCATCAATACTACTTGTTACCTTCGAAGCATAATTCATTAAGGTATCGCGATTATCAAAGTTTAATTGGTCCGAGACCTTAACCGCCATCCCTTGATCAGCAGTATTCAACTTGTCATACATAGGTTTCGTTACTTCAGCTTGACTAGTTGCTGACGACACAGCGGGACTGTTGTCAGATTCCAACAACGACTTCACTGCATCGTTGACCGATTCAGAATCTTGCTCAACAACTGGAGTTACTTTTTGTGCTACACTCGGAGCTACCGTCTTTTGCGGTTGTGGTTGCGGGCTCGCTTTAGGTTGCACAGGTGCCGTTGATGTCTTTTTTTCAGTCTCCGACAACAGCTCATCTTCTAAGCTCGAATCGGTATTTTCAAACATACTCTCCAAACTATACTCATCACTCATTATACTTTCCTCCAAAACTAGATATCCTTTTATACCTTAATAATTTAACCTAATAATACTAATTATAGATAATTACTCCTATAATCTCTACAAAACTTATAAATAATTATCAATAGTATTCTTATAAAACATACACATTTTGTACATTTGTAAGAGACGTCTCATTGTTAGTATTTAATCCTGGTCTTTAAACACCAGCAGCAGGCTAGCTTAGTTGGATAGCTTGAATAGAAAATACTTGATCTGCAAATTTATACTGTACTTTAATCGCATCATCGAACTTCTCTATTCCAATCACGTTGTCGGTTGAAAAGTTTTCCCGGAACTCCTGAGCAATTTTTATAGGTACAGATAAGCTTCCACTTCCACCCTGAAATTCATACTCAAATTTCTGAGTATCGGCAACGTAGTGTCCAATTTTGATATCATCTGCAAATACAGTTCCAATCCACTTCAATAGCTCTGAAACAGATGCAGCATCCAACCAATTGTTATAAGCCAGTTCTAATATCTGTTGTTCCGCTTCAATTCTACTATGCAGACCATTTAAAAATTTACGCTCTTCATCAACTTTGCTTTCTAAATGCATGATTTCGTCACTAGCCTTTTCAGACTCCTCACCGCTATTATCCTCTGCAGTCATCAAGAGTTTCCTTTTATAGTCTAGTACACGTTCATCAAATACACTTTCTTCTTCAAATTCTCCACGCTCAAGTGGCGCTTCATTATAGGCCTTTTCCATTAAGTAATTAGCCATATTTGTTAGACGTTCTTTTAGTTCCTTGATTCTAACCTGATTTGTTTGCAACTTTTCTTGTGCAGATTTCCGTAAAGATTCTTCATCCTCAACGTACCTTACCCGTAAGTTGTTTTTGATTTCATCCTCATCAAGGGACATCAATCTTTCATTAAAGGCCGCATAATTACTGCGCAAATTGCTAGCCATCAGACTGTCCCATTCTTCTTGATCTTGCTCCAGTTTTCGATCCGCTGCTTCTTTTGCCTGCCCCATAACAGCCAATTCACTTTCTTGGTCAGCTATCTCCTGTTTCAGTTCCTCTGTTCTCTGTGGTGTAAGAACTTGATCACGAAGAATACCCCGATTAATTTCTAATTTTTCGTACTTTTTCTTCATGACTAGCAAAACACCAGTACCAATAATAAGATCACTCGGTCGACTATCATGATTGGTCACTTTAATAAAATAGTCAAGATCACGTTGGCTTGCAGCCATCATATCCCACGTAAAACCGAATGCATTGGCAGAATTATTAAGATACTCTTCATCAGTTAATTTCCGTAACTTTTTAATGAATTTGGGCGACTTTTGCATTAACAATGCGAGTTCTGCCGGCATAACACCACCAGCCAGCAATTCATTCGCACGAGCCTCATTTTCTTTAAAGTAATCCAAATCTTCATCAAATACAGCCTCTGCTGCTTCCCTACTATCAGATAACTCAATCGCATCCATTTTATCTAACAGAGGTTTTCTTGAAGATTCACCCAATTTCGTTAAGCAAGTCATTCGTGCGTCCCAAAAGTCGCCCAAGTTAATTTGCAACCTGACCGTCTCGAGTAAATAGTCGTTCGTCTCATCAAACTCTTGGAAAAAGGTCAATAACGCGTCTTGGTCTTGCTCTTGTAGTTTTCCTTCATCATCAACAAGCCTACCAGCAGCCTTTAGAGCTGCAGCGCATTTAGTTCTAAATTGAGCAACATCATATTTACCTAATTGTTCCAAATAGCTTATGACCTGGCGCCAGTCATTGTTCTGAATAACATTATCAATAATGAGACTTTCTGTACGTACATGCTCTTCATCGTTGGTTAGCGGTAAATTGTCAATAAGGTTTAATACTTCACTATCAACAGAATCACCATTCAATAATTCATCAACTTTACTTCTAAACATTTGAACGTTAGAGTCTTGCGCCTCCAGAAATGCTTTAATTCGCATAAGCGTTTCAACTACTGTTGTATCAAAGTCTATCTCCCAAACTGTGATACCATTAGATTCAGCTGCAAAGTTTAGCACTTGCATCCTTTGTTCATTTAAAATTGAAAAAATAATATTATTAACAGGCATCCTACCAACTTCTTGGTTTTCAAATGACCATCTAAACTCTCCAGTCGTCATCCCTAAGCCTAAGCTTCCGTTATTTCGAACCATTGTCGTATCTAAGAAAAAGATAGTCTGTTGATAATCCAGACCGATTTCATTTTGTAAATTTTCAATTTTTTTATGTTCAATATTAAGCGTTGATAAATGCTTATTATTTTCCGCATTACCAACCACGTTTCTGATCTTCTCTCTAAATTCAGTGTCAACAATCCCCGCTCCCAATTGGACACTCTCTGTATCAGTAACCTCATTTGCAAACTTTTTTAACCCGACGAATTTACAATTGAAGTGCAACAAATGATCAAAAAGAAGACTCACAGCCTGAGTCCTTGTAAAATATAGTCACCACAACTTACTTACAAGGAGGAC
>NZ_BJDZ01000030.1 GCF_005405405.1 Lactiplantibacillus plajomi
AAGGATACACCTGTTCCCATGTCGAACACAGAAGTTAAGCTTCTTAGCGCCGAGAGTAGTTGGGGGATCGCTCCCTGCGAGGGTAGGACGTTGCCATGCAATTTGGAATCAACTACGGTTGGTTCTTTTTTTATACCATTATGCGGTCAACCTTTTGTCACGGCTAATAGTTTGGTATACTAGACAAAGAATTTTGCCGTTTTAGCTCAGGAGGTAGAGCGTTTCCATGGTAAGGAAGAGGTCAGCAGTTCAAATCTGCTAAACGGCTTTAAAGTAATGAAATTAAGGCACACTAGCCAAAAAACCGGGACGCACACCGTTAGTGATAAAGCTAACGGTGTGCGTCCCGGTTGCTATTTTGACTGAGTATTAATACTTACCAGCGGAAGTATCAGAATGGCACTGCTAGTGCTTCAGGCCGGCTTGTTAATCAGTAAGGTTAGTGTTCGGTTGACCGGTCGCTCTTTTGATAGGCCGGAACAATAATCTGGCGGGTAAAGTCACCGAGCAAGCTAAGGAGGCTATTGATCCGGCGCTTACCCAATTTTTTGGTCCACTGACTAAAAATCGTTTGCATGGCGCCGGTTAAGACGTTGTCGATTTCTTTCCCCTGTTCAGTAAGTAGTAAACTTTTTTGACGCCGATCATTCGGGTTGGAAACTTGATAAACGTAGTCGTATTTCAATAAAATACTGATTTGCCGTGAAATGGCGCTGCGCGAGACGTGGTGACTGTTGGCGATGTCCATTAATAAGATGGGCCTAACGCTAGTCGCAATCTCGTGCATGATGAGAAACGTGTCAAAGGTGAGGTGATACTCACTGAGTGGTGCTGCGATCTGTTGATTCATGTAACGCAAGACGGTTGCGTAGTCTCTTAAAAAATCATCGAATACGGGTGTGATGCTTTCCATGGTTAAACCTCCTTAATCGCAATCAGTGCTTACATTTTAAGTGTTAAAACCGTTAACGGTAATGAAACCGATATCAACCTAGATAATAACGCAAAATTAGTGCGAATGGTAAAATAACGATTGTCGCTTATAAAAATATTAATAAAAGTTATTATTTGAATCGTTACTTAAAAACAAAAAGAAGCTTCTAGAATAATCTTCTAAAAGCTTCTTTTTGTTGGGTTAGGCTTTCGCCCGGCCCCGGCGTGCGATTAACGGTAAAATCATCCCTAAGGCAATGAAAACTAATGGGGTAATAATATTTAAGGTTAATTGGAACCACCAGCCGCTTGGGTTGGCTGAAAGAGAAGTCTTTGGTACCATCCCGAGGATGCAGGCAAAGGCGGTGAAGAAGAAACACCAAGCCCCAACGATTTTCCCGGTGAGTGGGTTCTTCAAGAACATGTATTCACTCTTAAACTGTTTGAGGTGCTGGTTCAATAAGATGTACGCGAGGAATACCCAGAGGTAGCGCATCGGCATGACGATCGAGTTAAGATTTAATAACCAGTTATATAATTCGTTCATGTTGCCAATACCGAGGGCCGGAATTACAATCAGGATGCTGACTAAAATTCCCGTCATTAAGTAACCGTTGACCGGCACGTCCTTTTTGTTCATCTTACTTAGTTTCTTCGGAATGAATTCTGGGTCGGCATCACCCAACAAAATCTTCAGCGGTGCGTCGATTGAAAAGGCTAGAGCGGAAACTTGGGCCAGAACGTTTGCAAACGCGTAGAGAATCATGAAAAAGTTACCAACGTGGTAGAAGGCACCGAGGCGTTGGAATGCGTAGTAGGCACCGTTTGCCATCAAATCTTCGGGAATGTTGTGTGAGTTGAACAGGATCCCCATGGCAAAGGAACCAAGTAACGCGCAGACCGCAACCATCCCGGCGAGAACTAACATGCCGAGCGGGAATTCACGGCCCGGATTTTTGGTCTTATTCACGTACGGGGAGATTTTTTCGGAACCCCCCACGGCGAAGACCAGCATTGAAATCGTGGTGAAGTAGGCAAAGTCAAATTTTGGTAAGTACGACTTGATGGAGGTCATGTTCGGGGTTTGAACGGTTGCCTTGGTCATTAATGGTGCTGATACGGCTAAAATAATGAATAGAATCGACATGATGAACATTCCGGTACCGGCAACGCTCCCGATTCGTTTCAGAGTCGTTAACCCCAAGGATGCGATCCAAAGGAAGAATAGAAAAAGTGCTAAACAAATACCTTGGACCACAATTGCCGGAACGGTGTTAACAAAGTTCCCGTTACCGCGGAAAAGCCAACTAAAGGCAATTAGAATCCCCTGAGGCTTTTGTGCCAAGTAGGGAATGTGGACGATCCAGTACGTCCAGGCGGCGTAGTAGGCTAACTTCTTAGTACTAGTTGCCCGGATCCACGAAGACACGCCCCCTTCAGCTTCCTTAAAGGTTGAACCAAGCTGACCCACAATCAGCGTGTAGGGAATGAAGTAGATGATCATGATCAAAATCCACGAGGTGATCACGGACAGTCCCTGTAACGCAAAGTTATTAACCACGTTACCGAGTCCCCAGACCGAGACGAAGGCGATTAATGCGATGTTTGACCATCGGAGCTGCTTTTCAGTTTTCATTTTCCTGACCTCTTTTTTGTGTTAAGATAACTAATTTTAAAACGAAAATGGAAGCGCTGACAATAACTATTTTTCAATTTGAGAAAGTGCTTAAAAATTCGCGTGAAAAATGAATTATAGCTGATAAAACGGCGAAAGTTTGCTATTGTTAAATAGAATAGTAAAATTACCAACGTTACGCATACCAGCCAGCGAGGGTGGCGTGCTAAACTGATTAAGAAAGCAGGAATCATTTTGAAAACAGTCACGATTGGGACGGTCGACTTATCTTCAGGAACACCTAAAGTGGGGGTCGTCATTGCGGCAGCTGACCGCCAAACTTTGATGGGACAGGCTGGTCAAGTTTTGACCTCCGCTGCTGAAATCGTTATTTGGCAACTGGGGGCTTACCAGGAGCTGGATAACCGGGCGGAGTTAATTAACACGGCTAGCCAGTTGCGGCAAGTTTTGGGGACGATTCCGGTCGTGGCGGCGTTTAAACATCCGGCGACGACCATGTCCGCTGAGAAGTACTACCAGACTTGTCTGACACTGATCAATAACCGGGCGGTCGTTGCGTTAGACGTTGACTTTGAAATGATCAGTCAGTTGGATTACGGGACGCTGACTCACCAGATGCGGGCAAACGATGTAAAACTGTGCATTAGCCAAACGTTACCCGATAGCGCGACGGCACCAGAAATGGTGACAGCCTACCGGCAAATGGCCGCGGCGGGAGCCGACGTTGCCCGGGTCACGATTGCGGGCCAGTCTACCGCGGCTATTTTGGCGTTAATGACGGCGACTGCTACGGCTCGTGACCAGTTAGCGTTACCGGTCGTGGCTAGTGCTAGCGGCGCCCTAGGCCGGTTTAACGCCGTCTGTGGTCAGTTGACGGGTTCGGCCATTGCGATTGGGCGGGTTGGTCACGCCGGTCCTGGTAATCAGTTACCCGTTAGCAAGTTGAAACAAGCAATTCAGACGTTGGCAACGACAGAAGGAGTATAAAAAATGAAGTGGCATTCGATTTGGCGCCATACCCGTTATATCTTAAATACCCTAATCGTCTATTTTTTATTGATTCAGGGGCCTTACGACTTATGGATCGGCAAAACCGGTTACCACTTTTGGACTTACTTACTAGCGACGGTGGAGATCACGGTCCTGTTCTTTATTGTTGAAGCCGGATATAACTATTGTCGCCAGTGGTGGTTGACACGGAAAAGTAAGTAAATCAAAGCCCCGGATTTGCACACGCAAATCCGGGGCTCGTTTTTTACTAATGACTAGGCTTGGGCCTTAACCAGTTGTTCGGTAAAGGCGTCAAGGTGTTCAATATCTTCAGCAGTGGGGGCCAGGTTGACGAAGACGTCACTGGCTCCCTGAGTGGCACCGGCCTTTTTGAAGGCGGCGCTGAAGTCGGTCACGGCACGACAATAGTCTTCTTCATAGAAGGTGTCACCAGAACCGGCACAGCCGAAGATTTTGCCACTCAGGTCAAGTTCTTGAAGGTCGTCATAGAAGTCGAGGCCTTCTTCGGGAAGGGCACCCTGATCGTAAGTGTAAGGAACTACGACGCAAATATCAACGTCTTCGAATTCCGTGGCATCTGCCTGAGAAATTTCCTCTTTAGTGACGTCCACGCCCAACTGTTCAAACTTTTCCGTAATAATATCGGCAACGTCTTCATTGTTACCCGTAATCGTTGCAAAAATAACCTTGGCAGTAGCCATATTAAGTCCCCACTTTCAATCTTTGGATAACCCGATTATAGCAGAAGACGCGCTGAATATTAAGCGCTCCCGGTAGGATTATGAAAAGCGGACTGACTAACGTGCCGAACCAATCGATTCCATGCTATAATTTAAAGTATATCGTTCGTTAAGAACGGCGCGGTAAACGCCAGCGCCGGCAGCGAACTGAACAATGGGCAAGGAGCGGGGATATTGGCAAAAGATGACAAACAATCGCATTTAGGTAAGCGGCTATGGCGGTCAATGACCGAGCCGTTGCCAGATGATAATGATGATGACACACAAGCAGTAACTAAGAATGATAACCAGCCACCGAAAAAGGATTCGGTCAATAAAACGCAGCAACCGGCTAGTGACGATGAAATTCCGCTGGTTTACGACGTGAAGGAAGAAAGTGAGCATTCAACGACTTCGGCCGCGGCTAAAGCGAACGATGTTATTAAGGTGCCACATCACGAACAAGCGGAGACGTCGCAAGCCCCGATTAAAGTTGAGCCGGTCAGTGCGGCGCGGCGCTCGGCGCCCGCTTCGGCAGCGTCAGCAGCGCCGACGACTTCGGAAGTCCCGGTTCCGCCGATTCGGGTTCGCGGGGTCGAATCTACGTATAACGATGAGGACACGCCGGAATTGCCGTTGTCCCGCGAAGCGTTGTACGGTGATCAGCAGCCCAACGGTGGCGTTGATCCAAATAAGAAAAAGCGGGCACCGGAAAGTGAGCAAGCAACGCAACCGACGCCGGCCCAACCCGAACGTACGCCGCGGCGTGAAGATCAGAATCCGCATTTAAAGCGAAAAGCAACGGAAATCCGTGGTCACCAGAAACCCAGCCGTTCTAGTTGGAAATGGGTACTTACGGGCTTAGCGATTTTAGTCATTGCTTTTGCGGGGGCATTACTAATGTGGAGTAACGCTAAGCGTCAGCAGGCGAGTGCCAAGGCCGATGCCGAGCGGTTGATCAGCAAGATTTACGTTTCTGACGACCAACGCGACATTCGGGCGAGCGTCACGACTAAGCAGGTCCAACAATTGCAGACCGACATTGACGGGCTTAAGGAATCCAGTGATAAGGATTCACTGCAACAACAGCACGACTACGCCCAGAAAATGTTGGCAGTGCGGACGCGCTACCAGAATTTGCGGAACGATAACGGCCTGATCAACGCCAAGGTAACGATGGATACGATCACTAAGGGCCGGCAAAGTTTGGCGGTTGCGGGGTTGACCAGTAGTAAGACCTACTTTACGAAGAAGTACGATCGTAAGTTTGAAGCGACCGGAAAAATCGTTAAGAAGGTCGTTAAGTATCACCAAGACTTTAAGGCGCTCTACACTAAGGCCGGTAAGTTAAACCCGGAAACGCCGTCTAGTCAAGTCGACACGGTGCTTGCAAACTTAAAAGCGTACCGGAAGAAATCGCAACTGGCGGCCGATGATTATAAGCAGCTGACGACTGACCGTAAGGCGTTAGCTGACCAAAATAGTGCGGCGGCCAGCAGCACGGCGGCTGAAAGCGACAGCAGTTCGACTTATTCTGAAAGTTCCGAATCAAGCGTTGCAGCGTCCAGCAGCGTCACGGCTACTTCCAGTGCGGACAGTTCTAGCACGACGACCACCGACAGTACCCAAACGAGTTCGGCTAATAGTGCCGCAACGGGTTCGGCGCAACCGGCAACCCAGTCAAGTACGCCGACTGGAAGTACCGGAACGACCGATGGGACGACTAACGGAACCACCGCTGGCAATCAAACCGGTCAAGCAGCGGACCAGCAAACTGGTACGGCTAATAATTAAGTAGTTAGGGATTATTTAAACCAGTTCGTCCGCAGCCTTAGCGGAACGGACTGGTTTTTTAAAATTAATGATGAAACGGGGAATAGCGATGCCAACGATGTTAATGATTCAAACACTCAAACCAGCCGATGCAGCAACTTTAAAAGCGCATTACGCTGACTGGCAGTTTAAAACCGTCAGCGAATTAACGCCGGCGGATTACGATGATGTTCAGGTGGTTTTTGGCTACGATCCAATTGTCACGACGATTTTAGCCCGGCCCACCAACCAGCTGAAATTCGTTCAGACGATTTCTGCCGGGGTCGACAAGTTGCCCTTAGCAGCCCTTAAAGCGAACCAGACGTTGGTGGCCAATACCAGTGGAATTCACGCTGACGCAATTGGTGAAAGCGTCCTGGGTGGGATGTTAATGTTCGTCCGCGGGTACCAAGCCGCGTTGCGTAATCAACTGGGCGCCCGTCAGTGGGCGTTGCCGGTCAAGACGACGACCCTGACCGGCCGGCAATTACTGGTCTTTGGGACCGGTGCGATTGGCCAGTCGGTCGCCAAAAAGGCCGCGGTCTTTCAAATGAACGTGACCGGGGTCAACACCACTGGTCACCCGGCAGCGGGTTTCAAAACGACCGTCGCGTTGGGCGCCCATCAGGCGGCGGTTGCACAAGCCGACTTTATCGTCAACGCCCTGCCGCTGACGCTGACCACGAGGGGGCTGTTTGCCGAATCACTGTTTAACGCGGCGACTAAGCAGCCAATTCTAATCAACGTTGGTCGGGGCCCCGCGGTGGTGACCGCGGACTTGGTCACGGCGCTGGATCGACATCAATTAGGTGGTGCCGTGCTGGATGTGACCGATCCGGAACCACTGGCTGCGGATGACCCGTTATGGCAACGCGACGACGTCATTATCACGCCGCACGTTTCCGGTCAGATCGCCCACTTTAAAACCACGGTCTTTAACATTTTTTACGCGAACCTGACGCAGTGGTCGCAAACCGGCACGTTAGCCAGCCACCAGGTTGACCTGCAGCGTGGTTATTAACCTGAATAAGTAAAACCGCCTCCCAATCATTTGATTGAGGGGCGGTTATTTTTAGTTTACAAAGTTAAGAGGATTCCCGGGACCGCTTGCGGCGGAAGTTGGCCTTTGTACGGTCATTTGGGGCTTGGCCGATAGCCAAGATGAAGACCGTGCTGATAATCAGAATACTACCAAGCAGGTCTAACCAACCGAAGCTGACGCCGAGGACTAGCACCGCTAAAACCGTTGCGGAGAGCGGTTCAAAAGCGTCAAGTAAGCTGACGACGGTCGGCCGGATGTACTGGAGACTTTGTAAGAAGAACAGGAAGGCGAGGAGCGTTCCGAATAGGATCACGAACGCCAACTTGCTAACGTTGGTCACGGTCATCGGCACCTGAATCGTCCAGACTGGTTGGACTAGGTTGAACAGGATGCCACCCAGAATCATCGACCAGGTGTTGATTGCCATCGGGCTGTACTTGGTCAATAACTTGGCCGGAATCAGCGTATTGGTGGCCGAGGTGACGCCTGAAAGCAGGCCCCAAAGTAAGGCCCAGACGGAAATGACTAGGGTGGCCGGGTTACCGTGCGTGACTAATAAAAACGCGCCGAGTAACGCCAATAAAATGGCTAGGCCTTCCGATCGCGTCGGTAGTTGCCGGTGTGCGACCACCATCCATAGGGCGATAAAAACCGGGCCGGTGAATTGTAAGATCGTGGCGGTCGCCGCGTTACTAGCTTCCACGGCTAGAAAGTAGGTGAACTGGACCGGCATCAGCCCGAAGAGCGCGTAGGCGACAACTTGAAAACAATCGCGCGGGTGGCGCCAAATCGTCCACAAATCAACGTGGGTGACTAGGCTGATGATGAATAACCCGATACCGGCGCCGCCCATGCGGATTCCGGTCAACCAGACCGACGTGATATCGGTCGTATCAAAAAGTGTTTGGGCAATTGCACCAGCAACGCCCCAAAACGTGGCGCTGACACTGGCGAGCAGGATGCCCTTTAACTGACGGTTCATAATGTGGCGACCCTCCCTAAGTCAATCATTATCCATCCATTGTACCTGATTTGGACTTAGAAAGGAAAGTTTGGTTACGCACTGGCTTCCTGGGTCGGTGCCGCGGCGGTCTGGGCCGCGTTTGCCTGGCGGGTGGTTTCGGCCAAGTGGACCAGGTGGGTCAAAAAGGCGTGGGTCTTGGCGTCGTAATGATACTTACGGCCCAACTTAACCAGGTAGCCGTTGATGTAGTCGACTTCGGTCGGCCGGTTGTGGCTCATGTCTTGGTACATGGACGGGTAGTGGAGCGGGTTGGCCACCTTGCTGACGTAGTTGACCGAGTCTAACTCTTCGGCCCGCGTGTTGAGCATCGTCACGCCGTCGCGTTCACAAACGTCGTAGGCTTCGTTGATCAGTTGGCGACTCAGATCATCAGCACCCGGGTAGGCGGCAAATTCCCCCATCGTGATCTCAAAGAGGGTGCACAACGTGTTGACGACCGAATTGAACACCACCTTGGCGAGCAGGGTACCCCGGAAATTGGTGGTTAAATTTGGGTGGAACTGACACTTTTCCAGTTCAGCCACGATCCGGTGGGTCATGTCGTCCGGTTGTTCAGTATAGTTGGCCAGGTTCATGGTACCAGCACCGCGGGCACCGATAAAGTCAACGTCGCCGGGGCCGTTTAAGACGGTCGCGACCAGCGCGGTACCGGCCAATAATTTTTCCGGTTGGAAGTAGTTCAGCAGTTTTTCAACGTGGCCCATCCCGTTCATGCAGGTCAGGACGTATTGGTTCTGGTTGAACGCGTGGGCGGTGCGGGTCAGGAAGTCCGCCAACTGCATCTGCTTCGTGAAGACCACCCAAACGTCCGGATCATCATGGTAGTCTTCGGGCAACACGACTTTTACCGGAACCAGGTGACGGTTTGCGTGGTCGCGTGAGACGTAAACACCGCCCTGTTGGTGAATCCGGTCAACGTTGGCCTGCCAAGTATCGACAAAGTCGACCTGGTTGCCAGCTTCCTGTAATAAAACCCCGTAACGTAATCCCATGGCACCTGCGCCGAGTACTGTAAAATGCATATGTATGACCATCCTTTAATATGAATTTAATTAATTTTGATAAAAAAGCGCCCGGCAGACCGAAGCCTGCCGGGCGCTGACGCGTGTTACCACCGGTAATTCATCAAGCCATTGCGGACTTGACCTTGTGCGGACCAATCATGATCCGGCGCACGGTAATGGGTGCGGGCCAGCCCAGGTTACGCTAGTTCACCCGGACCGTTCACAGTGGATATTCGCGTTAGCGCCGGTTGTCTGCTCGCACCGTTCCAGACTCGCTTGAACCATGATGGCTAACGTTACTAACTGATCACACGTTTATCATCAAATATTAATTGTTCTTTAATCTACCCGCCTTGCGCGTAATTGTCAATTATTTTTAAAAATCATTAATAATCTTTCGTTAACTGTTAAATAAATGGTCATAAAAGTTGGATTTAACTTTACTTTCTTCAGATTGAAGAAAAGCCGCACTCGTTTTGAAAGCGATTTCCATTCTGAGTGTGAATAGCGTACAATTATAAGTGTAAAATTGTGGGAGGGTTAGACATGCCAAATTACCTAGTCTTTATGGACATTGATGGGACCTTATTAACGGACCATCAATACGTATCAAAACGAACCAAGGCGACCATTGAGCGCCTGCAACAACGGGACGTTCAGTTCTACATTGCGACCGGGCGGATGTATAAATTAGCCGCAACGGTCCGCGACAAGCTCAACGACGACGTGCAGCTGGTCACTTCCAACGGGGCGGTTTTTGACGGAATCGCTGGCCGCGAAGTGACTAAGCTGGGGGGCGCGGCGGTCGAATTAGCCTACTTAGTGGCGCGGCGCGATAACTTACCAATGATGCTCTTTACGCCGGACAAGGCCTACTATACGGAACAGATTCCACGCTTTATTGCCCGCAACGCCGCTAACTTTGATGCCGGGGTCGCGGCGATCGGTTATGAAGAAATTAAGAGTTTTAGCCAGCTTGCCCGAATTGAAGATGAAATCACGAACGGGGTCATTTTAAGTCGGGAAGACATTTCCCGCTTGGACGCGGCCCGTGAAAAGTTAGTCGGTAGTAAGCTCTTGCGGGTGTCTTCCTCGAACCCCAGCAACTTGGAATTAATTCCGCTGGGCGTTGATAAGGGGACGGCGATCAAGCAGATTCAACGCGAACTCAGCGTTGACGCCGCCCACACCTTTGTCTTCGGTGATGGGATGAACGACGTGGGCATGATGGCCGAAGCCAACTATTCCGTGGCGATGGGCAACGCCTTGCCGCAAGTAAAAAAAGTGGCTAATTATGAAACTGATACCAACTATAACGACGGGTTAGCAAAATTCTTAGAAAATTATTTTGAAGGGCAACCGGAAGAACAAAAAAATTGAGCGATTGATTCGGTAACCAAACTAAAAGGGCGCGCGCTAAGCGGGCCCTTTTAGTTGTTAATAAGTTTGTAAGATTCCCGCAATTTGTGGGGTGGATAATTGACTTTTGAATAAAATTTGGCAAACTAAGTAAGGGTGCCGTTGGGCTCAGTGTCCCACGAGCAGTGTTTTTAGGAGTGATGATGTTGAAAATCGATCTTTTACCGGCGCGGGTGGCGACCCCGTTAGCCATTTTATCCATGACTAACTTGGATAATCGGGAACTCAACCCGGCAATCGAAAAACAACTTAGTATGCAGGCGATTCCGGTCGCCCAGCCCCAGAGCGCCTTGGCAGACTTACTGCAGTTAATCGGTAGTCGCCACGCAATTTCGATGCAGGCTTGGGATATGGCGGCCTTAGGCGGAACGACGGTTCAGGTTAAAGTCACGCCGGATAAGCTGGCGTTACAAGACTTGACCGCCAATCCGTTGCCCGCTAATTTGAATAAAAAGAGTAGCCGGGTACTTGTGATTATCGGCCAACAGGGGGGCAGTGACGAAGTCGTTCACGCGACCGCCCAGGAACTTCAGCGTAAAATCAAGGCCTTCTTTGGAATTCAAGCGCGGTTGCAGTTCCGGACTTGTTATCAAACGGCCCAGACCTTAGAAACCACTAGGTCCGACGAGTCGGCGTAACGTTAATATCCACTAACTGGAACCCTGAGGCCGTGTAGTCGACCCGACTAACACTCGTATTTTTCAATAGCCGAGCTGGCAGTTCGCGCGGGCTGATCTGGTATAGAAAGGCGCTCAGAACTAGACCGTGTGCGACGACCAGAACGTTCTTATCGCGGCCGTCCTGTTGTTCGTAAAGGCTGATTCGGCGCAGGGTGCGACTGATCCGGTCGGTCACGCCGACTAAGGTTTCGGCACCACGGGTCCGGTCCAGCGAGTTGAAGACCCACAGTAAGGTCGCAAAGCGTTCGCGGCTGAGTACCAGCTTTACGAAAGTACCAATGCCGAGCTGTTTGCGGACCTGGTTAACGATCCAACGATTCTTAGTGCCTTCAAGGCCACCAAAATTGAATTCACGTAAACCGACGTCAATCGTCGGTTTTTTTATTTCGGGGTGGAGGTCGGTGATGATGCGGGCCGTCTGTTGGGCCCGCCCCAAATCACTGGTGTAGGCCGCGTCAAAGTGGACCGGTGCCAGCATCCGCGCTAACCGTTGTGCGGAACGGACGCCGTTCGGGGTTAAGGGTGAGTCGTAAATGCCTTGCAGGCGTCCGGCCGCGTTAAGTTCGGTTTCGCCGTGTCGGACGAGGTATAAGTGAATCGTTGCCACGCGGATTCCTCCTTTGAAAAGTAATCTAGCTTAATTGTAAGGCGGGCGTGGGGATTGAACAAGCCTTTAATGATGAATAATGGTGGGTCCGTTTATTACGGGGTATCCAGCCAGTACCTAAAACCAGCGTTTATATAATAGAAACCCGGTCCCAACGAACAGGTGGCCCGAATGATCGTCCGAAGCGACGGTGTAACCCTTAAAATGCTGGCCGGCAACTTTGCCACTGGTCCGCGCTAAGGTCCAGTGAATGGTTGACTGGTGAGCCGGTTTTAAGGTGACAACGTTCTTAGTTAACGTCCACTTAAACGCTGTGACCCGCTTGCTTTGAACGATTTTACCGGTCCCATTATGGTAAAAAATGACGTGGGCCTGCGCGTGACGCGTGCGACCACCATCGCTAGAAAAGAGCCGGTCCTTGGCTGTGGCCGTCGTATCGTTCATTTTTAAGGTGACGGTAGTGTCGTCAAAGAGGTACCAGTTTTTGGCCACTAATCGTTCGCGCAAGCTCGGCCGGTTGATAATTAGGATAATCAGTAGCAGCAACAGCGCACCACCGGCAATCAGAAAGTAACTCAGTTTGTTTTTATGACCCGGTGTTTTCATGGGAATCCCTTCTTTCGCAGTAGGTGGGCGACGGGCAACCACCGCCGTCATTAGCGGTTCTCTAATTAGCATAGCATAGTTAACGTTGCTAATGAAACCGTTTTCAAAAGTAGCAAAAAAATCCGGAACAAAGCCACGACAGGTGTCACGGTTTTATCCCGGGGGTTGGTATTGGCTATTATTTCAAATCGTCGTCGGGAACGGCGGTCGGTTGTTGCTTCAATAGTTTGAGCATCTTGCGGCGCGCCACGAAAAAAGGAATCCCGAAATGCGCCAGGTTACTCCGGAACCGCCACCGGTAATGGTACGTTTTGGTTGCGATGTAGGGTGCTTGGTGCACATAGTTGGCATATTGAAAAGCAAATAATTGATCTTCAAGAAAGTCGATGGTTTCGTTGAATTTAAGTTGATGGTCCGTGATGATTTCACGGATGAAACACTTATTCCACGCAAAGCCGCCGACCGTGCCGAAGTTAATGTTGTCAATTAGCTGTTTTTGATTGTAAACTTTGGACTTGCTCGGGACGGACAGGTAGCCGTAATGGTCACAAATTACGAGTTGGCTACCGGGGTGGTCACGGTAAGCCGCTTGGAAGTTGGCGAGAAAGTTGGTGTCGACCCAATCGTCACCGTCGATGAAGCAGAGGTACTGACCGTGTGCTCGTGCCATTCCCGAGTTTCGAGCAGCGGAAACCCCGCGGTTATGGGCGTGCGCAACCAGGTGAAAACGGTTGTCACGGGCCACAAAAGCGGCAATCTGGTCGGCGGTATCGTCGGTCGAACAATCGTCCACCACGAATACTTCGAAATCGGTCACCGTTTGGTTTTGCAGGCTCTTCAAGCAACTATTAATAAATTTATGTTGGTTGTACGCGGGAACAACCACGGAAAAAAGGGGTGCTGACAAACGAATTCCTCCATCACAAAATGAGATACTCCCACCATTATAACCATAAATCACCGTTAAATTATAGCGTTAGCCTTAAATTCTCGTTAATTATTCGCAAGGTTGGTCGTGTGGAAATACAGTGCTAGGTCCGGATAAACAAAAATGGTGTGTGAGAAGTTCAATAAACCGTTATTTTTATAATAGTTGGCCGAATCGAGGGCCATGTAAGTGGCGCCCTCCTCGAGGTCCATCAAAAGGGCCTCTTCCTTAGTCAGCCTTGCCAGTGAGAGGTAGTCATCGCTGTTAGCCACACCGATGCCGTACGCCTCACTCAGAAAATCCCAAATGGAGGAGTTGACCGCTTCGGGCGACAGGTAGGGGACAACGGACCGTAAATAGTAGGCTTTTTCAAGGCAGTAAAGTTGGTCGTGCCAATACCGCAAGCGGGTGACCCGGTAAAGCTCTTCGTCGGTCGGAATCCCGTACTGGCGGCTGAACGTCGTGTTGCTTTTGACCGTGTCGAACGTTAAGACTTGTGATTCCAAGTCGCGGGGGTGCAAGTTGCTGTTATAAAGTGAACGGGCGGATAAGTTGACCACCGTTTTGTGCCGCAACTGAATGTTCGTAATGTAGTAGCCACTTCCCTGAACCCGGCGCAGAAGTCCTTGTTGGTAAACGAGGTCGATGGCCTTGCGAATCGTATTTCGGCTGGCGTGGAACCGTTCCATTAACTGAGCTTCGGTCGGCAACTTGGTCTCAAATTGGCCGTCTTGAATGGCGTTAACAAGTTTGGTCGCAATGTCGCGATACATGGATCGTTCACTTCCTTTTTTTGATTAAATATTTATGGGTACCAATTCAATAAATCGGTCTGAATTCATTAATAACGCTTGTCAAATTTGTACCCATGACTTATAATTCTAATTGTAATGAAAGCGGTTTATTAAAGCAACCGCTTGCCACAATTAATTTTTTAAACTATCTAGGAGCGTGTTTATTATGGCCGAAAAAACAATTATGTTAGTATGCTCTGCCGGAATGTCAACTTCACTGTTAGTTTCAAAGATGCAAAAGGCTGCGGAAGCGGACGGTGTTGACGTTGAAATTTTTGCAACCGCTGCCAGCGATGCGGATGGCAAGATTTTAGAAAAAGATCCCGACATTTTAATGCTTGGACCGCAAGTCCGCTACATGCTTAGTGATTTTCAAAAGCGCGTGGACATCCCAGTTGAAGTCATCAACATGCAGGATTACGGCATGATGAACGGTGAAAAAGTGTTACGGGAAGCCCAAGCCGCGTTAGCCAAGAAATAAGTTTAGGCGGTTGCTTGCTATCAGACCACGATAATTAACCACGCCGGCCTGATAGCCTTTTAATTTAAATTCATAAACGAGGATGAAGTGGAATGTCAGAAAAACAACAAGCGCCGCAAGAAACTGAGGCCAGTCTAGAAACTATTATGGGCCTAATCGTAAACGGTGGCAACGCTAAAAGTTCCGCCTTTGAAGCCATCAAGGCAGCCAAAACCGGTGACTTCGAAACGGCGGATGCCAAGCTAAAGGAAGCCGATAACTTCTTGACGGAAGCACATAACTCACAAACGGCCATGTTGACGGCCGAAGCGCAGGGAGATCACACCCACGTTTCGCTGTTACTGGTCCATTCACAAGACCACATGATGAACGCCATCACGTTCCGTGATTTAGCGGGCGAAGTGGTCGACGTTTATCGACGGCTAGCCGCTGTCGAAGCAAAGTAAGCGTCCTGACTGGGGACCCGGGCGATGACCACTTTTGGTAACCGTTCGGGTCCTTTTTTGAGAATCAGGATTGCTTTGACTACTTAACAAACGAATTCAACTGGATTTTGGAGGGATTTAACATGGCAACTGGATATCAAATGCCCAAGGACTTCTTGTGGGGTGGTGCGGTGGCTGCTCATCAGTTAGAAGGTGCTTGGCAAGCGGATGGTAAGGGCGTTAGCATCGCTGACGTCATGACCGCCGGCCGCAACGGCGTACCCCGGCAAGTGACTGACGGCGTTCAAGCCGGGGAAGTTTACCCGAACCACTGGGGCAACGACTTTTATCACCGTTACCCTGAAGATGACCAACTATTTGAAGAACTCGGCTTCAAGTGTTTCCGGACCTCAATCGCCTGGACGCGGATTTTTCCAAATGGTGACGAGCTGGAACCAAACGAAGCGGGGCTCCAATTTTATGACCGCCTATTTGACGACTTACTGGCACACGGCATTCAGCCCGTGGTTACTTTATCACACTTTGAAATGCCGTACCACTTGGTAAAGGCCTACGGTGGTTTTAGTAACCGTAAGCTGATCGACTTGTTCGTGCGGTTCGCAAAAGCGGTCTTTAACCGTTACCGCGATAAGGTTAAGTACTGGATGACCTTTAATGAAATTAATAACCAAACGGCTTGGTCGGATCCGCACCCGTTATTACAAAACTCCGGGTTGCAGTTGGACAAAGACGATAACTGGGAAGAAGCGATGTATCAAGCCGCCCATTACGAATTGGTAGCCAGCGCCTTGGCGGTTCAGGCCGGTCACGCCATTAATCCCGACTTTCAGATTGGTTGCATGGTCGCAATGTGCCCAATTTACCCGTTGACTGCTAAACCGGCCGACGTGATGATGGCTGAACGCGCGATGCAGAAGCGTTACTGGTTTGGCGACGTGCATTGCAACGGCGTTTACCCGAACTGGCTGCCGAAATACTTTGAACGCAAGGGCTTTGACTTAGACATTACGGCGGCCGACCTAGCGACCTTAAAAGCTGGGACCGTTGACTACGTCGGCTTTAGTTACTACATGTCCTTTGTGACGCGGGGTAAAGCCGGGGATCAGGATTACGACTTTAAGGAACCGGACGACTTCGTTGAAAATCCCTATCTTCAGAAATCTGACTGGGGCTGGCAAATCGACCCGACCGGGCTGCGTTACACGATGAACTGGATGCAGGACCGCTGGCACTTGCCACAATTTATCGTTGAAAATGGTTTCGGGGCATATGATAAGAAGGAAGCTGATGGCCACGTCCACGATGATTACCGGATTAGCTATTTCCGTAACCACATTCGGGCGATGGAAGAAGCGGTCGTCTTAGACGGTGTTGACTTGATTGGGTACACGCCGTGGGGCTGTATCGACCTGGTCTCCGCAAGTACCGGTGAAATGGCAAAGCGGTACGGTTTTATTTACGTTGATGCCGATGATAACGGTCAGGGAAGCTTTGACCGTTCCAAGAAGGATTCCTTCGACTGGTACCAACGGGTGATTGCAAGTAACGGTGCGGACTTATCGTAGCGAAAGGACGGATGACGATGACGACAACTAAGAGCGGGTTACGGTCAGACTTTTTATGGGGCGGCGCGGTCGCTGCTCATCAATTGGAAGGCGGTTGGCAGGCCGGTGGTAAGGGGGTCAGTGTTGCTGACGTGATGACGGCGGGGGAAAACGGCGTTCCGCGGGAAATTACCGCCGGCGTCCTGGCTGGGAAAAACTACCCGAACCACGATGCAATCGATTTTTATCACCATTACCGTGAAGACATCAAGCTTTTTGCTGAAATGGGATTTAAATGTTTTCGGACTTCGATTGCTTGGACCCGGATCTTTCCGCAAGGTGATGAAACTGAACCAAACGAGGCCGGCTTAAAGTTTTATGATGAGTTGTTCGCAACTTGTCATCAGTACGGCATTGAACCGGTCGTCACCCTGGCACACTTCGAAATGCCGTACCACTTGATTGAAAAGTATGGTGGTTGGCGGGACCGGAAAGTTATTGACTTTTTCGTCCATTACGCTGAAACGGTTTTTAAGCGCTACCGCAACAAGGTTAAGTACTGGATGACCTTTAACGAAATTAACAACCAGACGGCTTACGATAACCAGTTCGCCATCGCCACCGATTCGGGGATTGTCCTTGACCCGGGTGACCCGGACGCGGAAGCGCTGATGTACCAAGCGGCGCACTATGAAGTGGTTGCGAGTGCCTTGGCCGTAAAAATCGGTCACAAGATTAACCCGGCTTTCAAGATTGGGAACATGATCAACATGACACCGATTTACCCGTTGACGGCCAAACCCGCCGACGTGATGCAGGCTGAAAAGGCGATGCAGCGGCGCTACTGGTTCTCGGACGTGCAGGCGTGGGGCGAGTATCCGCGCAATATGGAAGCCTTCTTTAAGCGGACCGGTTTTCGAGCGGATATTACCTTGGAAGACCGCGAAGTCTTGCGCGACGGGACGGTCGACTACGTTGGTTTTAGTTACTATAACTCCAACACGGTGGCAGCCAGTGCCGATAACCCGACGTACCACTACGCGGGTGAAGCGGTCACTAATCCGTACCTGCAAACCAGTGAGTGGGATTGGCCAATCGATCCGGAGGGACTGCGCTATTCCTTAAACTGGTTGCAGGACCGCTACCATAAGCCGATGATGATCGTCGAAAACGGCCTGGGTGCCCGTGATAAGGTCGAAGCAGACGGGGCGATCCATGATCCGTACCGGATTGACTACTTACGCGCCCACGTGGAACAGATGATCAAAGCGGTTACCGAGGACGGCGTCGACCTATTGGGTTACACGCCGTGGGGCTGTATTGACCTGGTTTCTGCCGGAACCGGCCAGATGTCCAAACGTTATGGTTTCATTTACGTTGATAAGGACGATGACGGCAACGGGACGTTATCCCGTTCCAAGAAGGATTCGTTCTACTGGTACCAAAAAGTCATCAAGACTAACGGGGCGGACCTTGCTTAGGCTTAAAGTTACTAAACTGAATGATCAAACAGGACGGTTCACAACGGTGGGCCGTCCTGTTTTTGCGGTTTGGCGCCCTGTCGCAGGACTTAGATGTGTCAGTTGCCCAACTAACGCTAAGGTGGTTTTTCGGCGGACGGCTGTAAAACGTTTACTGACGGGCTTCAACCGCTGAATGGGGGGGATCAGTGCGGATGTCGGGGCTTGTCGGCGTACTTGGAATGTGGTTAAATGCGGGCATGAATAAGTGTGAGAAAAGCTGACATGACTAACTGCGAACTAAAAAGGATGGGACGACGATGGAAACACAACCCTTGATTGATGAGTATCCTCAAATTAAAGACTTAATGGCCGCCAAACCGCTAGTATGGCAAAACCCGGACTACGGTGCACCGGCGCACTTGCCGCTCGGACGGGCGGATATTTTTGACGCGGTCGCCCGCTGGCAACGCTTTGCCCCGTACTTAGCGAAGGTCTTCCCCGAAACGCGCGCCACCCACGGGGTAATTGAGTCCCCACTCGTGCGTATTCCAAAGATGCAGGATGCGTGGGCGGAATTAAATCACCAGTCGTTAGCCGGCCAACTTTTTTTGAAGGCCGACAGTGAGCTACCGGTTTCGGGGTCGATCAAGTCGCGCGGTGGCATTTATGAAGTTCTGAAGTTTGCCGAGCAAGTCGCGCTCGCCCACACCGATTTAACCTACATGGACGATTACGCCGTTTTGGCCACACCGCATTATCACCGACTCTTTTCCCGTTACCGGGTGATCGTGGCGTCGACCGGTAACCTGGCGCTCAGTGTGGGGATTGCCGCGGCCAGCTTTGGTTTTCAAACGACCGTCTACATGTCGCACGACGCCCGCGATTGGAAGAAGGACCGCTTGCGAGCAAACGGCGTGACCGTCAAGGAATTCAAGACCGATTTTTCCAGCGTCATCCCGATGGCGCGGCAGGCTGCGGCGCAAGATTCCCACTGTCACTTCATTGATGACGAGGGCTCGACCGACCTCTTCCTAGGTTACGCGGTTGCGGCGGTGCGGCTGCAACACCAGTTTAAACGCCAGGGGATTCGGGTCGATGCCGAGCACCCGGTAGTCGTCTACCTACCAGCCGGTGTTGGTGGTAGTCCCAGTGGGGTGGCCTTTGGCTTGAAGATGATCATGGGCGCAAACGTGCACCCGGTTTTCTGTGAACCGACCCACGTGCCCTCGGTAACGCTCGGGATGATGACCAAGTTGAATAACAAAATTTGTGTTCAAGATATTGGGTTGGACGGGTTGACGGCGGCCGATGGGCTCGCGGTCAGCCGGCCGTCGCGGATTGCCGGAAAGCTCATGCGCACGCTGCTGCTTGCCGGGGTGACCTTCAACGATGACGACCTGTTCGCGTACGTCAGCGCGTTGCTCGACACGGAACAGTTGATGGTCGAACCTTCCGCCGCCGCTGGTTTTACCGCGCTACGCCCGTTAACGACGGCGTTTCCGCAATTTGCGGGTCGGACCGTCACCCACGTGGTCTGGGCAACCGGTGGCGAAATGATGCCGCCAGAAGAACGCCGCCGTGATTACCAACGTGGAGCCCAGTTATTAGCCCGTGAAGGCTGGTAGGCTGAATTGCGCTGTAAGAAACCCAGTTAAGCGCCGACTAACGCCCGGTTATGATCAACGATGAGTTGACGATAACCGGGCGTTTTGGTTTGTAGTTAAGCTTTAACGGTGGCGCGTTGGAGCAGTTCGGCTTGTAAGCGGCTCAACGCGGCGGTCATGTATACCGGATAAATATCAGGATTTACCAGTCGCTGGGTTGCTCGTGGTAATTCGGAGAGCTGCCGTTGACTAGTTGCCCGCAGCGTTTTGACGCTAATCGCCGTCGTATCAATGGTCACCGGTTCGAGTAGCGCGCGGGCGTCGAAGTCGCTCAGGGTGTGGGCGTGATCGACGCTGAGCGGATCACTATTAAAGACGGCCAAGGTATCCGTCGTGGTTACCGGTTCGTCCTCTAAGGCGATCAGGTCGGCAAAGGCCGTTTTGGTGCCCTTGCGGTATAGGCGGTAAACTTGTTTCCGGCCGGGAATCGTTAACTTTTCGCGGCTGGCGCTGACTTTGATTTTTGGTTCAACGTGACCGTTTAATTCGGTAGCAGCAAGTTTATAAACCCCGCTGAGGACCGGCGTGGAAGCACTAGTAATCAGCTTTTCGCCAATCCCAAAGTTATCAATTGGCGCGCCCTGTTGAATCAGGGACGTGATGATGGTTTCATCAAGCGCGTTGGAAATCGTAATTTTAGCCTCCGGAAAACCAGCGTTGTTCAGCATCTTACGGGCTTGTTGCGCCAATATCGTGACGTCGCCGGAATCAATCCGGATGCCAACCGGCTGGTGCCCGGCCCGCTTGAGTTCTTTAAAGACGGTAATGGCGTTAGGCACACCGGAGTTAAGCACGTCGTAGGTATCGACTAACAAGGCGCTATTGTCCGGGTAGCGGGCGGCCCACTGGCGAAAGGCGGTCAGTTCGTCGGGAAAGGCTTCGATCCAACTGTGCGCCATCGTACCGGCCGCCGGGATGTCGAACAGTTTCGCCGCCAGCACGTTCGAGGTACTCTTCGCGCCACCGATAACGGCCGCCCGGGTCCCGTAAATGGCACTGTCGGGCCCCTGGGCACGGCGGGCACCGAACTCCATGATTGGCCGGCCGGCCGCGGCGAAGGTCAGTCGCCGTGATTTCGTGGCAATTAACGACTGGTGATTTAAGATGTTCAGAATCACCGTTTCGAGTAACTGGGCCTGTTCAATTGGACCGGTGACCGTCAGGAGCGGTTCGCGCGGAAAAACCGGCGTTCCTTCCGCGACGGCTTGAAGGGTGCAGTCTAATTTAAAATTAGCGAGGTAATCTAAAAAGTCAGCGTCCCACAAGCCTAGCTGGCGAAAGTAAGCGAGGTCGCTGTCATCAAAGTGAAAGTCGCGGACGGTTTCAATGACTTGTTGTAAACCGGCGGCGATCACAAAACTGCCGGCGTCCGGGACCCGACGATAAAAGACGTCGAAAGTGGCGTTGGTGGTCGGCAGGTCGTGGTGAAAACCGTTAGCCATCGAAAATTCGTATAAGTCGGTTAATAATGACAAATTACGCATGAGTTAATCCTTTCCTGATTCCGATTAGGTGTCTTGACACCCCTGATAATTGAAATTAGTGTAGCACAGTTTCGGACTTGTGAAAAGTTAGGCAGGCGCTTATTTTTCTTTTTTATCTTTAGTTGGGGGCTCAAATTGTTCGCTGAGTAGCTGATGCGGGCTAAAAGCGGTAAAATAAAGCCATTCAGTGAGGAGGAAACGATGTGACCGGTTCAGAACGACGAACACAAATTGAAGCGACTTTATCGACCGCGACCGCACCGGTCAGTGCCAGTACGCTGGCGCGGCAACTGGGAGTCAGTCGTCAAACGGTGGTCGGGGACATTTCGTTATTGCGGGCCAACGGGCTCACCGTAATTGCCACCTTACGCGGTTACCAGTTGGAAACGGCCACCCAGCCGACGGTTTTAGTCGTTTGTCGGCACCGACCGGAGCAGGCCGCCGACGAGCTGACCCGCATCATCAACGCCGGTGGGGTGGTCAAGGACGTGGCCGTGGAACACCCGCTGTACGGGCGGCTAACCGGCCAGTTAGAACTACAAACGGTCGGTGATGTCAACCTCTTTATGGGACGTTTACGCGAACAACACGGCCGTCTCTTATCCGAGTTGACCGGTGGCGTGCATACCCACACGATCGGCTACCAGACCACGCAGCAATTAGCTGCCATTCGGGCAACGCTGCGGGCGGCGGGCTACTTATACGAAAATTAAGCGAAAGCGCGTGTGCCTAGCGTTGTGTTCCCAACGCTCAAGTCGCTGCAGGACCAACCGGCAAGGCGGAAGGTTGTCACGGTTGGGGCTTGGCTAATTGTAGAAAAGAAGCTGCGACATGAGTCACAGCTTCTTTTCTGTTTCTAAATATTGGTAGCCAAAACGGGCGCTAAAAGTAATCTAGTAAAGCTGGCGGGGTATTGACTAACGCTTGGTCCAAAACTTGTGCGGCATCCTGTGAACCGCTTAGCTGGCCGTGTGCCAGTGCGTGGGTCAGCGACTGCGTGCCGAAGACGGCCTTGGTGAGTTGCTGAATCGTCAGTTGTAAGTCACTGGCACCAGTCAGTTCGGCGCTAACGCGGTTGCAGGTTAGCCGGCCGTTTCTGCGCGAGATGGCCCAAATTCCTTGGTTGGTTAACAGGAGTGGATCGCTGATTGCCAACCGGAGTGAATCGAAGTCCTGCCGGAACGGGTAGCGGGCGAGAAAGTCGTGCAGCAGCACGATCCGGGCCATCATGTATGGTTCCACGTGCACGTCCAAGCTGTAAGGGTCGGCCAATAGGGCGAACTCGTTCTCAGCGTCGGGCGCCGTATAGCTGAACTGCTGGAAGGTCGTCGCGTGCTTGGTCACAAAGTTAGCCAGCCGGTTAAAGGCCGTGGCGGTACTGGTTGCCCAGTCCTGAATGGCAAAGGTCGTGGCTTGGCGGTCGTAAATTAAGTAACCCTCAATGACTTGGGCAGCGTTACGGTAAATGGCAACGGACCAAGTATGTTTGAGTGTTAAGTAGTGCCACCACCAGTCGGGACGGACGAGCCCGCCACGGTGATTGCGGGGGTGGGCGGTGTAAAAATGCTTGATCAGGGCTAAGCCCTCGTTGCCGTAACGGGTGACGCTGCCGCTAGCATCAGAAATCTTAACGCGCGGCAACGCGGTGGCTGCGATGACCTGTTGACTACGATTAAAGACGTGTTCGTAACCGAAGCGGCGGTAATAACCATAGGCGAACGGCGCGAGGTAGGAAAGTGGCACCCGTTTTTCCGCCATTTCGGTTAACGCGGCCGTCAGCAGCTTACCGGCACCGCCCTGACCCGCGTATTCTGGCGCGGTCATCACGTCACCGATGCCGTTCATCGGGTAGGTCACGCCGTGAAAGTTGACGGCTAACGGCAAACTATAAAGACCACTGACGAGTTGCCCGTAATCATGCAGGCCGTAAATCCAGCCGTGCTGGTAACGGTCCATGAAAAAGGGCCGCCGTTGCGGACTATCCTGGTTATTAAAGGCGTACTGGTAAAGTTGGTAGAAGGCTTCGCGGTCGTGGTCACTCGTTAAGCGGTAAGTTGAAGCCATGTGGATTCCCCCTTAAGACAAATTATTCAGCTTGTAATTGAAAGTCGGCCCACGGTTGTAACAGTGCCAGGCAAGCACGATCACTCGTGCTAACGTGACCGACGACGTTGATGCGTCCGGAGTTCTTAAAGTCGCGGCGGGCGATTTGAAGTTCACCCTTATACTGACCAAAATCGTTGTTGGCAATTAGCACGTCGCCAGCGTGCACGTCGTCGGTGTGGTGGGCCGGGAAGTCGGCATCTTTATAGAGGACCCGCGTCATTGAGGAGCGGATGACGTAGTCCGAAAAGTCGCCACGGTAAGTTTGTGGTTGGGCGAACAACGCCTTAGTTTCGGCGGGGGCGAGGTCGCTGACCGTCTGAACGTGCAGAATTGGGTAAGGACTGAAGAAGACGTCGCTGACGGCCTTTAATTCGGCTTCACTGGCGTAGGCGTTGCCAATCAGCACGTCGTCGATCAGGCCGGTCATTTTAAGGTGTTGTGCCTGGGCAGCTACTGCCATGCCCCGGTGTTGTTCTAACGTGCACAGGCCGTCTTGAATCGGCCACGGGCCATAGGTCGCCGCGTTGGAAGAGACGAAGGCGGCGGTATTGATACCGTACTGCCGGTATTGTTCAGAAGCCTGAACAAAGTAGTCGTAACCTAGGCCGGTATATTCTTGGGGGTAGAAGTTATGCGAACCCAGCAGGTTATCCTTTTCGGGGGAGTAATCCATAATCGTGTCCACGTAATGGGTGCCTTTGGACATATTGACTTCAATTTTAAGGCCGAACGGGTTATGGGTCATGCGGGCTTCTTCCTGCCCCGTGAACCCGAGGTCTAAGCGGACGCCCCACGCGCCTAAATCGTGGAAAAAGCTGAGGTCATCGTAGGAAACGCCGAGTTGCTTGAACAGGTCGGGATTCACGTCGACCATGACTTGCATGCCCAGTTGGTTGGCGTGGCCGATGACGTGCTTGAAGTTGCTGACAACTTCTTCTTGGTTGCCCTTGATTTCTAGTAGCGACGTAAAAACGCGTTGATAGCCGTACTTAGCGGCTAAATCCAAGTAAGCCGCGTCCTTTTCAAATGTTGATCGTTCGGGATAAACCGAAACACCTAGTTTACTCATAAGTCATATCCTCCGTGAATGAGATTAGTTTTCTGTATTCGCTTACATTATCGCACATTCAATTGGTCCATACCAGCATAAAAACCGATTTGTTGGTACGAATTTTGCCGCTGTTACTTACCCGCCGATTATGATAGGATTTGTGTAAACGACACGGGAGGAAATCACATGACATTTGAAGCAATTTTACCGCAATTAAAGGCCGGCAAGAAGGCCGTACGGACCGGTTGGGAGGGCACCGAACTATTCGTTGCGTTACAAGCGGCCACTACGTTTGACGGGGACCCGTTGAACCCCTATTTTTTAATCAAAACGGCGGATGAAGCCTACAGTATGTGGTCACCAACCGACTGTGACATTTTAGCCACCGATTGGCAACTGGTTGACTAATGCAATTTACGGAATTTAAGGACCAAACCGTGCTGATCACCGGGGCGGCTTCGGGAATCGGTCTCGCGCAGACGCGGGCGTTTTTAGCGCAGGGGGCGCGGGTGATCGCCGTTGACCGTCAGGACCTACCGGCACAAATCGGTGACAACGCCGCTGTCAACTGGCAGCAAGCCGACGTCCGCGATGCGGCGGCGTTAACCAGTGCCATTCAGGCCGGGATGGCGGCGCTCGGTACGCCCCAGATTGTCTGCAATACGGCGGGAAAGTTGGACGGTTACCAGCCGACGCTGGCAACTGATTTAGCGGCTTGGCAAGACATCTTAGCGACCGACTTAACCAGCCAATACTTGGTGACCAACGCGACCTTGCCGGCGATGCTGGCACAGCACCACGGCGTCTTTGTCAACATGGCGTCGATTGCCGGATTAGTTGCGGGTGGCGGTGGCGCGGCTTATACGGCCGCTAAGCACGCAATTATCGGGTATACCAAGCAGTTGGATTTAGATTACGCTGCTAAGGGGATTCGCGCTAACTGCATTGCCCCCGGTGCGATTGATACGCCGATGAACGCTGCCGACTTTGCCGGTGACGGTAAGATGGCCCAGTGGGTCGCGGAGCAAACGCCGGCGAAACGCTGGGCGCAGCCGGAAGAAGTTGCCGACCTAACGTTATTTTTGGCGAGTCGCCACGCGGCTTACCTGCACGGAACGGTAGTACCAATTGACGGCGGTTGGCTTGAGAAATAGCGGGTGAACTAATGAAAGCGTGCGTGTTTTGTCAACCACAACCATACTTATTAGAAAATGAGCGGGCGGCGGCCTTCTACGACCAGCAACCGGTCAGTCCGGGCCACCTGCTGATTATTCCAAAACACCATTACCGGACGTTGTTCGACGTGCCCGCCGCCGATACCGCCGCGTTATGGGCGCTCGTGGCTCAGGCTAAACAGGTGTTGGACGCGCGCTGGCATCCGGCTGGGTATAACGTGGGTGTTAACGTCAGGCCAATCGCCGGACAGACCGTGATGCACTGTCACGTTCACCTGATCCCGCGCTACCCGGGGGACGTGGTCAACCCACGGGGCGGGGTGCGCAATCTAATGGTGTCGCAAACGACTGATTTTTGAGATGAAGAGGGATAACGATGGTAGAATATTTTGAAAAAGCGGGGCGACCCGGCAAAGTTTTGAAGCAGACGCCGGTTTATCACGGCCCGATTTTTGACTTAGTTAAACAGGAAATTGAAACGCCAGACGGCTTGAAAGTCGAACGGGACTTGATCGACCACGGCAACGCCGTAACGATTTTGGCCATCACCGCGGATGACCGCGTCGTGTTGGGGTCCGAGTACCGGGTCGGTCGCAATGCCGAAACGATTAGTTTACCGGCCGGCTTGACTAACCCGGGTGAGGACCCGCTGACGGCGGCTAAGCGCGAATTGCGCGAAGAGACTGGCTACATTGCCCGCCAGCCGCGGCTAATGACTAAGATTAGTTCTTCGGAAGGCTTTACCAACGAAACGGTCAACTTGATTTTGACGCATATCGATCCAAGCGAGCACGGCGAGAAGCACTTTGACCACGACGAGTACGTCAATACCGCGTTGGTGCCGCTCACCCAAGTCATTGACTACTTGAAAACCGGGCGGATTCATTCGGCGCAGGGCGTCTGCGCGTTGACTTGGTACCTCAACTTTATTCGCCCGGAGGAACGGGCATGAACTTAACCGAAAAGTTTCGTTACATGGCGACCGGTCAACCTTATCAGGATCAGGACGCCGAATTAGAAGCGCTGCGGGACACCGCAACGGATAAAACCAACGCCCTTAACGCCACCACCGACCGGACGGAGAAGGAACGGCTGCTGCGTGAGTTGATCGGGTCGGCCGGCGTGGCGCCGTTTGTTAACCCGAATTTTCGGGTCGAATTCGGCCGGAACGTCCACGTGGGCGACCACTTCTTTGCCAACTACGACTGCGTCTTGTTGGACGGCGCACCAATTAACATTGGTGACCACGTGCTGTTTGGACCGAAAGTTGGTTTGTACACGAGTAATCACATGATTGACCCGCAGGCACGTGTCGCGGGCGGTTGCGTGGCAAAACCGATTATGATTGGCGATTGCTGTTGGTTAGCGGCGAACGTCACGGTCTTACCGGGAGTGACAATCGGTAAAAACACGATAATTGGTGGCGGGAGTGTCGTGACCCACGATATTCCGGCCAACGTGTTCGCGGCGGGGAATCCGTGCCGGGTATTGCGACCGGTGACGGTGGTCGACCGGACCGGGTTTACCGGCGAAGACTTTAAATTAACGTCACTAAAATAATTTTAAAAACTAAAAAACTGGTTGCCAGTCATTGCTGGCAGCCAGTTTTTTTCACGCTTGATCGCGGTAGGCGTCAATCCCCGCCGTTAGCTTTTGAACGCGAAAGTGCCGTAGTTGACTGGTCACGATGCGCAGGTCGTCGCCACTTAAAAACAGGTTATCCTTGAGGGCACTGTAGCTAGCTAAGAAACCGGGCGTGACCGTAATCGTCACGTACTCGACTTTGAGCGGCAGCGTGCCGTAGTCGGTTTGCTGGTGGTAGGTGACGTCACCGATTTTAATGGTACGGATGTTTGACCACGGTAGGTGAATCCGTTTGTGCCGGTTTAAGGTTCCGTAGTAGTAATCAATGCCGTCAGCGGTGACCGCCAGTACCACCGGATCACCAAGCAACCGGTAGCCAGCAATTACCAGTACGGCAATGCCAGCCAACCCTAGGACCAGACCGAACAAGTGCAGCAGCCAAGAAAAGGACGGGCTCAGATTGAGAGCGCTGCCGACCAGTAATAGGCCGGCCCCCAACGTACCGTTGGTCAGTTGGGCTAAGCGGGAATAGTGAAATTGGTAGCGGGTCATTGTTTTCGCCTCACTTTAATTAATAGTTTACCGTAAGTTGACACGAAAATACTTGGAAACTGTGACGTCCCAACATTAATTCACGGTGGTGCTATTTAACGTGGATTCCGTTAAAGTAGGCGGCTAGGTTAGCGGCTTGGTAAAGGTTGACGGTCATGCCGCGGGCCATCGCAGCTTCTAAGTCGAGCCGGTCGAAGGAACAGCTGCTGAGGTCGACCCCCTTTAGTTTCGTCTGGTTAAAGGCAACTTTGTCTAATTGACAATGGTCGAACTTAACGCGGGTGAAGTGGTCTTGCATGATGCTGGCATCGGTCAGCGCACATGCCGTAAAGTTGACGACCTTCCATTTCATTTCGCAAAGAATGGCGAGGTCGAGCCGGCACTGGTCAAAACTGACGTTGTTGAGGACGGCTTTCGTCAAGTCGACGCCGATTAATTTACAACCCGTAAAGCGGGTTCGGAAAATGCTGGCGCCCTCGAAGTGGCAGTTGGAAAAGTCACAACCGTCGAAAATGACGTCGGTCAATTCGAGGCGTTCAAAAGTCCGCCCGCTAAAGTTCACGTTTTTAAAGTAAACCTGCTCGAGCATCGGGTGAACGATCGGTGTAGCGGGAATGGTCGTATTTTCGACGCGACAGTGACTGAGTAAGTGGTCATCATCCTGATAAATTTGCTCAAAGTCCGCCGCAATTAAGGTTGCGGGGGCTATACGTGGTTGGTCCAATAAAATCATCTCCAATGGTTAAAGGATACCAAGTTTCGTGATTAGTTAAATGAGAAAAAACTAAGCCGCTTAGTTGATCAAAATGGGATTGGCCCGGGCAATCCCGGGTGAATAATCCGCAAAAGACGCCTGGGTCACAATGATGGGCCTAATTTATCACTAAAATTTTAGAAATCACCGGTTCAATCTATTTTAGCCCACCGTAGAAGCCGTCAGGACAACGGTTGTGAGCTGAGTGTTGGTTTGGTGGACGTGCAGGGTCAAGTAGGCAAAAAGCTGTCGGCAACGCCGACAGCTTTTTGAATTTACTTTGAATTTTGGGTCTTCGGTGGTAGCGCATCCCCGAAAAAGGCGTTAACGACCCGCTCGCTGGCGTGGCCGTCTTCCCAGTTATTGAACCGGTGACTGAAGCGTTGGTAAGCATCGGCATACTCGCGCTTCAACGCGGGTAAGTCGTGTAGTGCGGCCATGACATCGTCATTGGTTTTTAACAGTGGGCCGGGGAGGTCGGTTGTCATATCAAGGTAGAATCCCCGTAATACGCCTTCGTACTTTTCGTAATCGTAAACAAAGTATAAAATCGGTCGCTTAAGAATAGCGTAGTCGAAGAAGACGCTAGAATAATCGGTAATCAGTACGTCAGAAATTAAGTAAAGTTCTGAAATGTCGTTGTAACTGGATTCATTAAAAACAAAATCGCCAAAGCCAGTTGTATCCAAGTGTTCAGTGATGAAATAGTGGGTTCTTAAGACTAGGACGTAATCGTCACCGAGCTCCCGCCGTAAACGGGCAATGTCTAATTTTAAGGTGAATTTATAGTTACCGACACCGTAGTAATCATCGTCGCGCCAAGTCGGGGCGTACAGAATGATCTTTTTATCCAACGGAATACCGAGCTTTTGCTTGATGGCTTTCGCCCGGGCGTCCTTATCTGGTGCGTTGAGAATGTCATTGCGGGGATAACCTGATTTCAACATCCGTTCCTTCGGGTACATGAAGGCGTGCTCGAAGACGTCGGCTGAAAACTGGTTGGCCGTGATCAAGTTATCCCATTGGCGTGACTGGTGGTAAAAGATTTGTTTGTACAGTGGGTTGGCACTAGCCACGTTGTCCATATCAAAGACCAAGTGCTTTAACGGCGTTCCGTGCCAGGTTGACAGGAACTTGGTTCCCGGCCGCTTAACGAACCATTTAGGTTGGCGCATGTTGATAACCTGAAATTTAGTTGTGGCTAAGTAGTACATGTAGCGCCAGCCGAACCGTTTAACCACGATGGTGTTCGGGTTGTGTCCCGGGTTGGGGGTGACGCCCTTATTCATGACCCAGACGTGCTTAAACTGGCCAGGATAGGTGGCCTGTAAGTATTCGTAAATCGCCTTGGGGCTATCCGAATAGTTGCGTCCCAGAAACGATTCGTAAAAAATCGTTTTGGGCTTAATTGGCAACTTCGTGAACCACCACTGGTATGCCAACTTGGTGCTTCCCCGGCCGCGGTGACGAATAACCCGATTTAACTCGCGTAACCGAACGAGCTGGTTAATTGCTCGTTGCGGGCATTGCCCACGTCGCTTGATTTTTATTAAAATTCGTCGACTTTGACCGTGAAGGGTTTGCTTGATTAAGTCGTCCGGAATTTGTTACAACAAATTTTGCAAGGTTGCCATTAGCTCGTTGACTTGCTCAGTAGCTACCGTGCGGGTGTGGGTTGCTAACGCGGCGTATAGGTAACAGTGCAAACGGTGTAGGCTGCGAATACTGATGGCGTTGAAGCCGGCAGAACCGGGTTCAAGTTGGGCTAAAGCGGCTTGCCAGTCCAGCACCCGTTTTGTCCATCGTTGCGGGTCATCGAGTTGATGAACGGATGGTGCGTTAATGGGATCGTTATGCTTAACACGAACGTAAGATGGCTTACTTAAGCGCAACGTACTAGTGGTTAAACGGAGCACGTTTGCCATGAAGGCACCGTCGGGGTACAACGTGTTTTTTTCATCAAACTTCAAATCGTGGTCATTGACCAGTTGGCGTGCAACGATTTTACCGGTGACTTTCAACTGGCGGTTGATGCCCGTCCAACGTTGATTACCGGTATGTTCATAATAACGATGTTGTAACCAGTTTAAAACGACGGGATCTAGTTGTTGGGCCTGTGGAATGATGGCATTAGTGGCCATGCTAACGACGTGCCGTTTCGGCCGTTGACGCTTCAAGCCGCCCCATTTAGGCATGTCATCCTGAGCGTCACTGGTTTGGTGACTGGTTAAAAACGCGTCGTGGGGTTCGTAAGTTGGGTACTGGTTCAAATCGTATAAGGTCGCCTGTGAGCGAACCGGGATAATGGCTGCGACTTCACTCAGTGCGGCTGGTAGCAAGTAGTCGTCACTATCGATGAAGACTAACCAGTCGCCAGTTGCAGCTGCTATTGCAGCGTTTCTAGCCGCACCGATCGTTGTCGGTTGAAATTGGATTTGGCGAATTGGAAACGGGGCTTGCCAAGTCGAACTCGTTAAATCAAGTGGCTGATTGCAAGCAATTAGCCATTCAAAGTTATGGGTGATTTGGCGATTCAAATTCTCTTTAAGTGCATGTAACTGGGGTAATTCAGTTGGCAAGCAGGGGGTGATTAAACTGTACAGCATATAGATTCCTCTCTAAATCGTAACGATTAGGCTTCCATTTCGGGTGTCCGTTCTAACTGATTCGCTAGTTTTTGGCGCTGCGTATCAGTTAGGGGGGCGTCAGACTTATCATTAATTAGTTTTTTAAGTTGTGACCGGTAGTATTTCAGGTATTGTGGTTGCCAATCGGGAGTTAACGGCACGGTCAGCGCGGCTTCTAACTGGGCAGCCCACTCTAGCGGAACGGTATGGAACCAACTTGTTAACTGAATTGTTGGAACGTGAAGGCGGATGATTTCCGTTTGTTGATTTAAAAGTTGCAAGTTTTGTGATACGGCTGCTAGTGGGTAGGTCGTAGCTAACTGGTCAGCGGGTAAGATGATGCCAGTTGGCCGGAGCCGCTGGGATAGGTATTTAAAACTCTTTAGATTACCTTGAAGCGAATAGTTTTGTAGCCCCCAGAGTTGCGGCCAAACGTTTTCAGCGTTGCTCATGCGTAAGTAGGTATCTAACAGGAGATTGTCCGTGTGCCGGGCGAGGTAACTTTCTGCTTGCTCGGTAACCGGTGTGGCAGTATTGAAAGTCGCTAAGCTGATGGCGGTGTGCGGGTGTTCAGTTAGAACGCTTTGCCATTGAGCAATCGCGCCGGGGAGTAGTCGATCGCTGGGACACAAGTTAAGGACGTAGGTTGTGGCACTAGTGGGCCATTCGGTCGTTGGGTTAGTGACGAGTGCCTGACGTTGCTCATCGGTTAAAGCTTGCGCTAGGTCATCGGCTAGCTGAATTTTAACGTTATCTGTTTGCTGGTGCCTAATCGACTGAACTAATTGATTCAGATTATTCCAGTCGAATGGCTCGACGCTCACGATGTTAATCAATAATTGCATCTATAATTTCTCCTAAAAAATTAAATTATAAATATATACGTCTTCATTAACGCACAAAGCCGGATAACTGTAAAGATAATAAACAAACAATATTATACATACTTGTTAGATTCGCGGTATTTAATGGACATAAAAAACGATCAAAACTGCATAAAATTTCCAGTTTTGATCGTTTTAAAATATTAAAATAAAAATTATAAATCGAAATACTTTTCGAGGTAGACCGCAACCCCGTCGGCGTCGTTGCTAGCCGTCAAGGCGTTGGTAGCCGCTTTAACTTCTGGAATAGCGTTTTCCATCGCAACGCCGACCTTAGCGGCGGTTAACATCCCGAGGTCGTTTTCTTCGTCACCAAAAGCCATCAGGTTCTCAAAGCTTTCACCGAAGTGCCCCAGCAGTGCTTTTAGCCCGCTGGCTTTATCCGTGTGCGGCGGTAAAAATTCGAGCAACGTCCGCCGGGAAGGCACCACGTGAAAGAAGTCGGTAATGGTTGCCGGGAGGGCTTCCTGAATGGTTTTGGCGTCCTTGCCGGCACTGACGATCTTACCAAAACGGTCGTCGGCGGGCAGGTCGGCAAAGGTCACGTTTTCAAACGGCATCAGGCCGTTCATAAATTCTTCGTAGGGTGACTTACCGAGGTCGGTCAGGGAATAGACCCGTTGTAAGTCGATCACGTCCAAGTGGAAACCCTGGGTCTTAGCCTGTTCAAAGAGCGGTTGCAAGTCCGTTTTCGAAACGCTGGTCCGGGCTAATACGTCGTTAGTGGTATTTTGAATCACCAGACCACCGTTGAAGGTGATCGAGTAATCGTCGGCCTGGGTTAGCGCCAGTTGTTGTAAGAAGGGCTGAATCGCCTTGATCGGTCGGCCGGTACATAAGATGATCCGTTTGCCGGCGGCGTGTAACTGCTTGAGTGCCCGTTCGGTTCGTGGCGAAATCGTTTTTTCTGAAGTTAACAAGGTGTTATCTAAATCTAACGCAATGGTGGTAATCATGTGCATCCCGCTTCCTAACTAATTGAGGTTTAAAATTGATTTGATGGTCGTCCCCATCGCGGCTGGGTCGGTCACGCGTTTATGGCGGACTGGCGCCGTACGTAAGGCTTCAACGGTTGCCGGAATTGGGGTTTCAATCAACGCGTGTAGCTGGTCGACCGCACTTAACCCGTCGACCGTTACCGGGGCGCCGGTAATCGCCGTCAAAACGGCGTGGGGGAACTTGTACGGGCTGGCCGTCGAGACGATGACCATTGGCCGTTCGTCGCGGGTCGCTTGGCGGTACTGGTCAGCCACCGCCGTTGCGACCGCCGTATGCGGATCAATGGCGTAGTGGTGCGCATCGTACAGGTGGTGAATGGCGGCTTGGTCCTGTTTCTCGGTCACGAAGCCCGCCCAGAAATCGGTCAGGTTGGCGCGCATCGCCGGGCTGATCGTGTAGCTGCCGTTCGTCTGTAAGTCGGTCATCAAGCGCTTAGTGGCGACCGGGTCGCTACCGGTTAAGTAGAAGACGAGCCGTTCCAAGTTGCTGGAGACCAAAATATCCATTGACGGTGAACTGGTTAAGTAAAATTGACGGTTCTTGTCGTACGTGCCAGTGTTGAAAAAGTCGGTCAAAACGTTGTTCCGGTTCGAGGCACAAATCAGTTTGTGGATGGGTGTCCCGAGTTGTTTCGCGTAATAACCAGCTAAGATGTCGCCAAAGTTACCGGTCGGTACGCTAAAGTTGACGCTGGCACCGTTCTTGATCTGTCCCTGGTGAATCAATTGGGCGTAGGCGTAGACGTAGTAGGCCACTTGCGGGAACAGCCGCCCGATGTTGATCGAATTAGCACTGGAAAATTGGAACTGGTGGTTGGCGAGTTCGGCGTGGAGCTGGGAATCGTTCAATAGCTCCTTGACTTTGGTTTGGGCTTCGTCAAAGTTACCGTTGATGGCAACGACGTAGGTGTTATCCCCGACCTGGGTAACCATTTGCTGCTTTTGAATGGCACTAACGCCGTCTTTCGGGTAAAAGACGATGATCTTGGTCTGTTCGACGTCGGCAAAGCCAGCCATGGCGGCCTTACCGGTATCACCGGAGGTCGCGGTCAGAATCACCACGTCGCGGTCCAAATGATTTTTCTTGGCTGCGGTGGTCATCAGGTGCGGTAGGATTTGGAGTGCGAGGTCCTTAAACGCAATTGTTGGTCCGTGGAATAGTTCTAAGTAGTATTGTTCACCGTGTTTCGTGACCGGTACGATGGCCGGATCATCGAACTGATCGCCGTACGCCGCGTCGATACAAGCGTGCAGTTCGGCATCGGTGTAGTCGGTGAAAAACAGTTTTAAAACCTCGTAGGCAACTTCGGGGTAGGACATGGTGGCGAGCTGGTCGAAGTCGAAGTTGGCTTGGGGCAGTTCGAACGGGACAAAGAGGCCGCCGTCCGGGGTCAGCCCCTGTAAAACGGCTTGTGAACTAGTCATGGTGTGGCTTGCAGTTTCACGAGTACTGCGATAGAGTGTTTCCATGGATGAACGTCCTTTCAATGTGATTTTGATTAAATGATACACTAAAATGCCATTCAACGGGTGGTTTTTTCATTAATCAAGTTGAATTGGTTATCATAATGAAGTTAATGGTTACGATAATTGTAACCGGTTTCTGGAGGAGTGAACAACATGATATTAGCTGGAATTGACCACCGTCCCGAAAGTGAAGACGTCGCCGTAGTGGCCGACCACCAAGTGATCATTCGCGTGAAGACGGCTCTCGATGACATCGATAAGGTTGAAATTCGGTACGCGGATATGTACCTTTGGCAGGAAGGCACGCCGATGCAGACGACAACGATGCGCCAGGACTTGGCGACGCAAAGTAACCAGTACTGGTCGCTACACGTCACGGTGCCGACGAACCGCCTGATTTACGGTTTTCGCATCACGGATCGTGCGGGTAAGACGGTCGGTTACGGTGACGACGGCTTTTTTGACGATACGACCGATAATTGGACGGTTGCGGGGCACTATTTCCACCTGCCTTACCTACACGTCAGTGACGCCGAACTGCCACCGGCCTGGGTCAAACAAACGGTGTGGTACCAAATATTCCCAGAACGGTTTGCTAACGGTAACCCCCAAAATGACCCGGCAACGGTCGCACCGTGGGGCAGCGGGCCGGTTAACCGCGACTCGTTTTACGGTGGTGACTTACAGGGGATCACGGCGCACCTGGACGACCTTCAAGACCTCGGCGTTAACGGGTTATACCTGTGCCCAATCTTTACGTCGCCATCGAACCACAAGTACGACACGGTCGACCACTTTGAAATTGATCCGCACTTTGGCACCAAGGCTGATTTTAAAGCCCTAGTTGACGGCGCCCACGCCCGCGGAATGCGGGTCATGTTGGACGCGGTGTTTAACCACTTTGGCGCCGAGTCGCCACAGTGGCTGGACGTCGTGGCAAACGGGCAGCAGTCGCGCTTTGCCGACTGGTTTCACGTTCACGGTTGGCCGGTGGGACGTGATTCCCAGACGGGCCGCTTGAATTACGAGACCTTTGCGACCGGGGCGGAAATGCCGAAAGTTAACACGCAAAACCCGGCGGTTCAGGATTACCTGATCAGTGTGACCAAGTACTGGATCGAACAGTTCGGGATTGACGCTTGGCGTTTCGACGTGGCTGATGAGGTCGATCACGGCTTCTGGCGGCGACTGTGCGGTGAATTACGGGCCGTTAAACCGGACGTTTATTTACTCGGCGAAGCTTGGCACAGCAGTCAGGCCTTGGTCGGTAATGGCCAGTTCAACGCGGTGATGAACTACCCGTTGACGACCCCGATTACCGCACTGTTTAACCACACGCTGAGCCCCGCGACCTACGTGGGTAAGACAAACTTACAGTTGAGCCAGTACCGTTGGCCAAATCAGCAGGTGATGTTTAACGCTCTGGATACCCATGATACGCCGCGGCTGCTGACCACTTTGCACGGGGACTTGGCCGCGACCCGCGCCGCGTTAGCGTTACTAATAATGCTTCCGGGAAGTCCGTGCTTGTATTACGGAACCGAAGTGGCCTTAGCCGGTGGCGCGGACCCGGATAACCGGCGCTGCATGGATTGGCAGCCGGACGCGACCGAGGCGGCCATGCGCGACTTTGTTAAGACGCTGATTGCCTTTCGCAAGCAGCACGCCGATTGTTTGGAAAACGGCACGATTAGCTGGCAAACGACGGCGACCAGCGTGACGTTGATCCGGCAGTCGGCGCGGACGACGCTGACCGCCCACTTCAATTTGGGGGAGACGGCGCTGACGATAGCCGACGCAACGCCAAAACTTGCTAACGGTTGGCAGGATGGCCAGCTCGCCCCGCAAGGCTTTATGATTGAATAATTTGAACAAAATCCCCGCTAAGCGATTGCTTAACGGGGATTTTGTTGGTTTAATCACGAAACTAAACCAGTTAGTTGAACTTTATTTTGCGGGTGCCGGTTTGATAGCCCGTCCCTGGATGAATTCAATCACAATCAGGACAACGTAGCAGATCAACGTGATGCCCAGCAGGTTGGTGGTGTCGACCGTGCTGGAGAACCAGTAGTTTTGCCAGTCGGGGTTGTTGAAGACCCACCAAACCAGTAGGCCGGCAAGCAACCCTAAGGTATTCATAATTGCAATAAAGAAAATGTTGCCGTTTTGTTTTTGGCTTGCCCAGTATGCGGATAAAATGGCCATCCACACACCCCAGACAATCAGGCCAACCACTACGACCCAGTAAATCAGCGATGCGATCATCGGTATTCCTTCTTTCTACAAGTTGATACCCTTATTTTACCATGAATTCGGTTACATGGGGAGGGGCGGGTGATTTTTTTCACAAAATCCGTCAACTAAATTTTAGCGGGCATTTTAACGGGATTACTTGTTATTTAGCCCGGAGTTATTTACAATTAAACCATAATCACGCATTAGAGAAAGGGTTGGCCTATCAATGACTTCTGCTTGGAACTGGATTGGAATCATTGCTTGGATTGTTGTTTTAGCACTGGTCGTGTGGGTATTTCATAATATTCGCGTGCGCCGGATCAAGATGATCGTGGAGCGTAAGCACACGTTTGAATGGCAAAGCCTAGCCATCACGGTCGGTGAACTGATTGTGAGCTTCGGTCTGTTGATTGGCATGGGTTACGTCACTTTTAATCACCAGGTCGATCTTCAAGACAAGAAGGCCGTCAAGGTGACGTATAAGTACGAACCAATGGTCTTGCAAGTGGGTGCGGACGGCGCGTCTTCGTATTACATGGCCGTTGATCGTGGGACGACCAAGAAGCCCGTTCACATTTACCATTACTGGGTTAACGGGGCCAAGTACACGGTCTCCAGTAATAAGGCGACCGTGGTCAGCAGTTTGAAACAGGTCAAAATTGCGGATGCGGGGATCCCGTGGTCACAAAAGGCATTGGCAAAGCAGGACCGCGCGCACGAACGGGCCTACGTCGTCAAGATGACGGCCACTTACCAACCGTCCTTTATTAATGGCTTGGGGATTCACGTGGGTCACCAAGCGATGACCCGCTGGCTGATTCGGGTACCAGCGCAGTCATTTATTAACACGACGGACATTCAAACGGAATAAGGATTAAATGAATTCGGCTCTTTGTCAACCGGTGTTGATGAGGACTAATTTGAGAATCCAATTCATTTACGAATTGGGTTCTTTTTTGTAATTTTGATTTTAAATGAGACTTGA
>NZ_BJDZ01000031.1 GCF_005405405.1 Lactiplantibacillus plajomi
AAGGATACACCTGTTCCCATGTCGAACACAGAAGTTAAGCTTCTTAGCGCCGAGAGTAGTTGGGGGATCGCTCCCTGCGAGGGTAGGACGTTGCCATGCGATTATTCCGACATAGCTCAGTTGGTAGAGCGCTTGACTGTTAATCAAGATGTCGACGGTTCGAGCCCGCCTGTCGGAGTGACAGTAGATGTTGGCAATTGTGTTAACATCTATTTTTATATCATGCCGGCTTAGCTCAGTTGGTAGAGCATCGGTATCGTAAACCGAGGGTCATCAGTTCGACTCTGGTAGCCGGCACTTTTAAAGGCGAGACGTGGTTCTCGTCTTTTTTAGACTAAAAAAATTGTTTGAACGGGAGATTTCTACGGGGGCGTGGAAATCTCCTGTTTTGTTTAGGACACCATGGTGCTGATCCGACCACTTTGTTTAATTAGATTTTACAAAAATGGGAATCGCTTACTTTACATTAACTTTTTTATTTTAAATTAGAAATTAATGTTAGAACTTAAAAAACAAAATTAATATTATAGCTATAAATTGTTCGTTTTTAGCGAATTGGCGGGATTTGTTATCACTCGATAATAAGAAGCTAAATTAATATTAATGGGGGCTAGATTAAAAGTTGGTTAACTATATTGTTGAAAAAGATTAAGGCTAGTATAATAGTTATTATGTTTAATTAAGAAACAAATTTTGTTGCTTTTAAACGAAATAAACAAGCTGTGAGATTAAGTTTGGAGGAAATTCAATTGGATGATAATGCGCAAAAGCCAGAAAAAACCTTTTTCGGGCAACCACGCGGATTACGAACATTGTTCTTTACTGAAATGTGGGAACGATTTAGCTACTACGGGATGCGGGCCCTGCTCATTTACTACATGTACTACAGTGTGGCCAAGGGTGGTTTAGGCTTTGATCAAGTTACCGCAGCCTCAATCATGTCGATTTACTCGGCCTTGGTTTACGTTTCTAGTGTGCTCGGGGGCTTCTTAAGTGACCGGGTCTGGGGGAGTCGTAAGACCGTTTTCTACGGCGGGATTTTAATCATGTTAGGGCACATCGTCCTTTCGACCCCGTTTGGTGCGGGTGCCCTGTTTATTTCAATCGCCCTGATTGTGATTGGGACCGGGTTATTAAAACCTAACGTTTCGGACATGGTTGGTCAATTATACGCACCGGACGATACCCGCCGGGACGCTGGGTTCAGTGTCTTTGTTTTCGGGATCAACTTGGGGTCACTGATTGCACCAATCTTAGTTGGTCGAATTGGGTTACAAGTTAACTTCCACCTTGGCTTCTCGTTAGCTGCCATCGGGATGTTCTTTGGATTATTGCAATATTACTTTGATGGTCGTAAGAACCTGAACGCGGCCAGCCTTTATCCGACTGACCCGTTGGAACCTAAGGACTATAAGAAATTAGTTCAGCGGGTTGCCTTGGGCATTGTTGGCTTAGCATTGATTATCGTCTTAATGTACCTGATGAACATGCTGACGCTTGACAACATTATTAACTTAATTAGTATTTTAGTTATTTTGACACCGGTGGTTTACTTCATCCTGATGTTGACTTCCGAAAAAACCAGTTCAACGGAACGCTCCCGGGTTCGCGCCTACGTGCCATTGTTCTTAGCAGCCGCCTTATTCTGGGCGATTGAAGAACAGGGTTCGGCGGTCTTGGCCTTGTTTGCGGCGAACCGGGTTAACTTGAACATTGGCTTCATGAATTTACAAGCCTCTGACTTTCAGTTATTGAATCCGTTATTTATTATGTTATACACCACGCCGTTCGTGTTCCTTTGGACGCGCTGGGGTAAGAAACAACCAAGTTCACCAACTAAGTTTGCGGTTGGGTTAGTCTTTGCCGGGGCGTCATACCTCTTTATGGCGTTACCAGGGAGCTTGTTTGGTACTGGCGGTAAGGTTAGTCCACTTTGGTTAGTGGGGAGCTGGGCGCTAGTTGAAATCGGTGAAATGCTGATTTCGCCAATTGGCTTGTCAGTGACGACTAAGCTGGCACCAAAGGCCTTCACCTCACAAATGATGAGTATGTGGTTCCTGACCGATGCGGTTGGGAGTGCCCTGAACGCGCAAATCGTTCGGTTCTACTCGAACAAGACCGAAGTGCCTTATTTTGCGATTATTGGGATTGCCAGCGTATTACTCGGGGTCATCTTGTTTGCGATGGTACCGTGGATTAAGCGCTCCATGAAAGGCGTTCTTTAAACCGATTTATTAAAGGTATGTTATCTTATAAGGTAGCATACCTTTTTTTGTGGCCTTTAAAGGGGGGAGTAGGGTGGTACGGTTAGCACTTAGTAGCGATAACCATTTCGACGTTAACCGGGTCGACGCGGACGCAATGATGCGCGCCCAAGCGGCGTACCTTGCACAAAACGGCGTCCAGTATTATTTAGTTGCCGGGGACTTGTTTAACGACTTCCAACGTAGTCAGCGGTTTATCGTTGATTTACAGGCTCTGGTAGCGCCGTACACGCACGTTTATTGGATTGCGGGGAATCATGACATGGTTCACGGCGTTAGCTTTGACGAGCTTGAGGACGGCGGCTTTACGGGTTACCTGCATAATCGGTACGTGGATATTCCGGGGACGGACTGGCGAATTATTGGTAATAACGGCTGGTACGATTACCAATTTGCTGCGCAGTTGCCGGGTAAGACCAGCCAGGACTTTGCCCAGTGGAAACGCGCGTATTGGATCGACCGGGCGATTGAGCAACCCATGGTGGATGCTGAACGGATGGACTTAGTTTTAACGCAGACGCGCGGCCAATTGGCGTTAGCACAGCAAACCGGTAAGCGGGTTGTATTCATGACCCACTTCGTACCCCGGGCGGACTACATCCGGATGTCGAGTGACCACCGTTTTTGGAACATGGCCAACGCGTTAATGGGGAGTCCGCGCTTAGGCACGCTGTTGGAGCAGTATCACGTGGCGCACGTCCTGTTTGGCCACTTACACATTCATCCCCAGCCGCTGAGCGTGGCGAACACCACCTACTACGATCAGGCGGTTGGTTACGGGCTTGCCCGCATCAATGAATGGGAAGCCACCAGCTTCATGGGTGAGTGGTATCAGCAGACCCGGTTTCTGGATTTGAAATAAAATTCAAAAAAGTTTGAAAAAAGCCTTGATTTTTTATTCAAAATTATGTATTCTAATATAGTTGAATGATTCACGGAGGGGTAGCGAAGTCTGGCTAAACGCGGCGGACTGTAAATCCGCTCCTTCGGGTTCGGTGGTTCGAATCCACTCCCCTCCATTTCATTTTTGGGCTATAGCCAAGTGGTAAGGCAACGGGTTTTGATCCCGTGATGCGCTGGTTCGAACCCAGCTAGCCCAATAACTTCCAAATCGGCGAAAGTCATCAGATAATTCTGATGACTTTTTTGTTGGATAAAAATACAAAACCAACCTTGCAGGGTAAATAAAAATACCGTCAGCTCCGAATTAGGGGCGGGCGGTAATTAGTAACTAAAACAGAAATTTTGGTTTAAAACGTAATTATAATTAGTAATCGTTCAGAGGTAGTTGTATAATACGATATATCGTATTATGAAATGAGAAGGTTATATGCAAATAAGCGAAATATTAGCTGAGCGAGGTTTGACGGCCAAACAGGTTGCCATTCATCAACGGATCCCATATACAACGCTCCAATCTACTTTTGAACGATCAGTAGATAAATGGTCAGTTGGTACACTGCGGGCAATTGCTGCAGAGACAGATTTGGGGGTTGAAGAATTGCTGAATTTATTGAGCGGAAATGATCCACTAACACCCTTTATTAAATGGGTTGGTGGTAAGCGACAGCTACTAGGACAAATTAATCAATTACTTCCATCATCATTTAATAGATACTTTGAGCCGTTTCTCGGTGGAGGAGCTGTTTTTCTCAATTTAACACCACCAAACGCGGTCGTAAATGATTTTAATCCTGAACTCGTAAATGTCTGGAAGGTAGTAAAACAGCAACCAGAAGACCTAATGAGATTGTTGCAGAAACACCAGCAAAACAACAGTAAGGCCTACTACCTTGATTTGAGACAAACGGATCGCGATGGACGAATTGAAAAAATGTCAACAGTTGAGCGTGCAGCCCGATTTATTTACATGAATAAGACTGGTTTTAATGGTCTTTGGCGGGTTAATCAAGCTGGACAAAACAATGTACCATACGGTCGTTATAAGAATCCAAATATTTGTGACGAACGAATCTTATCCGTATCTGCGTATTTGAATGAGCACCAGATAACTATTTTGAACACTGATTATCGTAAAGCTGTTGAGGATGCCACGAAACACGATTTTGTTTACTTTGATCCACCATATATTCCAGTAAACTTAACTTCTTCCTTTACTGCCTACACAAATACAGGCTTTGGTTTGAAGCAGCAGGAACAGCTGCGGGATACTTTTGTTTCTCTGACACGAAAAGGTGTTTACGTCATGTTGTCCAATGCGGATGTTCCTCTAATTGAGGAGCTGTACGGAAAACTAGATTCAACAGTGATTCACCACGTTGTCGCCAAACGTAATATCAATTCTGTTGGTTCTAAACGTGGTAATGTTGGTGAAGTTATTATTACGAATTATTAAAAAGAACAAGGGCTTCAACGTGTAAGACCACGTTGAAGCCCTTGTTCTTTTATACGTGTAACCCAAGTTGTTTTAGGACTTGTTTACATAGAGACTTAATGCTGGAAACTCGTCTTGGTAAAGTTGAATCAGAAATTTGGCTTTTTAAAGGTACTGTAAGCATTTCAGTATTAATTGCTGCAATAATGTCGTTGTTATCTAGTGACTCATGTTTAATTAGTTTTTTTAGCACTGCTCTAAAGCTTAGGTGTTCGGAAAATTCTTTAAGTAATAGCGTGTAGCGTTCGTGCGTTGTTGTTGTGGCAATTTTTTGTCCTAACGTAGTAGGAACATAAAGCTTTTTATTTAAATCGTAGTCGACTAAATGTAAGTAACCTAGCAAGTTTAGATAGTAGTTGTATTGTCGCTGGTTGTATTTGAAAGCATCGACAAAGGCCTCGCTGGAACTTGAAGGTATTTTGTCGTCAGATGCTGTTATATAGTTGTCAGACTCAGCTAGTAAGCTGAGGTAGTCCAATGCAATTTGTAAGTTGTTAGCTTGTGGGAAGCTAATTGTATTTTTATTTGCGTATACGGGATAGTTTGAGAGAATCGGTTGATTATCAACAAGCTTGTTAAATGTTTCGGGATCCTCGGCACTTAAAAGCGTCTCTTGAGTATCGCCGACGTTATATATATATTTGGGATCACTTGAGAGGCTAAATTTATACTGTTGCCGTAGCTTTATGGAATTCATATTTTCAAGATCTGTAAATTCGTAAACGGATAGGATGTACAAATCTTTTGTTTTAACGAAGTACCCTGCGAACACTTTTTGTGAGTGTTTAAACGTGTCATAATTTGTTCGATCAGTAGTCGTGGAATAAATAGTTGTCGAATATTGAAGTCTTTTGGAAACTTCATTTTGCTTTCAACGATTAAGATTGTTTCCTCGGATTCGTACACACCATCTATTTCTGTTTGCCAAGTGTTTAGTTGAAAAGTCAGCGGTTGCTTATTCAACGTACTATTTACGGAGAAATGTATGTCTTGCACGTTATTTTTTCCGCTCAATGTGGCGACTACGGTTTTATTTCGTTTATCCAGCGCATGAAAAACGTATGCAAACATGCCCGTTACCTCAGCAACTGTTTGCGCGTTGGGCTCAGTAGTTATATTGTTAAAATCCAAACTGGCAACTTTTAATGGACTAGTCATCGGGATTATTTCAACATCTTTGTTCTTCAATTTTTGATACATGTCGAATGGTGCGATTCGGTATGTATTTTCCCCAATCGGCATAATCTGTAAATTATATCCTTTAAAAATATTTGGAAGGTCGGCAGAGAAATCAAATTTAAGAATATTTCGATTGTCAGGAATTTGACGCGAACTAAATTTTTCTTTCCAAAGTGATTGAATGTTTGAATTTCGCATCATTTGCTTGGTTGAGATGTCGAAATAACCATCTTGTTCGATTTGACTAACGATGTTGTATTTTTCGAATAACAAATCCCAAGCACGACTGGGATTATTTTCACGTTTATCTGCAGAATCTAAGCTAAATTTCAAATGTCGTTTTTCTTGCTCCATGTTTAAAGAACACTCCATATTTTTCGTTTCTAAAATGTTTGATTTTAAAACGTTATAGGCTACGTGTGTATTGTACCAAAACTGGTTTTATGGGAATAGTAGGTTAAATCCATTTATGTTGAGGAGCGCGTCTCCGTCACCAACACGTTCTCTTGCGCCTGCAACGTGTTTTCACCCCAGTTAACGCCGGTGAGTAGGGTCAGACTGGCAATGGTCACTAGCACGGCTTTCTTGAATAATGACATGGTGTCACGTCCTTTCCGAAATGGTTACTTTAGTTATACCAGCGGAATTTGAAGAAACGGCGACGTTTCAATAAAGATATTTGCCATGACGTACCCGCAAAATTACGGTAAGCTAGAGGTATTCAATTAACTTTACGAACTGAGGGAGTCATCAATATGAAAATTGGATTTATTGGTGCCGGCAACATGGGCCGCGCCATCATTGACGGTTGGTTAAAAAAACGAGCGGTCGCTGCAAGTGACCTCTACGTCCACAGCGCCCACGCAGCTAGTTACGAACCGTACGCGAAGCAAAACGGGCTGAACGCCGTAGCGTCCAACTTGGAGGTGGCCCAAGCCGCCGACGTGGTCGTTTTGGCGGTTAAGCCGAACATTGCGTTAGGAGCGTTAAAGGAAGTTCAACCGGCGTTAACGGCGGGGAAGTGGGTAATTACGATGGTGTCGGGCTTAAGCTTGGCCGATTACGCCACCGTTGCACCGCAAGTCGGGATTTTACGGATTATGCCCAACGTGAACGTGGCGATTGGCGCCGGGATGACGGCCTTGATTGGTAACGACGCGTTGACGACGGAACAGTACGCCGCCGGTCAAAAGTTATTCGATGCCATTGGTGAAACTAGTGAAGTTGCCGAAAAGGACTTCAGTACCTTCGCCGCGTTAGCGGGTAGTTCGCCAGCCTACGTTTACTTTTTCATCGATGCGATGGCTAGGGCCGGCGTCAAGCACGGGCTGAGTAAGGCGGTAGCGACCAAAATCGCGGCCCAAGCAACCCTGGGCAGTGCCGAAATGGTCCTCAAATCGGATAAAATTCCGTTTGACCTCATCGATCAGGTTTCATCACCGGGCGGGACGACGGTTGCCGGGCTGTTAGCAATGGAAGAAGCCGGTTTTATGACCTCGGTCGTTAAGGGCATTGACGCCACGATTGCTAAGGAACTCGGCGACTAAAAATACTTGGTAACGGTAGTTGCAAGTTTGGTCTATACCGATTATAATGTAACTATAAAATCCAAGGAGGAATTGTTCATGAGCAAAGTGTTAAAACATGCCATCATTTATACGGGGCTTAAAAAAATCGATGACGGCTACATTCGTTTCGGTAAGGAGATTGAAGCGGTTGGTCCAATGGACGAATACGTTGCACAACCTGACGATGAAATCGAATTTGTAAGTGGCAAGACGATTGTACCCGGCTTTATCGACGTCCACAGTCATGGTGGTTATAGTTTTGATTCGATGGATGGGAATCCAGCAGAAATTAACGAAATGGTCAACGACATGGTTGCCCGTGAAGGGATTACGTCCTACTTCTGTACGACGATGACCCAATCAACCGATAACTTGAACCATTCAATGGAAGGGATCAAGAAGGCTGCTGAAGAAAACCCGGTTATCCAAGGGGTTCATTTGGAAGGCCCGTTTATTTCCGCAACCTTTAAGGGTGCTCAACCTGAAAAGTACATCAAGAACCCGAACGTTGACTTGCTCGACAACTGGAACAAGCTCTCCGGCGGGCGCGTTAAGTTAATTACGTACGCACCGGAAGATCCCGGCTCGCGGGACTTCGAAAAGTATTGCTTGGAAAACGGCATTGTTCCTTCCGTTGGCCACAGTAACGCGACTCGTGAACAATTATTAGCAAGTAAAGCCACCCACGTGACCCACTTATACAACGCCCAACGCGAATTCAAGCACCGCGAACCCGGCGTTACCGGGCACGCCATGTTGGAAAACAACATGTACTGTGAATTGATCTGTGACGGATTCCACATCGTTCCTGACATGATCAAATTAGCTTATGAACAAAAGGGTGTCGACCGTATTGAACTGGTCACCGACTCGATGCGCGCTAAGGGTGAACCCGATGGTGTGAGTGAACTTGGTGGTCAAAAGGTAATCGTTAAAGACGGTCAAGCTCGGCTTGAAGCTGGTAACTTAGCCGGCTCTGTGTTAACTTATATTAACGCATTCAAAAACGTTCAAAAATTCACTGGCTGTGGGATTGCAGAAGCCGTTAAAATGTCTTCCGTTAACCAAGCACGTGAATTTGGGTTAACGCAAAAGGGGACTTTAGAAGCTGGTAAGGACGCGGATATCAACGTCTTAGATGCCAACCAAGATTTGGTCGCAACTTATAGTTACGGTCAAAAGGCAGCCAAATAAATAAGAAATAAGGGATGAGTACCATGAGTTCGCCAATCTATATTCAAATTCACAACCAAATTAAACAAGCCATTGAAGCCGGACGGTGGGCCGTTGGTGATCGTATTCCGTCCGAACGGGAACTGGCGAGTCAGTTTGACGTCAGCCGGATGACGCTCCGGCAGGCCATCCAAACGCTGGTTGATGAAGGAATATTAGAACGGCGGGTGGGTGCCGGAACGTTCGTGGCTAACCAGAAGGTCCAGGAAAAGATGTCCGGGGTCACCAGTTTTACGGAATTGATGTTGGCGCAGGGCAAGGTCCCTTCCAGCAAAACAATCTCGTTTCACGTGACCAGTCCCTCGTTGTCGGAAAGTGAAAAGCTGGCGCTCCAACCGAACGAACAGGTCTTACGGATGGAACGGATTCGCTACGGCGATGACGTCCCAATCTGTTTTGAAGTGGCGACCGTTCCCGAACGGTTAGTCAAGCAGTTCACCAAGGATGAGATCACCAGCTCGCTCTACCGGACGCTGGAAGAAAAAGCCGGCTTAATGCCTGGTAAAGCACAACAAACCGTTTCCGCCATGTCGGCCTCGGAACGCATCTCAGAATTCCTGTCGGTTCGGCGTGGTGACGCGCTGTTGCGGCTACGGCAAATTTCTTATTTGCAGTCGGGTGAACCGTTCGAATACGTGCGGACCCAGTACGTCGGTAACCGGTTCGAATTTTACCTCGAAAAATAACCTTAAATCTTAAAAACGGAGGAACCAACCGCGCGGGCTGGTTCCTCCGTTTTGTTATTGATGACGGGCGATTTTTTTCACTAAGCGTAAGTAGCGTGGCAACACTAACATCCGTTTGAACCGGCTCGGCTCCTGAATCAGCCGGTAGAGCCATTCTATATGATGGCGTTGCCAGAACTGCGGCGCGCGTTTGACCGCGCCGGCTAGGACGTCGAAGCTGCCACCGACCCCCATCCAGAGGGCGTCGAAGCGTTGCCGGTGCGCAGCGATGAAAAATTCCTGTTTAGGAAAACCGGTCGCGACGAAGACCATGTCCGGTTTAGCGGCGACGATGGTGTTAACCACTGCCTCCTCGTTGTCAAAGTAACCATCGCGAGCACCGACCAGTTGAATCCCCGGGTAATCCCGTTGGACCTTGGCGACGACCGCCTGCAAGACTGCCGGCTTGGCGCCGAGTAGGAAGACCCGCCGCTTTGTTTGGTCGGCCCACGTTAATAACGCGAGCAGGGTGTCGTAACCGGTAATACGCTCCGGTAAGGGGGTCCCTAAAATCTGGGCGCCTTGGATAACCCCGATACCGTCCGGCGTGACGTAATCAGCCGCTTTTAACAGGGCCTGGTAGTCGGGGTGTTCGCGGGCGTACATCAGGATTTCAGGATTGGCCGTGACGACAAAGCGGTTCTGGTGGGCGGTAACGTCTTGCTTGAGTTGCGCGACGAACGCCGCGTTAGTTGTCTTAATAAATGGAACGTCTAAAATGGAAACGGTGCTAAATGGAGTTGGCATGGGCGACCTCGCTTTCTAAATCAGCGGACTGACGGGGTAAATCGTGGATTTCTGTAACTTTTTGGGGCGGTTACATTCATTACCCTACTAAAAAATGATAGAATAGCCTTAACTTACTGTAAATACTTTTACAATGATGAAATGGAGAAAAAGACTCATGACGCAAATCTATCCGGATGATAGTTTAACCTTGCATACGGATGCTTATCAGATCAACATGATCCAGACCTATTGGGAACAAGGAATTCACAACAAGCACGCGGTGTTTGAAGTCTTCTTTCGGAAGATGCCTTTCCAGAATGGATATGCGATTTTTGCTGGTCTGGAACGAGTAGTTAATTATATCAATAATTTACATTTTACGGATACGGATATTGCTTATTTACGTGAAACCGGCAGTTATTCTGACGGCTTTTTAGCGTACTTAAAAGATTTTCAGTTTGACGCAACCATCCGCTCCGCCCGTGAAGGCGACCTGGTTTTTAATAACGAACCGTTATTGCAGGTGGAAGGCCCGCTCGCAACTTGCCAATTGATTGAAACGGCCTTACTTAACATTATCAACTACCAAACGTTGATTGCAACCAAGGCCGCCCGGATGAAGTCGGTCGTGGGTGAAGATGGCTTGCTCGAGTTTGGAACCCGCCGTGCGCAGGAATTAGACGCGGCGATTTGGGGAACCCGCGCAGCGTATATCGGTGGCTTTGACGCGACCAGCAACGTACGCGCCGGCAAGATTTTCGGGATTCCCATCAGTGGGACCCACGCGCACGCCTTAGTGCAGACTTACCGTAACGATCATGACGCCTTTATGGCTTACGCCCAAACGCACCACGACTGCGTATTCTTAGTGGATACTTACGACACACTCCGCAGTGGGGTGCCGAGTGCCATTAAAGTGGCGAAGGAAATGGGCGATAAAATCAATTTCCAAGGGGTCCGCATCGATAGCGGTGACATGGCCTACCTTTCTAAGCGCGTCCGTGAACAGCTGGATGAAGCCGGTTTTCCCGATGCCAAGATTTACGCGTCGAACGACTTAGATGAAAAGACGATTCAAAACTTGAAAATGCAGGGCGCTAAAATTAGTGTCTGGGGAATCGGTACGAAACTGATCACCGCCTTTGACCAGCCGGCGCTCGGCGCCGTTTATAAGATGGTGTCCATTGAGGATGATCACCATAAAATGGTCGACACGATCAAATTATCAAATAACGCTGAAAAAGTTTCCACGCCCGGTCAAAAGCAGATCTGGCGGATCACGAAACGTGCGGACGGCAAGTCGGAAGGCGATTACATCACCTTGTATGATGAGGATCCCCGCAACGAAGAGTCGATCTACATGTTCCACCCGAGCTACACTTACATTAACAAGACCGTCAGCGACTTTGACGCCCGGCCGGTACTAGTGCCGATTTACGATCACGGCCAGCAGGTGTACGACTTACCGGGACTGGACGCCATTAAAAAGTACGCCCATGACAGTTTGGATTCACTCTGGGAAGAGTATAAACGGGATTTAAACCCGCAGGACTACCCAGTTGATTTATCACAAAAACTTTACGACCATAAAATGAACATTATTAATTCCGTTCGTGCCTGGGTTAACCAGAAAGACTACTAGGAGGAATGAGCCGATGCGACCATTACAAGTAGAAATTATTAAAACGTTACACGTTGCGCCCAGCATTGATCCCGAAACCGAAATTCGGCGGAGCGTTGATTTTTTGAAGGCCTATTTAAAAAAGAACTCCTTTTTAAAAACGTACGTACTGGGAATTTCGGGCGGCCAGGACTCGACTTTAGCCGGCAAGCTCACGCAGATGGCGATTAGTGAAATGCGCGCTGAAACTGGCGATGACCGCTACCAATTCATTGCCGTCCGGTTACCATACGGCAATCAGGCTGACGAATCCGACGCGATGGCGGCCATCAAGTTTATGAACGCCGACGTGATTGACCGGGTCGATATTCAACCGGCGACCGATGCGATGGTCAAAGCTTTGGAAGCAAATGATCTGACCATTAGCGATTTTAACAAGGGTAATATTAAGGCCCGCCAGCGGATGATCGTGCAATATGGGATTGCCGGTGAAAAAGCTGGGGCGGTGGTCGGTACCGACCACGCGGCCGAAGCGGTCACCGGATTTTATACTAAGTACGGTGACGGCGGGGCCGATATCGTGCCGTTGTGGCGGTTAGATAAGCGCCAGGGTAAACAATTATTGGCCAAGTTGGGGGCGCCGGAACACCTCTATGAAAAGGTGCCGACCGCTGATTTGGAAGACGACCGGCCCGCGTTACCCGATGAAGTCGCGCTAGGCGTACGGTATGCCGATATCGATAAGTACCTAGAAGGCGGTACGATCGATGAAAGCGCTGCTGAAAAGATTGAGAATTGGTACCGCAAGACGGCCCATAAGCGCCACGCAGCGATTAACGTTTACGACGAATTTTGGAAATAGGTTCGTCAGATTATCAGTAGACAGGTTAGCAGGAATCCGTTATACTAACCGTATAATCATAAGGGAGTAACTAGCGGAGTGAACTTCGCGGCAATATCGTCAGCAAGAAACCAATCCGGTATTGTCTTAAATGGTGAGACTTATGTATGTTCACACACTTTTGCGTGCATACATGGGTCTCATTTTCTATATCGGGACCTTGTCACGGTAGAAAGTGGGACCCAAATATAAGGAGGAGCACTATGACAAACCAACCCAAGTACCAACAGCCGTTGACCGCAATTTATGAAGAATTGCAAACGGATCAAAACGGCTTGAAGCAAACCGAGGCCCAGGCCCGGCTGGAGAAGTACGGCAAGAACGCTTTAAACCAGCAAAAATCGACAACGATTTTGCAGAAGTTCATTGCCCAGTTCAAGGATTTCATGATTATTGTGTTGCTGGTCGCTGCATTGATTGCCGCCTTTAGTGGTGAAGCGGTCGACGCCGTCATTATTTTAATGGTGGTCGTGTTGAACGCCATCTTCGGGGTTTTCCAAGAATCCAAGGCCGAAGAAGCCATCAACGCGTTAAAGGAAATGGCGTCGCCGGACGCGACTGTTTACCGCGATGGTCAAATTCAAACGGTTAAAAGTGACGAACTGGTACCGGGTGACGTGGTTGCCCTGGAAGCCGGTGACATCGTTCCCGCCGACGTTCGCTTGATTGAAAGTGCCTCGTTAAAGGTCGAAGAGTCCGCGCTAACCGGTGAATCGGTACCGGTTGAAAAGAACGCTGAGACGCTGGAAGCCGGCGACTTACCGATTGGTGACCGCCTCAACATGGCTTATATGAATAGTAACGTGACGTACGGTCGGGCGACCGGGGTCGTGGTGGCAACCGGGATGCAGACCGAAGTTGGTCGAATCGCTGGTATGATTGCCGCCGCCGATGAAACGACGACGCCGCTGCAAGCCAACCTGACCCAGTTAGGAAAATCCCTAACGATTTTAATTTTGGTGATTGCTGCCATCGTCTTCGGTATCGGGATGTTACGCGGTTCCGAAAGCTTAATTGACATGTTGCTGACGGCCATCTCCTTAGCCGTTGCCGCTATTCCGGAAGGGCTCCCCGCCATCGTAACGATCACGTTAGCCTTAGGGACGCAGCGAATGGCCAAACGCCACGCGTTGGTCCGCAAATTGCCCGCTGTTGAAACCTTGGGGAGTACCGATATTATCGCTTCTGATAAGACCGGGACGTTGACCCAAAATAAGATGACGGTTGAAAAGTTAGTGCTCAACCAGCAGTTAGTGGATGCACGGGAAACCAAATTGGCGACCGATAACCACTTAGCGCAAGTGATGATTTTAAGTAACGATACTAAAATTATGCCCGACGGCTTGGCCGGTGACCCGACCGAAACCGCCCTCGTGCAATACAATCTCGATCAAGGTTACCCGGTCGATCAATTATTAAAAGACCGTCCGCGGGTCAGTGAAGTGCCGTTTGATTCGGAACGGAAATTAATGTCGACGGTGCACCCGTTAGATGACGGCAAGTTCTTGGTTGCCGTTAAGGGGGCTCCCGACGAATTACTCAAGCGGGTGACCCAGGTGGAAGTTGACGGCGCGGTTAGTCCGTTAACTAAAGCAACTCGGGACCAAATCTTGGCGACGAACCACGACTTAGCGACCCAGGCGCTGCGGGTCTTGGCGTTTGCCTACAAGATTATCAACGTGATTCCTGAAACCGTTAATAGTGAGACGCTCGAAACCGACTTGGTCTTTGCCGGGATGGTCGGCATGATCGACCCCGAACGGCCAGAAGTTGAACAAGCCGTGGCGGATGCTAAGTCCGCTGGGATCCGGCCGTTAATGATTACCGGTGACCACCGTGATACGGCGGAAGCCATCGCGGTTCGGTTAGGGATTATTAACGAAGGTGACGACGCTGCGGTGATTACCGGGGCCGAACTGGACGCGATGAGTGACGCGGACTTTAACCGTTCCGTAAACAAGTACTCCGTTTATGCCCGGGTGGCACCGGAACACAAGGTGCGGATCGTGAACGCATGGCAGAAACGCGGGAAAGTCGTTGCCATGACCGGTGACGGGGTCAACGACGCCCCCGCTTTGAAGGCTGCCGATATTGGTATCGGGATGGGGATTACCGGGACCGAAGTTTCCAAGGGTGCCAGTGACATGGTGCTGGCCGACGATAACTTCGCCACCATCGTGGTTGCCGTTGAAGAAGGCCGGAAAGTTTTCGCCAACATTCAAAAAGCGATTCAATACCTGCTTTCCGCTAACTTAGGGGAAGTCTTGACCCTGTTCATGATGACGATGTTAGGGTGGCAAATCTTGGCGCCAGTTCACATCTTGTGGATTAACCTGGTGACCGACACCTTACCAGCGATTGCGTTGGGGGTTGAACCAACCGAAAAGAACATTATGAAGCACAAACCGCGGGGCCGTAGTTCGAACTTCTTCTCCGGTGGTGTCTTCAGCAGTATTATTTACCAGGGGCTCCTCGAAGGGGGAATCACGTTATTCGTTTACTGGATGGCGTTAACTTATCCGGTGCACGCACAAGCGTCATTAGCGCATGCCGACGCCCTAACGATGGCCTTTGCGACCCTTGGGTTGATTCAACTGTTCCACGCGTTCAACTCCAAGTCGATTCACGAATCGCTGTTTACGGTCGGGCTGTTTAGAAACCGGTTCTTCAACTGGGCCATTTTGATTGCCTTCGCGATGCTCGCCATCACGATCGTTGTCCCAGGCTTGAACGACCTCTTCCACGTGACCCACTTAGACGCTTACCAATGGGGTATCGTTGCCTTGGCTTCCTTATCAATGGTTATCATTGTTGAAATTGTGAAGTTTTTCCAACGTCGTCACATGAAGAACGCCTAAAGCGTGCCATTACTGGTAAAATAAGGTTACGATACTAATAGAAAAGAGAATGTCTCATGCGAAAAGCAACGGTTCAAACGTACATGCCCGTTTTATCCAAGGTGATTGAAAGTACTGAAAAAATGGGTGAACAACTTAACCCGTTATTTGAAAAACTGCGTCAAGCCATTGACAATGATCAGGTGGCGGCGATGGTACCGGCTGAATTCAACGATATTCAAATGGAATTTAGTGACGGGACCGAACAGTACCAAAAGAACTTGGACCAACTGAAAAAGGTTGGCGTTCCGGTCCGGTTAATGGGTCGGCACCGAAACCTAGTTGCCGCGTATGATGCGTACGCACAAGCTTGCGCCGCCATGACGGCCAGCTTGGATATCAAGACGCAAACGATTGACGTTGACGCCTTTAACCAGGCGGAAAAGGCGCAAGAAACTGAAATGGCGCATGTTTCCAATAACGTTCAACGCATTATGAACATGGTCATGTAGCCCATAACGCAAAAAGGGATCTGGTTTTCCAGGTCCCTTTTTGCGTTCGGCACGGGTATAATGGCATTATGATTTGACAGGGAATGGGTGAAAGAATGGATGAACAAATTATCGCGTTAGTTGATCGTCAATTGACGCAGTACCAACCAAAACAGATTAAAGCCGTCCTGGATTTAATGGCGGATGGCAATACGGTCCCGTTTATTGCACGTTACCGTAAGGAGCGAACCGGCGACTTGGATGAAGTGGCGATTCGCGATATTAAGGCGAACTATGACCGCTTAGCCGCGTTGCAGGGGCGTAAAGCCGACGTCATTAAGTTAATCGATGAACAGCATCAGTTGACGCCGGCCTTAACGAAAGCCATCAACGCAGCTGAAAAGTTGCAGGACGTTGAAGATTTATATTTACCGTATAAGCAAAAGCGCCGAACTAAGGCAACGATTGCCAAGGACGCGGGACTAGAACCGCTAGCAGCTTGGCTGCTGCGGTTTCCAGCCACTGGGATTCAGGCTAAGGCACAGACGTTCGTTAATCCGGACCATGACGTGAACGACGCGGCCGCTGCGCTCGCCGGTGCCCACGAAATTTTGGCGGAAGCCTTTGGGGATAACGCCCAGTTACGAAATTGGGTGCGCCAGACGACCCACGACCGCGGGCGGCTAGTTGCGACGGTCAAGCCGAAGGGCAAGTCGTTGGACGAACAGGGCGTTTACCAACAATACTACGAGTTCAGTAGCCCGATTAACCGGTTGGCATCCTACCAAGTGTTGGCGCTTAATCGGGGCGAAAAGGCCAAGGTGTTGCGGGTCGCCATTGAAGTTGACCGGGCGCTTATCGACCGTTACTGTCACTTCCGGTTTATTGGCCAGCACCGCGGCCCGGCCGCTGACCTGATCGAAGCGGCGTATCAGGATGCTTACAAGCGTTTTGTGGCTCCGGCCATTGAACGTGAGCTACGCAATGATTTAACGGCGCGGGCCGATAGCCGTGCCATTGCGGTTTTCGGGGACAACCTCTACCACCTGTTAATGCAGGCACCGTTGAAGGGGCGGGTCGTTCTCGGTTTTGACCCCGCCTACCGGACCGGCTGTAAGCTCGCCGTGATGGATGCCAACGGGAAGTTTTTAGATAAGTTAGTGATTTATCCGCATAAGCCGGCCCCCCAGGCAAAACGCCAGGCCGCCGCGGGTGAATTTAAAGCGTTTATCGAAAAATACCACGTTGAAATGATTGCGATCGGTAACGGGACCGCTTCACGGGAATCCGAAGAGTTCGTTGCCGGGGTCCTCAAAACGCTGACGCGCCCGGTTTATTACGTTATCGTCAACGAGGCCGGCGCGTCGGTTTATTCAGCCAGCGCCAAGGCCCGCCAAGAATTTCCGGAACTCCACGTTGAGCAACGCAGCGCCATCAGTATTGGGCGCCGGTTGCAGGACCCGTTGGCGGAACTGATCAAAATCGACCCGCAGTCGGTCGGGGTCGGTCAGTACCAACACGACTTACCGCAAAAAGAATTGGGGGCGCAGCTGGATACGGTGATCGAAACGGCCGTTAACCAGGTCGGTATCAACCTCAATACGGCGAGTTCGGAACTGTTAACCCACATCTCGGGGTTGTCGCAAACGATTGCGAATAACGTGGTCGCGTACCGGGATGCCAACGGGCAGTTTACCAGCCGGCCACAATTAAAGAAGGTTGCCCGGCTCGGACCGAAAGCCTACGAACAGTCGGTTGGCTTTCTGCGGATTATTGACGGCACCAACGTGCTAGATAATACCGATATTCATCCGGAAAGTTATCCGGCGGCTAAGCAGTTGCTGACCGCGGCCGGGTTGAAATTAAGTGACGTTGGCACCGCGACGGCGCAACGGTTGAACCAACTCGATTTGGACCAACTTGCCGAAACGACCGGCGTGGGCGCGTTAACGCTCAAGGATATCGTGACGAGTCTTCAAAAGCCGGGGCGGGATGCCCGTGATACCATGCCAACGCCGATACTCCGCCAAGACGTCTTAAAGGTCAGTGATTTAAAGGCCGGTATGCAACTTCAGGGGACCGTCCGCAACGTCGTCGATTTCGGTGCCTTTGTCGACATCGGGGTGAAACAGGACGGCCTGGTGCACATCTCTAAAATGAGCCACCGGCGGGTTAACGATCCCCACCAAGTCGTGGCGGTCGGTGATATCGTCACCGTCTGGGTCGAAGCGGTTGACGAACAGCGGCAACGGATCGCCCTGACGATGGTCGAACCAAGTGATGACTGACGCAGAACTCCAACGGTTGGTCGAGCAAATTTCACTGACGGCGTTTCAGCGGCCGTTCAAGCACCGCGCGACCTTTAACCACCGGCTGCGTAGTAGTGGTGGCCGCTACTTACTAGCAAGTCACGACATTCAACTCAACCCGAAAATGCTAACGGATTTTGACCGGGCGACTCTAGTTGGCGTCATCAAGCACGAACTGTGCCACTACCACCTGCACTTGACCGGCCGGGGCTATCAGCACCGTAATTCGGATTTTAAACGGTTACTGGCCGCGGTGGGCGGCTCACGGTTTGCGCCGGCCCCCAAACAGCCGCGGGTAACCGCGCAGCGTTATGTTTATCAATGTCAACGCTGTGGTCAGCTTTACCGACGAAAGCGGCGGATGAATCCAGCTCGGTACCGCTGCGGCCGCTGTCGGGGGCCCATCAAATTAGTTTGAAAAGGATTGCTTAACGGTCGGGGTTCCGATAGAATGGGCTTAACTATTAAAAATAATGGAGGGTTTACGATGAAAACGATTAAAATTGGGATCGTCGGACTGGGAACAGTCGGTAACGGCGTGGTTAAAATGTTGCAAGCGCACCAAGAAAAGATCTCAGAAATCACCGGTCGCAAGTTGGAACTCGCTTGCGTCGTGGTTCATAATCTAAAGAAACACGAAAACGTTGACTTGGGAGACGTGCAACTGACCGACCAAATTGAGACGTTGATATCCGACCCAACAATTCAAATTATGGTCGAAGTGATGGGCTCGATCCATCCCGCCAAGGAATACATTACCCAGGCCTTGCAAGCGGGTAAGCACGTGGTTACGGCGAACAAGGACTTAATCGCGCAGTACGGTCGTGAGTTAGTGCAAATTGCGCGTGAAAATCACCGCGACCTCTTTTATGAAGCCAGCGTTGCGGGCGGAATCCCGATTTTGCGAACCATCGATAATAGCTTCGCCGCCGATAAGATTCAGCGGGTAATGGGGATCGTCAACGGAACAACGAACTACATTATGACCCAGATGCTGACCAAGCACTGGACGTACGAACAGGCGCTAAGCTCTGCGCAGGATTTAGGTTTTGCTGAAAGTGACCCGACCAACGACGTCGAGGGACTGGACGCCGCTTACAAGATGATTATTCTGACCCAGTTTGCCTTCGGGATGAGCTTATCGATGGACCACGTCCAGGTGCAGGGGATTTCCCACATTAGTGCCGAAGACATTAACGAGGCTCACCAGTTAGGCTATACCATTAAATTATTGGGGATTGCGGAAGAAATTGACGACCGGATCGCCGTTTCGGTGGGACCGGTCCTCGTTTCTGACCAGCACCCACTCGCAACCGTGCAAAACGAAAATAACGCCGTCATGGTGACCGGGACGGCCGTGGGTAACACGATGTTTTACGGTCCGGGTGCCGGTGAGCTCCCAACCGCTAACAGTGTGCTGAGTGACATTACCACCGTGGCGAAAAATATTGCCCTGGATACGACTGGCAATACGTTTAATTCGTACCGTCAGGATACCGTTCTAGCAACGCCGCACGACGTCGTTTACCCGCACTTCATTGCGTTACGGATGCGCGACGTTCCCGGGATGATGATGAAGCTGACGGCCATTATGACGAAGGCCGAAGTCTCGTTTAGCCGGATTATTCAAAATCAACTGAGTGACGGCAACGCCCGCGTGGTGATCATCACCCACGAAATGAATGATCAACAGTTAGCGGACATTACCGCCGCCATTGCGGATCAGGATAATATGCAGCTGTTAGCAAGTTACAAAGTTTTAAAGAATGCGTAGGTGCCAGCAATGTTAAGCATTTCAGTTCCAGCGACGTCGGCGAACTTGGGCCCCGGATTTGATTCAATCGGGATCGCGGTCGACATGCAGTTGACGTTGCAAGTCATCGCGCCCAGTACGCACTGGCAGATCGACCACCCCTTTGGTGACGAAGTGCCACATGACGAGCGCAATTTGATTATTAAAACGGCGTTGGCGTTAGCGCCAACGCTCGCCCCGCACCATTTGCAGATGGCCTCACCGATTCCGCTGGCCCGCGGGCTGGGCAGTAGTTCGACCGCGATCGTAGCCGGTCTGGTGCTGGCTAACGAGTTAAGTGGGCAAGGGCGGTCGTTAGACGACTTATTGGCGGTAGCGACCCGGATGGAAGGCCACCCCGATAACGTGGCGCCAGCGCTCTTCGGTGGCCTGGTAGTTGCCACTTACGTTCAAGAGCGGGTTCACGCGGTTAAATTACCGTTGCCGAACCTGTTCGCCAGCATTTACGTCCCGAACGAAGAGCTGCTCACGGCGGCCAGCCGCGACGCGCTTCCCGCCCAGTTGCCGTTCAAGCAGGCGGTAGCGGGTAGCAGTATTGCGAATACGCTAGTTGCGGCGTTAGCCACCCAGGATTGGGCGACGGCGCTACCGCTACTAGAAGCCGACCAGTTCCACGAACAGTACCGGGCTAAGCTGGTCCCGGCGTTAGCGACGATTCGCAAGGTGGCCCACCAAATGGGCATCGTGGGGACCTACCTCAGTGGCGCCGGGCCGACCGTCTTGACCCTCGGTGATTACGGGCAGCTAAACGAATTACAACAGCAATTACGTCAGGAACCAACTTTAACTGGCCAGTTACACCTGTTACCGGTCGACGCAACCGGCGTAAAAGTTCAGAAATCTTAAATTAGGGTTGTCAGACTCACAAAATTTTGTTATGATATTTTTTGTGAGTTGTGATGCGGCCATGGCGGAATTGGCAGACGCGCAAGATTAAGGATCTTGTCGGGGTTAACCCGGTGGAAGTTCGAATCTTCTTGGCCGCACTAAATGAACATTAACGTCTCAAAACGATTATCGTTTTGGGACGTTTTTTTGTGCTTGGCAACCGGTGAGGCTGTGACAGTAGTCACAGCCTCTTGTGTGTCTCCGAATATTGATAGCTAAAACGTGCGCCAAAAGTCAGTTGGCTCCGCTTAACCCCGTAGGTCCAACAATCCAAGCCCAGGATTATTTGCCCTACGCCGTTAATGCTCACCAACTAACCGACTTTTGGCACACGCTCGTTTTTTTGTGCTTGGCAAACGGTGGCGGTGGCAGTATACTAAGGATGTAATATATATATTACATTGCGGGAGGAATCAACGTGCAGAATAACGTCCGTGCCTTGCGGGTCGCCGCGCACCTATCACAAGTCGAACTCGCAAGTGCGGCCGGCATTACCCGCCAAACGCTGAGCCTGATCGAGAAGGGTGCGTACAACCCGTCACTAAAGTTATGTTTGAATATTTGCTACCGTTTGGGTCAAACGCTGGACCAGGTCTTTTGGGTCGCACCGGGTGACCAGTAAGGAGATTATGATGAAAAAAATTAAGGATGAACGGTTGATTATTCGGAACCTAAAAAATATCCGGCTAAGTTTCATTATTGAAAACGGCGCACTCTTAGCGGTTTTAGGTTGGCAGCTTGGTCAGGGGCAAGCCTGGTCGCGAGTGGTTAGTTATCAGAATCCGTTGTTTAGTATTTTCATGTTAGCGGCCGTCAGCCTAACGCTATTATCACTGAACGTCAGTGTTCCGATGGAAGATAAGCCGCGGGCCAGCTGGGGTCAGCTGGTTTGGCACGGCTTAATTTGTTGGGTGATCGCCTGGTTATTCTGCTGGGGTCTACTACGGGTGAATCCGTTAGCGGCGGTGGGGTTAGCCCTCATCTTTACCGTGATTTTTAGTGGGATCGAATTAGTCGCGAACCATTTGCGGGATCCCCACGATGACGTGACCCACCAATCTTAACGCTTGATCAAGCAATTTAATCAATGGTGGCCGGCCGACGTAACTGTTGGTCGGTTATTTTTTTGTTAAGAAGTATTGAATTGGTTAAAACGTTGATAGTGTTTCGTAAAATTCACTTAAAATTGATACTGTTGATACACAAATTTAACAAATTAATACTGTATCGGCGTAGTGTATCAATATAAAAGCCTGGTAAACCGTTATTTTACCCTAGTGTATTTTGGCACGGAAGTTGCATGTATAGTAGTGAGGGCAATTAAGGTTGCGCTTTCAGTATTATAAAACCGTTACAGGAGATTTAAGATATTATTTATTCAGTTCAGATGACTGTAACGAAAAATAGGAGGTACAAAGATGGTAAGCATTATCATTGCTAGTCACGGCGAGTTCGCTAAAGGCATTTTTCAATCTGGTTCAATGATTTTCGGCGAACAAGAAAATGTTCAACCGGTTACGTTGATGCCTAGTGAAGGCCCTGACGACATTAAGGCTAAGTTGGAAAAAGCGATTGCTTCTTTCGACGATCAAGAACAAGTCTTATTCTTAGTTGACCTTTGGGGCGGGACTCCGTTTAACCAAGTCAACGGCTTGTTCGAAGCACATAAGGACAAATGGGCGATCGTTGCCGGCTTAAACTTACCAATGTTAATTGAAGCCTACGCTTCACGGCTGTCGATGAACTCAGCTCACGAAATTGCCAGTCACATTATCGAAACGGCCAAGGACGGCGTTAAGGTTCGTCCTGAAGAATTAGCACCTAAGGAAACCAAGGCTGCGGCTGCGGCCCCTGCTGCTAACAACGCCGGTCGGCCCGGTCAGATGGAATACGGCTTGGCTCGAATTGACTCCCGCTTACTGCACGGACAAGTTGCAACGGCTTGGAGCAAGACCGTTAACCCAACTCGGATCATCGTTGTTTCTGACAACGTTGCCAAGGACGAATTACGGTCAAGCATGATCAAGCAGGCCGCCCCTGCCGGTATCAAAGCGCACGTTATCCCAATCAAGCAAATGATTAAGATTGCTAAGGATGACAAGCACTTTGGTGGTCAAAAGGTCTTAGTCTTATTCGAAACACCGGAAGATGCTTACACCGCTATTAAGGGTGGCGTGCCAATCAAGACCTTGAACATTGGGTCAATGGCCCATTCAGTTGGTAAGGTTCAACCAAACAAAGTTTTGGCCTTTAGCCAAGAAGATATCGATACCTACAAGAAGTTGGAAGACATGGGCGTTGAAATGGATGTCCGGAAAGTGCCAACTGACAGTAAGGATAATTTGGATAATATCATGAAAAAGGCACAAAACATGTTAAACGAACAGAAATAAACTATCAGAAGAAAATGGAGGATTAAATCATGACTTTGAATTTTATTCAAGTAATTCTAGTCGTACTGGTCTCATTTTTAGCTGGTATGGAAGGTATTTTGGATGAATTCCATTTCCATCAACCAGTTGTGGCATGTACGTTAATCGGTTTAGTAACCGGTCAATTAGTCCCATGTATGATCTTGGGTGGGTCATTACAAATGATTGCCTTAGGTTGGGCCAACATCGGTGCCGCCGTTGCACCCGATGCCGCGTTAGCTGCCGTTGCTTCCGCAATCATTTTAGTTTTAGGTGGCCAAGGTAAAGCCGGCGTTTCATCAGCCATCGCGATTGCCGTTCCACTGGCCGTTGCTGGGTTACTCTTAACCATCATCGCCCGGACGTTAGCCACTGCGATCGTTCACGTTATGGATAGAGCCGCTGAAGAAGGTAGCTTTACCAAAATCGACATTTGGCAATGGATCGCCATCTGCATGCAAGGGTTACGGATTGCCATTCCTGCCGCAGCTATTTTAGCCGTTGGCGCTGGTCCCGTTAAAGCGATGTTGAACGCAATGCCTGCTTGGTTGACCGATGGTTTGTCAATCGGTGGTGGGATGGTCGTTGCCGTTGGGTACGCCATGGTTATCAACATGATGGCTTCCCGTGAAATGTGGCCATTCTTCGCTTTAGGTTTCGTCTTAGCCGCCGTTACACAAATTACTTTGATTGGTTTAGGTGCAATTGGGATTTCCTTAGCCTTGATTTACCTACACCTTGAAAAGAGTGGTGGCTCAGGTAACGGTGGTGGTACTGCCAATACTGGTGATCCAGTTGGCGATATCATCGATAAGTATTAGTGAAGGAGGAAAACTAAAATGGCTGATCAAGTTAAATTATCAAAAAGTGACCGTCGGCGTGTTTGGTGGCGTTCAACGTTCCTCCAAGGTTCATGGAACTATGAACGTATGCAAAACGGTGGTTGGGCATACTCATTAATTCCCGCATTAAAGAAATTATATACAACTAAAGAAGACCGGGCCGCTGCTTTGAAGCGTCACTTGGAATTCTTCAACACCCATCCTTACGTGGCTTCACCAGTTATCGGGGTTACCTTGGCACTTGAAGAAGAACGTGCTAACGGGGCGCCAATCGATGACGTTGCCATCCAAGGGGTTAAAGTTGGGATGATGGGTCCGTTAGCCGGTGTTGGTGACCCAGTGTTCTGGTACACGGTTAAGCCAATCGTCGGTGCCTTGGCCGCTTCACTGGCCATGGCCGGGAACATCATGGGACCAATCATCTACTTCGTTGTTTGGAACGCCATTCGGATGGGCTTCATGTGGTATACACAGGAATTCGGTTACAAAGCCGGTTCTAAGATTACTGAAGACATGTCTGGTGGGATCTTACAAGATATTACCAAGGGTGCTTCCATGTTAGGGATGTTCATCTTAGCCGCCTTGATCGAACGGTGGGTTAACGTGGACTTTAGTCCGGTTAAAGTTTCGACGATCAAGCAATCCAAGGGTGCGTTCATTGACTGGGCCAACTTACCTTCCGGTGGTGAAGGCATCAAGAAAGCCTTGGTTGAACAACAAGCCGGCTTGTCACTTGATAAGTACAAGACCACGACGTTGCAAGATAACTTGAACGACTTAATTCCAGGGTTGGCCGCGTTACTCTTGACCTTCCTCTGCATGTGGTTACTGAAGAAGAAAGTTTCACCAATCGTCATTATCTTAGGCCTCTTCGTATTTGGGGTTGTAATGCACGTGCTTGGTGTGATGTAAGCAGTGATTCAGTCTGAGTCACGGACGAAGGGGTGGACTCGCAGAGTTCATCCCTTTTCGTCACTTTGCATCCTGGCGGTCGGCGCCGTATAATCGGTGTAAACGAGAAAAGAAATGGAGTTAATCGAATGGTTCAATCACTCAATCACAAAGTTGATTTGGTCATGGATGGCAACTCCCACATGGGTTTGACCGATTATGGCAAGATTATGGTCGGTGACAAGGGGTTCGAATTTTACGATGACCGAAACGTTAAGAATTATATTCAGATTCCGTGGACCGAAGTGGAACGGGTCGTCGTTTCCGTGATGTTTCGCGGCAAGTGGATCCCCCGGTTTGCCTTTAAGACCAAGAAAAATGGGATGTTCACCTTCTCATCGAAGGATCCTAAACGGGTGTTACGGGCGGTGCGTCAGTACATCGAACCGGAGCGCATTGTCAAGTCGCTGACCTTTTTCCAAGTGTTACGGCGGTCGTTCAAGCGTAAGGGCGACAATTATTTGAAATAATGATGAGTGAGCAACTGGATCCTAGTCTGGTTGCTCACTTTTCAATTGCTCCTGTAACCGGTCCCAAAAAAGCCGTTGATTTCAAGAATATTGATAGTGTGTTAATACACTGTGTGGTAAGATTAAAATTAATTGACAAAACGATGGGATAATTTTCGGTCAGAAAAGGAGTGGCGCAGTTGACCAGAAAAGCACGGATTTTTGAGTACCTTTGCCAGCACGGTAAGCAGGCGGGGCTAACAACTGAAGAAGTGGCTAACGGGCTGATGCTGGCGCGTTCGAACGTCAGTAAGGAGTTGAATACGTTGGTCCGTGAAGGTCAGTTGATCAAATCAACTGGACGACCGGTCCGCTACGAACTACAGCCCACAACGGCCCCGGTTTCAGACGCAGCCAGGGCGCCACGTAGCGTTTCGGATAGCGTTTCAGCAACCGCAACCACGGCGGCCCGAACCAAGCCGGACGCCTTTGACCGGATGATTGGCGCCCATGAAAGTCTATCAAACCAAGTTGAACAGGCCAAGGCGGCTATTTTATACCCGCCGCGGGGGCTGAACACCTTAATTATTGGACCGACCGGGTCGGGGAAGACGTACTTTGCTAACGCGATGTATCGCTTTGCGGATAATCAGGACGTATTGACCGATTCGCAAGGCTTGATCACGTTTAACTGCGCGGATTACGCGCATAACCCGGAATTACTGATGTCACACCTATTCGGCTACGTTAAGGGCTCGTTTACCGGGGCTAACGAGGATAAGGACGGCCTGATTCAGCAGGCGGACGGTGGCATGCTCTTCTTGGATGAAGTGCACCGGTTACCACCGGAAGGTCAGGAAATGATCTTCTACTTTATGGACCACGGCACTTATTCGCGCTTGGGTGAAACCGCCAAGAGTCACCATGCCAATGTCCGACTGGTCTGTGCCACGACTGAAGACCCAGAAAGTACGTTGTTGCAAACTTTCGTTCGGCGGATTCCGATTACGATTCAGCTACCGGCGTTCAATAACCGTTCGGCTCAGGAACGGCTGGAGCTACTGAAGGCCTTACTTTCACTCGAAGCAAACCGGATCGATAAGCAGATCAAGCTCACGGAGGACGTGGTCCAGGCTTTGCTAGGGTCGGTCACGTTTGGGAACGTCGGTCAGTTGAAGTCGAACATCCAACTAGTTTGTGCCCAGGGCTTCGTCAACAGTATCGAAAATGATAGTGAAATTACGATTACGATGGACGACCTGCCCCAAAATATCCGGAGTGGGCTAATGACGGTGGCGTCAAACCGCCACGAACTCGGCGCCATTTCGGAATTACTGGACCCGGTCTTGATTGTTAAACCGAACGACGGCCCGACGCCGGTCCGCAATAAGGACGACAACTACGAGTTACCGTATAACCTTTACGAAATTATTGGTGATAAGGCGGCCCTACTACGCCGAGAAGGGTTGGATAAGGAGCACATCAACCGCTTCATTACCACCGACATTAACTTACACTTAAAGTCCTTTTATAAGCAGACCAAGCTGGAAGTGGCACCGGAAAATAAGTTAGCTGAAATCGTTGATCAGGACGTCATCGACTTCACCAAGACCGCGCAAGCGACGATTCAGGACATGCTCGGCTATAATTTTAAAGATAACTTTATTTACGCCGTTAGTTTACACATCAGTTCCTTTATCAAGCGGATTCAGGCCGGTAAACCGATGCGCCAGATGAGTGCCGACATGTTGGCCATGGTTAAGGAATATCCGGCTGAGATTAAGGCGGCAACGACTTTAAAACGGGGACTGGAGGAACGTTACCACTTCCCGATTCCACGCTCCGAAGTTTACTACCTGGCTATTTTATTGATCTCACTAAAATCGATGCAGTTAAACGGTAAGGTCGGCGTCTTAGTGGCGGCACACGGGATGAGTACGGCCACTTCGATGACCCAGGTGGTCGGACAACTGTTGGACGATTACGACGTTTCGGCCTTCGACATGCCGTTAGATATGGATCCCAACGTGGCGTACACCCACATTAAGAAACGGGTACAAAAGCTCGATGCCGGTAACGGTGTTTTGTTACTCGTTGACATGGGGTCGCTGACGACCTTTGGCGAACGGATTCAGGACGAAACCGGGATTGCGATTCGCACGATTGACATGGTTACGACGCCGGTTGTACTGGAAGCGGTTCGAAAAGCCAGCCTGATCGACAGTAATTTGGACTCGATTTTTCATGAACTGGTTGGGTTTAAAGGGTACTCGCGAATCTCACGCGGGCGCTTACCGGAAAGCCAGCCAGCAGCTCCCGTCACGACGGACACGGCGGCCACCACTGACGAACAGCGCGCTATCGTCGCAATTTGCGCAACCGGGGTCGGAACCGCCGAGCGAATCAAAACGATTCTGGATAGCCTATTGGCTCAGAATTTTATCGAAGGCATCAGTGTCTTCCCGGTTTCGGTGGTTGAGATGGCGGACCGGCTAGCTCAAATTAGCCAGAATTACCGGATTATTGCGGCGACTGGCATTGCTAAGCCGGACTTAGACGTCCCGTTCATTTCACTTGAGGAATTACTCCAGGGCGGGGGCGAAAAGTTTATTGACCAACTGGCGACCGGATTGGACGCGCCCCAAAGTAAGGTCGTGGAAAACCAGGAACTAACGCCCGAATTATGTGAACGTTACTTGGGTGATTACTTTACCTTCTTGAACCCGCGTAAGCTAACGACGATTTTATGGCAGTACAGTCAAACGATTGCCAATCACATGACGGAGACGATGAGTAACGCCTTTCGCATCGATTTAATTATGCACTTGGCGGGGGCGTTGGAACGAACGGCCATCAAGGATGACATCTCGGCACCGGACGAAGAATTACCTAGCATTAAGACGTCGACGTGGTACCCGGTTGTCCAGACGGCCAATCAACAAATTCAAAACCAACTGCAACTGACTTTTTCAGCGGCAGAAAACTATTACATTGTGCAATTGTTGGAAACGCACCAGGCGCAAGTGATGCCCAGTTGATACACTAACTGGCATGATTTTTGCACCAATAAGGGTGAAGGCGTTCTGAAAAGAAGGAGGGATTGCATGTTAGCGTTTGTCGTAGTGAGCCACGGTGAATTTGCTAAGGGCGTGGTTCAATCGTCCTACATGATTTTTGGCAGTCAGGAGAAGGTTCAGGTAGTGACGTTTCAGCTGGATGATGAACCGGAAACCTTGGTTCAAAAGTTGACCGCGGCGGTCGATCGGTTCGATGCTGATGATCAAGTGCTGTTCATGGTCGATTTGTGGGGCGGCTCGCCGTTTAACGCCGCTGCCCGAATCGTCGCCGAAAATACCGAGCGGATGGGGTTAATCACCGGCTTAAACTTACCAATGCTGATTGAAGCGTACACGGTCCGCGATAAACCGCTGGATGAGGTGATTGCCCACCTCGAGGAGACGGGTAAAATCGGGATTAAACACTTAGATTTATTACAGGATGAAGAAGGGGCGTCGCGATGACGATGGACGTTCGCTTAGCCCGTATTGATAGCCGGCTACTGCACGGGCAGGTCGCGACCGTCTGGACGAAGACTGTCAATCCGAACCGGATTCTGGTGGTTTCGGACGTCGTGGCTCACGACCCGCTGCGCAAGACCTTAATTGTGCAAGCGGCGCCGCCGGGTGTGCGGGCTAACGTTATTACGGTGGATAAAATGATTGCAATTTATCGGAACCCGCTCTTTGACGACGTACGGCCACTGGTGTTGACCGATACGCCACAGAACATGGCCCGCTTAGTTGCCGGCGGTCTTGATTTTAGTGCGACCGGGGTCGATATTGGCAGCTTAGCGTATTCCGCTGGCATGGTGATGGTCACCAACGCGATTGCCATCGGTCAGGCGGAGGCTGACGCCTTGTACGCGTTACAGGCGGCCGGCTTACGGATCTTTGCGCAGAAGGTGCCGACTGACAAGCGGGTTGACGTGATGCCGTTATTGGCTAAAAAGGGGTTCGAGGCACCGATTAATTAACTAACCGACCGTCGCACCAATCAGATTATAAGGATTTACCTAAAAAAGACGTGCGGTGCTTTGACCGCGCGTCTTTTATTGATAAAATTAGCATAATAGACTTAATAACGAAAAACGGAGGAATCGGCAACATGCCAACTTATACAAAACTTGTGGCGATGGGCCAGTACGTCCCGGAACGGATTGTGACCAACGACGAATTAGCGACCATCATGGATACTAGTGATGAATGGATTCAAAGTCATACCGGGATCAAAACCCGCCGCTTTGCGATGAACGGTGAAAACACCTCCGATTTAGCGACTGAAGTGGCCCAGCAGCTATTACAAAAAAGTGGCTTAGCCGCTACGGCAATCGACCTGATCATTGTCACGACGATTACGCCGGACGCGTTAACCCCAGCGACGGCCTGCATCGTCCAACGCAACGTTGGCGCCAGTAACGCCTTTGCTTTTGATATGAGTGCGGCCTGTGCCGGGTTTACGTTCGGCTTGGCAACCGCGGATAAGTTTATTCGTAGCGGTCAGTATCAAAACGTGATGGTGATCAGTGCCGAAGTTAACTCTAAAATGATGGATTTTAAGGACCGAACGGCGGCCGTCTTTTTTGGTGATGGTGCCGGCGGGGCGTTGCTACAAGCAACCGAGGACCCGCATGAAAATAATTTGATTGCCGAAAAGTTGCAAACTCAGGGTAATCCCGAAGTCATCCATTCCGGCCGTGTGCAACCGATCACAACGGTGGCGGCGACGAATTATCCGCAGACCGACGCCTTTTATCAGAATGGGCGCGAGGTTTTCCAGTTCGCAACGACGGTCGTTCCTGAACAGATGCGCGGTTTGCTGGCAAGCGCTGGTTACCGGCCCGATGACTTACAATACGTGATTTGTCACCAGGCTAATTTACGAATTATTGAAAAAATTGCGGCGACCCTGGCCTTACCAATGACGAAGTTTCCACACAACGTTGAGGATCTGGGAAACACCTCGTCCGCCGGTGTCGCGATGGCACTGGCCGGCGTTTTTGACCAGGTGAACGGTCCGACCTTGTTAACTGCATTTGGCGGTGGCTTAGCGTACGGTTCCGTCTTGATTAAAAAGTAGGAGGGCACGATGGATTTAAAGGATTTAGACCGGCTGGTTGAGAAGTACGCGCACGAGGGCTTTCAACAAATTCGCGTTAAGGCCGGCGATTTAGAAATTGAAGTGCAGCGGCCGTCTGCGCCGGTTAAACCGGTGTCGTCCGAACCGACCGCGCCAACGAGCAAACTAACAACAATTAAAAGTCCGATGGTCGGCGTCGTGCACTTAGCAGACGAATTAACGGTGGGGCAACCGGTTGCGGCTGGTCAGGAACTGGCCCAAATCGAAAGCATGAAACTGTTTAACCCGCTGAAAAGTCCGGTTGCTGGAACGGTAGCGGCCATTTTAGTAACGGATAACGCCGCCGTGGAGTACGATCAACCGCTCATTGAACTTCGAAAGGATCGGTAGTATGTTTCGCAAGCTTTTAATCGCCAACCGTGGGGAAGTGGCCGTGCGCATCATAAAGGCGTGCCGGGCGTTGAAAATTCAAACGGTGGCGGTCTGCTCAACGGTTGACCGCCACGCTTGGTATACCCAGCTCGCGGACGAAGTGGTCTGCATTGGGCCGGCGCCGGCCAGTCAGTCGTACCTGAACGCCGAGGCCATCTTGATGGCAGCTATTAATACCCACGCCGATGCGATTCATCCCGGCTACGGCTTTTTGGCCGAAAATGCGACCTTCGCGACCATGTGTGCCGAATGTGGTATTCAGTGGATTGGTCCGGGAGCCCGGGCAATCGAATTGATGGGTGATAAGGCCCGGGCCAAGGCCTTTGCCCGCCAGCAAGGTGTCCCGGTGTTAGCTGGGACGTCGATCAACCACTTACAGTGGGCTAAGATTAAGCCGATTGCGACCAAGCTCGGTTTTCCGTTAGTATTAAAGGCTAGCCACGGTGGCGGTGGTAAGGGAATTCGGGTCGCTTTGACGGCCCGGGCGCTCCACCAACAACTGCGGGTGGCCCGAAAGGAAGCGGCGGCGTCCTTTTTAAACGATGCGATGTACCTGGAACGCTATTTGGAGCACGCCCGTCACGTTGAGGTGCAGGTTCTGGGGAGCGCGGACGGGTTACTGATTTTAGGCGACCGTGATTGTAGTCTCCAGTTGCATAAGCAAAAGGTGATTGAAGAAAGCCCGGCCAGCATTTTAACGGCTAACCAACGGCAAAAATTATACGCCCTGACGCGTCAACTACTGACCGGAGTGGCTTATCGAAGCCTGGGGACGGTTGAGTTCCTCTTTGCCAACGGCCAATTTTACTTTATGGAAATGAACACCCGCTTACAGGTCGAGCACGGGGTGACTGAGCTCACAACGGGAATCGACATTGTCCAGGCACAGATTCGCGAGGCTGCGGGTGAACCGTTACCAATCGCTGCGGACCGGGGGTTGCACCCGAACTGTGTCGCGATTGAAGCCCGAATCTCCGCTAGTTTACCGGTTCGCCAGACGCTGTTTACGACGCTAAGTTGGCCAACCGGCGTCCGCGTGGATACGGGTTACCGGGCGGGGGATCGCTTCGTTACGATGTACGACGGTTTAATTGCTAAATTAATGGTAACCGGTGCGACCCGGTCGGCTGCCGTGGAAAAACTACAACGAGCGTTGGCAGCGGTACGATTAAGTGGCCTGAGTAGCGACTTGCCGTTTTTACAAACGACGGTGGCACGCGCGGCCTACATCGATAACCAGTTTTCAATTCATAGCTTGGGACGTTGGGAGGCGGTCAAATGAGTCACTATCCGAAGGCGGGCACCTGGGCGACCTGCCAGGTGTGTGGCCGTCACGTTCATCATAGCCAGTGGGGGCAATGGCAGCAGTGCCCGTATTGCCAGCATTTACGCCGCTTAACGGCCGCGACCCGCATCGACCAACTTGTTGATCCGGGAAGCTTTCAGCCGTTAGCGATGCCAGAGCGGCCGCATAACGCCCTTCATTTTCCGAATTACGACCAAAAAATTGAGCGGGCCACGACCCGGACCACCGCCACCGAAGCGGTTACGATTGGGACGGCGATGATTGCACAGCAGCCGACCGTTCTGGCCGTTATGGATAGCTACTTTATGATGGGCACCTTAAATACGGCGGTGACTAGACGGCTGATCACGGCGAGTCAAACGGCCCGTGACCGCCAGTTACCACTGATTATCGTGACCGCTTCTGGGGGTGCCCGGATGCAGGAAGGGCTGTACGCCTTGGTGGGCATGAACCTCGTCCTGGACGAGTTGGCCCGCTTAGCGGCAGTACCGTTACCGCTGATCACGGTTTTGACCGATCCAACCATGGGTGGCGTTTCTGCCAGCTTTGCCTTTCGGGGTGACGTGGTGGTTGCAGAGAGCGGGGCTCAAATCGGCTTTGCCGGTGCCCGCGTTATTGAGCAGGCCCAGCCGGTATCCTTACCGGCTGATTTTCAGACTGCGGAAAGCTTATTGCGTCAAGGTCAGTTAGATGCCGTGGTAACGCGCCCGCAACTGCGAGAATACCTGGGCACGGTGCTACACGGTTACGGGTTAGGAGGAACTGACAATGGATGAACGTTTACAGCGTTTACGGGCGGCTGACCGGATTGACGCTCCGACCGTGATTCGGGCGTTAGTCCCAACGTTAGTCCGCCAACAGGGGGACCGGTTGCTTGGCGATGACGCGGCCCTAACGGCGGGGTTTGGCCGTCTTGTGACGGGACCGACCGTGGCCGTCTTGGGTGTCGATCGCGGAACGGATTTAGCCAGTCGAAAAGCCAAAAACGGCGGCGCGTTAACGGTTGCGGGTTACCGAACCGCTACCCGGGTTGTGCGCCACGCCGAGAAGTTTGGCTTTCCCGTTATCAGCTTGATCAACATGCCGGGGGCCGACGCCAGTCCGCAATCGGAACGTTATGGTCAAAGTCGCGCCATTGCCGACTTGATCGCGTTGAGTGGCCAACTGCGGGTACCTAACGTGGTCGTGTTTCTTGGCGAGGGGCACAGCGGCGGTGCGTTAGCGTTTGCGAACGTTAACCGGATCATCATGTTGGACGACGCACTGTTCAACGTTGCGTCACCGGAGTCGGTGGCGGCCATTTTGCGGGGCCAACAAAGTCCTGCTCAAGCCATCGATTTATTGCCGATGACCGCACGCGCCTTGTTGGATCGCCACCTGGTTGACCAGGTTGTTAATCATCAGGAGCCGGATTTGTTAGCGATGTTAGTGACCACCATTACCCAGACCATTAACGGGTTATCCGCTACGCCGGCGACTGCGTTAATCGCACAACGGGAAACCAAGTTTAATCGCTTTATGGCGGTGTGGCCGCTAAACTAAAAATATAAGCGTGGTCCAAAGTCGGCTGACTTTGGGCGCACGTTTCGCCGACTATCATCAGGAAACGAAAAAAGAGGCTGTGACATAAGTCTCTAAAAACAAAGCAGGTCTGGAAAAATCTTCGGATTTTTCCAGACCTGCTTTTGATATAATAGAAAATAAAAAAAGAGCA
>NZ_BJDZ01000032.1 GCF_005405405.1 Lactiplantibacillus plajomi
TGGTCGACTAGATTGTAGCACAGGACGGTATGTCCTTTTGTTGTGCATAAAAAATGGTGTTGATGGTTTTTATCCATCAACACCAAATATCATAGAGCCCGTATTTATACGGAGGTTTTTTTGTGTAGAGTGTGAAGGTCGCCGGGAGATGCTGAGCACTACCTAGCTAACGCACTGTCACGGGCTATGTGATGGGGCGTTAGCGTAGTAGGCGCAGGCATCTGGCGACCTGAACACGTTTCGACTATTCTGCCAGAACGGTTTATGCAACCGGCACTTAGCGTAGCAAGCGCAGGGAGCTGCCACACCGAACACATTTCAACTATTCTGCCAGAACGGGCTGTGTGATGGTGCGTTAGCGTCCTAGGCGCAGGCATCTGGCGACCTGAACACGTTTCGACTATCCTGCCCAGCAAGCGCACTGACCCGGGCGCTTACCCGCGCCGCCCCCTACCATTCTGTCCTCAAACAGCTTATAATTGGCTTATCACAAACTATATAAGGGTGGGAAGACGCATGCAAGAAGGCTACCTCGACCAGCGGCTAATCGGCCGGCAATTGACAATTAAAGCCACCTACTTAACGGACGGTGTGCAATTTTACGGTATCTTTTACCACTTACAGGCGGATACGCCCCTTCACGTTGGTGATACGGTTGAAATTACGGCGGCAACCTCGCACGGGCTGCACGTTAAGCCAGTGTGAGTAGCGCCATAGGGGGGATTTTCATTGTTTAAAATTTTTATTATTATCTTATTACTAATCATCATCGTGCTAGGCCTCGTTTCGTCGATTCGCATCATCACCCAGCCTAATCAGGGGGTCGTCATCACCCTTGGGAAGTTCGAGCGGGTGCTCAGTTCCGGCCTGCACTTCATCAAACCGTTCATTTCCCGCGTTATTACGGTCAACACCGCCCAAACTCCGGTCGACCTTAACCAACAAGTGGTCATCACTAAGGATAACGCGGAAATTTCCGTTAAAATCTCGCTGAAGTACCACGTCACTAACATCGAAGACTTCGTATTCAAAAATGAGGATTCCGTTCGTAGTATGATCCAAGATACCCGGGCATCTTTACGGGGGATTATTGGGAACAAGGAACTCAACGAAGTTTTGAACGGGACCCAGGAAATCAACGCCGCGCTGTTTAAAGAAATTTCTTCAGTAACGGCCGGTTACGGTCTGAACGTTGACCGGGTCAACATCGACTCGGTCAACCCGTCCGCCGATATCCAAGCTTCGATGAACCGGCTACTGCAAGCCACCCGTGAACGGGACGCCACCATTGCGACCGCCGAAGGGAAGAGTAAATCGATCACGTTGGAGAACGAAGCCAATAACCGTGCGCTACTCGCCACCAACAAGGCGCAAAACGAAGCTCTCGTAAATAGCGCCAAGGCGAAAGCAACCGCCATCCAAACGGAAGCCGACGCCGACGCTTACCGGACGCGGACGTTGAACGACGCGTTGAGTAGCTCATCCGAAAACTACTTCATTTTCCAAAACACTGAAGCAGTCAAGGCCCTGGCTGACGGTAGTGCCAACACGGTCGTCTTGCCTAACCAGACGCTTGATAGCTTAGGTTTGATCCCCGCTTTGACCAAGTTAACTAAAACGACATCAACTAAATCATAATGACAAAAACACAGGATTGCTCGACTACTTAATAGCCCGAACAAGCCTGCGTTTTGTTTTTCTACCGTAATAATTAATATTATTATAATTTGCATTAAAATTGATGTACAATTTAATTGTCTAAAATTCCATTTCGAGGTGATCGCGTTGAATAAAAATTGGCAAACAGCTTGGCCGGAACGCATTAGCTACGGGCTAAGTGACGCCGCCGACAACCTGGTCTTCCAAATGATGACCACTTACCTACTGTTCTTTTATACCGACGTGTACGGCCTATCCACCAGCGCCGCCGCGATTTTATTCGTCGTGGCGCGGATTGCCGACGTGGTTGAGAGTCTGATCATCGGCGTCATGATCGACCACACCCATTCACGGTTCGGTAAGAGTCGGCCGTTCTTCCTGTGGTACGCGCTACCATACGCGTTATTTGCGGTGCTGACCTTCGTGACGCCTGATTTTGGGGTCACTGGTAAGTTGATTTGGGCCTACGTCACCTACCTCGGGCTCGGCTTTTTCTACACCGCCGTCAACTTACCAATCACCTCGATTTTACCCGCCTTATCACAAAATGATCGTGAATTAACGTTACTCGGCGTGATCCGCCAATTTTGTGGCAGCAGCGTTCAAATCATCGTCGCAGTCTTCACGTTACCACTCGTCGCGTTATTCGGTCAGGGTGACGAAAAGCGCGGGTTCCTGTTAACGATTGTGCTATTCAGTGTCATTTCGTTAGTATTAATTCTAAATACGTTTTTACAAGTTCGCGAACGGTTCAGCCAGCCCAAGCAGCCGCACCAGCCGCTCCGCGAAATTTGGGCGAAACTCAAACAAAACCAACCTTGGTTCATTTTGTCAGCCGTCATCCTACTTTACTGGTTAACGACTGCCATTAAAAATCAGACCACGATTTATTATTTTAAGTACTTATTACAACGCGAAGACTTAGTCCCGGTAGTGAACGGCTTTACCTTTGCTTCACTGCTGGGGGTCGTCTTAATCGTCCGGCTTGCTAACCACCACGGCAAAAAGCGCACGATGTTAGCCGGCATCGCGACGGCCGCAACCGGTCAACTGGTACTCGGCCTCGGGACCAGTTTTAATCAGCTCACGCTCGTCTTTGGCGGTACCCTAATTAATGCAATCGGGAACGGCCTGATTATTGGTCTCGTGTCGATTATGATTGCCGACACCATCTTATACGGTTCGACCCTTGGCATTCACGCAGACGGCCTACTAGCTTCGACTAGTGACTTTGGGGTCAACGTGGGGCTCGGACTGGGCGGGCTCGTTACCGCAGGCTTGTTCCACCTATCCGGCTACGTTGCAAACAGCAGCCAAAACGTGGCAACGCAAAATATGATTACCCTCAACTACGCTTGGTTACCGCTAGCCCTGTACGTCACCATGTTTATCGTCCTCAGTTTTTACGACGAACAGCGAATCCGCCAAATTGAACAGTAAACAAAAAAGCCGACCCGTTGAGGATCGACTTTTTTTCGAATCAAAAATCAATTATTTAACAGATGGAGTTTCGAACCAACCGATGCGTGAAGTAATCACGTCAACGATGGCCTTCTTACCAGGTGCTAATAACTTACGAGGGTCGTAGCCCTTACCGATTTGGTCTGCGCCAGATTCGATGTAGGCACGAGTAGCGTTGGCAAAAGCAATTTGGTTTTCAGTGTTAACGTTAACCTTGCTAATACCAGCCTTAACAGCTTTAACGATTTGGTCCTTAGGAATACCAGAACCACCGTGAAGTACTAATGGCATCTTAACGGCGTCTGAGATTTCTTGTAAACGATCGAAGTGTAAGCCAGTCCAGTTTTCTGGGTACTTACCGTGGATGTTACCAATCCCAGCAGCTAAGATGTCGATACCAGTGTCAGCTAAAGTCTTAGCTTCTTCAACAGAGGCTAATTCACCTTCACCGATGATACCGTCTTCTTCACCACCGATTGAACCAACTTCGGCTTCAACAGAGATGCCCTTGGCGTGAGCCAACTTAACGATTTCCTTAGTCTTTTCTAAGTTTTCAGCAAATGGTAAGTCGTGGCCATCAAACATAACTGATGAGTAACCAACTTCGATACATTCCTTGGCAGCTTCGTAGTTACCATGGTCTAAATGCATAACAACAGGAACAGTGATGTTCATGCTTTCCATTTCATCGGCAACTAAGTCCTTAACCAGCTTGTAACCGCCCATGTACTTAGCAGCGCCCATTGAAACTTGGATAATAACGGGGGTGTTCGTGTCTTGAGCACCCTTTAAGATGCAACGAGTCCATTCAAGGTTGTTCGTGTTGAACGCACCAATAGCGTAATGGTTCTTGTATGCGTCGCGTGTCATATCAACAGCATTTACAAATGACATAAAAATAACCCTCCTAGGTTAATTAAAGAGATACGATTTTTGAATCACATACATTTTAGCACACTTTACATAGTAGTGATAACTGATTTGTGATATTTATTAACCATAACAATCGCCTAAATACCGGTATGTTTGTCCACTTTTGAATGTAAGCCTTTCCATTGGCAATTTAACTATTAGTTTGGTCTGACCTAATTATTATTAAATAAATAATTTATGACCGCGACCCTTCACTGTTTTTAGTTTTGTGAATTCCCTAACTAAAAATCAGCATTTTGCGGTTGCAAGCGTTTTCTATATTTTTCAATTATCGTGCTGATTAGACCGGCGTTCAGGCACTTTAATAATTTTTAAATGAAATGGATGTAATCTATTTACATTTATGAAGAAGTGGTTATAATAGAATTTGTGAAATAAACAACAAGTATCGCATTGCTTAGGAGGAACCACTCGATGTTGAAAGAAATTGATGAAAAAACCGAAGTCAAACAGTCAATTGATCGTCTCGTGTTAAATGCCTCGTTGGCTGCCAACCATTTGGAAGTCATGAACCAAGCTCAAATCGATAAGGCAGTTGCCGCCATGGCGCACGCCGCCCACGCCGCACGCGGAATGCTCGCCTCGATGGCCGTTGAAGAAACCGGTCGGGGGAACTACCGTGATAAGGTCGTTAAAAACGACTTTGCGGCTAAAAATATCTACAACTACATCAAGGATGACAAGACTGTCGGCATCATTAATGATGATCCCGTCAGCGGCGTCACCAAAGTCGCCGAACCCGTTGGTATCATTGCCGGGGTCACACCGGTTACGAATCCAACCTCGACGGTCATCTTTAATGCCATGCTAGCGTTAAAGACTCGTAACCCAATCATCTTCGGTTTCCACCCGTTTGCGCAAAAGTGCTGTGTCGAAACCGGTCGCATCATCCGTGACGCCGCGGTTGCCGCTGGTGCCCCTAAAGATTGGATTCAATGGATCAAGCAACCTAGCCTTGACGCAACCGAAACGTTGATGAACCACAAGGGCGTTGCCACGATCATTGCGACCGGGGGTTCCGGCATGGTCAAGAGTGCTTATTCAACCGGGAAACCCGCGTTAGGCGTTGGCCCTGGTAACGTACCGTGCTTTATCGAAAAGACCGCTAACGTTAAGCAAGCGGTCAACGACGTGATTACTTCTAAGTCTTTCGATAACGGTATGATTTGCGCCTCCGAATCGAACTTAATCGTGGACGACAGCATTTATGATCAAGTTAAGCGCGACTTAAGCGCTAACGGCGTCTACTTCGTGGGTAAAGCAAACTTCAAAGCCCTCGAAAGTACCGTGATGAACTTGCAAAAACAGGCGGTTGACCCTAAAGTTGCCGGTCAAACGCCATGGCAAATCGCTAAGTGGGCTGGCTTCGACGTTCCCGTAGATACCAAAGTACTGGCCGTTGAAATTCCCGATATCGGTGGCGACCAAGTCCTATCCCGTGAAAAGTTATCACCCGTATTGGCCGTTGTCCGCGCCAAGGATACCCAGGCCGGCTTCAACTTGATGAAGCGCAGCCTGTCACTCGGTGGCCTAGGGCACACCGCAACGTTGCACACGACTGACGAACAAGTCATGAACCAGTTCGCCCTCGAAATGACCGCCTGCCGGGCACTGATCAACGTTCCGTCATCACAAGGTGCGATTGGCTACAAGTACGATAACGTTGCCCCGTCCTTGACGTTAGGTTGCGGGACTTGGGGGCATAACTCGATTTCCCATAACTTGGAAGACTGGGACTTACTCAACATTAAGACCGTTGCTAAGCGTTTAAATAAAATTCGTTAATTCCTACTTCAACCGTAAAGTTTAAAATGCCGCTAACAAAAGTACCTGACCGAACCAGTTAAGCTGGTTGATCAGGTACTTTTTAGTCTCATCATGTTATCCTAACGGTACTTGTTTTATGATTTTTACTCATAATGATTCCAAGCTGAGTAAATATGGACAATTTTTCGTTGTTCATCAACTGAGTATACAATTCTATGCTGAATATTTAATCTTCTAGAATATAGCTTATTTTCTGGCGGAAATAACTTCTCAAAATTGTCTGATACATCGTACGGGTTCACTGCCAGTTTTTTGACGATTTCATCAAGCTTTTTACGTAAGGGACTATTCTTAATCTTTCTTAAATCGTTTTTAGATGAATTTTTAAATCGAATTGAGTAACCCATTTTCAAATTTTATCCCAATCAACGCCGTTAGTTATGTCCGTTTCACCAGAATCATCTTTCATCGCTCGGTGGACTTTACTAAGGGTACCATCATTCATCAAGTAGAGCGTTTCTTGTAAAGCTCGATAATCTTTAGCACTCATAATAACCGCACTATCATCTTCAGTACGTCCATTTATTTCTATAGGTGTTGAGTCCTCATTAACCGCTTTAATGATCTTATAAAGATCTTTTCTCGCTTGGGTGGGATTAGTCATCCTTTGCATGCTAGGCGTTCCCCCTTATCTTTACTTTAATTTGCATCCTCAGCATAACGTACGTATTTAAGTACGTCAACGATAAAGCTCGCACCGCTTAGTTGCCTGTAATAATACGTCACTAGTCCTTAGCAATTATTTGGTCGCTCCCTTGAATTTAACCAGTCAGCCGGTCAATTTTCACCGGAAAGCTTTGTTATCTTAGCTGATAAATTAATAAAAGCACTATCCGGCGACCCAAGCAGGTCCTCGAATAATGCTTCAACTTAGTTCTATTTTTCTTAATCTTCACGTACCTTAAGTTACACGCTGATTTATCCTGTCATCACTCAATTTTGATGTCGACACCTTTGAATTATTAAAATGACGGTGGTGATCACGGCTAACGCTAGCAAACCGTATCCGAGTGGTAGCAAGAAAAAGAGCTCGTGCAGAAAGCCATCAGCATCCACCTGCGCGCCAATCATTGCTTTTAACCCAAAGCATAGCATCGCACTTAGCCATAACATGGCACAAACCGAACGGTGCATCCGCATGCCACCGCCTCCTTTAATCTAATCGTTTCGTCGTCCATACCGTCCGGAACTGGTCCGGCCGGTATAAGAACCAGCGGCCGAGGCCCCAAGTGACGTACGCAACGACGATTGCCATCACAATGCCCGTTAATAACGGCATCTGACTGCGATAATTATCCGTCAAAATGGCTAAGACCGTCAACCCAAACTCCGAACAGCTGGTCGTTAAGCTTAGGTAAATAATTGAAAACCATAGTACTGCCGAGCGATATTGCGGGAAGCGGAAAAATTCCTGACTATTTTCAAGTGACAGGTGGTCGAACCCCCAACCGTTGAACCAGTATAAAAAGCCGCCGAGGACTATCGCAACCGCCGCAATCACCGCCAAGCTGCCCCACGTCTCGGCTTGTAAGTGGTTGAGTACGTCAACGCGACGATAGTTGACCCGCAGGACGGCCGCCGTAATGTAAACCAGCGCGTTATAAGCAAATAGCAAACTACAACTGAAAACGACCCCGGCGACCACGCTAGCAAACAGGTGACCGACCCACAAGCCAAAGGTCACGGCGACCATCAGCAATACGCTTAACATCAACCACTGTGTTACCATCATCCATAACGACGCACCCCAGGACACGGTAACGTGGCGGTGCGTCAACGTTGATTGGATTGTGACCCAGTAAACCAGCTGCATGCCCACGTAGCCGGTCGTTGCCGCCGTAACTAATAACCCAATCTTCTTACGATAAATCTGGCGCCGATGAACCGGTAACCCGAATAAGTAGTGGTCAAAACTGGTTAAGTTATCGTGTAAAAACATGGTGATGCCCAGCGCGAAAAAGACGATAATGGCCACAAAGGCGCGTAAGTCGCCCCCATTGTTCAAGTTATACACGCTACCCGCGATGTAACCACGCGGGTTAGCCACCACGCTCATCCCACTTTTTAATCCGACCAACATCAACGCGACCACCGCCGCAATCAGGATTGGCCGATAATGTCGCCATAATAATTGCCATAATTTTTGATTAGCCATGTCGCACCCCTATGATAAAATCTCGTAATCCGCTTGATCGGTCAAGTTCGCCATGAACAGGTCGGTCAACGATAACGGTAGCTCTTCTTGAAAAACTGGGTTGGTCGCCGCCAACTGCGCTTGCAACGCCGGCGTATAATTTTCAAACACCACGACGATCACCCGTCCGGAAACGTGAACGACGTGCCCGTGCTCGCGCAATAACGCCGGCACGACCTTATCGCGGTAAACCAATTGGAGCTTACGCGCATTTTCACGCATTTCCTCCAACTGATAGTCGTTGACTAAACGGCCATTTTTCAGCATCAGGGCCCGGTCAATCACGCCTTCCAACTCCACAAGGTTATGCGACGCAATCAGGATGGCCCGGTTACTTCCCGCTACTTCGTCGATTAAAATACCCAGAATATTTTTGCGAATCAGCACGTCGAGACCGTCAAGCGGTTCATCCAAGAACAGGTATGGCGCGTTAGTCGCCACGCTTAAAATAATCGTGAAGAGGCCGAACATCCCCTTTGAAAACCGCCGTAATTTCTGACTCTTAGTAAAGTGATACCGCGTCAATAGGCCGTCAAACTTTTCGGTATCGAACTGCGGGTAGGCTTGCTGGTAATACCACTCGATCTGTTTAATCGTGGCCCCGCGAAAAAAGTTCGCCGTTGGGTCAACGAAACAGAGCTGGGTTCTTAACGCCGGGTGGGTCACTAGGACCTGATCATCTAACAATACCGCACCATCATCCGCTAAGTATTGGCCGTTGATGGTCCGAAACAACGAAGTCTTACCGACACCGTTACGACCGATCACCCCAACAATTTGTCCGGGTTGCACCCGAAAACTGACCTGATCCAACGCTTGTTGGTGGCCAATTCGTTTACTTACCTTATCAACTACTAACGTCATACCGTCTTATCCTCCATCTGATCCAGCCACTGATGTAGGGCTGCAATGTCAATTCCCACTTGCTGGGCCTGCTGAACAACTTGTCGTAACCGGTGTTGGACATCACGGCGAATCTCGTCCGCATTCAGTCCGTTCACGTACGTTCCCTTGCCCGCGACCGTTCGAATCACCCGCGAAGCTTCCAACTGCTTATACGCTTTACTGACCGTATTCGGGTTCAATAAGTGCTGGCGAGCCATTTCACGGACCGATGGCAAGCGATCATCCGGTTGTAACAGGCCGGTTCGAATATCGTGCTCAATGCCGGCGACCAACTGGGCGTAGTATGGCCGGCCGCTCGCGTGATCAATTTGCATCGTCTGCCGCCCTTCCTAACTGTATTACACTGTACTAGTTGCACCCATGCTACTGTATCGGTCAACTTTAAGCAACCACGCACCCGGCTTTACGCATCAAAAAAAGGCGCGTCACCTTGACATACCAAGCGTTACGCACCTAATTTAAAAATTATTTAAACTTGATTAACAATCACTAGTTAAGTGGTCGGACCATCGTCGTCACGGCTAACCGTTCTCCGTGTGCTAGTGGTAAATAGAGCTGATCACCATCGGTAAAACCGAGCTTTTCCCAAAAGGCGGCTACCCCGGAATCGGCCGTCACCCGGGTCAACTGAATCCAGTCGATTCCACTTTGTTTCGCCGCCTGCATCAAGCCGGTTGCGATGACCCGGCCCACCGTTTTACGCTGGTAGGCCTGGTTGACCATCAATAACCCAATGAACAGGAAACGTTCTTGCGGGTAACGGTTTAAAATATCGAGCACTGCGACTAACCGGTTAGCTAAGTAAAAACCAAAGACTTGTTTTTGTTCCGCGGCAACGTCAGCCGGCGTCGCGGTCAAATCCGCTTGAATTTCAGCTAAGGTTAGTGGTTGGGCCGAAAAATAGCGGTGGTAAGTCGGGTTACTGTTTTCAAGCGCCAACAAGTCGTCCTGATCTTGCAAGGTCAATAACCGAATTTTAAAATCGGGCAGCGCCCGCTGTAACGTGGCAAGTTTCATTTACTGATCCCAGACTTTCTCTAAGTTATACCAGGTTTCGCCGGCGTGTTGCGATTCGGCGACGCCCTGATTGACGAACCCATTACGTTCATAAAACGGAACTAGCCGTTCCAAACAAGTTAACGACATACTAAGTCGACCCTTAGCGCGGGCGTCCGCTTCCAACGCGGCCAGTAACTGACTGCCAACTCGTTGGTGTCGAGCTAATGGCGACACAGCTAACGTAAAGACGAGCTGGTGACCACCGCGTTCTAAGTTGGTCGGCGTCGTGGTAAACATCTCGTCGGCAATGTAGCGGGCCCCGGTCGCGGGGCCGACAATGAACCCCAATACGACGGCCCGGTCACGGGCAACTAAAAACGTTTCGCCAAGCTTAGCGATACGTTCGCGGTAGGCGGCTTCCGTCCCCGCCTCCGCACTTGAAAAGCCGGCCTTTTCAATGGCCATAATTTGCGGTAAATCGGTTAATTTAACTGGTGTAATTTCCATAGTTTCCTCCTCATCACGCCCCCCATTATACCAAAAGTAGCCCGTACATAACGGTCTTACTGGTCAGCAACGTGTTTCATACCGTTTTCAATCTCCACATGCTATACTGGGGTATGAATCCGGTTACACTTACCAGATTCGCTATTCTTATTGAAATTAGGTGATGTGCATGCCAGCTCAATCAGCAGAACAATTATGGAAAGCTTATAACGAAACGACCGCGACAAACGGTGCTTCTTACCAGACTCGCTGGTTCGGGGATCAAAACCAACCAGCCGAAGTCCAGGCACTGACCGACCTGGTCCTTAACGGGACTAAGACCGCGACGACCACGCCGTTGGATACTTACACCAACGAACAGGTCGCCATTCCGCAAGTCGGGGACTATAACGTCCTTTTGAACGGCGAGATGAAACCGGTCGCCATCATTAAGACCGTGGTTTCGGAACTGATTCCCTTTTACCGGATTTCAGCCGAACATGCTTGGCATGAGGGCGAAGGCGACCGTTCGATCGGTGATTGGCGGAAACGTAAAACCGAAACTTTCGCGCCAACGCTCGAAGCGCACGGGCACCAACTAAACACGGACACCCCGATGGTTAGCGAAGTTTTCGAAGTCGTTTACCGGGCAGATTAACCGCCGACACAACCAGCGCGTGGGTCAACAGTCGGTTGACTTTGGGCGCATGTTTTAACTATTCTCGTTCGGAGACGGAAGGGGCTGTGACATTAGTCACAGCCCCTTGTATGTTTCCGAATATTGATAGTCGAAACGTGCGCCAAAAGCCAACTGGCTCCGCTTAACCCCGTAAGTCAAACAATCCAAGCCCAGGATTATTCGCCTTACGCCGTTATGCTCACCAGCTAACCGACTTTTGTCACACTCTGGGCAACCGTTCGTTTCTAATTAATTAAAACCGGCGAACGCCGGCTTAGCCCACTTGACAGCGGTTACATTAGTTTAATCAAACTAACATGTTACCATCAGCAAGTTTTAACTTGCCCCAGCGCTATTTTTCGCTATAATTAGAGCTCGTACTAAACTTATTGTTTACTTTAAGAAAACAAGAACCGAGGTGACCACCATGGACATTGGTCAACGACTCCACAACTTGCGGGTTCAAAAACAACTAACGCAGGAGGAGCTGGCTGAGCGAACCGACCTTAGTAAAGGTTACATATCACAGCTTGAACATAATCAGTCGTCCCCTTCAATGGAGACTTTTTTCTCAATTCTCGCAGTTTTAGGGAGCAGCCCCGCCGCGTTCTTCGCGCCCGAATCACCCGGCCAAAAAATCGTTTACCGCGCCGCAGAGCAAACGACCTATGACGATGAAGCACTGGGCTACCGCTTAACTTGGCTAGTGCCGGCTTCGAATGAGAACGAACTCGAACCGGTTACCGTCACTTTAACGCCCAACGGTTGCTTCAAATCCTTTGAGCCCTCGCCGGCGGAGACCTTCATCATGGTCCAAACCGGCGAACTAGACTTACAGCTTGGCGACGCGCACTACCGCGCGACTGCCGGCGACACCCTTTATTACCACGCTACCCAGACGCACCAGGTTCGTAACGCCGGTGCAACGGCCTGTACGTTCACGCTGGTCACGAACGCGTCTTATTTGTAAATCTTAAGGAGGTCCTTTCCTTGGCCGCTAATATCCAACCGATCGTTCGGTTAAAAAATGTTTGTAAAAGTTACGGGGACCATCAGATCCTCAAAAATATCAATTTAGAACTCGAAGCCGGTAAGTTTTACACCCTACTGGGGCCTTCCGGTTGCGGTAAAACTACCATCTTGCGGACGATTGCGGGCTTTACCGACGTAACGGCCGGCGACGTCGAATTCGACGGTCAGGTTGTTAACGACCTTCCCGCCAACCAACGCCAAGTCAACACCGTCTTTCAAGACTACGCCCTGTTCCCACACTTAAACGTCGCGGAAAACGTGGCGTTCGGCTTAAAGCTGAATAAGGTTCCGAAGGCTGAAATCGACAAACGGGTTGCCGAAGCCCTCGCAATGGTCCAACTCGCCGACTTTGGTGACCGCGAGATCAGCGAAATCTCCGGTGGCCAACAACAACGGGTCGCCATTGCCCGGGCGCTGGTCATGCGGCCGAAAGTCCTGCTGTTGGACGAACCGTTATCCGCACTGGACGCCAAGTTACGTAAAGACATGCAGTACGAACTGCGGGAATTGCAACAAAGTCTTGGCATCACCTTCCTGTTTGTCACCCACGACCAGGAAGAAGCGTTGGCCATGAGTGACGAAATCTTCGTGATGCGCGAAGGTGAGATTTTACAAGGAGGCTCCCCAGTCGACATTTACGACGAACCGATCAACCATTTCGTCGCTAACTTTATTGGCGAAAGTAACATCATTCCCGGCAAGATGATTCAAGACTTCGAAGTCGAGTTCGTCGGCAAGTCCTTTGAATGTGCCGACGCCGGCATGCGCCCTAACGAAGCAATCGAAGTCGTCCTCCGCCCTGAAGACCTAGACATCGTTGCGGCTGCTCAGGGAAAACTCGTGGTGACCGTCGACTCGCAACTGTTCCGTGGTAACTACTTTGAAATCGTCGCCTACGACACTGACGGCAACGAGTGGCTGGTCCACTCGACCAACCCGGCGGACGAAGGGGAACCGATTGGGCTGACCTTTGACCCGCAGGACATCCACGTCATGCGCCTTAACGAAACTGAAGCGGCCTTCGATGCCCGCTTGGAAAAATACGAAGATGATTAGGGGGGACGGCACATGCAACGTAAACAACGCTTAAGTCGGCAAACGGCCTACTTTATTCCCTACGTGCTTTGGATCGGCCTGTTCGTCATTGCACCGGTCATTTTGCTGGTTTACCAATCATTTTTCGACATCAACGGGCACTTCACCTTAGGCAATTATCAGACCTACTTTTCGTCCAATACGTACCTGATGATGACCCTTAACTCCGTCTGGTACGCGTTCTTAATTACCTTGGCAACCCTGGTAATCAGCTACCCGACCGCCTACGTCCTGAATGCCACCAAGCACCCGCAACTTTGGCTACTGCTGATCATCATGCCGACTTGGATCAACTTACTATTAAAAGCCTACGCCTTTATCGGCATTTTTAGTCAGGCCGGCATTGCTAACCAGTTCTTGCAGTTTATCGGGCTAGCACCGCAACAGATTCTGTTTACTAAATTTAGTTTTATCTTCGTTGCGGCTTACATTCAGATTCCGTTCATGGTGCTCCCAATCTACAATTCGATTAGCGAGTTGAACCCGTCCTACGTCAACGCCAGTAAGGACCTCGGGGCAACGTCCTGGCAGACTTTCAGCAAGGTCATCTTTCCACTGACCCTACCGGGAGTCAAAGCCGGCGTCCAAGCCGTTTTCATTCCGTCACTGTCACTCTTCATGTTGACGCGCCTGATCGGTGGTAACAAGGTGATCACCCTCGGGACCGCGATTGAAGAGCACTTCTTGACGACCATGAACTGGGGGATGGGTTCGACCATCGGTGTCATCCTGATTATTGCGATGGTCATCATCATGAGCCTAACCGGTGGTAGTAAACGCCGGACGAAAAGGGGGTTGACGAAATGAGCATTCGCAACTTTAAATGGCGTAACCTGTACCTCTGGTTCGTCTTCATCGTCTTGTACGCGCCAATCATCTTCCTGATCGTCTACTCGTTCAGTAAGGGCGAGACGATGAATAACTTTCACGGCTTCACCTGGGCGCACTACCAGGACCTGTTCGCCGACAGCCGCCTGATTGCAATCTTCTTAGATACGTTACTGGTCGCACTCCTTTCGTCGATTTTAGCCACCATCGTTGGCACACTCGGAGCGCTCGGCATTAGCCAAACGACCCGCGCCATTACTAAGAATACGTTGTTATCACTCAACAACATTTTAATGGTGTCACCGGACGTTATCATCGGGGCCAGCTTTCTGATCTTCTTCACGGCGCTCAAAATCCCGCTCGGCTTTGGCTCGGTATTACTCAGCCACATCGCCTTCTCGATTCCGATCGTCGTTTTGATGGTCCTGCCAAAGGTTCAGGAAATGAGCCGGAGCTTACTGGACGCGGCCGCCGACCTTGGGGCTAACAGTTGGCAACTGTTAAGTCAGGTCACGATTCCTTACATCATGCCGGGCATTCTCTCCGGTTTCTTCATGGCGCTGACCTACTCACTTGATGACTTCGCGGTCACCTTCTTCGTCACTGGGAACGGCTTTTCGACCCTGTCAGTGGAAATTTACTCACGGGCGCGCCAGGGCATCAACTTGGAAATCAACGCGCTATCCGGTCTCATGTTTTTGATGGCGTTGATCCTAGTTATCGGCTACTACTTCATTAACCAATACAGCAGCCGGCACCGGCACGCAAGCACGAGGGGGCGCCGTAAATGAAAAAACTACTGAGTATCATCATCGCCCTGGCCGCGGTTTGCGGCTTACTGGCATTCGGCGCTAACCAGCTCCAATCCAGCGCCGGCAGCACCGGTAAAAAAGTGTTGAACTTGTACACCTGGGGCGATTACATTGACCCAAACCTGCTAACCAAGTTTCAAAAACAGACCGGCTACCACGTCAACGTGGAAACGTTCGACAGTAACGAAGCCATGTTCACGAAAATCAAGCAGGGCGGTACCAGCTACGACTTAACGGTCCCGAGTGACTACATGATCGAAAAAATGAAAAAAGCCAATTTGCTGTTACCACTGGATAAAAAACGCTTGACCGGCATGGCTAACTACGACCCGCGTTTCATGGACCTAGACTTTGATAAGGACAACCGCTACTCGGTGCCCTACTTCTGGGGAACCCTGGGGATCATTTACAACGATAAGTTCGTCAAGCCCGGTAGTATCAACCACTGGAACGACCTGTGGCAAAGTAAGTACCGTGATAAAATCATGTTGATCGACAGTGCTCGCGACGTGATGGGCTTCTCACTCGCGTCGATGAATAAGTCGATGAACACGACCGACCCGGCGACCTTACTGGCAGCCCGCAATAAGCTGAACCAGTTAGCCCCGAACGTCAAAGCGGTCGTGGCCGACGAAATTAAGATGTACATGATTCAAAACGAAGCCGCCATCGCCGTCGACTGGTCCGGTGAAGCGAGTGAAATGCTGGACGGCAACGACCACTTACACTACGTTGTGCCTTCAGAAGGCAGTAACCTCTGGTTCGACAACCTGGTCATTCCGAAGACGGCCAAGCACTTCGACGCCATTTACGCCTTCCTAAACTTTATGAGTGAACCGAAAAACGCCGCTCAAAACGCGGAATACATCGGTTACGCCACTCCTAATAAGAAGGCCAAGGCGCTACTGCCGAAAGCCATCCGGACCGACCGCCAGTTTTATCCGGACGATCAAACCATCCGCCACTTACAAATTTATAAGGACCTTTCACCAGCTAAGGTCGGGCTGTATAACGACCGTTACCTTGAATTCAAAATGCACCATTAATGTCGCAAAAAACCTGGACTAGTGCCAGGTTTTTTGCCAAACTTAGGAGGCAACCACCTTGCATGACGTCAAACACGGGCTCGTGCCCGCACTCATCCTACTTTTATTAGTTCCCGGTTTATTTTTTGCGGCGGCGCTCTCCGCCCACCCGCTGGGAATTCCAACGATTTACGGCGGGATTTTTCAGGACGCCGTTGCGTTGGTCGGCGTCTGGCTATTCAACCGCTTTGTCACCCACGTTCCGGTCAAGTTTTGGAACGGTCGCCACGCCGCTCAGCAGTTGCAGCACAGTCTCCCCGCCATGGTGATTATCGGCTTACTGGTTTACGCCAACGTGGTCCGGCTACTCGCCGGTCCGTTCTTGCCACAAATTTTTATCTACTTAGGTTACATTCTCTTAATCGGTTTGACCGAAGAATACATTTTCCGCGGGACCTTCATTCCGTTGCTCGCCCGCGCGTTTCCCGGCCACAACCTACTCGTGGTCCTGTTATCCAGCCTACTATTCGGCGGGCTGCACCTAATGAACATTACCCACTTATCGCTGACTTACGTTTTACCGCAAATCCTGTTTGCCATGGCCATTGGGACTTTCTTTGCCGGCATCTACATTAGTACCCGCAACTTAATGATCCCCATCTTATTGCACGCGGCCACCGATTTATCGGTCGTCGTTCAGTTCACCCAGCACCCGACCAGTAGCGCGAACCTGAACTTTAGCCCACAAATCGCCTTGTCGGTCAGTCTCTTCTACGGCGTCGTTTTCCTAATCGCCCTACTAGTGACCGCCCGTCAAGTACGCCACGTCACCATTGCTACTCATCGTTAACAAAAAAAGGATCCGCCACTGGGCAGATCCTTTTTACTATTCTAATGATATAAATCAAAGCGGCCCTTACTAAAGACGGTACTGAGGTGGGCACTTTCTAACAATGAACGGTCAGTAATAACCTTCTTCAACGCGGAAGCCGGGTAGCCCTTGACCTGGCGCTTATTGGCAAAAATCTCACCAATTCCGTCGCGGTCACTTAACGAGGCCACCGTCCCACTCGACTTATAGTCAAACGGTGCCGTTGTCTTCCCCGCCGTTAGCGCAATGATATTTTTGGCCGCCTGTTCGCCACAGGCCAACGCAATTTGCGCGGTTGTCGGGTACGGCCGCTTACCATCCGGTGGCATCACCGCCGCAACGTCCCCCACAATAAAGACTTCGGGGTGATCTGTTAACGATAAGTCGGGTTCGACCGTCACCCGGTTACGACGTTGTTCAAACCCGGAATCGGCAATCACGTGTGAACCACTGACCCCAACCGTCCAAACGATCGTGTTAGCACTAAACTCCTGTTCCACGTCGTTGGCATCGGTGTAAGCCACCGCTCCCGGCTTAATCGCCGTAATCACGGACCCTAACCGCATTTCAACGTTGTGCTTTTCCATAAACGCCATCGCGTAGTCGCGCAACTCCTGCCCAAACATCGGCAAAATGGACGGCATCCGTTCCAAACAAACCACCTTAATCGCCGGCACCTGGTACTTCGCCGACAATTTCGGCAACGACTGCGTCAGTTCACCGAGTAATTCGATTCCCGTAAACCCAGCGCCACAGATGGCCACTTTCAAATCATTGCGGTCCTTAGTTGTCCGGTAATCCTTAACTTGGTCCTTAATATGTTGATAAACGGCCTTCGAGGTTGCCAAGTCGTCCATTGGCAACGCGTTCTCGTCCGCCCCCGGGACCCCGAACGTTTCCGATTGAAACCCGAGCGCTAACACTAAGTAATCGTAATGCAGCTCCGGATGATCTTCAAACTGCACCGTTTTACTTTCAACGTCGACCGTCTTCACGGTCGCCTGCACAAACTTCACCCGTTTCGCAATCACCGTCGGAATTCGATAGGTAATCTTCTCCGGATCGATGGTCCCGGCCGCTACTTCGTGTAAATTCGTCTTTTCCGTATGAACCGGCGTCTGGTCAACCAAAATCAATTGGTCACTACTCGGTAATCCCTTGGTTAAAAACTTGATGGCCCGCATTCCGGCGTAACCGCCACCCAGCACTAAAGTTGTTGGCATACTTTATTGACCCCTTTCACTATTCGGTTAACCCAGTCCCATCATTGCTCCGCTGACAGCGGCTGTAACCGCTTGAATACTTCTATCGTACACTGCCCTTCTGAAAATTTCAGCTAAAACGCCACCCGAATTTCAGTAATCCTGGCATGGTCAGTTCAAGTCTCAGCGCCTCCTTCCGATACAGAATACTGATTTACCAGTCGGTCCATTAACCACCATCTATATTCAAAAAAACACTACTACAATATAATTCAAAAATTCTTGGAATACTGTTAACGTGCCGGTCCGCTCCGCCTGCACGAAAGCATGGCTGTGGGCACGCTTGGAAGGCTCTTTATTAACCACCACTTATATTCAAAAAATACTACTACAATATAATTCAAAAATTCTTGGAACACTGTAACATGTCGGTCCGCTCCGCCTACACGAAAGCATGGCTGTGGGCACGCTTGGAAGCCAATTCAAACACCGAATTGTCTCCCAAGTCGACCTTGTTGTAAGTCGTCAAAGTACGACGACCAACAACAATTTCACAGCCATGTTTCGAAGGGCTCCGGGACCTTGATCACAGCACGTCAACTAACGACCTATCAGATTTAACAATCTAGCCACGTAGTTGTTTACGTGATTCGTCGATTTTTAGTACACAACCCCCATATTCAATTAAAGTTAGTAGACAACTAACCGTAATTAGTACCCTTGTCTAGCTATTCAGGCTCTAAGACGTTTGTTTCTCTATGTAGTGACCACCATTCAATAATCAATTACTAGCCTAACTCAATCCATTCATACAAATTAGCGCACTAGTGCCCGCCAACGACTAATTTAAGCCTGGAGGGAAAGTGGGAACAGTCCCAGCGGTGAAATTTCACTTGGTCGCCGGGTTATGGCGAGTTAGTGAAAGCCCGGCGGTTAAGACCTGAACTTTGGGCTTAACCCCGTGGCCACCGCGTTCCGGACTGATTCCCGCTGACCGGAGGGCTGGCAAGTGATTACTAACTTCGAATCGATTACCAACAACTAGGATAAAGTGCCGTTATTCATCCGTTGAGTACGTCCGATACGACATAAATCTGGCAGCGAGTTATGTCATAACTAATCGCGCTAACCCAATAAAAAACGACGCTCCGTTAAGAAGCGTCGTTGAAAGTGAAGCGGTTGATTCAGATTTAGTTGTTCACGGTGTCCTTCGCCGTTAAGCGTTGAACGTCACGAACAATCATTAATTCTTCGTTAGTTGGAACGACCATGACTTTAACGTCTTCGCCGTCCTTGCTGATAACTTGTTCTTTGCCGTGAACGTCGTTCTTTTCGTCGTCGACGGTAGCACCGAAGTAACCAAGTTGGTTAATGATGCGTGCCCGCATTGAAACGGAGTTTTCACCAACACCGGCAGTGAAGACTAAGGCGTCAATGCCATTCATTTCGGCGATGTAGCTACCAACGTACTTAACAACGCGGTTAGCGAAGATTTCGAGTGCTAATTCAGCTCGTTCGTTGGTATCCTTGGCTTTATCCAAGTCACGCATGTCAGGAGAAATTCCTGAAATACCGAGTAAACCGGACTTGTGGTTTAAGATGTCCACGAAGTCGGAAACGTCGGAAATGCCGAGGTGGCGCATCAAGAACGGAATTAATGAAGCGTCCAAGTCACCGGAACGGGTACTCATGGTAATCCCGGCTAATGGGGTGAAGCCCATTGACGTATCAATGGCCTTGCCGTGGTCAAAGGCGGTGATTGAAGCACCTGAGCCTAAGTGTAACGTGATCAACTTCAGTTGGTCGAGTGGCTTGCCTAATAACTTGGCCGTCCGGTTGGCAACGTAACGGTGACTAGTCCCGTGGGCCCCGTACTTACGGGCACCAAATTGTTCGTAGTATTCGTAAGGTAAGCTGTAGAGGTAGTTGACCTTTGGCATGGTTGCGAACAACGAGGTGTCAAAGACCGCAACTTGAACAACTTTTGGTAATAATTGTTGGAAGACTTCGATATAATAAGCTTGCGTTGGGTTATGTAACGGCGCGTACTCTGATAAGTCTTTGATTTGCTTTAAAGTTGTTGGGGTGATGACAACGGAATCTTTAAACCGTTCCCCACCCGCAACGATCCGGTGGCCAATTCCCGTAATCTCGGATAAGTGGGTTAAGATGCCGTCACTCTTTAAACGGGTCAAAACCATGGCCGCAGCTTCCTGCGCGTCAATGGTTTTACGCGTTTCCTTGGATTTCGTTCCGTCCGCTTTTTTGATTTCAAATACGGAATCGGGTAACCCTAAACGGTCGACCATTCCGGAAGCAATAACCGTTTCTTCTGGAACGCTAAATAATTTCCACTTTAAAGTGGAACTACCAGCATTAATAGCTAAAATTTTTGACATTATGCATTTCCTCCATCCATCATCAAGTGTGCCTACTGTCAGTTTAGCCAATAATGATTGCGCTTTCAAGGATAAATTCTAAAACGCTTAATTTTCGTCATAATATAAACCGCACTTCTGGTATATTATTTTTTTCATCGGCCAGTTTTACGATATAATAAAATTGATGAAAGCGAGGCGATGATTATGATGAAAACACGTTTTTCTTGGACGCTCAGTAACTGCTTTGCAATTTTACTCTTACTGCTTGGCGCGATTTTAACCAGTTGGGCCTTAATAACCAGCTTTGGTACCCGCATCAGTGTGGACGCGGTCGTCACCGCAGCTGGCCTTTGGATCGTCGGTGTCATTTTCCTGCATCCGGCGCCAATCAGCATCTTAATCCCCGCAATCGCACTCGTGAGTCTCGGTGCCGGGTACGCCAGCTATTACAGTAGTCCACACTCCTGGCTAGGGGCCATCGTGGCCGTCCTAATTACCGGTGCCATCCTAAGTTACGGCCTAAGTTTACGCAAAACGATTCGCCAACGCCATAGTCATTGGTACCACTAATAATTTTGATTCTAACCGCCCTAAGTGAACTTGCTTAGGGTGGTTTTATCGTTCATGGACGCTACAAAAGCCAGAGTGCCAACAAGTTAACGGTTTAATTTAAACAACGATTAAGATTTCATCAAGCGAGTTAGCGCCAGTTGAGTGCTAACCCGCTTGATTATCGCCAGACAAAAGCGAACAGATGTTTTATAATGGAAGCACCATAATATCAGAAAGGAACCGGTGGGATGGTCACTAAAATCGGAATTCGCCAACTAGTCGAGTTCGTCTTGCGCCAGGGCGATTTGAACGAAACTAAAAATAGCCAAAATACGGCCCTCGTCGGTGCTAAAATTCACCGGCGGCTGCAAAGCAGTCGTAGTGATGATTACCAAGGCGAAGTTTACCTAAAGACGACCGTCACCATGAACGGGCAGGACTACCTGATTGCGGGGCGCGCGGACGGGGTTCAGCTGACCAACGATGGGGTCATCATCGAGGAAATCAAGACCTCTGACCAGGCGTTTGAAGACCTGACGGAGAACACCCAAACCTTGTACTGGGGACAGGTCCAGGTATACGGCTACCTTCTATTAAAGCAACACCCGGAGTTGGACGCGGTCACCCTCCAATTAACTTACTTCCAGGTTGCAACTGAAAAAATCACCAAAACGCAGCGGACACTGACCCGCGCCGAACTCACCACTTTCTTCACGCAGTTGATTCAAGAATACGAGTACTGGCTAACGCTGCGGGCGGACTTACGGCAACGGCGGAACGCTTCCATTAGTGACCTGGACTTCCCGTTTCCAGCGTTTCGCCCTGGCCAGCGGGAACTAGCGGCTGCGGTTTATAAAACGATTTACGCTCACAAGCGGCTCTTTGCGGAAGCACCGACCGGCACCGGCAAGACGATTTCAACCTTATTTCCCGCCATTAAGGCGATGGGCGAAGACCTGATTGAACGCATATTTTACTTAACCGCTAAGCAGAGTACCCGCCGCGTTGCCGAGGAAGCCGTCGCCCTGATGAGCAGCCACGGCTTAGTTATTAAGAGCATTACGTTGACCGCCAAGGACCAGATTCGCTTTCCGGAAGAACGCGACGTCCTCCCCGAGGATAACCCGTACATGATCGGCTATTACGACCGCTTAAAACCGGCGTTAAAGGATTTACTGACCCACGAAAACCAACTGACCCGGACGGTGATCGAAACGTACGCCAAAAAACACACGGTCGACCCGTTCGAATTTTCGCTGGACGCGTCGCTTTTTTGCGACGTCGTGATTTGCGACTATAACTACCTCTTTGATCCGCTGGTCTACCTCCAGCGTTTCTTTAGTGAAAGTGACGACGATAACTTTTTCTTAATTGACGAAGCCCACAACTTAGTCAGCCGGGCCCGTGACATGTACTCCGCTACCGTCAGCGACCAGCCGATTGCACAGCTGATCAAGTTAGCGCAACCCGATAAAAGTCAGCCCAGTGACGACCTTCAGCGGGAGTTAAAAAAGGTGCGCCGGAGCTTCACCCGGTTAGCACAAGCGCTAATGGACAACGACCTGCCCGCCCAAGTCAGCCCGGAACCCCCGGAAACGCTGTTGCGGACGCTTCGCAAATTCAACGAGTTCGTCACGGATTGGATGGGTGAACAAAAACCCTCGCCGTTACTCGACGCCGTCCGTGACTACTTTTTTGATTGCCTGACGTTCGTCAAAATCGGTGATTTATATAATGGTAGTTATCAGACCCGCACCGTCTTGGACGGTCACCACGTCACGGTCAAACAGCTTTGTTTGGATCCCAGCGACTTTCTCGACGGTTCGTTACAACTGGGGGCCGGGGCGGTACTCTTTTCCGCGACCTTATCACCAATGGCTTATTATCGCCGGGTGCTGGGCGGGACCGCTGAAAGCTTGGCGTACCAACTACCCTCACCGTTTCCACCCAAGCACCAAGCAATCCTCGTGACCCAGTACGTGCAGACAACTTACCGCGAACGCGACCGCAACGTTGAACGGATCATTGCCAGCTTAAAGGCGTTGATTAGTGCTCGGACCGGCAACTACTTGGTATTTTTCCCGTCCTACGGTTACTTAACGCAAATCAAGGCGGCCTTTGAACTCGCCTATCCTGAAATCACCACCACGGCACAGGAAGCCACGATGGACGCGGCCAGCCGCCAAGCCTTTCTTGACCAGTTTCAACCCGCACCGGCAAAAACGTTACTCGGTTTTTGCGTACTCGGCGGCATTTTCTCCGAAGGTATCGACTTGCGGGGTAGCCGGTTGATTGGTGTCGCCATCGTCAGCGTTGGGTTGCCCGGATTGAATCCCGAAACGAACCTGATTCGCGACTATTACGACCATCAAAACGGTCAGGGGTTCGCTTACGCGTACCAGCTGCCCGGCATGAATAACGTCTTACAAGCCGCTGGGCGTTTGATTCGCAGCCGTCACGACACCGGCATTATTTTGTTACTTGACCAGCGTTTTGCCAGCCGCCGTTACGTCGACCTATTCCCCGAACACTGGCAGTATTACCAGACGATTCGCTCACTACCGCAACTTAGCGCCACCATTACCAATTTTTGGCAACAAGTGAAAGGAGCCCCGACCGATGAAAACGAAACTCACCCTTCAGCTTGAAAGCACCCTCTACCAGTACTGCCTTGAACAGGGGGCCTACGTGGTCGAAGAAGTCAACATGCCAGATGACCAGGGCATCGTGGACACGCTGAGTTACCAGCAACTCGCTGATGGCCAAATCGAATGGCGCTGTTACGAGTTAAAAGTTACCAAGGCGGATTTCCATTCTAAGGCTAAGTTATCCTTCATTGGTCACTATAACTACTTCGTTTTACCGCAGTCCCTTTACGAACAAGTTCAAGCTGAGATTCCCACCCACGTTGGTGTCCTGATCTACCGGGCCTTTGACCAGCAGGCGGTCGACCTGGCCCCGCAACCACCGCGCGCACCGGGCTTCTTAACGGTTGCTAAGAAGGCCCAGCGGCAGGACTTACAAGTTGCCGAAGGTCCCCTGACCAGTCACTTTATCGGCTCACTTTTCCGGGAAGTCGATAAGGCCAAGCGGGTGCAAAAGGGTCTACAATTATACTCCGACGACCAGCTCTACAAGGAGCTGCGCAAACGCGCGCGGCGCGGCTACGACGTTTACGATCCGGAAGCGAACTTATACGACCGTTTCATTGATGAGACCCAGACGGACGCGGTGACCGCGTTACAAACGGAATTGGATGCCCGCAACGCCGAGTACCAAGCGCTCAAGCTTAAATACGATGCGCTGCAAGCGCCCAACCTGGGGGACCAACTATGACGACCTATTACCCCTACCTGCGCGGGCGAATGTACGACCTGTTGGCACTGAAAGCATTATGTGAACAAGGGCAACTCGGCGCCCACGTGATTCCGATCATCGAACCGGTTCGCGATTCTAAGGAACTACAACGGACCGTCCAAGCTTTTATTAAGGCCCAGCAACCATTCAGCCTCATCGCTAACCCGCAAGTTAGTGTCTACGGCCTGAATCCAACCAAGTTACACCCGCTTCCCGACTTGCGGGACTTGCCGTTTTTCCATCCGGCCGCGATCCTAGCCGCCGATTTTAGCCGCGACTTCGTAACGGCGTCCGCAGGTCAGCGATCACTACTGATTGCACGAAACTACCGGTTGCTGAACGCTTACCGCGCCGACCCGCTATTAAAGCAAACGACTTTGGTGGTTAGGGATGAAGCCCGGTTACACGCGTTGGCCGGCAATCACGGCATTCTACTGACCGATAGTCTGACCACCCCCGACCACGTCGCCGACTACGCACAGTTAGCTGACGAATTTTTTGCCCCAGCGTATTGGCACCGACCACCCGTTGGTTTTGACGGCTTCGGCGACTACTCACTGATTGGTCACCGTTACTTTGATAAGGGCATGCCGTCACGGGCCATCGCCCTGCACGTCATTTACGTCACGGCTAACGGACAATTACGCATCCACCACTTTGTTTCAACTAGTAACGCTAGCATGCACGGCCAAAAGCAGAAGTTCTTCGAAGCGTTGACGCAGCTCATCGCTTGGGCGCCGGAGCACTTAACCGGACTCAACCGGACCCCGGCCCTAGAGCAACTCCTCGCCTACGCGCAGGCGTCGCGCTTCCCTGGACTTGGTATCGTTAAAAAGCTATCATTAATGCATCACTTACAACTCATGCACCGTCTGCTGGCACTTTAAGATCATTAAGTATAGTAAGAAATAATTTTTCAATCGTCAGCCACACGACGGCTTGCAAACGAAAGGAAGCGTGCCGGTTGCAGTTAAACCGGCAATCAAACTATGGCAAAACACGACTCCGCTTGGAAACAAATGTTTAACTTTTACCGCGACGAATACCACGAGCAACGCGCGCCAATGATTTACGGTGACGTGTGGCTAAAGACGAAGTCCCGGCAACGGCTGATTCTCGGGCTGACCACAGCCACCACCACGCCACTATCAACGGTCAGCGCACTAACACTCCCGCAAATCGGTCAACACGTCGCTGCCGGCGACGTCTTAACGACCGTCAGTGACGCTTCGGGTGAGCACCCGATCACCACCCCGTTCGGCGGGACCGTGTTAAAAACTAATGTAGATTTATTAAGTCAACCGACCCAACTAGCCACTAATCAACAAAAAGAAAACTGGCTAGTCTGGTTGCGGGCTGATTAAGTGCCGTTACTTTTAGTAAGTTGGAATTAATGGTGTGAAGCGTTTTCACGTTGTTAACGCATCCGCTTCTAACCGGCTCCCCTAAACTAACTAGTCCGCGAAATCGTGATTAACCCGCGATTTTGCGGGCTTTTTTCTTTAAATTAGTTTAGTCATCTACACTATTAACCGTTCAACACACGCGTTTAAATTGCGCCCAGGTTCAAAATCCAACACCCCTCAAACTACTGAGTTATATTACAAAAGATTACAAAAAGCCACTTTTATTACAGCTTTAGACCAAAATCGTAAAGTAACTGCTATTTTCTTGTCACACTCACCGTTTATACTGTTGTCTAGTAAATTAGCTTGGAAGTCATTCGGGGCCAAGCCAAATTCGGACTAATAAATAGGAGTGTACATCAAGTATGAAAATCAAAAACGCTTTATTATCTACCGCTGCCGCTACTGCTAGTCTCTTTGCCATTGGCGCCACTGCCCAAGCTGCAAGCGTAACGGTTAAGGCCGGCGACACCGTTTCAGAACTCGCCGAAACTCACAACACCACCATTTCTGCCATCGAAAAGGCTAACAACTTAAAAGACGTTAACTTGATCTTCGTTGGTCAAGAATTGGAACTTGATGGGAACGTTGCTTCAACGACGACCGCAACGAACACGACTACGACCACTCAATCTAACCAAGCAAGCACCACGACGCAAACGCAACAACAAGCACCCGCACAACACGCAACGGTTGCACCTCAACGTCAAACGAGCCAAGCAACCACTAACTACAATGCAAGTGGTTCAGAAGGCGCTGCTAAAGCTTGGATCGCCGGTAAAGAATCTGGTGGTTCATACAGCGCTCGCAACGGTCAATACATCGGTAAGTACCAATTAAGTGCCTCATACTTAAATGGTGACTACTCCGCTGCTAACCAGGAACGGGTTGCGAACAGCTACGTTTCTTCCCGTTACGGTTCTTGGTCAAACGCCAAGGCACACTGGCTTTCAAACGGCTGGTACTAAAAACGACTAAATAATTATCCGAACAAGCTGGTTGCGACCAGCTTGTTTTTTTATGGTTCGGCAACCCTGACCCGTAGAAATAATCAAGCCCCATTTTCATAGTACTTAACCATTTCATCAGGTTAGCATCGCCCTTTTTTTGACAACCCGCTTAAACATAAGCTTTTTATGAAAACCGGATTGTTCACTTTCATGAAACCAGAGCGGAATATTACAATTCATTACAAAAACCGCCTTTTATTACAACACCCCCCTAAAAACGTAATGTTCTGATTATTTGCATGCAATACTGGCTGGTTATACTAGTCACTGTTGATTGGTTGAACGCGAAGTTGACCAATTAAAGTTGTTAGAAACCGTATATCGAATCGTAAATTATAGGAGAGTGTCTTTACATTATGAAAATTAAAAATCTCGTTTTATCCTCAACCGCTGCTTTAGCTTTATTCGCCCTTTCAACGACTGTCGCTAACGCCGACACCGTTACCGTTAAAGCCGGCGACACCGTTTCAGAAATTGCCGAAGCCCACAACACGACCGTTTCAGCAATCGAAAAAGCTAATAAGTTAGCTAACGTTAACTTGATCTTCGTTGGCGATAAGCTTGAAGTAAACGGCACTTCAACGACGACTGCCACTAGCGCAGCCCCACAATCAGCCGCTGCTAGCCAAGCTACCAGCACGGCCAGTGCCAGCGTAACTAGTGCGTCAAGTGCCGCACCTAAGTCAGTTGCTAGCCAAGCTTCTTCATCAGTTGCCAGCCAAGCATCATCAAGCGTTGCGTCATCTGCAAGCACCAGCCAAGCAACTTCATCAGCTAGCCACAGCACTTCCGCAGCTTCTACTGCAACTTCAACTAGTTCAGCTGCTTCAAGTTCCGCTTCATCAGCTAGCTCCAGTGCTTCAACTAGCTCAACGTCAAGCTACACTGGTAGCAACTTACGGAGCTACGTCTTGAGCCAAATGCAATCACGGACCGGCGTTTCAGCTTCAACTTGGAACACCATTATCACCCGTGAATCTGGCTGGAACACGACTGTCAAGAACAGTACTAGTGGTGCCTACGGTTTATTCCAAAACATGCACATTAGCTCTGGTTCCGTTGAAGCACAGGTTGACGCCGCCGTTGCACTTTACAACGCACAAGGCATGCAAGCTTGGGCCCTTTAATTAAAAGATAACTAAACTGAAAACCCGTTGTGAGACGAACTCACAACGGGTTTTCTTTTTGCCAACAACTGGGGTATGCTAAGCTTATAGCGAAAGGAAGTGGATCCATGCGTGAACTCCGTTTAATCACGGCCTTCTGGTTAATGATGGTCGGTTGCCTAATTTTAATTAGTCTACTTTTTAAGTTACCTGGATTAGCTTTGAATTCGACAGTCGCTACCGGTTTCGAAGAACTGTTATTGCTGATTCTGGTTCTGACCTTAAATGACCGCTACATCCACCAACCCTTACACTTGCGTTCGGCACTCAGTTGGCCGCAACAGGCCCAAATCGTTGGTCCAACGTTACTCGTGGTCGCCATCATCACCATAACCAGCTTGATTGCAACGACCCAACTGACTAGCGCCCTCACCAACTTAATGGTCGCACTACTGATCAGCCTGTTTGAGGAAGTCCTATTCCGGGGCATTTTATTCAAACGCAGCCTAAAAATTTTCGGTGTCACCCCAAGCAGGCTAGGACGGGCAGTATGCCTCAGTAGTTTGTACTTTAGCCTGACCCACCTCGTGAATTTAAGCCACCAAAGTATTCCGTTGACCTTACTGCAACTCGGATTCACCTTCGCCCTAGGACTCTTACTGGCCGGGATTTATCAAGCAACCGGGACACTGATTTGGCCGATTGTCATTCATGCGGCCAACGACTTTTTCAGTTTTAGCCAACCCACGATTAACCTACCGCTGATTCATACGACCGCCAGTTTTCAGGTCCTAGAGATTATCATTATTTTAGCGTTGGCCGGGTTAGTTTTCCGACCACTAGTTGCGCCCAACAACCCGCCATCGCAATAGGCTCAGACAATTTAATTATCCCAAACAGGCGACTAGCTCACGCTAGTCGCCTGTTTACTAATCACAGCTACTTATTGAATTCCGGTCCACCGCCAAGCTTCGACTTCCGGTAAATCACGGCCATATTCACGAATATAATCATGATGGCGTGCAAGTTCTTGATCCATCTGAGTCATAAAGGCCGCTGCTTCAGTTGCTAGACCAACCTTTTCAACTGCTGCTTTGGCTAAGTGGAACCGATCAAGTTCGTTAAGGACGCGCATATCAAATGGCGTTGTGATATCACCGTTTTCGCGGTAACCGTGGAACTCAACGTTATGATTATGCCGACCATAGAGTAAACCGCGGAACGTATTCTCGAACCCATGACACGCAAAGATAACCGGGGTATCCGTCGTAAAGTATCGATCAAATTCAGCGTTGGTCAGCCCGCGACTATCCTGATCCGTCCCCGCTGGCCGCAAGCGTAACAAGTCAACCACGTTGATAAAGCGAACCTTCAACGTTGGAAATTGTTGGTGCAACAGGTCAATCGCTGCCAAGGATTCCATCGTTGGTTCGGTTCCAGCCGCCGCGAAGATAATGTCCGGTTGCCCGTTATCATTGGTCGCCCACGGTACAATCCCTAAGCCTTGATCAACTAGTTTGGTGGCTTCGGTCATTGTAAACCATTGTGGTCGGGGATGTTTCGACGCCACCACCAAGTTGATTTTTTCGCGTGACTGCAACGTCCGATTCATGACCGCCATCAACGTATTCGCGTCAGCTGGCGTGTATTCGTTCACCAACTCGTGCCCCTTTTCGGCTAAGTGACCAATCATCCCAGGATCTTGGTGTGTGTAGCCGTTGTGGTCTTGCTGGAAAGCGTGCGATACGTTTAAGATGTTCAACGCCGGGTAGTCGTGACGCCATGGTTGCTCCGATGCTTTACGTAACCACTTATAGTGTTGGGTCAACATTGAATCAATGACCCGGGTAAAGGCTTCATAGGAAGCAAAGAACCCGTGGCGGCCACTCAGTACGTAGCCTTCAAGCCAACCTTCCGCCTGATGTTCAGATAATTGACTGTCAATGACACGTCCCGCTGGCGCCATATTTTCATCATTTGGTTCTTTAATGGGTTCCAACCATTGGCGCTTACCATAATCTAACATTGAGAAGAACTTATTCGACTTGGTCTCATCCGGGCCAAACGCTCGGAAAGTCGTTGGATTTTTACGAATAACCGCCGTTAGAAACTTCGATAATTCTTCAGTATCCTGAGCATCCCGGCTCCCAGGCTGGTCAATATCAAATTCATAACGGTTAACGTCTGGTAACGTTAAAGCTTGCGGGTTCAAGCCCCCATTAACTACCGGGTTCATGGCCATTCGCTGGTTTCCATCCGGTACCGTGGTCCGAATATCAGTTTTCAACGTCCCGTTATCGTCAAATAGTTCATCGGGCCGGTAAGCTTCCAACCAGTCAGTCAGCATAGTCGCGTGTTCGAGGTGGGTGGCGTCCACCGGCACGGGAACCTGATGCGCACGGAACGAGCCGGCGATCGGTTCATGGTTTAAATTGGTCTTTGGCCCCGTCCATCCCTTAGGCGAACGAAGAATTAACATGGGCCAAATCGGTAAGGTCTGATCATTCTTTAACCGTGCCCGTTGTTGAATCGATAAAATTTGATTGATAATTTGATCCAACGTTGCAGCCATCCGGTGATGAACGGCCATTTCATCAGCTTTAGTACCGTCAGTTTCGACGAAGTACGGTTGCCAACCCATTCCCTTAAAGTAGTCCGTTAATTCGGCATCCGATAAACGTGACAAAATCGTCGGGTTAGAAATCTTAAAACCGTTCAAGTTGAGCATTGGCAAAATTGCGCCGTCATTCACGGGATTAATAAATTTGTTGGAAAACCACGAAGCGGCTAACGGCCCGGTTTCCGCTTCGCCATCGCCAATCTCAACCGCAGCAATTTGGTCCGGATTATCCAAAACGGCACCAACCGCATGCGAAATCGGGTAGCCCAGTTCACCGCCTTCGTGCATTGAACCCGGCGTTTCCGGTGCAGCGTGCGAAGCCACCCCACCAGGAAACGAGAATTGTTTAAACAAGCGTTGCAGCCCCCGTTCATCCTGAGTGATGTGTGGATAGATTTCAGTATAACTACCATCCAAATAAGAATTTGAGACCATCACCTGACCGCCATGACCAGAGCCCTCAATATAAAACATATTGAGATCATACTTCTTAATGACCCGGTTTAAATGCGCATACATAAAGTTTTGTGACGCAATCGTACCCCAATGACCAATTGGATGATACTTAACGTCATCCGCTTGCAATGGTCGCCGCAACAGTGGGTTATCACGTAAATAAAGTTGTCCTACCGAAATATAATTAGCCGCCCGCCAATATTGATCAACCCGTTCTAAATACGCTTTTGAATCAAAATTACTCATCACCATAACCTCCCAAGTAGTCGTCTCTTAGTCTAACCATTTTTAAAATTGGAACGTTCCAATTCCTTTTGACACCCATAGTTTATGCCGAAACCCCTTGGGAGACAAGGCTTTATCGATTTTGATATTTAATATTAATTCATAAGTAATCCTTATAATTAGCAACGCGTCGACTGGGTCAACGTTTGAATTTGCTGACAAATTGCAGCTAAGTCTGGATTTAATCCCCAGTCACTCCGCGCATAAACGAGGTAGAAGCAGCGTTTGAACCGTTCCCCCAACGACCGGGTTGGAATCGAATCCGGTACCAACCGCTCGGACAACACCGTTTGACCCATTCCGCGTTGAAGTAATCGCAAGATCAAGTTTAAGTTATCAATTTCCAACTGTTGTTCCGGAACAATTCCCGCTTCTTTTAAATAACGCTGCGTGTACTCAAACGTTCCCGAACCGCGTTCCCGCGTTAACCACAGTCCGGTCGCCTGACCGGCACAAACTAACTGGTCGGGCATTAACGCCACCCGCTCAATTCCACTAGCTGCCACCGGTTTTTCAACTAGCCCGAACTGTACCCGGTGGGCCTTCAGCTCTTTAAGGACCTGCTCCGAATTTGTCATTTTCACCCGCCACGCAATCTGGGGAAACTGTTGGTTTAATTTAGGTAGTAAATTGGGCAGGAGCGTCAGGGCCGTCGTTTGTGACGCACTAATAACGACCGTTTGCGTTTTTTGTTGCTTAGCCGCGACTAATTTACGTTCAGTTTGTTGCCAATCCGCGAGTAACTTCGTTGATTCCGAATACAGAACGTCCGCCGCCGCGGTCGGGTGAACGTCGCGATTACCGCGGCGCTGAAATAATTGCACCTGCAACTGTTCTTCAAGCTGTTTAATCTGGTTGGAAACGGTCGGCTGGGTCACAAATAACTGGGCCGCAGCTGCCGAAAAACTACGCGTTTCGTAAACGAGGCGAAACGCCTTAATGTGAGTCAACATATTTTTTCTTCTCCTTACGTCTTGATCATGTATAGTTGGTGGCTACGGGGAAATTCACGTTTCAACGCCTGCTGAACGGCGTGTTTTCCCGCGTTATCTTCAAACGAAAAATTTTGGTCCTGCTTAAGGTACCCCCGTTCAATCAGTTTCATAGCAACCGTTGTCACTTGAACCGTTACCGACCGGTCCTTTTTCTTGGTCAATAACGTTAGTGTCGTAGGTCGGTGCTGCTTAACCACCTTTTTCAGTAACGTTTCGGCCTGCTTAATCGGTAAGCATTTCATTGCGCATCTCCCAATACCTGTTCGAGGGCGTGGGTGAACGGCGCCTTTTGTAATTGAGTACTGATAAAAAAGACCGTAATTTGGCACGTTGTCACCGTAAACGCCACCCTAACCGAGCCCGTTACGCCAACGTTAACGCGCCGTTCATAACAGGTTTGCCCTGCGAGTCGCTGGCGGGTCGCCACCTTCACTTCCGGCATCCCGTTAACTACTTCCCGGCTCAGTGCGACCGCTATTTTTGGCTTAATCCGAGCCGCCTGGTGCCGATAGCGTTTAAAAAAGGGCTTACATCCACGGGCAACGTAAGTCACCGGTATTAATTGCGTTGGCACGCTGACCACTTTCCTTCTTCCAAATTAAAAAGGGGTCCTGGAAGGCGCTCCTTCCAGTGACCCCAAATAAATCACGATTACAAACTATCCTGAATATTATCTGCTAAGTAATCGTAAAGCATGGCGTGCTTCATATCCTTCGTATCCACACCCAACGTTTCGGCAATCGCATAAGCAAACGCCCAGGCCGTGGCTGGTCCGCGACTAGTTAACACTTTGTGGTCTAGGTCGGTTACCGTAATGGTTTCTTTAAAGTTACCCGTTGGGGCATCCTTCTTAGTTTCCGAATCCAAGCCGGGGAAAATCGTGTAGTCGGCGCCATCCAGTACGCCGTAGCGTGCTAGGGCCCGGGGTGCGGCGCACATCGCTGCGTCCCACTTACCAGCCGCGTGCCGTTTGACCATTAAGTCGCGTAACTTTTGGTTATCCCGTAAGTTAGCTGAACCGGTCATGCCACCCGGTAGTGCAACCAAGTCGTAATCGAGTAAACTCTCGTCGACGACCTTATCACACGTTAACTTGATCTGGTGGTCACCCATCACGTCCTTACTGGTTAAGCCAACCATGTCGGCTTGAACACCTAACCGCCGTAACACGTCGATGACGCTTAGACCTTCAACTTCTTCGCAACCATCCGCAAAGACTACTGCAACACTAGCCATAAGAATCCTTCCTCTCAATTCATTCATTTTTAAAACGCTACCACCATTCTAGCACACTCAATCGGTCGCTGTGCAATCCAAATAGAGTGTGACAAAAGTCGGTTAGCTGGTGAGCATAACGGCGTAAGACGAATAATCCTGGGCTTAGATTGTTGGACTTACGCCGTTAAGCGGAGCCAGCTGACTTTTGGCGCACGTTTCGACTATCAATATTCGGACACATGAATGGGCTGTGACATTAGTCACAGCCCATTTCCTACGATTAGTCAAGCCCGGATAGTGGAAACTTTCCGCCTTGCCGGTTGGTCCTAAAGCGGCTGGAACGTGGTGGACACGACTTTAAGCCAAGCA
>NZ_BJDZ01000033.1 GCF_005405405.1 Lactiplantibacillus plajomi
AAGGATACACCTGTTCCCATGTCGAACACAGAAGTTAAGCTTCTTAGCGCCGAGAGTAGTTGGGGGATCGCTCCCTGCGAGGGTAGGACGTTGCCATGCAATTTGGAATCAACTTCGGTTGGTTCTTTTTTTATACCGTTTTTTAGTTAGATTAGGTAAAACTAATCCTTATTGAATCATTGTGACTAGTTATCGAAATGAATATACTAATTTAATGTGATAAAAATTGATTAATTAAAAATTAATGAGGGCAGTAACGCAGTGGTGATGGCGTTGCTGCCCCTTCGTTATTTTAAGCTAAACTAGGATTAGCATTTGTTTGCGTCATTGAAACCGCTATTATAAACTTCTTAATATGGGATAGCTGACTTTGACTTACCGTCAATATTACGGCTGGTCGTCACTATATTAATCAATAGATACTTATTATCCCTTTCGATATAAGCTAATTCTAATTTCTGAAATGGAGGCGACATTGATGTATCGCAATGGATCAAAGCGTCGTTATAAACTGTATAAAAGTGGTAAAAAGTGGCTAGTGGCCAGTGTCACGTTAGCGTCACTCGGCACCCTTGCTATTCACAGTCGGGCTGCCGAACAGGAGCAACCGGCGGATCAGACTGTCGATAATCTTAAACCGGCTGAAGCCACCGGCGCGCCGAGAACAACACTAACTAACGAAAAACGGGTCCTGCTTAAGCAGGCTGAACCAACTTCTTCAACGGAAGCACCGGTAAGTTCGACGACCGAACAACCGGGTTCGGCAGCTCCCGTTGCTGACGTGTCGACCGAATCAACGTCGCAAGTCGGGTCAGAGACTGAACAAACTTCAGCGGTGCCCACAACCCAAAAGCGCCAAGCGACTCAACCAATGAGCGTCTCTCAACCAGCTGCTCGCACAACTACGCGGACAGTAGTTGATGAGAATACCCTTGCCGTTGCGAACGGGAGTCACTGGACGATTGACGACCAGGGAACGCTGACCATTGACAGTGGGAACTGGGGAATCATCGCCAGTGATGCGAATGGTTGGTCAAAGAGTGCGGAATGGGATAAAGTTACGGCCGTCAATATTACCGGACCGATTACCGCTACGAATAACTTGACGAACGCCTTTTTCAAAAAGTCGAGTCCGCTGATTAAAAAAATAACGACCATTACGGGGCTCGGCTACCTTGATACGGCGAAAGTGCAAAAGTTCGACGGCATGTTTAGCGGTAACGCCATTAGCGATTTCTCCGGAGTTGAAAAGTGGACAATGAACAACGCAACGTCGCTAACGGCAATGTTCTCTGGTAACGCGGTTAGTTCACCAGCACAATTACCGATTCAAGGCTGGAATGTTAGCCAGGTTCAGGCGATGGATCGCATGTTCCAGAACATGCCACTGACTAGTATTGACCTTAGTCAGTGGCGACCGGCTAACTTGACCTCGGTTGGCGGGATGTTTTTAAACGATAGTCAATTAACTAAGGTTAACTTTAATGGTTGGCAAACCGGGGTCATTACGCAGGCTGCGAACATGTTTAGTGGGGCCAGTGCGTTAGCCGAATTGGATTTAAGTGGCTTTAACTTTACGGGACTCGCAAATTCGTCGGTATGGAATTTGTTGGACGAGACGACCAGCTTGAAGGTGTTGACCTTAACGAATCAATCACGGCTTGCGGGTGCGACGATGAACGCTGAACTACCACCAATCACGGCACCTGGGTATACCGGTCAGTGGGTAGTTGGTGAGCGCGACGCTGACGGCAACTGGCAGGCGGCATCTAAGGACGCAATTGGGACCAGTGCCGAGTTGATGGCGCGCTACCAGATTGGTGCCGAAGTACCGAGTGCGCCGACAACCTACATTTGGCAGGAAGAAACGCCCGTAGCGGCCGGTAAGGTCACGGTGGAATATGTGGATCAAGATGGTCAAGTGCTGAAGACCGGCGAAGCCACCTATCCGGACGGTCAGTGGGTTGGTAAAGCTTATCAAACGACCCAGGAAACCATCGATGGCTATGAATTTGACCACGTAGCTAGTGATGGTTTGGCGGCTAACGGAACTTTAACGGCCGCCGGTGGTACCGTTACCTACGTTTACAATAAGATTCCGTTGGCGCAAGGGACGGTGACCGTCAACTTCATTGACCAGACTACCGGCAAGACGCTCCAAACTAAGACTATGACGGGTGATGAGGGTACGCCGGTCGACTTTTCAACTAACGATTTAATTAAGTATTACTTGTCGCTTGGCTATGAATTGGTTAGTGACGAATACCCTGTTGGTGGGGCGACGTATACCGATGGTAGCCAGACGTTTGACGTTCAATTAAAACATGAACTGGTCAAAGAACCGACCGAAACTAAGCAGGTTACGCGGACGATCAAGTACGTTTACGCGGACGGTAAGACCGCGGCCCCAACTCGGACCGAAACGATTACGTTCAGCCGTGAAGGTCAACGCGACCTTGTGACTGACGAAGTGATTTGGGATGATTGGGTGGCAAGTGCAGCTAGCTTTGACGCGGTCAAGTCACCAGCCATTGCGGGTTATCAGCCGGATCAAGCAGAAGTTGCAGCGGCGGACGTAACGGAAACGAGTACGGATATCGATGTGACGGTCACGTATACGGCCGAACCCGGTGAACCAGGCGAACCAGGCGAACCAAGCGAACCAAGTGAACCAGGGGAACCAGGAGAACCAGGCGAACCAAGTGAACCAGGTGAACCAGGCGAACCAGGCGAACCAGGGGAACCAGGCGAACCAGATGGAACAGGAGAACTAGGTGGATCGGACGGAACAGGTGATTCAGGCGACGCAGGGCTTCCGGGTGGTTCTACTGGCGGTGACAATCAGGAACAGGGCGGTTCAACCCTGCCGACGACCGGTATCCCTGAAACAACGGCAACGAACGATACCTTGAACCGGACCACCGCGGGACCGTTTAAGCCGGGGTCAAGCCAAGTAACCAGTTTACCGCAAACGAACGAAACGGCAAAATCCGGCTGGTGGGCGTTACTTGGCGCAACGTTACTAAGTGGGCTAGGCTGGTTCGGCTACCGGCGAAAAAAACGGTCGTAAGCTAAGTTGGTTTAGCAACTTAAGCCCAGCTTTCAGTCGGTTTTCGAACCATCAGATTACTGGTATGACGGGCTTAAACGGTTGTCAATGTTCCTGATGACATCAGTTCGATGTAAAAAGCGTGTAAATTCGAGAACAATGATTGTTATTTACGAACGGACGTGCTATGTTATTACCATATTTTATGAAGTGGAGTGATGGTAATGGCAGAAATTAAGGTGGGAGATCGGGTTAAATGCCAAAAGAATGGCAATACTGATCATGATTTTTATGCTAAAGTAGAAAAAATTTACGAGAACTCCGCGTACGTCACGATTACCCATTACGATTTACGGGATGATATTAACGTGGCCGAGCTGCAGTACCGTGCAGTGATTGCACTCAAGAAGATGAAGGTTGCTAAGCCGAGTGCAAGTGAACAAGCCGAACTTCAGGCGGTCAGTGCCGCAATGTTGGCTGATTAGGCTCCGTGACGTAAGGTAAAATGGTTAAAGATGAATTGATTTTGGGACCCGGACGAGGCAACGTCCGGGTCCTTTTGCGTCGCAGTTAGCGCCTTACGAACCGTTTGCGAATTCCTGTACATCGAAAGTCAGAATGGTACAATGGATGTTGGTAGTTAATAACTGTTCTAAAGTAAGAGGGGGAATTTTGATGAGTGCAACCAATCAGGCACCGACGTTAACCGGATGGCGGCGCTTTTGGTTCATTTTTACGTTGTTGACCGGGACTTGGACCATGTCGATCAGCCAATCATCGCTATCGACGGTTTACCCAACTTTCATGCGCGATTTTGGCATTTCGGCATCGACGGTGCAATGGTTAACGACCGGTTTTATGTTAACGATGGTGGTCATCATGCCAATCAGTCCGTGGTTATTGAACAACATTGGGTTTAAGAAATTATTCTTAACGGTACTGATTTTATTCGACGCGGGCTCGATTATTATTTACTTCGCCCCGTCGTTTCCAGTCATGATGATCGGCCGACTAATTAAAGCGGCGGCCGTTGGGGTGCTATTCCCGTCGTATCAGTCAATTTTGCTGATGATTACGCCGGAAGGCAAACGGGGCTCGACCATGGGAATTGCCGGGTTAGTGATGGGGACGGCGTTAGCGTCCGGCCCGATTATTTCCGGGATTGTTTTGAAGTTTACCGACTGGCACGGGTTGTTCGCCGTCTTCATTACGGTCGCAACGGTACTGATTTTAATCAGCTTTGCCACTATTCAAGACGTGGTCGTTAATAAGCCGTCCAAGCTGGACTTTTTATCAATTGTGACGTTACTCGGATTTGCCGGTATTTTATACGTGGTCAACGAAATTGGCAAGGCCAATGTCAACTGGACGTTTAGCTGGATCTTACTAATCGTTTCAATCGTTGCCGTGGCTTACTTCACTTACCGCCAGTTCCACCTCAAAACGCCGCTACTAGAGTTGCGGGTTTTGAAGACCTTCAACTACGATTTAGCGATTTTCTTAACGGCGATTTCGTACGTCGCTTTGATCGTGGTCACGATTATCTTCCCACTGTATTACCAAGGTATTTTGAAAGTTTCGCCGTTCGTTTCCGGGATGTCACTAGTACCGGGGGCGGTGTTCCTCGCCATTTTGAACCCGTTGACCGGGACCTTGGCGGAAAAAATTGGTTATAAGCAGATTATGCTACTCGGGATGGCGATGATTGTGTTGGGCTGGTTAGTATTAGCGCTGCTCAACCGTCAACTGAACCTGGTTACCATGATCTTATTAGCCGCCCTAATTGAAGGCGGGAACGCCTTTGTCATGATGCCAGCGGTAACTCTGGGGGCGAACTCGTTACCGAATGAGTTGGTTTCGCACGGTACGGCCGTCATTACGACCGTTCGTCAAATTTTGGGGTCGGCCGGGGTTGCGGTTGCGACGTTGGTCCTATCGAACGTCACGGCGACCCAGCTAAAGGCGGGCGTACCAAGCCTAGTCGCAAATTTGCGCGGTTACCACACCGTTTTCTGGATGATGCTGGGGATCGAAGTCGTTGGCTTGATTTTGGCCCTGTTACTTCGTGATGAACGTGCTAAATAGGGCATAACGTAAAAATGGTTGCCAGCATGACGCTGACAACCATTTTTAATTACTTAAGTAGGCGGTTGAGTTGTTGATACTGACTTAACATCCAGCTTTCGTAAGTTTGGTGTGCCGGTAACGTTTCAGTGACCTTTAGGATCGGAATGTCGTACTGCTTGGCCAGCTTTAACATGTTGTTGATGACGTTACTATCGGTCTGGGTATTTTCAACGAACAGGTCGATTTGGTGATGGCGGATGGCGGTTTGCATCTGCTTGATGTCCTTAGGCGACGGGTCGGCACCCTCTTCAATGGCTTTGGCAAAGTGCTGGTTGGTGATTTTGAAGCCGAGTGCTTTTAAAGAGTAGTCGAAGACCGGTTCGCTGACGGCGACGCGCTTGCCACGGGTCTTTTGCTTGAGAGTTCGCAGTTCTTGGCTGACAGGTTTTAATTGTGCGCGGTACGCCTTGGCCTGACGGTAAAAATAGGCGCGGTGTTGCGGCTGGATTTTTGCCAGCGTGGCCGCAATTTTGGTTGCGAGCTGTGGCATGGTGGTCGGGTCGTACCAGACGTGTTCGTTGGCCCCGTCCCGCTTATCGGCGACCGTGGTTCCGACTTCGAGTACCTTGGCGTTAGCCGCCTTATTGACCGTTAATTTTTGCATCCAGTCGTCGTAACCCAGGCCGTTGTAAATGATTAAGGCGGCGCTGCTGCCTAGCTTAGCCGTTTCAACGGTCGGTTCGAAACTATGCGGATCCATGCTGGGCCGGTTAATGACCGTCGTCACTTGGCCGTATTTGCCGGCCACTTTTTGGGCCGTTTGTCCGTAAAAGTCTAAGCTTGCCATAATCTGAATTTTACCGGTTTGTGGCTGCGTCGTTGGGGTTGACTGACAGCCGGTCAAAAGACCTAGCACCCCAAATAGTAGGGCTAGTAGCCCTAAAAAACGTCGGTAAAGCATGTTGAAAACCCCGTCCCTTTAAATCGTAAGAATTACTATTAAATTTACCGAAAAAACCAGTCAGCGTCAAGTCTTAAGATATGCTTTAATCATCGGTTTAAGCGTATCCGCGAACGGGAGAACCTGTTACAATGGGCCTACGAATATAGGGAAGGTGGCAGTACAATGCTTTTTACGATCATTATCATTGCTTGGTTAGTAATGGCACTGTTCCGCGGGTTTCATCGGGGCTTGGTCATTGAGATTTTGCACTTAGTCGGCACCATCGGGGTGTTGATTTTTGCCCGGCTCTTTTACCAACCGGTCGGCCAGGCGCTGAGCAGTTTTTTAACTGGCGTACACCTCGTTGAAACGGGCGTCATGACGACGCTGATCATTAACGTGGTCGCGTTTTTTATCTTAACGTCGATTGGTTGGGCGGTTGTCCGTTTCGTCGCCCGGCTGTCCCGCAAGGTCACCTGGTTACCAGTCATTAAGCAGGTTAACAGCTTGGCTGGTGGGGTCGTTGCGGTCGTGGTGGCCTACCTAGTGATTTTTGTCTGCCTGACGGTGGCCAACCTTATTAACACGCCGTACGTTCAGGCCCAGATGACGGCCTCGCCGTTAGCCACTTACATTGTCAAGCAGACGCCGGTCTTGACGAGCGATTACTTGAATAACTGGATTCAAACGTCATAGTTGAATTGCGATAGCGACTGGGGAACGCACCCCTAGTTGCTATTTTGCTTTTTCAGCTAATTAATAACGATTTACTGAGATTCCAAACGTTTCCCGATAAAAACGGCGCAATTTACCGGATAAGCCGGACGTTTCATGCTATCATTATAGGTAAAAACTAGTTTAAGAGGGATATTCATGGGCATGATTCGGATTAACAACTTACGTTTTCACACGTTTAACGGCGTTCTCCCGGAAGAACGGCGCAACGGGCAGCAGTTAGCACTGGATATTGCCATCAAGTACCCGATCGAGACCCGGGTGACCCACGATGACGTTCACGAAACGATTAATTACGCTGAAGTTCGCAACGTAACGGAACAATTTATTACGACGCATTCTTACCAGCTGATTGAATCGTTAGCCAACCACTTACTTGAAACCTTGTTGGCCGCCTTTCCGACCGTTGAAAGTATTAACATCAAGGTGCGCAAGTACAGTGTGCCGATGCCGGGAATCTTTGATAACGTTGAGATCGAGGTGGAGGGGGCGCCGGATGCCAACTAGTCAAGAAATCGTCTATTTAAGTATCGGGTCGAACATTCACCCGCGGGTCGCAAATATTCAGCGGGCGTTACGGTTACTGCGGGCACTGCCCGCAGTTGACGTCCGGGCGACGTCGCACTGGTACGAAACCGAACCCTGGGGGAACCGCGAGCAGTCGAACTTTTATAACGTGTCGGTCGCGCTAACGACGCGGCTAACGCCCGACCAGTTATTGGCGGTTTGCCATCAAATTGAGCAGGATCTTCACCGCCAGCGCCTAGTGCACTGGGGGCCGCGAACCATCGACCTCGACATCATCTTTTGGGGCGCGCGGAAAATTCGGACGGCGACGTTAACGGTGCCGCACGCACAGGCGGCGCACCGGAATTTTGTGCTGCTACCGACACAGGAGATTGCGGTAGGTGACGACTTAGTTGCTCCCCAGGTGGCGCAAATGATCGCGCAGAATCAGGATCAAAGTTGGATAAAAAAAGTGAGAAATGTGAGTGAGTTAGATGATTGATGAACAAAATAAGGAAAAAATTGAACGCGCGGTGCGCGATATTTTAGAAGCGGTCGGCGAGGATCCGGAGCGGGCTGGTTTGGTTGAAACGCCGGAACGGGTGGCGCGGATGTACGCCGAAGTCTTTGCCACTAAGACGGCGGCCCCGTTCGATAACTATAAGTTATTCAAGGTAGAAGATCCGACCGAAATGGTGTTATTAAAAGACATTCCGTTTTATTCGATGTGTGAACACCACTTGTTACCGTTCTTCGGCACGGTTCAAGTTGCATACGTGCCGCAACACCAGCAAGTCATTGGGTTGAGTAAGATTCCCCGCCTGATCGACTACTGCGCCAAGCAGCCGAACGTACAGGAGCGGCTAACGGTGACGATTGCTAAGGAATTACAACGAATCTTAGATCCTGCCGGCGTCGCCGTTTCGATTACGGCCCGTCACATGTGCATGGAAATGCGTGGCGTTTCGAAGCCGGGTGTGCATACGGAAAGCAGCTATTACAGCGGTCAGTTTAAGACCGACTTAGACTTAAAACGAGAATTTTTACAACGAATTGCAAAGTAGGGTGATTGGGTGGACGCAACAGCCATAATGCAACGCTATCAGGCACTATTAGCAAAGTTAAACCAGGCCATGTTGGCGGATAACCAGCAGCGGGTCCTGTTATTAAAACGGATCATGACGCACCTCGGGCATCCCGACCATTACTTCCACGTGATCCACATTGCGGGAACCAATGGGAAGGGCTCAACCGGCGCGATGTTGGCCAGTATTTTACGGGCGCAAGGTTACCAAGTCGGACGCTTTAGCAGTCCGGCCATTAGCGATGCGCGCGAACAGTTACAGTTGAACGGACACTGGATCAGTCCGGCCGACTTTATCGATACGTATGCGGAAATTGAACCGGTGCTGACCAACATGGGAATTGCACCGCATGAAATTTCGATTTTTGAGTGGTTTTTCCTAATCAGTATGGTGTGGTTTCGGAATCAGGACGTGGACTGGGCCATTGTGGAAGCCGGACTGGGCGGTCGTTATGACGCGACTAACGCCTTAGCTAGCCCGCGGTTGACCCTTTTTACGAAAATCGCTCTCGATCATACCCAAATTTTGGGACCAACCATCAAAGCAATCGCACAGAATAAGGCGAAGATTATTAAACCACACACGACCGTTGTGACCTTGGCCGATCAACATCCCGACGCGCTTGCGGTATTGAGAACCGAAGCATTAAATCAGGGGGTTAAGCTGGTGACGGCTAAGCGGGTCAAGACGACCGTCACGGCGGAATCGATTGACGGGATGGTCGTTGACGCGATGAGCCAAAGCTATCACTGGCCCGCTTTACGAACTAACCTGATTGGCCGCTACCAGTTACAAAATTTGGTCAACGTCCTGACGGCGGTCGCAACCTTGCGTGGCCAACACGTGCGCTTGACGGAAGCTGCCGTTCGAACGGGGTTGCAACGGGTGACGTTGCCCGGCCGGCTGACGGTGTTACAAAACCAACCGCTGATTATTGCGGACGGGGCACACAATCCTGATGGTATGGCCGCCTTAGTTGCAAGCCTGCAAAGCTTATTGCCGAATCGTGACTTGATTTACGTGGTCGGCGTGTTGCGCGATAAGGCGCACGGCCCGATGTTAACGACGCTGTTAGCCAGTGCCAAGCTGGTCATCACCAACACACCGGAAAACCCGCAACGGGCGCTCCCGGCAGCGGACCTCGCCGCCGAAGCGGTTCGGTTACGACCGGTGGACGGCCCGGAAGTGCTCACCGCACCTAACATTGACGCGGCGTTGAAACTGGTCCAGCAACGGGCGACGCCGACCAGCGCCATTGTGGTGACCGGGTCCTTTTACGTGATGCGCGAATTGCAACAAGCTGGTTGGAAGGGGCTGAGTGAATGACGTGGTTGATTGCGTCTAATAACGCTGGTAAGAGTCGCGACCTCGCCGCCTGTTTAGCTTATTATGGGGTACTTGCCGAACCGTACGGGGACCACTGCGACCGCCTGGACTTTCCGAGGGAAACAACGACCAGTTACGCCCAAAACGCGCTGGTTAAGGCTCAGTTTGGGGCCCAGCAGCTGGGCGCACCGGTAATTGCTGACGATAGTGGCCTCGAAATTCCGGCGTTACCGGACTTTTTAGGGGTGACGACTGCCCGTGATTTAGGCGTGAACGTCGCTGGTACGGACCGGAATCAAGAAATTATTCGGGCCTTAGCCGGAATGGCGGATGCCCAACGGCGGGCCACCATGCGGGCAACCTTGGCCGTTGCTTGGCCGGATGGCCGCCAATTCGTTACCCAGGCAACGGTGAGTGGTTACCTCGCGCACCAACAAGCCGGCCGTTATTCGGGGGGCTTTGACCGCCTCTTTTGGCTACCACGGTACGGGCGCACGTTAGCCGAACTACCGCCAACTTGGCGGATTCCGTTGACCCACCGCGGTCGGGCGGCTAAACAATTAACTGAACAACTTCGAACAGTGAAAGGATCGGTGGAACCATGATTAGAGTGGCAGACATAACCAGTTCGTTAGCGCGGCGGCAAGATTTTGCCAGCAGCGCGCTTTTTGCGCAGGCGCAACGCCAACAACAGCTCGTCCTGCAATTTAGTGGCTACGACGCGGCGCAACGCACGCGCTTGACGCAGCTTTGTCATCAACTGGACGGGACGTTCCAAGTCGACGACGCACAACTAACGGTGTTATTGACCCAGGCAGCCGGGCGGTTGATGGCCCAACGTTGGGCCGACTTTTTCAGTGATCAGGTCCAGGTTCAAATCCAGCTAACGCAAATCATGAAACAGTACGCCGTGATCTGGCAGGCGGGGACGCACCGTTTTGACCTGACGACCCGACCAATGATTTATGGCATTATGAACATTACGCCGGATTCCTTTTATGACGGCGGCCGCTACACCACCATGGACGACGTCTTAGCGCACGTCGACGCCATGTTGCAGGCGGGCGCCGACGTCATTGAAGTCAACGGTCAAACGACCCGGCCCGGCTTTACGCCGGTTTCACCGGAAGTTGAACTTGAACGGACGTTACCCTATATTCGGGCGATCAAAGCGCGCTTTCCAGAAGCCGTAATCGCGGTGGATACTTACAAGTATCCGGTAATGGCGGCGTTACTCAAGGAAGGCGTCAGCATTATCAACGACGTTAACGCCTTTACAGACGACCCCCGCAAGCTGGAGTTGATGGCGGACAGTAACGTCGGCCTGCTGACGATGCACAGTAGTCGCGACCGTGAGTACAGCGACCTGACGAGCAGCATGTTCAGCTTCTTTGAACAAAACCTGAACGCACTAACGAGTGCCGGTATCGATATTGAACGAATCGCGCTGGATCAAGGCATTGGTTATTCACAGGTGGCCCACGGTGAACAGGACTACGTGATGATGCGCAACGTGGACCAGTTCAACGCGTTGCGGCGCCCGATGATGGTGGCCATTTCACGTAAGGGCTACTTGGGGCTGCTGCTGGGGCTGAAAAAAGAAGACCGCTTGCCGATGACACTGGTCGCCGAAACGACGATGATGCTCCGCGGCGGCCGGATTTTACGGGTCCACGACGTTGCGGAAACTAAGCAGATGGTGACCTTGTTAGACCGGATTGAAAACGGCTACTGGTTGGTTAGCGACCATGATTAGTCCCACTGATTTTAATGAAATTGATGTGAACGGGGTTCAAGATTACCACCGTTACTTTGGTACGCCGACCCACGACGATCACGTTCTGTTTGAACTGTTGATTGTCGGTATTTTACAGGCTGGGTTGGGGTGGCAACCAGCTGCGAGTCAGCTACCGGTTTTGCGTCAACACATGGCCGGTTTGCGCGTTGAGCGGGTCGCCGCCTACGAAGAGCCGGACTGGGAGCGCCTCATGACGACCCCGAAAGTGATGCATAACGGGCGCAAACTACGCGCCATCATTACGGATGCCCGCGCCATTATCGGGGTGCAACGGGAATTTGGTAGCTTTAGTGCGTACCTCTGGCAATTTGTCGACGCCACGCCGTTGATCATGCCGGCACCGGACGATGAACTGCCCACGACGTCGCCCTTAGGAGCGCGGGTTGCGAAGGACTTACACCGCCGCGGATTCACCTTCGTGGGGCCGGTCGTAACTCACATGTTCTTACTGGCAGCCGGTGTGATTCAACTGAATTGAGTGGACTAAAAAATCCCCAGGGTCGCTTGCAAGCTAACCTTGGGGATTGGTGGTTTAAACGGTTAAATTAAATGGAATCATCGGTCGTTTCAAAGTCGACCTTACCCAGTTCGATTTGAATGGTAATGTGGGTCAGTGGAAACTGGGTGCTGAGATCCTTGTTGAGCTTTTCTAAAAAGGCGTTGTTGTCGGCAAGCGTCGAGCGGCAAAGGTGCACGGTCATCGCCGTTTCGGTGGTACTCATGCCCCAGATGTGGAGGTCGTGAACTTGGTTGACGGTCGGTTGGGCCTTCAAGTAAGCTTGAATCGCTTGGCAGTTCACGTTGCGTGGCACCGCTTCGAGCGAGTAGTTCATGGCTTCACGTAACAGGCCCCAAGTCCCAATCAAAATAATGAGGGCGATGATCAGTGAAATGACTGGGTCGAGCCAGAACCAGCCGGTCTTCAAAATAATGAACCCGGCAATTACCACGCCGACTGATACGCCGGTATCGGCAGCCATGTGGAGAAAGGCGCCCTTAATGTTGAGGTCGTGTTTTTGTCCCTTTACGAATAGGAAGGCGGTAAAGCCGTTGATGACGATCCCGATGGCCGCCACGATAATGACGTCCCATTCGGCGACCGGTCCCGGATGACCTAACCGCTGAATTGCTTCAACAGAAATTGCGCCGACGGCTACCAGTAAGAAGACGGCGTTAAACAACGCGGCCAAGATGGAAGAACTCTTATAGCCGTACGTGTACTTGTCGTTAGCGCTCTTTTGGCCTAGCCAGAGTGCCAACCACGAAATCAGTAGGCCGAGCACGTCACTCAGGTTGTGACCGGCATCGGCGACGAGTGCCAGCGAGCCGCTGGCGAACCCGTAACCGGCTTCGACAGCAATGAAAACGGAGTTGAGCAGCACCCCGATTTTAAATGCCTGGGACTGTTCTTGAATTTGATGTTGATGTGCCATAATAGTCACCTGCTTCTTGGTTGATATTGAACCTTGAATGGTTATAATTTAATTATGAACGAATAAACATATGAATGCCTGTTCATGTGTATTGTAACACGCTGTAATAATGATAACAATATGAAAATGAGGTTATGTATGGATGCCGAACTAAATCATGAAACCGCGGTCACTAAACTTGACCAACTCATTCCGCAAACGGCTGAATTAGCCCGGATTACGGCCATTTTTAAGGCGTTGGGTGATCCGACCCGTGCCCGGATTTTATACGCGCTGGCGGTGACGAAATTGAGTGTGGGCGAATTAGCTAACGGTTTAGCACTCAGCCAGTCTAACGTGTCGCACCAGTTGACGGTGTTAAAACAACTCAACCTGGTCGTCGGCACCCGGAACGGTCGTAACGTTCACTATCAGCTGGCGGATAAGCACATTATTAGTATTTTTCAACAGGTTGCCGCCCACGCGGAAGAACCGGAAACTGAACAGGAGCAGTAAATTGTCTGCTAGTCGAGTCATGACTAGGAGGCTTTTTTATTATTAGTAGCAATAGATTATCTAGTTTACAAAACTAGATGTATTGATATTAACACGATATGATGGTATGCTGATTATAATAATTCGACGAGGTGATCAACATGGGACTGTCGACGCGACGGTATCAGCTGTTAAATGAAATATTGAATTCGGTGACCCACGGCATTGGAATCGCGCTAAGTATCGTGGGGTTTGTCTTTTTAATGCTCAAGGCTTACGCTGACGGTACGGCGTTGGAGTGGACGACCTTCATTATTTACGGCTGCTCGCTAATTGTGCTGTACACCTTTTCCACGTTGTTTCATAGCCTTTACTTTACCCGTGCGCGTGAGGTTTTTCGAATTTTTGACCACAGTGCGGTTTACATTCTAATTGCTGGTACCTACACCCCGTACAGCTTGTTAGCGATTAAGGGCTGGTTGGGTTGGACCATCCTAATCACGATTTGGGTGTTAGCGATTGCCGGCATCACGGTCAACGCGATTTGGCCGGGCAAGCTCAAGAAGGTCGAAACGGTGATTTACGTGTTGATGGGCTGGATGTGCCTCGCTGGTGGTAAACAGCTGTGGGATAGTCTGGGACTAGTTGGTTTTTGGTTACTCGTAGCCGGCGGGGTCGCCTTTACGCTGGGGGCGCTGCTCTACAGTTTGCCGCACGTTAAGTACATTCACGTCATTTGGCACGTGTTCGTGATGATCGGCACGGCCTTAATGTACTTTTCGATTTATTTCTACATTTGAGCTTAATATTATTTTGAAATTGAATTAAAAACTGGGTTGCTGAACGTTGGCAACCCGGTTTTTTTATCGGCTCGCTAGTGGACATAATCATGAGAATCTAATTAGCCAGGCGTATCTTTTGATTGCCTTTTTAAAAAAAAGCCAGTAGAATGGTAGGACAATTGAAATTTTAGTGAGGTGAGCAAAATGGCATACGTATTATTATTTGTTGGCATTTTTATGGAGGTTCTAGGCAGCTTTTTCTTAAAGCGTGCGAACGGTTTTCGGAATGTGATACCCACGGTGATGGTCTTAGTCGGGTATTTTAGTTCGTTAGTTTTAGTAACGCTGGCAATGCAACAGTTACCACTCGGGGTGACGTATGCCATGTGGGCCGGCTTCGGTACTTTCTCGACCGTGATTTTAGCGGTCGTTGTGTACCGCGAACGCTTGAGTTTAGCGCGGTTTAGCGGCCTGATTGCCATCGTGATCGGGGCGATCTTACTGAACGTTTAAAAAGGGGGAAAATTGAATATGCGAGCATGGGTACAATTAGTGATTGCCATTGGCATGGAAATTATTGGAACGAGCTTATTGAAATTATCGGCGGGCTTTAGCCACCCGGTAATTGGCATCGCGGGGATGCTGCTTTACGGCTTAGCAATTTTTAGTTTTTCCCGGGCCCTTAGCCGGATACCGCTGAGTATCGGTTACGCGATCTGGGCCGGTGCGGGTACCGCGGTTACCGGTTTGATTGGCATCATGGCCTTCGGTGAAATTATGACCGGCTTAAAGGTAGTCGGCTTTACGGCGATCGTAGCCGGCGTTATCTTGATCAACGCGCCGGTTAAGGAACGTGCAGCCCGGCCGACGAAGGTTCGGCGCTGGCGGGCGCGGTATAACCGCTAATAAAAAATCACGTTTGATAACGATTAGTCGTTGTCAAACGTGATTTTTGGTTTAGGCGTCTTGCCAGACGGACTTAGCGGTATCGATGACGAGTTTTAATTTAGCCCATTGTTGACTTTCGGTTAGTTGGTTCCCTTCTTCGGTCGAAGCGAAGCCGCACTGAGTCGAAAGTGCCAAGTTAGTCAAAGGGACCTTCGCACTGGCTGCTTGAATCCGGGCGGTTAGGGCATTGGGGTCTTCCAGTTCGGGGAACTTGGAGGTCACTAAGCCAAGTACGATGCGCTTGTTTTGGTCTTGGTGCCAAATCTGGTCGAGGACTTCAAAGCCACCGGCCCGTTGGTTATCGTATTCGAGGAACAGGCCGTCGTAGTTGAGTTGGCCCAAGTACGGTGCGACCACGTCGTAACTGCCAGAAAAGAGGTAGGTCGACTTGAAGTTACCGCGACAGATGTGGGTCGTGACCGTTAAGTCGGCGGGCAGGTCGGCTAACACGGCGTTGATTACGGTGACCGCGTCAGTTGCCCAGCGTTCGTAGGTTTGATGATCCGCTTGCGGGTCGTTTAACTTACTGATCAAGAAAGCCCAGGTGGTATCGTCTAACTGAATGTAACGACAGCCCAGTTCGTAAAAGTGTTCGATCGTTTGGTGATAAGCTTTGGCGACGTCTGCCAAGTACGCGTCCCAAGTGTCATAAAATTTTGACCAATTATCACTGCGGTTGTCGCGGAACAGCATCGTCGGCGACGGAATCGTTTGCTTAGCGAGGACGCCGTTCGGGACCAGTGATTGTAAGTAAGAGAAGGCCTCGAAGAACGGGTGGTTCGGGTTATACGCGACCTTACCAGTTAGCTCAGCGTTATCGGTACGGGTGTGGTCGCCCTTGAACTTGTAACTTTGGTGGTAGTCGTACTTGTCGACGCCGGTCAGACCCCATAAGAAGTCCAGGTGCCACCAGCTGCGTGAAAATTCGCCATCGGTGACGGCTTTTAAGCCCAGCTTGACTTGTTCGTCGACGATTCGTTTGATTTCCTTGCGTTGGACGGCTAGTTCCTGCTTTGCGGTAATCTTACCCGCGGCTAAGTCCGCGTGGGCGGCCTTTAAGCTGGCGGGGCGTAGTAAACTACCGACCACGTCGTAACGGAAGGGTGCGGTTTTGGTTAAAGTTGTTGTCATATTGATCCACTCCTTGTTTAAAATGAAGAACAAAAAAAGCGTCGTCCGAAATGATGTTGCCATCATTCAGGACGACGCTGGGCCGTGGTACCACCTGGTTTTAGTCGCAAGCTGCGACTACTCAAAATAACTGTCCGCGGACAATTACCAACTAGGTTAACGGCTAGTTATACCGGTTAAAGCTTACACGCGTGCTCGCTTTAACGAACCGAACCCAAGACCATCTTCGTTAGTTGCCCCGATACCGTTCCACCAACCCGGTACTCGCTGTGCGGTTACACTAATTACTCATCTTTTAATCGTTCTTTAATTATTGACCCTATATTACTGGTATTACTTAAAAATGTCAATGGTCGACTAATCATTTTGCTTTGAATCCTGTTCGGGTTGGCGGGTGTGCCGGATGGCGTGGTTGGCTAAAGTCGGGTCGGTGGCCGGCGTAGTGAATAACGGAATCGTTTCTTCCAGCACGTCGCTAAATTCCAGCCCGTACCAGACGGCCGGTGACGGGGTAATGTTTTGTAACAGCACCCGCCCGCCGATGAACAAACGGTCGGATTGGCGGGTGACCGGGTAGCTGGCTAGGTCCATAATTTGCTGATTTTGAATGACGAACTTAAAGTCGCCGACCCGCCGTGACGCAATCGTACCGTAACGGCTGCGTTGCGGGTCGATGCTGTGGTTATCGATTAAATGGTTGACGATTTGGCGCAAATACAAGTTAATGTGTTGTGATTTACGGAAGCCCAAGTTAAGTTGCACTTCCACGATGTTGCGGGTACCCAGCATATCAACGCTGTAATTACAGTCGTACGGACGACTCGTTTCGTTAATGGTAATGAACCAGTGAACCTCGGCGCGCTTCGGCCGCTTGTCCAGAATCGAGTAGAGCGTTGAGCGCTTGACGCGGTGATGACGGTCAACCTTGGCTAGGTAAACCAGGTTGGTGGCAAACATCGGAATCCGGTCGTCGTGGCTGAGTTCGATCAGTTGCTGGCGGTAATCCAAGATGTTGACGAGCTCGTTGGCCCGATTGTACTTGAGGCGCCGGCGGTTACCAAAGAACCAAGTGACCATGACGAGGAAAATGGCTAGCGTTAGCGCCAGCGTCAGGTAGCCACCGTGCAGGAACTTCGTCAGGCTGGCAATCAGGAAAATCGTTTCGAGTAAGCCGAAACCCGCGAAGACGACCACGCCTAAAATTGGGTGGCTCTTCATCGCAATCCAGTGGCTCAGTAGGATCGTAGTCATCAACATGGTTAAGGTAATTGCCAGGCCGTAAGCGGCTTCCATCCGGGCGGAAGACTGGAAAATCCAAACGATGGCGAGCGTGCCGGCGCACAGTAACCAGTTGACCGCGCCGATGTAAATTTGGCTACGAACGTTGCTGGGATGGCGGATGTTCATGCGGGGCAAAAACTTTAAGCCTTCCGCTTCGTCTACCAAGGTGTAGGAGCCCGTGATCAGCGCTTGCGAGGCAATAATGGCGGCTAGTGTGGCGAGCAAGACCATTCCGATCCGTAAGTTAGTCGGAATCATTTCATAGAAGGGGTTCAAGTTCGTGGCGTTCTGCCAAGCGGCGTGCTGGTAATGACTAATGACCCAGGCACCCTGACCGAGGTAGTTCAAGATCAACGTTAAATAGACCAGTGGCCAGGTGGTATCAATGTTGGCGCGGCCCACGTGCCCAACGTCAGAATATAGTGCTTCGGCACCAGTCGTTGCGAGGAAGACGCTATCGAGGATAAAAATCCCCGTTTTGTTAACTGGACTGAACAGAATTTGTAAGGCATACACCGGTGAAAACGCCCGTAAAATCTCGGGCGCCTGACCGATGTTGATGATACCAAAGTAGCCGATCGCAATGAACCAGAGCAACATGATCGGACCAAACGAGCGCCCGACAACCGCGGTACCGAACCCTTGAATCATAAAGAGCAGCAGTAGGATCACGGTGACTGTAATCGGAATCAGTAATGGCAGCTCGTTAAAAATGGCAAAGTCGGGTAAAATTCGTAAACCTTCCACCGCGGAAGTCACCGTTACGGCCGGCGTTAGCGTCCCGTCAGCGAGCAGCGCGGCCCCGCCAATCAGCGCAATGAAAATCAGCCACTTCGCCCGGTGCCGGACCAGGGCGTACAACGCAAAGATGCCACCCTCTTGGTGGTTATCAGCCCGCAAGGCAATCAGCACGTATTTGACGGTGGTAATTAACATCAAGGTCCAAAAAATTAGTGAAACACTACCAATAACGTATTCCGGCGTCGCGTTTTTCAGCGCCCCGTTATCGTTCAAAATGGCGTTCATGACGTAGAGTGGCGACGTCCCGATGTCGCCGTAAACGACCCCCAACGTGATTAGCATCCCGAAAAGTGAGCGGGTCTGCACTTTTTGTTGTTCCATAAGTTAATGACACTCCCATATCTGACGAGCTATTAGTGACTCATACTATACCCGACCAGTACGGAAAATAGCTGGTTAACTATTCAGTTTCACGACCTTTGGCGACATAATTAACACCGACTTTGTTTGGTAACTGAAATTTCTCGTGAGGATAAAAAAACGGGTCGCAACCTTAACGTTGCAACCCGCAAATTGGACTTTCCCAATTACTTCTGGGACGCCCGGTTTAACTTCGAATGTTTGATCGAATAGCTAAAGTAAACGACCATCCCGATACATAACCAGATGACGAACTGCAGCCAAGTGATTGGTTTCAAATTAATCAGTAAGAAGACGCAGCAAATAATCGACATGACCGGTACAAATGGGACCCACGGTGTTCGAAACGGCCGGTGTAAATCCGGTTGGGTCTTACGTAAGTGTAAAATCGAGAACGAAACCAGCACGAAGGCGGTTAAAGTCCCGATGTTGACCAGTTCGGCCAATTCAGCGAGTGGAATAAAGCCACCCAGGATAGCGGCAATCGTCCCGAAGAGGATGGTCGACTTCACCGGCGCATCGGTCCGCTTACTAATTGCACTAAAAATTGGTGGTAGGAGGCCGTCCCGCGACATTGAAAATGAAATTCGGGTTTGCCCGTATAAGCAAACTAACATGACGGTCGTCATTCCTAAAATAGCGCCAAGATCAATGATTCCCGCGATCCAGTTTTGCCCAGAATAGCGAAGCACGGCGGAAATCGGGTGGTCAATGTAGTTGGCGAACAGCCGAAACGGCACAACGCCCGTCATAATAGCTGACACGGCTACGTAAAGAACGGTGCAAATTCCCAGTGAGAGTAACATCGCCCGTGGTAAGGTCTTGGACGGTTCCAACGTTTCCTCCACGCTTGACGAAATGGCATCAAAGCCGATGAACGCGAAGAACACGCTCGACGCGGCACCAAAGACGCCCTTCATCCCAAATGGCAATAGCGGCGTCCAGTTAGCCGGCTTAATAAAGCGGACCGCGGTAAAAATAAATAACAGAACGATCGCCAGTTTTACGACCACCATGACGTTATTGACCCGCTTGGTTTCCTTAACCCCCACGGATAAAAGGAGGGTGATCAACATGATAATCACAAACGCTGGTAGGTTAAAATAGCTGGTCACTCCGGGCGTTGAACCAAAGGCGGCGCTAACCGCTGCCGGTAATTTAAGCCCGAAACCCGCCAAAAACGATTGAAAGTAGCCGGACCAGCCCGCCGAAACGGTCGACACGGCAAATAAGTATTCCAACATTAAATCCCAACCAATAATAAACGCCACGATTTCCCTCAAAGTCGTGTACGAGTAAGTATAGGCCGACCCGCTTTCCGGCACCATCGCCGCAAACTCCGCGTAACACAGCGATGCAAACAAACAGGCAATCGCCGCAATCACGAACGAAATCATCAGCCCCGGCCCGGCCGTTAACGCCCCGGTCCCAGCCAAAACAAAAATCCCAGTCCCGATAATCGCGCCGATTCCCAACATCGTCAGGTCAAACGTCTTCATTTCCTTATGCAGGGGACTATGATAATGCAACATCGCGCGAATATCCTTTTTACGAAGTAATCGATTATGTGATATATCCATATAACTCGCCCCAATTCGATTGATTACGTCTTATTTTAATGACGATTAACGAATCAAACATGGCTAATCCATTCAAAAAATTGCCTATTTTTAGTTAAAAGCGCTAAATTTTATCCATTTGAACGTAATAAATAACCGTTAAGTCCCGTTACTAGTAGTATTAACGGCTCAGCGACTTACTAGTGCCATAACTTAATTCAGTTGAATTAATGTGTAAGTAAGGTTTATTGACGTGGTGTTGGGAGGTTCTTACCAACTCGATTTGGAAGGAATACAGACTTAGACGTACTAAACGGAAGAAAAACGATTCTTAAATTATAATGCCCGTTGCTCGATTCAAAGTCTGTGTTCCCTTGCCAGCCCTCCGGTCAGCGGGAATCAGTCCGGAACGCGGTGGCCACGGGGTTAAGCCCACAACCCAGGTCTTAACCACCGGGCTTTCATTAACTCGCCAAAGGACGGCGACCAAGTGAAATTTCACCGCTGGGACTGTTCCCGCTTTCCCTGCAGGCTTGGGCTGGTCGTTGGCAGGCGGTCGTGATTAAATTTTATTGGATGAGAAGCAGTGAATAAACACGTTGTTATATTTTTCTGTTAAGTACACAGGATTAGACGTACTAAACAGATGGATACCAGCAACTCATTCTAGTAGTTGGTAATCGATTCGAAGCTAGTGGTCCCTTGCCAGCCTTTCGGTCAGCGGGCATCAGTCCGGAACGCGGTGGCCACGGGGTTAAGCCCAAAGTTCAGGTCTTAACCGCCGGGCTTTCACTAACTCGCCAAAGGACGGCGACTAAGTGAAACTTCACCGCTGGGACTGTTCCCGCTTTCCCTGCAGGCTTGGGCTGGTCGTCGGCGGGCAGTAATGATGCAACTTGTATAAATGAATTGAGTTGTAATAACTGGTAAGGGTTCCCACGACTAGTCACGTTAAGAAAACTTCACACCATGCTTTTCTAAATAACAATCAACATTATTATTTTAAAAAAGTGAACCTCCAAGATTGATTAAATATCAAGCGTGGGGTTCACTCTGTTGTTATATTTGGTACCGTTATTTAAGAAAATACACGTAGAGATTAAAAATAACAGTTTATAATGAAATCGAACCAAAAAGCGTAATTTTCTAATACAAAGACAATTGGAGTGATTTCTGAATGACTTTGTTGCTATAAAGGGAGACGAACAACTCAGTATAGGGATTCCGAATAAATATAATTTCGAATATGCAAACTGGGTTTACGGACAATGAACGAAATAAAAAATATCTTTTTCGTCATTCGATTACGCTTACCTAAATGCACCTAACACGACGCCAAGTAAGACCCAAACAATTTGACAAGCGGTCATTGGTAGAAACATCAGCCGGTAAAATTGAGAAATATTATATTCGCCACCAGCTAGGTCCATCGCTAAGTAAACCTGAGGGCGTTTAGGATCAACCAGAGCACCCATATTCATGAATAGAGTTGCTATAACAATCATGTTGTCAATTCCGTATTTGGCCATTAAGCCCATTACTAATGGGATAAGAACGTAGTACCAAGTATCGTTAGTGAACATTAACATTAGAGGAATTGCTAGCAAAGCTAAGATAATGTAGATCCATGGACCAATCTGACTTGGAATGATTTGAATAAAGGCCTTCAAGACTTGATTCATCATGCCACTATATTCCATGACACCAACTAAAACCCCTGAAAGCAGGATAGTCGGGACTACTGGAAGCAATCCAGAAGCATGCTTCTTGAGAATCTTTTTTTGTAGTTTGAGGTCTGGATAGTTAACTGCCAAGGCAACGACCAAGCCAACAGCAAATAAGTAATAGGATGGGAAAGAAGGTAAGACAATCATACTTACTACGGACAATAAAATCCAAATTAGGTTAAATATAAAAAGTTTTGGACGAGCTAGATCTTCTTTGTTTTTATCTTGTATAACCGAAGGCCGAGATTCTTCTTCGAAGGATTTGGAAATTTTTTCAATGAAATCTGCGCCCTCTTCCTTGATTAAACGGTTCTTTTCTTTAATGCCAATCAAGTAAGCCAGCACAATTGTTAGAACTAAGAAAATGGCATCAACCGGTAGTAGTTTCATAAACAATTGGGCTGGAGCGTTATTAACTTTAGGAATTAAGGAAGCTGAACGCAACATCTTGTCACTCCAAGGCCAAACATACGCGAAGACTGTTCCCACAGAGGTTAAGAATAACAAATACATTCTACTCATCTTGAATTTTTGATAGAACGGGAGCATTAATGGAATTGTAATCACAATTACTGAAGTTGTTCCGGCACTTAAGCCGGCAATTAAACAAACAATAATATTCAGAATCGTAACTGAGACTGGCGTAATATGGGTGCGTTTGACAAGCCAACCAACCAGAATGTTAAAGAGTCCAGCATCCGACATTACATCAAATAATAGTACGATAAACAGCGTTATCAGCGCGACAGGAATCGTTGTTTGTAGCCCCTTACTGACATAATTACCTACCTGAGTAACATTTTTACCTAGTAAGAATGCAGCGATTACAGGAATGACTGCGAAACAAATCATTACACCCGCTTTATTGGCCAACAGTAGGTACATGATGATGGCTAACATGCCTAACGTAATGACAACTGCATACCAATCAATCATGGTCATGCCTCCCCATTAACATTTTTCAAGGCCTTATTAACAGCATCTTTAAATGCATTACTTGAAATCGTGGCTCCGGAAACTGCATCAACGTTGGCATCCTTTTGATTCATCATTTGCTGGGATAATTTATTAATTGCTTGTTCACCAACTGATGGCGTTTCTTTTTCTTGCAAAATTTCAATCTTGTTAAGCTGCTTATTATCATCGACCGTCGTACGAACAACAATTGGGATTTCACTTAAACCGTTGGCACTGATACCAATGCCCTGGTTATGATCAACAGGGAAATTGATTGGGCTTTGATGAGCATCCGTCTTTAGGTAATCTGGTGTTTGGGATGCACTAGTTACCGCGTCAACTTTTAGTTGATGACTTTTTGGCTTGGCAGCATTAATTCCGGCTATCTTACCAGAGATTAATAGATCAGCTAGGGAGTTACAGCCAATGTACTTAGTCGCAAAAATATCACCAAACTCACCGGCTTCATATAAATGTGGAATTGGACGATTATTGACGTCTAAAACTTCACATTCACTGTTCCGACGGCCGCCGCCGTGAGTGTGTAAAATGTTGTGACGAATCGGGATAGCATAGAAGGGACCGTCGCCAAAAATTCTCATCGTCTTTATTTCACGATTAAGATAAATGTCTCTACCAGCACCAACCATGAAGTTAAAGTCTGAGACTGCTTGTTCTAGCTTAGGTGTATTAATAGTAGTTGCTAATTCTTGAATTGAATTTGCCTTGATGGCATAGGACAATAATTGCTTAATCTGACCAGATTTTTCACTTGTATCATTTATTAAATAATCATATTGTTTTTGGTCAAAAATGATGTGTGGATGGTTTTGATTAACCGGTTGTACCCAATTTCCATGATTATATTTAAAACCATGACGGTCTTGTTCATTTTCACGATAATATCTGGTGCCATCGTCGCCGGCTACAAAAATACTTCCGTTAAATAATGATTTCCATTGAATCATATAGGCGAATTTCTCGCGCGCATCACCATGATTTAAAGAAAAACCGTGGCTATCGTAGTTGGTGTGCCATAATTGACCACCAATTTCCATTACTAGTTTAATGCCTTGCCCCTTGTTGTAGAGTGAACCAATGGGGGCTAGTGAACCTTGGCCTAAAAAGTTTTGTACCATATCTTGGTTATTTTCATAGCCCCCCAAACTTAGAATCACGCCGTTCTTTGCATGAACGTTTATATCTTGATCTTGACGCTTCATTTGAACGCCAACAACGGTTCCGGTATCTGGATCTTGAATTAGGTGTTCAGCAGGGGAATCATACCAAATTGTGATTTTATCTAAGCGTTGATAGACTTGCTTTCTAAGAAACTTCCAAAAGGCACTGTTGTATTCGCCATGAGTAATAAATTGGGACTTCATTGAATCTGAATGCCGATATTCAGGATATTCACCGTTAGGACGATGACCACTGTACCAAGACTCAATGCCAAAGTGTTTTCTGGCGTACTCTTTCATGTTGCAGACATTTTCAACGAAAGTATTTAGAACTTTCTCGTCATACTTAAATGGATAATAAGTTTGAATATAGTAATCTTTTAAATCATCGAAATTATCACTCCAAGAAAAATCACCGCCAGAATATCTGGTGTTACCGCCTTCGTGACCCTCAGGGGCGGAATCAATTAATAAAACTTTGGCATCGTGATCTGCGGCAAACCTAGCAGCAGAAGCACCGGCTCCTCCAAAACCAACGATGACAACATCGTACTGTGCATCCCACTTTTTGATTTTATTAGTTAACATTCTTTTTCCTCCTCAATAGAATTGATTTGTAAACACTTACATCATATAAGAGAAGATTCTTTGTGCAAATTTACTCAATTTAAATTTTTAATAACTAACATAGTAAAAGAACGCCATAATACCAGTGTTTAAGGCGTATTTTTCTAAAAAGGGTTATAATAAACAAAAATTTGTTTATAAAAAAATATTATAAAGAGGACGTAATGAAAGATAAAGATTTAAAAATTTTCAATGAGTTAGTAAAATTGAAAAGCTTTACTAAAACTGCTGAGTATTTTGATGTAACCCAACCGACCATCTCATTGACTATCAAAAGATTAGAAAAACAATTTCACAATAAGTTGATTTATCAGACTAGTAATCAAAGTGCAATTATGCTGACGAATGCGGGACATGTATTGTACTTAAAATCTGAAGAGATATTAGCTGAACTAGGAAAGCTGAAATATGATGTTGAACATGCTAACGACCGCTTATTACGAGTGGCTTTTTGTGGCTTTGGTGGTGATCGTTACATGGCCGATATTGTCGAACGATTCAATCAGCAGGGACTTATTAACATGTTGGACACTAGACATGAGCTAGCCTCGACAGCTTTCAAAGAACTAGATCACGGTGAATTAGATGCTATGGTTTATTCATGGTCATCTCCAGTTAGTAATCCTAAATATGTCATTAATAATATTGCAAAAGGTGAGTTAGTTATGATTGTTTCTAATTCTCACCATTTTGCGTACCGTAATACTATTTCAATAAATGAATTAAAACACGAAAAATTTTTGATTCGAGAATCCGGAAACTACACCAGGGAAGTTTTATTATCTTTGTGCAATAACGCCGGGTTTAAACCTGAAATAGCCTTTACAGCAAAATCTAGGCAATTAATGATCCAACTAGTAGAAAAAGGGATTGGGATTGCCCTAGTCATTGATAAATTAGTTGAAGATAATCATCACATTAAGGTCATTAGACTACCTGAGGAACAAAAAAGGTGGATGTACGTCCAGATTGCCGTTAGAAAAGATTTAATTCCAAATAAAAAGCAAAGTAAGGGAATTAAGATTTTAAATAAGTTTCATACAGATGACGCATTAAACTAATCATGGTACGTTATTCAACAAAATTTCAAAAGGAGGTGGCCAAGTAATTCCAAGGGTCGGTGAGTAGTTATTGAATGGTTGTCACTAATTAATGAGAGTGGTTGTTTAAAATTTTAGTACATTTATAGAATTACTTGCCGCCCCTTTAAACGAGCTTTGAATTGGCTTTTAAGCGTGCCACAGCCTTGCTTTCGTGCAGGCGGAGTGGATTGGCAGATTAGCAATAGCTAGTCATAAAAGTTAGTTCTTATGTTGAAAGTGTACAACTGGTCATGAGTGGTAAATAAAAAAACACCGACCGTTAACTGGTAGGTGTTCAATCATTGGTTGTTGTGAATGGTTAACGGTGACGGCGGTAGTAGTTGTAGCCGATGGCAAGGACGATGAGGACCAGTAAGATGCCGATGGCGGCGCGTGGGCCGACCGCGCGTTCCGTTAAGTGGAAGGTTCGGATGGGGCCGAGCCCGTGAATGCCTAGAAATAGTTGCATGTGAGTTCCCCCTTGTTTTTGATTATTACGGTTTTTATCATGAAATGCAAAAAATACGGTCACAAATGATTATTATTGCAATGCGTTATGCGGTAAAATGGGGCTATCATGTAATAGGTGGGTGCCTTCATTGCAATTTATTCTGCCAATTTTTAATACGATTGTTATCATTAACGCGGTGGCAGCGGTTTTCACGGTCTTTCGTGACCGGCGGGACATTGCGGCGACGTGGGCTTGGCTACTGGTTCTTATTATGATTCCAGTGGCCGGTTTTATTGCGTACGCCTTTATCGGCCGCAAGTTACCGAAAAACCGTTTGTTTAGGTTGAAAAAAGAGACGCAAATACGGTTGGATCAGATGATTCAGCGGCAACGCGAAGAGCTGGGGTCGGACTTAATGCCGGCGGACGCGGTGACTAGTTCGGTGCGCGGCATGGTCAGTTTGTTTTTGAACTCGGACGGGGCGTTACTGAGCCGCAAGAACCGGGTCAAAATATTTACGGACGGTCACGAGAAGTTTCACGCAATGTTTCAGGATATTGAGGCCGCGAAACACCACATTCACATTGAGTATTATACGTTCTATAACGATAAAATTGGTAACGACTTGTTGCACTTGTTGGAACGTAAGGCTGCTCAGGGGGTTGATGTCCGGGTGCTGTATGATCCGTGGGGCTCGATGGGGACTTTCCGGAGTTTCTTTAAACACTTAGAGGAACTGGGGGGCCACGCCCGGCCGTTCTTAGGGGCGCATTCAGCAGTCCTTGATTTCCGGCTGAACTTCCGCGATCACCGCAAGATTGTGGTGACGGATGGCCGGGTCGGTTACGTTGGCGGCTTTAACGTCGGTGACCAGTATCTGGGCCGTAACGAAAAATTTGGGTATTGGCGCGATACCCACCTGCGTATCGTGGGTTCCGGCGTCTTTGAATTACAGGAACGCTTTATCCGGGATTGGAACGCCACCGATGCGGACCACCGGATCGAGCCAAGCACACAGATTTTTCCGGTGATCAAGGTCAAGGGGGACACGTCGTTACAAATCGTGTCCAGTGGTCCCGATAACGACGGTCAGCAAATTAAGATGGGCTACATTAAAATGATTATGACCGCGCAACACCGGTTATGGATTCAGTCACCGTACTTGATTCCGGATGATTCGGTGCTGGATGCGATTCGGATTGCCGCCATGTCGGGCGTCGACGTGCGAATCATGGTGCCGGATAAACCGGACCACGCGTTTGTGTACCGGGCGACGCAGTATTACGCCCACGAACTTGCCGAAGCGGGGGTTAAGATTTATTACTATAATAATGGTTTTCTGCACGCTAAGACGATGGTAATCGATGGGCAGGTGGCCTCGGTCGGGTCGGCCAACCTTGATTTCCGGAGCTTTAAGTTGAATTTCGAAGTCAACGCCTTCCTGTACGATACGGAACTGGCCAAACAATTAGAAACGATTTTCTTGCGTGATCAGGATCTAAGTAGCCTGATTACCGTACAAGACTTTAAGAACCAACCGCTGTGGTTGAAGTTCAAGCAAACTTTCTCCCGCTTGTTATCACCAATTTTATAAGAGTAACCAAAAATGGGACCCGCTGTTTAGCAGGTCCCATTTTTAGTCGTCCAAGTAGAGCATTTTTAAATCGTTGATGTCGGCGACCGATAAGCCGAGTACCTCGTGAAGGTAGCCAATCCCGCCACCGTAAAGTTCGTCAAAGACGCAGAAGACGAGTTTTAAATTAGCGACTTCGACCGACATTTCGACGTTGAACTGGCTGGCTAAGTCGCCGGCGTTGGCCTTAGTAATGATCGTTGCGGTGTCCATGCTGTCGGCTGCCATGAAGACGGCGTTGGTCAACAGGTAATCTTGTAAGATCGTTTTGCGGGGAACGTCCAGTGCCGTTAAAATCAGTGCGGCGGCCACGCCGGTACGGTCCTTGCCGGCGGCACAGTGAAACAGGACTGACTGGTTCGGTTCCGTGTTGGCCAACAGCGTGGTAAAGAACTTTTGCCAGACCTTGACCGGATGACTGTCAGTCACCATCTGGACGTAGGTTTGCGCGCCAAAGGATTCATCGGCGACCAGCCGTTTGACCAGCTTCTTTTGATGACGGTCGAAACAGCGGTTATCGGCAAACGGGTAGACCGACGTATTTAGGTAAGTCGTGCGCTTAGGGTAGCGGTCGGGTGAGAGCTTGGTCTCACTTTCCTGCCGTAAGTCGATGTCGTAGCGTAAGCCGTAGTGGTCCAAGTAGTGCAGATCGGCCTTGGTTAAGAGCGACATCCCGCCGCAGCGTAATAGTTTTTGCCACTTAACGGTTTTTCCGGCGGTGGTTTGGTAGCCGCCTAGTTCGCGGAAGTTGATACCGTGTTGTAGGCGTAAGACCCGGTTATGTTCCATAGCTGATTACCTCGATTAGTTGATACTTTTAGTATAACCGCTTTCATCACCGGTGTCAGGGCCAATAAATCAAAATGGACACTACTTATTTAGTTCTTGGCGGACGTCTTTTAGAACTTGGCGAATATCGTGTTTAATGGCCGTTCCCTTATCTTCCAATGCTTGTGGCAAGAACTGGTAGTCACGGTTGACCATCACGTCGTAAGCACCGGGCATGTTGCTGGTTAGCGCCCAGAACGGTTCCTGGATGAACATTGGTGTCAGGCGACCAACGCCAAGTTCGATGAAGAGGACGTGCTTGTCATGTAAGTGGACATCAACGTCGTGCGAAATCTTTTGATACTGTTCTTGGTAGCGACTGCCCTCAAGAAAGTTCCCGTAGCCGCGAACCCATGGGAAGGCTTCGGCGCCACAGTCGGGGCACCGCGGGATCAGGTCGTCAGGTAGGACGGTCGTGTCATGTTGTTCCAAGTAGTCGTACATCGTGTCAATTTGGTCGGTGGCGTCCCAGACGTCATCGTGACACTGCTGACTGCACTGGAAGAAACGGTGGTCCCCTTGAATCTGGGCGACTTTATCTTCCGGAAAAGCCTTGATGGCCTGGGTGTCCTGATTGGTCGTCAGAATAAAGTAATCCTTATCCTGCAGGATGGCTTTGAGGTCTTGATAAGGTTCACGAACGGCGGCGTGGAGCGTCGTGTGCAGGTAGGTCGTCAGGTAACCCCAGAATTCGCCACGGCTATCCCACTGGTGCTGCATGCCGGCAAAGGCGCCCTTGAAGTGGTACTTGTCGTAAAAGCGCTTGAAGGCTTGCTGATAAGACGGGGTCGCGGCGTAGTAAAAGTCACCACCGCCAGCGGCCGATAAGCCGGAGGCACCGCCAACGATAACGTGGTCGGCCGCTTTGAGCTTTTCAGCAAAGGTTGCAATTTGTTGCGCGTAAGGTAACGGCTGCTTTTCGGTTAACTTGATGGGGGTGCCACCGCTTGCGTAAACACCGTAATACTTAGAATAGTTCACCTGGGTGCTCATTACGAGTTGTTCATAAAAGGTTTGGTTCATTTTTAGGGCTCCTTTACTAATGCGTTGAGGGTTTGGGTCAAATCGCCGGCGACGGCGGTACTGCGGGATTGAATACTAGGTAAAATATTGATCTGGTCAGCGAGGTTAAGCGTCAGGTAGTGCCATTGCGACTGTGCCGCGACTAGCTGCATCAACGGTAACTTGATTAACCGGTTAGCCGCGCCGATGCCCAGTTCTAACTGAACGACGTTTTGCTGCGCGTGGCTTTTGACGAACGCTTGGAAACGCCGCTGTTGGGCTTGCCAAGCCGGAGACTGCATGGCTAAATCAAAAAAGTTGCCTTCGATTTCCCAGATCTTGGTGGAATCAAAGCCGTTTTGTTGGAAATGCTGATCAGCGTTCGAAGTGATGACGAAATAGTCGCGCTGACCGATTAATTGTTGTAATTGCTGGAACTGGGGTGCCCCCGCGTAATCATAAATTAAATAGCGGCGTAGTTGATGGTCAAAGCGTTGGCGTGCCTCGTCCGGTAGTTGCACCTGGGCACCTTGCAGAATACTGGTGATGCCGTATTCGGTGGCTAGCGAGCCAAAGTAGCGTTGGAAGTCAGCGTTATTAGCGAAAATATTGACACCTTCACTGATTGAAAGCCCGTTGCTGGCGCTGATTAAGACGGCGTCGGCGGCGTTCAAAAGCTGTTTAGCGGTCTGGAGGTTTGACATACAGGTAAGACTCCTTTACGTTATGATTAGTTATGGACAGGTTGTCATGAACTTGATGCGACTAGGATAATCAAACCAGCGTTAAAAGTGAAGAACAGTTGCGGACGAAGTGTCCGTTGGTGGACAGATTTTTAAAACTGTCTTGAATTTAAGGAGGAATCAGCATGTCAAAACCAGTACGAAAAATGGATCGGCGAACGGTATACACGTTAACGGTCATTAAGGACGCCTTTATCGCGTTGATCAAGCAGAAGAGTTATGAAGATATTACGGTGGTGCAGGTTTGCCGAGCGGCCGACATCACACGGTCAACCTTTTACCTGCACTATGATAATTTGAGTGGGGTGTTGAACGCCGTGCTAGACGACGCCCTGATGTTCAGTGGTCGCCAAGTCGGTATGGTTAGCGATAGTGCCCCGACGACCATTGATGAACTCAAGGGAAATGAGTCCCAGCTAGCGGCTTGTCAGCGGGTCGCCGATTCGGATAAGTATCACGATTTATTAATGGACCCGGCGTTAAGTGAGTACATTATTGGGCGGATTCTGACTCACGAGCATGACCGGATGGTACCGGCCATTCAGAAGCGAACGGGGCTGAGCAGAGCGGATGCTGAAACGATTTTTGTCTATACCGTTCACGGTTCGTTCGCCATTAATCGCCAGAATAAGTTTATTAAGAATGAGGCTTGGTACCATGATTTACAATTACTGAATCAGTTTTCGAACGGCGGGTTTAGTGGCTTTAAATAAAAAAAGGGCGCCGAGCTGGATGTTTGCTATAGTCCCCTTAAGGTTGACAGATGAAAAACTATAATTTCGTCTATCAACTCTAAGGGGATTTTACTATGCCTAGAAGCAAATTCACGGCCGAAG
>NZ_BJDZ01000034.1:0-7782 GCF_005405405.1 Lactiplantibacillus plajomi
CAACTTGAAGATGAGTATCAAACTCAAATTCAAAATTTAGTCGTGGCATAGGACAAAAAAGTCTCTATTTAAATTGTCTATTTTATTGACAGGGGACCAACTCCAAGATGAATATCTTCAGAGTGGTCTATTAGAAAATAAAATCGATGATGATTTCTTTACTAATTTGATTGTAAATAAATTGGATGGTGGATCAAGTGTAAATGAAGACATTGATACAGAACATAGCGCTGATGTTTTAACTGATAGTTCTGAAAGGGTTAAAAGTAACAGTAATATTAAGAAAATTACAGAAGTAGAATCGCGAAGTTTTGTTAATATTCTTAAGCAAGAGAAAGTTATCAAAAGCGATGGTAAATTAACGATTTCTGGTTTAAAAAAAATACGTACTGATGAATCAAAAAGGGTCCTTGTTAAGAAGGTTGAAAAAGAAGGTATTGATAAACAATCTGCTGAGGCGATGATTGATCAAGTTACTGTCAGATTTGATATTCCTAAACCAATTGATCGTAGTAAAAGAACAAATGTAAATCTCACTAATAGGGATAATCCATATTTAAAGGATTTATGGAATAAAATTTGCCATAAAGTAAATTATCGTGTCAAGTTTAGTGAGGATGATTTAATTGAAGATATTGTTAATGGTAACAACCCATTATCGGAGATTCGAATCAAAAAAATGACGGCCGTTCAGACGCGAGCACGAATAAATCTTCTTGACCATAGAGTAGAGAACCACATTGTGGAACAAAATACTGAACGCTTAACTTGGTCGAAATTACCGATCATTGATGTAGCAAAACAGATTGCCGATGGTTCCGGACTAACTCGACAAGCAGTAGTTAGGATGATTTTGCAGACTCAGAAGAAAAATACAGGATTCATTGATAAGATAAAAATGAATCCTACGTTATTTGCACAACGAGCTTTAAATAATATAAAAGCCCATCAGCGAAATCTTTTGAACAAGTCTTTGGTATATGTTCAAAATGGTGAAACTTGGTCTCAGGATAAATTACAACCGTTTAATGCAGCAAATAATACGTTATGGAAAGTACCAGAACGTGGTTTTAAGAAAACGTTATTTGAACAGATTGCTACCCAATCTGAAGAAGAAAATAATTTTGCAGAATCTTTAATTAACGAAAATAAAATCAAGTACTTTTTAAAGTTACCAAATTGGTTTAAGATTCCAACGCCATTTGGTAACTACAATCCGGACTGGGCAATTCTTGCCGAAACTAACGATGTAGAGTGTCTGTATTTCGTTGTTGACACTAAGACAACATTAGAAATGAGTGATCTACGTGAAGAAGAACAAGCACGAATTAACGCTGGTCGGCAGTCATACAAGGCAAAGGGGTTTGAAGACGTATCATTTGAAGCACCAATTAAAGTTATTGGTGATATAGAAATGTAAATAGTCGAGCGTTTGCTATGTAGAATTAAATACAAAGGAAAAAATAGCGAATAGTTGTTGTGTAGGTTGTTATGGGCTTCCATATCATAAGTGATGTGGTTTTTCAGGAAGATGTCATTGCGAGTTTGAACGAATATACGGAGGGAACGTCCAAGACGGGCGTTCCCTTTTTGCATGGGCGGACAGTGGCGTTTGTCCTGTGGTTCGGGGGTACGGGAGGACTGCGGGGTGGCGGCGTGTTTGGCGTGATGGGGGATGGCAACTAGTTGACCCGTTTTCCCGTTAGTATTTAGTATTATTTATATCGGTTTTGCTTTATGTATTTATGTCTTACTCGCTTTTTCAGCGGGTTTTCGGGGTATTGTTGGCCTGATTATGTTTGTGAACAAAAATCTGTGGGGCCTTTGAGGGGATCCGCCAGTTTTTTCTTGCTGTGTTGTTGGTATTTTGATTGGCCGCTACACGGCCCAAGGCCCTGAGGACTAAGCACGCTGGCGAGCATGAACTAGGGACGTTCATGGTCTTAGGTCGCTTGCTACTGAGGTTGATCGTCTATTTGTATCTCTCTTGGGAGAGGTGTTTTTGATGATTGTCTTTAGGTGAAAGGGTATTTGCTGATAGGGGACGTCAGTCGGCCACAAGTCGCTGCGTTCCCGTGACAACTGTTTCACGTGAAACGTTTCGTAGGCATGTTATTATTGGATTGATTAGGATGGGTGTTCCAAGGGACTACAACATGTTTTACTCCTGATGTATGATTGGACTTAGTTGTGTACAATCAGGAATCGCTGTTTAGGTTGTTACGGGAGTCCGTATCATAAGTGATGCGGTTTTTTCAGGTGGGAACCGCTGTGTAGGGTGATACGGGTCACCGTATCATAAGTAACATTAGGCATTGCCCCGGATAGTGGCAGGCTAATGATGCCGCGATAGGTGTACATTAAGTCTGAGTAGTTAGATGTAAAATCTTAAATTAAACAATAGCGGTTGAAACTAACGAAAAACCAGGTCGCGGTCCCAATTCTGGGACTGCAACCTGGTTTGACGTTTGCAACTTACTTAGCAGGTCTGCCGCAGTAACCGTTGCAGGCACACTTATCGTCCGAAATCATCGGGCAGCGGCAGATACCATCGGCGCTGGCACAGCCACAGCCCTCAGCACAAGTCATACCGGCGTGGCAGTACGGGTTGGTGGTATCGTTGGTTGGTTCAGGGTTTGATTGAGTCATGAAATTACCTCCTCGGGTTGAATAGTTCTTGTTTTTGTAAAGTACCGTTAATCAAAATTTTAGACGCTTTTGATCTAAATGGCAACGGTCAACGTTAGGGGTGGAAAACGGGAACCCAAGGGAGTCGTTGCAACTTTTGAGGATGAGCGGTAGTGTACGGATAAGGATTGTTTCACGTGAAACAGGCTCGTTAGCTAGGTAATCAGTCGCTAGCCTAACGTTGTTTGAATTGCGGTAGTTATTATTCAAAATTTTTGCATGGGGTGCATTGAATTGAGATGGCGACAACCAACTAGGGCAGAAAAATCGTTTCCAAATTATTCTCCCTGGTTGCGGGGATTATTTTACCTACTCGGACCAGTTACAACGATTGAGCTGGTAGCTTCATTTTTTTCATGGGGAGACTTAATTTTAATCGTGTGCCTCGTTGTTTACGTGGTTTTCTTTGCGACTTTTTTGCTTGAAAGTATGAGTCATGCCATTCGTTATTTAAAGGGAGGTGATCGTCATGATGACTGAAGTTCGTCGGTTTAAAACCGAAGACGCGCCGGCCGTGGATGCGCTCGTTGCGCAAACTTTACGGGAATCTAATAGCCAAGATTATTCTGCAGCATACATAGAAGCCGAAGTACGCCAATTATCAGCAACGTTTTTTATTGAGAAGGTGCAAGAAACTCATTTCTACGTTATTTGTGATCAGGACCAAATTATCGGGACTGGTGCAATTGGCTCGTACTGGGGGAGTCAAACTGAATTTAGCCTGTTTGATATCTTTGTTCTACCAAAATATCAGGGCCGTGGCATCGGCCGCTTGATTATTGAAACGCTTGAACAAGATGCTTATTTCCGCCAAGCTGAACGGGTCGAAATTCCGGCGTCAATTACGGGGGTCGAGTTTTACCGCCACATGGGGTACGCGTTTAAGGGTGGCGTTAAAGTGCTGGATGACGAGCAACTTTACCGGCTGGAGAAGTTCTCTAATTGACAGTGAGTCGGGCTTAACGAGACCGCTGGTAGTTTGAAAGCTGTTAATCCAAAATAAAGGGTTATAATTCGCATAGAGACTAAACCTAAAAGGAGTCATTATTTTGGAATTTCAACAAGCTATTCAGTCCCGTCACTCGGTCAGAAAGTTTACGGATCAACCCGTTACGCCTGCTACGGTAAAAGCGATTTTGACCGATGCCCAGCAGGCACCTTCGTGGGTCAACTCGCAGCCGTACCACGTTCACGTTGCGATGGGCAAGTCGCTCGAACGTGTTCGGCAACAACAAGCTGATTTGGAACAAGCGGGAATGACCGGTACGCCGGACGTTCCGTTAATGTCACGGAAGCAATGGTCACCGCAAGCCCAAGCCAACATGGCAGCCTGGTCGCAAAACCTGGGCGCTGCCGGTAATGAAATGGCCGCCAACGCGGCGCAACTGTACCACGCGCCGGTCGTCTTGTACCTGACCCTGCCGGCTGGGTATTCTGACTGGTCGCTGTATGACTTGGGCGCGTTCGGGAACAGTATCGTTTTGAGCGCTAGTTCCCGTGGGCTCGCATCGATGACGGCCTACCAGTTTATTAAGTATCCCAAAATGTTGCGGCAGCAACTGGTGATTCCGGACGATGAAAAAATCATTATCGGCATTGGTCTGGGCTACCGGGACGATGCGGCCCTGGTTAACACCATTAAGGCGACCCGGATGCCGTTGACCGATATTTTAAGCGTTCATGATTAGTAGCTACGATGAAAAAACGGTTGCTCACCAGTTAAATGGCGGGCAACCGTTTTATTAGGCTTGATCAAATTTGGTCCATAACCAGTAATATTCAAGGTTACTACCGATTAGGCCGAGCCAGATGAGAACAAACAAGGTGGCCCCCAACTGTAAGCCGGTTAAGTGCCACTGGCTAATGACGAAGGTAATGAGAAGTAAGCCGTATAAGTAAGCCACTCCGGAAGTTAATAACTTTGAATGTACCTTGAACGTGATTTCACGGTCACGCTCGTCGTCGACCCAGTAGAGACCCTGAAACGAAGAAACCTTCAGCTTACGAATCAGGTACCACGATTGAAACCCGGTGCTCAGTAAAATCAGAACGATGGTAGCGGGGAGGACTAAGTGCGGTAATGGGTACAGCATGGCTAACATTGGAATCATGATCAGTAGTAACGTTAAATTATTGGTCCAAAAGGTAAAGCGGAGAATTTTACGTGCACGACTCATATTAATCGGCTCCCTTATGAAATAGATTATCGACAGTGGTTTCTAAAACGGCGGCGAGGCTGAAGGCCAGCGATAGTGACGGGTCGTACTTGTCATTTTCAATGGCGTTGATGGTTTGGCGGGTCACGTTAGTTCGTTTAGCGAGTTCGGCCTGTGATAAGTTGCGTTGTTTGCGACGAATCGCAATGGTGTTTTGCACGGAGCATCACATCCTTGGTTGAAATGTAAAACATCTTTTACATCTATAGTAAAACATGTTTTACATTTTTGCGCAAGGATAGTGTTAATTAAAATGTTTCACGTGAAACAAAATGACCGCTCCGGGACATATCCGGAAACGGTCATTTTGTTTGGGAGTGGGCTTGCAGTGCCCGGACGTCGCCAATTTTAGTTTTGAGGTGTTCAATCGACTGTGCCAATTGGACTTGTCGTTGTTGCGAGACACTGAGCTGATGCTGTAAAACGGCGAGTCGCTCGTCAATCGTGGTATCACCCTGGTGGTACATGTCGATAAAGTGTTTCATTTCTTTAAGTGTCATCCCACACTGCTTCACACAGAGGATGAAGTCGATGCGGTCTAAATCAGCTTGGCAAAAATCACGGACACCATGAACACGCTGAACTGGTCCTAAAAGACCCTGGCGTTCGTAGTAGCGTAGGGTTGGCGCGGAGATTTGGTAGCGTTGCGCCACGGCATCAATTTTCATCGTCATCACTTCCTTGACTTAAAGTATACTTCAAGGCGTAAACTGAAAACAATGAATGCGGTTTAATTGATGAACGGAAGGGGAACGATGACGTAATGGAATTTGCGACTTTAGGACAAACTTCAATTAAGGTTTCAAAAATTTGTGTGGGGGCCATGAGTTTTGGTCAGCCCGGCACGATGCATGATTGGACGTTGGACTATCCGGCCAGTGAAAAGGTGATCCGCCACGCTTTAGGGCTGGGGATTAACTTCTTTGATACGGCTAACGGTTACTCCAACGGGACTAGTGAGGAATATTTGGGCCGCGCGTTTAAGGAGAATCACATCCCACGTGATCAAGTCGTTATATCGTCTAAGGTTTACTTTAACGAGGGCCGACTTTCTAAGGAAGCCATTCACCGTGAAATCGATGGCACGTTAAAACGGCTGGGAACGGATTACCTGGATCTCTACATTATCCACCGGTTTGATTACGAGACGCCGATTGAGGAAACAATGAGTGCTTTAAATGACCTGGTCGTGGCTGGTAAGGTGCGGGCAATCGGTGCGTCGGCGATGTACGGTTACCAGTTCCAAAATATGCAACAAGTTGCAAAAGGCCATGGGTGGGCACAATTTCAAGCAATGGAGAACCACTACAACTTGTTGTACCGTGAAGACGAACGTGAATTAATTCCGATTTGCCAACAAATGGGCGTTTCACTAATGCCGTATAGTCCGTTGGCGGCTGGTCACTTAAGCCACCTTGCTTGGCAAGTCAATACGTTACGGAGCCAAACGGACCGCGTGGCGATGGGAAAATATGATCGAACCGAGCAAGAGGACAAACGGATTGTTGCGCGCGTCAACGATTTAGCGCAAAAATACGACGTTTCAATGGCGCAAATCGCCTTAGCTTGGCAATGGGCGAAGGGCGTCGTGGCCCCAATCGTTGGTTCAACTAAGACCCGCCACTTAGACGATGCGGTTGCGGCACTAAAGGTGCACTTAACGCCCGCCGACGTTGACTACCTCGAGGAATTATACCAACCGCACCCGATTGTTGGTGCGATTGACCATAATCCGGCGGCGGGGACTATTTTGATTGACGAAAAGAAATAGTCAGCGCCTTTTGAATGGAATAAATGACGACTAATTTTAGTAAAAAACGCTCCCGGCAAAATTTTGTCGGGAGCGTTCGTTATTTAGGCATTAGTCGCTAACCGTTGCGCCGAAAACGAAGTTAACGACGTAACCGTGAATAGTTCGAGTAACGGATGTCCGGATCGTAACTGCCCAGTTTGGCGTGCCTGGCTCAACTGGGTCAGTAAGCGCTCGAGCGCGGTTCTTTGACGTGACTAATGACCTTCTTTAAAAATTAGTTCGCACGTTTGCGACGACCAAAGTGGGCTAAGCCGAGTAAGCCAAGTACCCAGAGACCGAGTGCGGCTAGCGGACTCGCTTGGTCACCGGTTTGTGGTAGGGCGGTTGCGGCAACGGGTTGTGCCGTCTTTCTAGTGGTCGAAGTAGCTGACGAAGTCGTTGCTGGTTTAACGGTAGCCTTAGTAGCGTCACCAGTTGCTAATGGCGTTGGTGCGGGATCATCGTTCTGATCAGCGGCTTGGCGGGTTAATTTCAACTTAGGTGTGGCTGGATCCGTTGGCTCACCAGTGGCAGTCTTCGCCGCACCAAAGTCTGAGCTTCTCGTTTCGCCGGCTAAGCCAGATTCAGCTTGAGTTCCAGTTCCGGTCGTACCAGTCGTACTATCTATATCGTCGCTACCTGCTTTTGGTTCCGTCCCGGTTGCACCACTATCCGGGTCAGTCACGGGTTCAGTTTCCCGAACAACGTGGAAGACCTTGGTGACGGTGTTGCCAGCCATGTCGACTGCCGTGATCGTGAAGTAGTTATCACCCATGGCTAAGTCGTAAGTTTCGTTGAAATCGGCTGGGCCGTAAGGGTTCGAGTAGAGCGATTCGGGATCAACGTGGTTGTTGAAACCGGCGAGGTTTTTTTGGTGAACCACGTTGTCACCGTTCGTGTAGAGCCGGTAGCCGTTAACGTTATCATCAACCAACCCGGCCACGTTAAAGGTTGCCGCGGCCGTTGTGATTTCGTAAGTGCCGTCCGCCCCGACTTTCAACGAGTCGGCTTGCGGCATGCTCAAGGTTGGGAAGACCGTGTCCAAGTAAATTTGGAGTTCGCCATACTGGGTCGAGTAGTGGCCGT
>NZ_BJDZ01000034.1:7880-28589 GCF_005405405.1 Lactiplantibacillus plajomi
AGCCCCGACTTTCAACGAGTCGGCTTGCGGCATGCTCAAGGTTGGGAAGACCGTGTCCAAGTAAATTTGGAGTTCGCCATACTGGGTCGAGTAGTGGCCGTCCTCACCCTTAGTCAGGATCCGGTAACCCACGGCTTGTTGCTGACTCGCCTTGAACGGTACGGTAAAGCTGAAGGAACCGTCACTTTGAACGGTGACTTGCTTGGTGGGTTCACTGGCACTCGTAACCGTCATGACTTTGTCAGCTGGGTCATCGAGGTGACCGGTGATTGTCAGCAAGCCGGTTTGCGCGTCGTAAACGTCTTTGACCTGATCGGCCCCAACTAACGTGAAGGTGTTGTCGTTGAATTTATCAAACGACAAGCCCGTCGTAGGTTCAGCGTGGGTGGTAATGTCGCTGAATGCACGACCGCTCAGCTGGTGAATACTAGTAGCACGTTCACTGGCTAGGGCATCCGCGTTATCGATAAAAGGCTTAAGTTGAGTTGACTTTGTTACATCGGGTGAATACGTCACACCACCTTGATAGAAAGCTAGTAGTATATCATCACTATTTAATTGTGGTTGAGTTTGTAGGAAGTCCGTAAAACTATTTTTTAACGTAGCTTGAGCACGCAAGTAAAGATAACCAAAACCATCAGGTGTAACGTTGATATCATGGAAAGTCACAATACCAGTGTTTGTGTCGACATCCCCGACGTATGATTTTCCAGTAGTAGATTCAGTAGCAACAACACGGTAATCCTGACCGGCCGGAACGATTCCTTGAATGACAGTCGGACCTGAGGCGACAATTTTTCCCATACCATCAGGACGGATAGTATTGTTTTCATCTAAATTAATAAGCCAGCTGAATTGTGGCGCAGTAATATCGTTATTGGCAATGGTCTTGTTAGTGCCGACTGTTGCTTGAATAGTGGTGGTGGAAGTGTCTCCTGCTACATCTGAAATTTGCAATGATAAAGCACCTGAGCCATTCTCTAAAGCGGTTTGTTGTTCCGTTGTTAGAGTATAGTTAAGTTCGCCGGAATGATTGCCAGTAAGCTGAATACCATAAGTTTGATTACCAATAGTTAAGACGGCGTTAGAATATTCACTAAAACCAACCCCTACATCGTTGTAGTTTGCAGTTAATGTTCCGTTAGTATATTTAAGGTTAGTTATAGTTGGTTTTTGAGTATCAATGTTAACGGGCATATCGTAATTTTGAGTTTTATTGCTACCATCATTGTATTGGGTAGAAACGATGCGATAGGTGTAGTTGCCATCGGGAGCGGTAACCATCTTACCAGTTGCTTGGTCATAAATAGTGCCGTCCCAAGTCAACGCACTGGTATTTAAGCGCATATCAATACTTAAACCAAGGTCATTGTTATAACTGTTACCGTCTGAAGCGTAAGACTTGTTAAGGTTATTTTCCTTATCGAGTATCCGGACGACGGTACCATTAGCGTCCAAAATTTGAATTTCCACGCCTTCAAGGTTTTGCTTAGAAAATACATACGGGTAGATAGTGTCAGAGACGTTGTCACCATTAGGAGAGAAAGAAACTTTACCGTTTTCCACTTTTAAAGCAACATTATTCCAAGTAGTTCCTGTTCCGGAGTTGATTAGGTGAAACAGGGATATTGGATCAGTAACGCCGAGAACATTGTCATCTTCATCAACAAAATAACCACCGTTAAAGATAGATTCATCGGTATTAGCTGCTGTATCGATAACGGGTTCGTCAGTCAAATCACCATAGTATCCTAAGTAAGGCATCGAAATCGTTTGGCTATCGTCCGCAGCTTTAAACGTTAAGAAGCCTTCGACAAGTTGGTCGGCTTTAACGGTGTCATCTAACTTCAACGTGAAGGTCACCTGGCGGCTAGTCCCTGCAGCTAACGTGAAGGTGGGTTGGTCAGCGGTGAGGGTCGCACCAGCTAAGCTGGTATCGTGAACCGTATTACCGTTTTCCGCGTCAATCACTTCGGTCAACGGGCCGACGTTGGTTTCAACCTGGTAAGTTTGGTCGCTATCACCGTAGTTCGTTACGGTCACAGTGAACGTGGTGGTATCGCCAATCGTGTGCAGGGAAACGGAACCCGTACCGCCGTTCTCCTCGGCACTCTGTGCGCTGACGGTTAAGTCACCGGCCTTGGAGACATCGATTTGGCCAGCGCCTTGACGACGAGGTGAAATGTAGGTGTCTGGATACTGAATATCGGCCATTGGGTCGGCAGCGTTCATCAAGGCCAATTTAACGGCAGCCACTAAGTCGGCACCTTGTAAATCGGGGCGAGTTGCCAGTAATTTTTGCATGACGATTAAAGCGGCACCGGCATCGTAGGGGCCAGCCATAGAAGTTCCTGAAAATGCAGCATAAGATTGGCCACCATCAATTGAGCTTACTGTTGTAGAAATAACGTTACTACCAGGGGCGGAAATATCTGGTTTTAGGGTGTAGTCGACAAGTGGTCCCCATGATGAGAAACTGGACATTTGTGAGTTTTCACCGAGATCCGAAGTTTCGGCAGCAACTGTCATTGCATTACCAGCAGCTGCTGGATCAGCGATGGCTGACGAGTTTTTACTATTATAAGCGACGCCGATACCCCCTTGGTCAGGACCGCCAACGATGGCGGCAGCGTTCCCATTATTAGAAGCAGAAATCGAAACGAAGACGCCGTGATCGGTCGCGTACTTAACGGCGGCCTGTTCTTCGCCAGTTAAGTCTTGTTCAACCACGCCAATCCCGAGGGACATTTGAATCACGTTGGCGCCTAAATCAACCGCGTCGCGAATGGCCCGCGAAATGTCGTTGGAATTTTCATCTGGGAATTCATCGATAACTTGCATTGCTAAAATTTGGGCTTCTGGAGCGATGCCTTTAACGTACATGCTGGAGTCCGTTACACCGTCGTCATTATAGTCTATAGGATAGTCGGTATTTCCGTCTTCAGTAGTTCCGTTTGCAGCAATAATACCGGCAACGTGTTCACCATGAGTAGATCCTGATGCAGTAATTCCAGTGTTAGTACTGTCGTTATTGACGTAGTCGTAGGCGAACGGAATCTTGGAATTGACGTAGGTTCCGTAGCCAAGCTTGGCGATGGCCGCTTCGGCGTCGTCCTTGGAAATGGCGGCCGTGCTAGGATCACTTAAGCGTAAATCATCATGAGGCTGGACCCCGGAGTCGATAACGGCCACGACCATCCCTTGGCCCTCGTAACCTTCGTCCCATAATCCCTGAACGTTCCCCTTTGTCAGGGTATCTTGGTTAGCTGGTACCGTGGTAGTCGTGGTTGGTGCTGGGTCCGTATCCGCATCCGCATTTTTAGCCGTAGTCTGATCGTCAGCCGCCTTAGTGCTGGTATTGGCGTCATATGTAGTGTCGTTAGTGGTGGCTTTGTCAGTCGTGGCGGTTGGTTGTGTCGTCGTTGTGGCTGTCGGCGTACTTACCTTGGTTTCGGTGGTGTCCGTCGTCGCCTTGGTGTCAGTTGATGGTGTCGCGACCGTTTTGGTCGGTTGTTCAGTCGCCGGCGTCTGATCAGTTTCGGTGGTGGTATCTGGATTGGCCGTGGTGGTCGTCGCCGTTTCCGTGGTTGCGTCTTTAACCGCCGTGGTTGTTACGGGTGCCGTTGTATCAGCGGACGCTGCCTGAGCGGGTGCCGTGACGGTGAATGTGAGCCCAACGCCGAGTGTTAAAATTCCCGCGAAAACCCACTTAGAACCTGATTTATACATCTTATAGTGTTCTTTGACTTCCGCTGTAGAATTGCGTTTATTCATATGTGTTCCCCCTAAAAAATTTTTAAGATTGGGTAAGACGATTTAAAATGCTAAAACTATATTTAATCTTAATTTAATTATACAAGCGCCAACTCTTGATAGTTTTTAATATAATTTAATTTGTACAAAAAAGCAATCACTGTTTATAAAAACGTTTGATAGCGTTCACTTTTATGGGATATCTTAGTTAGTAGGATGGGTACTTTTTAAAGAATTGGACGGTGGCCTGATTGATATTAAATGAGAAAATAATGTGATTTTATTGTTTCCTAAATTGGATGTTGAGTTAGAAGTTGTTGGGTGGTTTGCCAGACTGATAATGAATCAATAGTGGAAGATGATCATGTGAAGCAGCTCGGTTTCTGATGTACCGGAGGTTCTTGCCGTAACCAAATGGCTGAAGTGGGGATTGATATTTCAGATCAGCAATTTAAGTTGATTGGTACAACTTATTTGAATCACTGCCATTTAGTCGTTTTTCGCGAGGTACGCGACCAGATTGCGGAAATTAAAAAATTGAACGTTTGAAGTGGTAGTTTTGGGGAGATTTGGTATGATGAACATGGGTCGTGGCGAGTTAATTAAAAACGGCACTTTTAAAATTTAGAAACGCCGGTTTAACGGGATTTTTTTAGTGTATTCCCCGCGTATGCGGGGGTGATCCTAAATGCTTTGGTCAAGTTCTCGATTAACTCTTGTATTCCCCGCGTATGCGGGGGTGATCCTAATAATCGATTAGGGCTATCAGAAAAACGTTTGTATTCCCCGCGTATGCGGGGGTGATCCCATTTGGCTTGAAGCCAAGTTACTGAAAGCAGAGTATTCCCCGCGTATGCGGGGGTGATCCTAAAGGGGTACTAAGCGAGTGACGGGAATCGGAGTATTCCCCGCGTATGCGGGGGTGATCCTACCTTGCTTACTCAAATCGGAGAACAGCGTTGGTATTCCCCGCGTATGCGGGGGTGATCCTGAATATGGAAGGCAACGAGGCTATTGAGAATGGTATTCCCCGCGTATGCGGGGGTGATCCTTAATCATAGCGTTATCAATATCAATCAGGGCCGTATTCCCCGCGTATGCGGGGGTGATCCTATTAATAAAATTACATCTTTGAGAATACCCAAGTATTCCCCGCGTATGCGGGGGTGATCCTTATACTTTGACGCCTATAAAAAATTTGAAAATGTATTCCCCGCGTATGCGGGGGTGATCCTTTGGACAACCTGACGCCGGCCGCGGTGATGAAGTATTCCCCGCGTATGCGGGGGTGATCCTAATCAGTCGAACACTCCCTTTGAAAATAATGGGTATTCCCCGCGTATGCGGGGGTGATCCTGATTGAATCATGCCTAGATTAATCAGCGCATAGTATTCCCCGCGTATGCGGGGGTGATCCTAGTATCAACAAAGGGACTTTGACTAAATTAGCGTATTCCCCGCGTATGCGGGGGTGATCCTATCTATCAAACGGATTCAGCTTATCCGACGCGGTATTCCCCGCGTATGCGGGGGTGATCCTAGTACGCAAACTCATTTTTTATACAATCCAATGTATTCCCCGCGTATGCGGGGGTGATCCCAAACAAATCAATCTCACTTAGCGGTCAGTCGAGTATTCCCCGCGTATGCGGGGGTGATCCCATATTCAATTGAAAAATGCCCTTTGACCGGGAGTATTCCCCGCGTATGCGGGGCTAGAAAACAGCATTAAGTTTCAACTAAGTGTGAACTCTCCCGTCAATAAAGTAACGGGCTTCGGCGTAAAAACCTACAACTAAACAGGTTCTATCCGAAAACGTTTAGGCAATGCACCCTCGCGGGTGGGCGTCAGTTAAGAAGCTCAAACAACGTGTCGTGCCCGTTTTCACTAGGTCAGGGCAATACGCACCACGTTTATTCTTATAGCCATTAAGGGCGACAAGGTTCTGTCTCGCCCGTAAATTTTAATTGATAGTTACTAGACTGCTTGCGTTTAGGTGTGGGTAGTCTCTTAGTTTGATGTGATGTTCAGGGTTCAAACCCCAATCTAGGATATTCCAACTTGCATTAAGGTCACGGTTAATCAGCTTGCCTGTAAGGGTTGAAACCCACTCACGGACTGATGTATCATGCTTTTCTTCGTGGGTTGTACCGTACTCAACTTGTGATGTCTTGTAGGCGTCAACCTTAATTAGCGTCTTACCAGTACGATTTGCCAGCATTTCAATGAATTGTGCCATACGATACGGCTTAATCATTGCCAACTTGCGGTTAGCACTGCGTGCTTGTCGTTTCTTGGCACGCATGTCTTTGGCGTCCAAATCTTCAATGACTACCACGTCGTAGTCGTCTATAAGGGTGTGTGTTAGTTGTTTGTAATGTTCATCAAGGACGTTTTCGCGTTTGATGTTAAGACGCCTGATTTCTTCGTTAATCCGAGCGATACGTCGTGAGTTTTGACCCAGCCATACTGACTTATCACACTTTGATTTCAAACCGTTAATCTGGCGTTCTAAGGCGTCAGCCTTATTTACCACGTCGTTGCTGATGTAGATTTCTTCAGCATTTGATGTGTGAAAGACTTTGTTATTAGTCATGTTCCAGTCACCAGCAACCTTAGTCGTTGGTTCAACGCGGTCTACTTGACGCTTTAATACGAGTTGCAATTCAAACTGATCATTGTTTTTCCGCTTTAACTTCGTAATCACGATAGTAGCGTTGCGTAGATTGTTGATATTCTCAACAACTTGTAGCTCACCGTAGTCTTGTATCTTGATGTGATGTGCTGATACGATTTCAACTTGGTTGTTGTTTGGTAACGAAACTGTCTTAAATGAGTTGTTGCTACGTAAGTAGTTCAGAGAACCCTTACGATACCACGAACGGTGTTGTGAGTTGTTGCCGTGAACGTTGTTCCCGTAGTCTAACTTCTCTTGCGTCGTCATTTTTGAAGCACGATACAAAGTCTTGCGATATTCGCCAAAGTTAGTCAACAATGTTGTTAGAAACTCGTTAGCACCTTGTGAGTGCAACCCGACAATAGATGCGTTCCAACGGTGTAGGTTGTAGTTCTCTTTGATGAACTTTGCCTTGATGTCGTTGATTACATAGTTTTTCTGTGTCTTGTTGTTTGGATATGGACGGTCTAAATGCTTACGTCCATACGTCTTTTCAAGATACTTGTTTCCAAAGTTCCAAAGCTGATTTTGCGCCTGCATATTGCGTGCATGGTGTTCAATCAGTTCTGGTGTCGCTACCACACGGTAGCGTCGAACGTAAATGTTCTCAATAGATTTAGATAGTTTTTCTAATTTCATGTGGTAGCTCCTTTGTATGGTATAATCATTATATCACAACAAAGAGGTGATTACATATGATTAAACGCGAACGTGGTTATGTCTACAATTTCTCGTACCATATTGTCTGGGTTACGAAGTATCGCAAACCTGTATTCACCACGCCTAAGCTCGTTCAGGATATGAAAGACGCTATCCAGTATCTCGCTGACAATCATGCTGTCGAAATTCAATCTATGGAAGTCATGCCTGACCACGTACATTTGCTAGTCAGCTTCAAACCGAAACTTGCGCCCGCTGATGTCGTTAAGATACTCAAAGGGTCAGGTGCTCGCTTATGGTTCACAGCTCACCCAGAGACCAAGCGCAAACTGTGGGGCGGTCATTTATGGTCTCCTAGCTACTACATTGGAACGTTAGGCGAGATGTCTAAGCAAGTTGTCGAAGAATACATTAACAATCAACGTACAGAAAAAAGCAACGCTGGCCGGCCCTCTAAGAAGGGCAACTAACGTTGCTTTTCGTTTGGCTTCATCTCGGCACTAAAGTACCGAGTTTTCGCCTTGGCTACCGAGATGTGGGAGCTAGGCTCCGTAATAAAAAAGGTGCTACACTCTCAAAATCTCTGAGATGCCCTACAATTACTAAACAAATATATCTAACGATTGTGGGGTTTTTCTTATGACTAAATATCATACAGAAGTCAAAGTGGTTCTTGAGTATCTAAACGAGTGGGGATTGTTCAAAGTACGTCACGCAAAGGTAATTGTCACGATAACGTGCCCGTAGAGAGTTTACTTAAGCCGAAGTGTTTAAATCAATGTGCGGTCAAAAATATTACTGAATTATGTCGAATCCTAAACACTTACACAAAGCGGTTTATTCACGACCGGATTTCAATGAAGATAAAAAGGCGTAAGTCCTATAGGTACAGAGCTCAAACCTTAGCAGTATAAATCAAGTTACTATTTGTCTAACTTTTTATATTTTCTATGTACATCAAAAGCCGGTCCGAGAAAATCCGCAGACTTTCTCAGACCGGCTTTAATTTTAAGGCATTAGTCGCTAACCGTTGCGCCGAAAACGAAGTTAACGGCGTAACCATGACGCTGCAAGTCATTGACGTAGGTCGGGCGGAGCCGCTCGTTAAATGCGAGCCGGGCGACAACCTGATACTGATCAGTTCCGTTGGTGACCGCGAAGACGCGGTCGTCCCACGGGTGTGCTGCGACGAGTTCGAGTAATGGTTGGCCTGCTTTTAACCGTCCAGTTTGACGTGCTTGGCTCAACTGGGTCAGTAAGCGGTCGAACGCGGTTCTTTGAACGGGTTGCATGACTAATGACCTCCTTTAAAAATTAGTTTGTGCGTTTGCGACGACCAAAGTGGGCTAAGCCGAGTAGGCCAAGTACCCAGAGACCGAGTGCGGCGAGCGGACTCGCTTGTTCACCGGTTTGTGGCAGGGCGGCCGCAGTCGCTGCTGGTTGTGCCGTTGTATCGCTAGTTTTAGCACTTGGCGTTGCCCCAGCCGTGGCTGGCTTAACGGCGGACTTAGTAGAACCACTAGTTGCCAATGGCGTTGGTGCGGGATCATCGTTCTGATCAGCGGCTTGGCGGGTTAATTCCAACTTAGGTGCGGTTGGATCCGTTTGCTCACCAGTGGCAGCCTTTGTCGCACCGGCTGCACCGGTAGCTGAGCTCCCCGTTTCGCCGGCTAAGCCGGATTCAGCTTGGGTTCCAGTTCCGGTCGTACCAGTCGTGCTATCCGTATCATCGCTACCCGCTTTTGGTTCCGTCCCGGTTTCACCACTATCCGGATCAGTCACGGGTTCAGCTTCCCGAACAACGTGGAAGACCTTAGAGACGGTGTTGCCAGCCATGTCGACTGCCGTGATCGTGAAGTAGTTGTCACCCATGGCTAAGGTGTAGGTTTCGTTGAAGTCGGCTGGGCCGTAAGGATTCGAGTAGAGCGATTCGGGATCAACGTGGTTGTTGAAACCGGCGAGGTTCTTTTGGTGAACCACGTTATCGCCGTTCGCGTAGAGCCGGTAGCCGTTGACGTTATCATCAACCAATCCGGCGACGTTAAAGGTTGCCGCGGTCGTCGTGATTTCGTAAGTTCCATCTGCCCCGACTTTCAACGAGTCGGCTTGCGGCATGCTCAAGGTTGGGAAGACCGTGTCCAAGTAAATTTGGAGTTCGCCATACTGGGTCGAGTAGTGGCCGTCCTCACCCTTAGTCAGGATCCGGTAACCCACGGCTTGTTGCTGACTCGCCTTGAACGGCACGGTGAAGCTGAAGGAACCGTCGCTTTGAACGGTGACTTGCTTGGTGGGTTCACTGGCACTCGTAACCGTCATGACTTTGTCAGCTGGGTCATCGAGGTGCCCGGTGATTGTCAGCAAGCCGGTTTGTGCGTCGTAAACGTCCTTGACCTGATCGGCCCCAACTAACGTGAAGGTGTTGTCGTTGAATTTATCAAACGACAAGCCCGTCGTAGGTTCGGCGTGGGTGGTGATGTCGCTGAACGCACGGCCACTGAGCTGGTGAGCTGGCGCGGCACTTTCACTTGCCAAGGCTTCGTCGTTGGAAACGAACGGCTTTAGAACCGTGGATTGAGCCGCGTCCGGCGTGTAAGTAAATCCGGCTTGGTAGAAAATCAAGAGGGCGTCGTTACTGTTCGTTTGCGGTTGCGTTTGTAAGTAATCACCGAAGTTGGTTTCCAGTGACGCTTGGGCGATTAGGTAAACGTAGCCGTAACCGTCGCCAGTGACGGTCACATTGTGGAACGTGACGAGGCCGGTTGCCTGATCAACGTCACCGGTGTAAGTTTGGCCGGTAATGGCGTCAGTTGCCACGACCCGGTAAGCTTCGCCGGCGGGCACGATACCTTGAACGTCGATCGTACCGTCAGCAACGATTTGCCCCATGCCGTCACCCGGACGAACCATGTTGTGGTCGCCTGGTGAGATTAACCAGCTAAATTGTGGGGCGGTGACGGCCGCATCGGCCTTTGCCGTATTAGTACCGGCCACGGCCTGAACGGAGGCGGCGGTACTGTTGCCGGCAACGTCCGTCACGGTCAGGGTTAGCACCCCGTCGCTAGCTTTCAAAGCGTCTTGTTGTGCCGCCGTTAAGGTATACTTCAAGGTCCCGCTAGCAGCGTCACTCGTCAAAGGTACCCCGTACGTCCGGTCGCCAATGGTCAAAACGGCGTTGGAGTACTGCGTAAAGCCAACCCCAGTATCGGCGTAAGCGGCGGTCACGGTGCCATCTTGGTAACTTAATCCCGTCACGGTCGGCTTGGTGGTGTCCACGCTTACCGGTAGGTCGTAATCTTGGACGCTATCGCTACCATCATTGTACTGCGTTGAAACGAGCCGGTAAGTGTAGTTGCCATCGGGAGCGGTAACCATTTTACCAGTTGCTTGGTCATAAACGGTGCCGTCCCAAGTCAGCGCACTGGTATTTAAGCGCATATCAATACTTAAACCAAGGTCATTGTTATAGCTACTACCATCTTGGTAATAGGACTTGTTCAGGTTGTTTTCCTTATCGAGCACCCGAACCACGTTACCCTTAGCGTCTAAGATTTGAACTTCGACGCCTTCCAGACTTTGCTTAGAAAAGACGTACGGGTAAACGGTGTCAGACACGTCATCGCCGTTTGGTGAGAAGGAGACCTTACCATTTTCGACTTTGACCGCAACGTTTTCCCAAGTCGTACCGGTCCCCGCGTTAACCAGGTGGTGAAGCGAGCTAGGATCACTAACGCCTAAAATGTTGGCGTCTTCGTCAACCAGATAACCGCCGTCAAAGACGGCATCGCCGGTGTTCGTCGCAGCGTCGATAACGGGTTCGTCCGTTAAATCACCGTAATAACCTAAGTAAGGCATCGAAATCGTTTGGCTATCGTCCGCAGCTTTAAACGTTAAGAAGCCTTCGACAAGTTGGTCGGCTTGGACGGTGTCATCTAACTTCAACGTGAAGGTCACCTGGCGGCTAGTCCCAGCAGCTAACGTGAAAGTTGGTTGGTCGGCTGTAAGGGTCGCGCCAGCTAAGCTGACATCGTGAACCGTATTATTATTTGTCGCATCAATCACTTCAGTTAACGGTCCGCCGTTGGTTTCAACCTGGTAAGTTTGGTCACTATCGCCGTAGTTCGTTACGGTCACAGTGAACGTGGTGGTATCGCCAATCGTGTGCAGGGAAACGGAACCGGTCCCGCCATTTTCATCGGCACTCTTTGCGCTAACGGTTAAGTCACCGGCCTTGGAAACGTCGATTTGGCCGGCACCTTGACGACGAGGTGAGATGTAGGTATCAGCATACTGAATATCGGCCATTGGGTCGGCGGCGTTCATCAAAGCTAACTTAACGGCAGCCACTAAGTCGGCACCTTGTAAGTCGGGGCGGGTCGCCTGCAATTTTTGCATGACGATCAAAGCGGCACCAGCGTCGTATGGGCCGGCCATGGACGTCCCTGAAAGTGAGGCGTAGGTCTGGCTGTCATTTGACGGGTCGATGGCCGTTGAAATCACGTTACTACCCGGAGCAGAAATATCTGGCTTGAGGGTGTAATCGACGAGTGGTCCCCATGATGAGAAGCTGGCCATTTGGGAATTTTCACCGAGGTCGGAAGTTTCGGCGGCGACCGTCATTGCACTAGCGGCGGCTGCTGGATCGGCAATGGTTGATGAGTTTTTACTGTCATAAGCGACGCCGATGCCGCCTTGGTCAGGACCGCCAACGATGCTGGCGGCGTTCCCGTTGTTAGAAGCAGAAATTGAAACGAAGACGCCGTGGTCGGTCGCGTACTTAACGGCGGCCTGTTCTTCGTCGGTTAAGTCTTGTTCGGCAACCCCAATCCCGAGGGACATTTGAATCACGTTGGCGCCTAAATCAACCGCGTCGCGAATTGCTCGGGAAATATCGTTGGAGTTTTCATCTGGGAATTCGTCGATAACCTGCATTGCTAAAATTTGAGCTTCGGGCGCGACACCCTTGACGTACATCGTCGAATCAACCGTTCCGTCACCGTCATAGTCGATTGGGTCTTGGGTATCCCCGTCAGCAGTTGTCCCGTTAGCGGCAATGATGCCGGCAACGTGTTCCCCGTGGGTAGAGCCGGAAGCCGTCGTCCCAGTATTGACACTGTCGTTATTGACGTAGTCGTAGGCGAACGGAATCTTGGAATTGACGTAGGTCCCGTAGCCGAGCTTGGCGATGGCTGCTTCGGCGTCGTCCTTGGAAATGGCGGCCGTGCTAGGATCGCTTAGGCGTAAATCGGCGTGGGGTTCAACCCCGGAGTCGATAACGGCCACGACCATTCCTTGGCCCTGGTAACCTTCGTCCCATAATCCCTGAACGTTCCCCTTGGTCAGGGTGTCTTGGTTAGCCGGTGCCGTGGTAGTCGTGGTTGGTGTTGGGTCTGTATCCACATTTTTAACCGTAGTCTGATCGTCAGCCGCCTTAGTGGTGGTATTGGCGTCATATGTAGTGTCGTTAGTCGTAGCTTTATCAGTCGTGGCGGCTGGTTGCGTCGTCGTTGTGGCTGCAACGGTGGTGTCCTTAGTCGTATCCGTGGTAGTTGCTGGCGTACTTACCTTGGTTGCGTCGTCGTCCGTTGCCGTCTTGGTGTCCGTTGTTGGCGTCGCAACCGTTTTAGCCGGTTGTTCAGTCGCCGTGGTCTGGTCAGTTTCAGTGGCAGTATCCGGGTCCGTTGTCGTTGCCGGCGTGGTTGTCGCCGTTTTCGTGGTGGCGTCCTTAACCGCCGTCGTTGTTGCGGGTGCCGCTGTATCGGCGGACGCTGCTTGAGCAGGTGCCGTAACGGTGAAGGTTAGCCCGACGCCGAGCGTCAAAATTCCAGCGAAAACCCACTTAGAACCTGATTTATACATCTTATAATGTTCTTTGACTTCCGCTGTAGAACCGCGTTTATTCATATGTGTTCCCCCTAAAAATAAGTTGAAAATTTTTAAGAAGGGTAAGATAACTTAAAATACCGAGCTTTCATTTAATCTTATTTTAATCATATCTACACCTATTCTTAATAGTTTTTAATATAATCGAGTTTGTACAAAAATGCAATGACTATTTAGAAAAACGTTTGATAGCGTTCACTTTTACAGCATAACTAAGTTAGCATAGCGATTGTTTCTTTAAGAAATGAACGCTGGTCCGATGGTTGGTAAATGAGAAAACGCTGTGGATATGTTGAAAATAAAGTTGTGTTTTAGGTTGAAAGTTGTTTGGCTGGTTTGCTAACTAAAGTATTTGCTAAACTGAGAATGAATAATAATGGGAGGTGATCGTGTGAAGCAGCTCTATTTCTTATGTACCGGAAATTCTTGCCGTAGCCAGATGGCGGAAGGGTTTGCGAACCACTTGCTGGGTCCGGATTGGCAAGTTGCAAGTGCGGGTATTGAAACGCACGGTTTAAACCCGCTGGCCGTTCAAGTAATGGCTGAAGTGGGGATTGATATTTCGAATCAGCAATCTAAGTTGATTGATGCGGATTATTTAAAGCACTGCGATTTAGTCGTGACGCTGTGCGGCGATGCCCGTGATCATTGTCCGGTCACACCGCCGACGGTTCAAAAGCAACACTGGCCGTTAAATGATCCGGCACAGGCGACCGGAACCGAAGCCGAACGCTTAGCCGTTTTCCGCGAGGTGCGCGATCAGATTGAGGAACGGGTGCGGAACTTAAAAAAGTTGAACGTTTGAAGTGGCAGGTTTGGAAAGATTTGATATGATAAACATGGGGCGTGGCAAGTTAATAAAAAACGGCACTTTTGAAATTTAGAAACGCCGGTTTAACGGGATTTTTTTAGTGTATTCCCCGCGTATGCGGGAGTGATCCCAACATGCAAGCAATTAAAAATCACAAACGTGAGTATTCCCCGCGTATGCGGGAGTGATCCTATGATGATGGCGAGAATGCTAGCTATGACGAGTGGTATTCCCCGCGTATGCGGGAGTGATCCTCACCAGCTTTAGCGTTCGTTCTGCCTAAGGCTGTATTCCCCGCGTATGCGGGGGTGATCCTAACTGGTATACTAATACGTCATCAACACCACGGTATTCCCCGCGTATGCGGGGGTGATCCTATCTGGCGCATCGACTTTCCCTTTGGAATTTCGTATTCCCCGCGTATGCGGGGGTGATCCTTAAAAAGGTGGTAGGAGGTGTCTAAGCCTTGGGTATTCCCCGCGTATGCGGGGGTGATCCTTAACACCAGTGTATGACATTCCTGGGCGATTCGTATTCCCCGCGTATGCGGGGGTGATCCTGTGGTTGAGTTATTGAAAAAGCGCGGAAAAATGTATTCCCCGCGTATGCGGGGGTGATCCTGGTTGATAGATCATGAACATTTGGCACCATTCGTATTCCCCGCGTATGCGGGGGTGATCCTGGTAAGTAAATCAATCTGTTTCCGATAACTATGTATTCCCCGCGTATGCGGGGGTGATCCTAACGTTTTGATTAATTGTTCTAGTAAACAGGTGTATTCCCCGCGTATGCGGGGGTGATCCTCCGCTTGCTGATAACCTTGCCGTTCAACGGCTGTATTCCCCGCGTATGCGGGGGTGATCCTATGTCGATATACGTTTTAGCACGTGAATGCTGGTATTCCCCGCGTATGCGGGGGTGATCCTAAAAAGCGTCACCAAGATTGGCAACGCTCTAAGTATTCCCCGCGTATGCGGGGGTGATCCTAAACAATTTTTGTGCCATTGCATAACTTACACGTATTCCCCGCGTATGCGGGGGTGATCCCAAAGCCGCGGTTATCGCTGGAGGCACTTCTAAGTATTCCCCGCGTATGCGGGGGTGATCCCTTGCGGACTTGGTAGACCCAGAAGTCCTCGCAGTATTCCCCGCGTATGCGGGGGTGATCCTATACCGAGGCTCATATTTTTTATTTATTAGTAGTATTCCCCGCGTATGCGGGGGTGATCCTGAAATAAGCGCCTTTTGGATTACTGTAAAATTGTATTCCCCGCGTATGCGGGGGTGATCCCAGTGTTAAATCCGATTTTAACAGTGTTTTTTAGTATTCCCCGCGTATGCGGGGGTGATCCTTCCGGTTGTTCCATTCGTTACAGACCTCGATTGTATTCCCCGCGTATGCGGGGGTGATCCTATCACTGGTAGTCCCTACGCCAGCACTAGACAGTATTCCCCGCGTATGCGGGGTTTAAAGAACAGTATGAGGTTTCGAATTAGGTACAAAAAAGGTGCTGTACTCCCAAAAAATCCGGGGTGTAGCACCTTTCATTACTATTCAGTCAACATTTCCTTCGCAAACTTTTTGACGAGTTCGATTTGTTCTGGCTTTAATTTACCGCCGCGGCTGCCGATGATTTTCATGCCTTTTCCCCCCATAACTTGGTGGAAGTGGCCGACAATCGGGATGCCTTTCTTCTCGGCAATCTTGGTCAGTGCTTTGTCCGAAACCATTTCTGGCCCGCCAGAGGTCGTGAAGAGGGCGATTTTTTTAATTTTTTCGGGATCTAATGATTTCATGAAATCGGATGCGGATGAATCGGGGCGCATGAAGTAGGTGCCGCCCCCGAAAAAGAGTAGGTCTGCTTCGGTAACCGGCGTGTCGACGGATTCGGCTGGGACGTCGGCTACTTCGGCAATCTGGTTTGCGAAAGCCTGGGTGTTACCGTTGCGAGTTTGATAACGAATAGCCACTGTCATAATTAATTCCTCCAATAATCTCTATCATTAGTTTAAGTATAAAACAGTTTGAAACCGATTACAAAATGGAAGCTAAAATAAAATGATCCCCGCACGATTAAGTCTCGTGCGGGGATCATCAATTTTTAAGCTTGTTTAATGGCGTTGTTAACGGCTTCCTTGATTGCTCGGCTGGAAGCGGAGGCTCCTGAAATCGCGTCAACGTCGGTGGAGTTCGCGGCCACAATTTCTTGTGGGAGTTTATCGACGGCCACTAAGCCGACGTCTTCACTTTCATGGTGACGGACGACTTCAACGTTTTGAATCTTGTGGTCTTGATACGTGACCCGCACGATGACCTTACCACCTAAACCGCTGTTGGAACTACCTAAGAACTGGTTTGCGCCCAACTTGATTCCGGCGGCACTTTCACCTTCGACTAGGTCATTAATCCCTTCGGCCCGGGTTGACGTAATGGTTGCGGCGTCTTTGGTTGTCGTGGTTGCGGCGTTTTCACCGGCTAATTTACCGAAGATCAAGCATTCGGCGAGGTTACCGCCACCTTGGTAGCAGTTCGCCACGATGCCACCGAGTTCGCCGGCACCAAATAAGTGGGGAATCGGTTGGTCGTTAGTATCTAAAATAGCGGCGTTTTCGTTTCGCTGTGGGCCCCCCTGGGTGTTAAGGACGTCGTTGGTCGTTGCGATGGCGTAGTAGGGACCGTCGTCAAACGCGCGCATGGTCTTTGGATCGCGACCGAAAGCGTAGTCCCGACCGGCGCTGACAAAGGCGTTAAAGTCGGTTAACGTTTGTTGCAAGGCGTCCGCGGCAACCCCAATTTTGGTGGCTAATTCGGCGACCGTTTTTGCCGAAACGAGTTTATCCATAAATTCGGGGTATGGCAAGCGGCCCTTTTCAGCTAGTTGGGCTTTGAAATCATTATATTGATGTTGGTCAAAGACCAAGTACGGGTGCTGGTTCATTTGTGGAATCAACCATGACCCGTGCGATTGAATGTGACCGTGGCGGTGCTTAGCGTCTTCGCGGAAATAACGGGTCCCGTCGTCGGCGATCATCAAAATACTACCGTGTTTGAGCATTGGCCATTGTTCAATCTGCCGACCGCGTTCGCCAGGGGCTTCTTTGAACGTCACACCGGGTAAAATGCCGTGGGATTCGTAGTTGGTCATGTGCCACATCTTAGCACCGACTTCTTGTGCCATGCGTAGGCCGTCACCGCGGTTGTAAAGGGTGCCGAGGGGTGTCAAGTGGGCACTGTGTAAGTACGTTTCCGTAAAGTGGGGATTGTTTTCAAAGCCACCCATGGTTAAGACGACCCCGTGATCGGCGTGGATGTTCAGTTTTTGATGGTTCCGTTCAATCTGAACACCACGGATAACTTTGGAAACGGGATCTTGAATGAGGTGTTGCGCCCGCGATTCAAGCCAAACGTCGATGTTATCGTGCCGGCTTAACACGTTCTTACGGAGTAGCTTCCATAGTCCGGCATCCTTATCACGTTTATGAACAAGGGCGAAGTCGACCGTGTCACTACCAGGAAGTTCGGGGTATTCCGCCATCGTTTCCTTGACGGCGACCGCGTCACCGGGCTTGATGTCGTGTTTCCAACTAACGGCATCGATGCCGAGGTACTTCTTTAAGTAGGCGGGAATTTGGCTCATCCCGGAGAGGTAGGCGTGCAACGTCTTTTCAGGAATCGTAAACGGGGCGCTCAATGCTTGGTAGTACTGGGTCAGCTTTTCTAAACTTTCCCCCATAACGATGTGTTGCGCGGAGTAGCGGGTATTCCCACCTTCGTGGCCAAATGGTGCGGCGTCGACTAACAAGACGTGGGCGCCGTTGTCAGCGGCGAAACGGGCCGCCGTTGCGCCGGCACCGCCGAAGCCGAGGACGATAACGTCGTAGTTGCCGTCCCACTTTTCGTTTGAATTTTGGATTTCAGTCATGATAACCAGTCCTTTGCTAAAAAATTGAGTTAAGCGCTAATTGTTGTTTGCGCTTTCAATGTAGAAAGCACGCGCAAAAATGCAAGGTCAATTTTAAAAGCTTTTAGGGGAAGGCTGCTGTGACGCGGAAAAATGGATCGTAATAAAAAGTAAAACCAACCTGATTTAGTGAAAAAATAGATAAGTTATCAAAATGATGTTTTGCATTATATAAATACTATTTATAATAAATCAAAATTATAAATATTAATTAACGAAGTAAATATAAAATTTATAGGAAGGTGAAGGTGCTTACAAGGACTAGTATAACAACGTTTATAACAACGCATGGCCGTACCAACCCAGAAGAAAGCGTTGACATTAGTAAACTTTAACTTATGGTAAAACCAGTTATTCAAAGCGCGCGAAATTTTAAGTTGATGTTTGCATGTGATTTTATTAACAGTTAGTAATTGTCACGAAGGAGAGGACGTAAATGCTGAGTAACGTAAAATGGAAGGGCTTTCTTTTACCGCTGATTTTTGGGATTGGGTTGTGGCTGTTAACGCCACTTAAACCGGTGGGTATCACAGTTGCTGCCTGGCACCTATTTGCCATTTTTGTGGCGACCATCGTCGCTTGCATCACCAAGCCGTTGCCAATGATGGCGACAACTTTGACGGGGGTCACGGTGGCAACGTTGACCGGGGTCTTTAAGATGGATGAAGTCGCCGCCGGTTTCGGGAACGCGACGGCCTGGATGGTTGCGATGTGCATGTTTATGGCTGCCGGCTTTATTAAATCCGGTTTGGGTAAACGTATCGCGTACTTATTCGTTAAGGCCTTTGGTAAGAAGACGCTGAGCCTAGCGTACGCCTTGTCGGTCGTTGACGGCGTACTGGCCATCGGGATTCCTAGCAATAACGCCCGGGTCAACGGCCTGATGTACCCGATTATCGATAACCTCTCCCGTGAAATGGGGTCGGATCCTGAAAAAGGGACCGAACGAAAAATTGGCTCCTACTTAGTTTTTAACGAGTACGAAATCAACAACGTGACTTCCGGGTTATTTTTGACCGGGTTAGCGGGCAACATGATTGCGTTAGGCTTTGCAAAAACGCAGGGAATCGTGATCAGTTGGATGCAATGGTTTGCCGCGGCCAGTGTGCCGGGGTTGATAGCATTATTAGTCATTCCATACTTACTCTATAAAGTTTACCCGCCAGAAATTAAGGAAACGCCGAATGCCGGTGCGTGGGCGGATAAACGAATTCAAGAGTTGGGTCAAATGGGACTCAGTGAAAAAATCATGCTAGCAACCTTTGGCTTGGCAATTTTACTCTGGTTAGTTGGTTCGAAAATTGGCATCAATGCCACTGAAGTTAGTTTTATTGCGGTCGTCATCCTACTCCTAACGGGCGTGATTACCACGAAGGACTTGTTAAACGAAAGTTTTGCTTGGAACATTTTGGTCTGGTTATCGATTATCATGCTGATGTCGAAGAAGTTAATGACGTTAGGGTTCTTCCCGTGGTTCTCAAAAACGTTGGGAACGCTACTAACCGGGCTGAATCCGACCATGGTGCTCGTCGTTCTTTTCTTAGCTTATTTCTACTTACACTACATGTTTCCTAGTGTGGCGACCCAGATTTCGGCCCTCTACGCCGGGTTCTTATCGGTCGCAGTTGGAGCTGGGGTACCCCCGGTTTTAGCCGCTTTAATGTTGGCATTTTGTGGGTCGATCAACCTGTCAACGACGCCGTATTCGGCGGGACCGGCTGCGCTATTGTCAAGTACCGGTTACGTGAAGAGCGCTGATTGGTGGAAATTAAGTGCCATTGTGGGGGTCGCCTTTAACGTGATTTGGTTAGGCGGTGGCCTACTATGGACGAAAGTGATTGGACTATGGTAGTTCGCATGGGTGTCGGTGACGGCACCTTTTTTGCTAAGGAGGGGCATTTGTACCCGTAAAGCACGTATAATGAATAGGGAAGAAAGGGGGGACCAGCCGTGAACGAGCGGGATTTAAAATATTTTTGTTGTTTAGTGGAGACCGGGAGTTATACGGAAACGGCGGAACGGTTTCAGGTGACCCAGCCAGCGATCTCCGCCGCGTTAAAACGTTTAGAAACGGATTACGAGACGACCTTACTGACGCAACGGAACCACCGCGCCAAGTTAGAAACGACGCCGGCCGGAAGGGTCCTGTACGTGAAGGCCACCCGCTTGCTTAAGGAGCTCACCCAGGTGGCGCTAGAAGTGAAAAACGCGAACGCGGGGCAAGTGCGCCTGGGCTTGTCAACCGTTGCCGGCGGGATTTGGCTGCCGCGGATGATCAAACAGTTTATCAAGTATGACTTGTTAGACCAGGTCACAACCCAGGTGGCCGATTCAGAACGTCTGTTGACTAGCTTACGGGATGGTAAGTTGGACGCCGCGGTCTTTTCAACGCTGATTCCCGAAAAATCGAGTGATTTACGCTTAACGACCCTTGAAGAACACCAGTTTTCGTTGATCGTGAACACCGCCCACCCGTTGAGCCAAATGCGGGCCATTCGGAGTCAAGACTTGAAGGACGTGCCGATTATTGGCCGTCCCAAGGCAACTGTGCTCCACATGGCGCTAGCCCAATTTTGTCACGAGGGGGGCGTGCGGCCGAACATCGTTTATGAAGCTGCGACCAACGCGTTAGTGGAAGGCTTAGTGGCCCAAAACGTTGGGGTCGGCTTAGTGATGACGGGGTCGGTTGTTCTGAGTCCGCAAGTGGTCAGTGTACCGATTACGTCACGAGCCCCGTTAACGGCTTACATGCAACTAGCACTCCGGCGGTCGTTTTTGCCGAACGCTCGTCAGCAGCAGTGCATTGACTTACTAAAAGATGTGAAAGCACCTTAAAAATGTTCCACGTGAAACATCCCCCGCAAGTTGCTATAGTCCCCTTAAGGTTGACAGATGAAAAACTATAATTTCGTCTATCAACTCTAAGGGGATTTTACTATGCCTAGAAGCAAATTCACGGCCGAAG
>NZ_BJDZ01000035.1 GCF_005405405.1 Lactiplantibacillus plajomi
TGGCTTAAAGTCGTGTCCACCACGTTCCAGCCGCTTTAGGACCAACCGGCAAGGCGGAAAGTTTCCACTATCCGGGCTTGACTAATCGTAGGAAAAGGGCTGTGACATTAGTCACAGCCCTTTTTTCTCCGAATATTGATAGTCGAAACGTGCGCCAAAAGTCAGCTGGCTCCGCTTAACCCCGTAAGTCCAACAATCCAAGCCCAGGATTATTCACCTTACGCCGTTATGCTCACCAGCTCAGCGACTTTTGTCACACTCTGTTTGACTTAATTATTCACTTTAGCAATCTCATCCGCAATCAACTTGGTCAGTTCCCGGTTCCCCGCCGGGTTCGGGTGAACGTTATCGGCTGCAAACCAGTCCGAACGGTTCAGTGACTTCTGATGCCAATCAATAACGTGGACGTTTTTGTACTTCGCGGCCGTTTTCTTAATCTGGTCGTTGACCTGATTTTGCCAACTTTGGGTTGGCACGTGGGCCGTCACCCAGAAAATTTCGTGGTCCTTACCGACCATTTTAACGATCTGATCAGCTTGCGAACTCGGGACCGCCCCGTTCGTCCCAACGTTCAACAGAACGTTATGCGCCAACTGGCCCTGTTGGCTTAGACTCTGCAAAATTCCGGGCACTTCGGACGCTTGGCGGCCGACCTTACCTTGAACGGTCGTTGCGGGAATCACTTCTTGCAAGTCGTTCGCAACGTCAAGCAAAACCGAGTCGCCAATCGCCGTTAAGCTGGTATCGCGCATGGCGAGGACGACTTGCGGTTTCAAGTCATACTCCTTCACCACTTGCTTCTGCTTGGCCGTTAGCTTCTTCTCGGCCGCTGCGGTCTTCATTTTTTCAACCGCCACTTTTTTCGATGCCGAGCGGGCCTTGGCGGCGGCTTTTTGCCGTTTCAACGCCGCTTCGTTTTTCTTTTCGGCGTCCTTCGAATTCTTCGCAATCGTCTTTTGCAAATCGGTCTTTTGTGCGGCCGCCGTCTTACTTGGCTGTTGAACGAAACCAACCGCCGTAATCAAGAACAGGGTCGCCGTAATACCGAAAATCGTGGTCGTCAGCCGGTTCAACTTCGGTTCCCGGACAAACTCACGAATGTCGATCCACAACCGACTGTAATCGTAGTGCCGCATCGGTTCTTCAATGAAGCGGTAACTTAGTTCGGTTACTAACAAAATAAGCGCGACTTCAATCAGACTGTTAATCAGTGGGTGATCACCGATGTTGTGCACCTTAGTTTCATAAAAGATCATAACCGGGAACTGGTATAAGTAAATGCCGTAACTCCGTTGGCCAATGTACGTGAAGACCGGGTTGGTTAAAATCCGGTTCATCGAACTCCCCGGGTGCGCCACCGTTGCGACCAGTACCGTCGAAAACAGGGTGAACAGTAGCATCCCGCCACGGTAAGTGAAGGCTGACGTCCCAGCCATCCGGAAGAACATCCAGACGATGGCAACCAGTGAGACCCCTCCGAGGGCGTCCAACGTCAACCGGTTAATCGGGGCAATGTCCGGTGACATTTCCCGTGACGGCCAGATAAAGGCCAGTCCGGAACCTAGCAAAATGGCAAACATCCGCGTGTCGGTCCCGTAGTAGACCCGGTTCGTATTTTCAGGGTCGTACAAGATCGCCATGCCTAGCGCCGAAACGGCCGCCATCGCCAACATGAACCAAAAAATTCGCGACCGTTTCCTAAAGAGAATCATCAGTAACGCGACCACCAGTGGCCAGAATAAGTAATACTGCCCTTCGATCGATAGCGACCAGAGGTGGGTAAACGGTGATTCGCCGTTAAAGCGATCAAAATAACTCTGGCCGTGATTGATTTCAAACCAGTTATAAACGTACAGTAAGTTGGTCGTAACTGTTGCCCGAATATTGGTCAACAGTGACCGTTGAAACAGCGTAATATAAGCGCTGGTAGCCAATAGCATCGTTACAAACGCCGGGTACAGCCGCCGCATTCGGTGCCCCAAAAATCGCCCGATGCGAATCCGTCCGAATTGCAACCAATCTTGCAGTAACAAGTCGGTAATCAGGTATCCCGAAACGACGAAAAATATCGGGACCCCGAGATAGCCTCCCTGTAAGGAAGCTGGCATTAAGTGATAAATAATGACCCCTAACACCGCTAAAGTCCGGATGCCGTCAAATCCGGTAATATAACGTCGCGGACGCATTCGATGGCGGTTCATCCGCGACATCGTTCGACTCATGTTGACACTCCGCAAATTCTCGTTCATTTTTTTAATTTCCCCTTGAATTATTTCATTATAACCGCAACCCGCTAGCGTTCCAGTACTTTTACTATAATATGTAACCGACTGCATTGACCAGCAAAGTTGAATCTTCTTTAATTATTTTTATTAACCACTTTACCCATTAGGGCGGTTAAGCATTGCCTCACTGTTGGCGGATTAATGGCGGAAACACCGGTATCCCGTTCCACCAATCATTAATCCGCTGATAAAAAATATTGCGTCATTCAAGGGCTTTTATTAATAATTCGAGTTGATTAAGCCAGCATACTAACCGGCTTCAACCGTCATTATCATCTTGCAACTCAACCCTAACTCAATTATTAGCCGTGATACTTACCCGTTAACAAGTGTACCTTGGTGATCTCACCGGAATTAAAGTGCCGGACCGTGGCGTCGTCTAAGCGCACGACTAACGCACCCTCGGCATCAATGTCTTCAACGATACCGTCGTACGTCCGCGCCCCACTTTTAAGCGACACCCGCTGATGGATGACCATCGACAGCTTACGATAATCATCCATAAAGGCCCCACTCCGATACGCCGGATAACGCGTCAAAAAGTGGTGGATCAGCTCACGAATCACTTGATTTCGTGACACCGACGTCGGGTGATCAAGGACCGCCCCGGCCTTATACTGGATTGATTCCGGAAAGGCCGCGGTCGTCAGGTTGATGCCGATGCCAACGATGACCGACGAAATCTGACCGCTCTCAAAGTCGGTCACACCTTCCGACATAATGCCGACCACTTTATGGTGGTTGACCAGCACATCGTTCACCCATTTTAATTCAACCGGAACGTCAAACAACCGTTGCAGCGTCTGTGCAACCACCACCGCGGTTCCGGTCGTGAGCAAGCCCGCATCCAGCGGTTCGCTCGGCCCAATCGGTAATCCGATACTCATATAAATCCCAGTCTTACTCGGAGAATAAAACGGTCGTCCCGACCGCCCGTACCCGGCCGTCTGTTGATCAGCGATAACCACCGTGGGCTGTGCCAACGGTTGCTCAGCAACTAGCCGCTTTAAATACGCGTTGGTCGAATCAACTTGGGGTAACACCACCAACTTAACCGGTCGTTTCAAATCCAAGCCGTCTTCAATGACCGCCGCACTCAACTGATTATTTTCCACGTAGCGGTAGCCCCGTCCGTGGCGACTTTCAATCGAATAGCCGGCGTTTTGTAGCCCGCGAACCAATTTCCAAATGGCCGTCCGGCTAATATTTAACGTCGTGGCCAGCTGATCGCCAGATTGATACTTGGGCGCTGCCGCCATGAGTAACCTCAGTACTTCCGTCTGATTAGCCAAATTCTTCTCACCTATTTCACATTAGTTAACCCATTATTTCATATTGGTTAACTATCTTCAATTGATTAGAAAAAATGTAATATTACATTTTACTGTGACTATCAGTTTATCCATTTTTTCAAATCTGAAAACGTTTGTCAATCGAAATGCGTAACCCGTTATTCCCAGCCTGGCAAGGGGTAAAACCTGGACCTTATCTTGTTATAAAGTTATTAATACTCACACGCCGGCAACGGCCAAAAACCGCTAGCATAGTTTTGACCCGCAACGCGCGCCAGTGGTAAGATAATGAATAAATAATTAGAAATTAGGTGATCACATGAAACAAGGAACGACGATCATCACGTTGGATAATGGCTACCATTTATGGACCAATACCCAGGGTGAGGGTGACATTCAACTACTTTGCTTACACGGTGGCCCCGGTGGTAATCACGAATACTGGGAAAATTTCGGTGAAGAACTCGCCGACTTAGGCGTTCAGGTTTCCATGTACGACCAACTCGGTTCCTGGTACTCCGACCAACCGGACTACTCGAACCCGGAAATCGCCAAGAAATACCTGACTTACGACTACTTTTTGGATGAAGTTGAAGAAGTTCGCCAAAAGCTGGGCCTAGATAACTTCTACTTGATTGGCCAATCTTGGGGCGGCGCGCTGGTCATGATGTACGCGCTCAAATACGGTCAACACTTAAAGGGCGCCATCATCTCCAGCATGGTCGACAACATTGACGAATACGTTAAGAACGTTAACAAAGTCCGCGAAGACGCCCTCCCTGCCGATGCCGTGGCCTACATGAAACAAAAGGAAGCGGAAGGCAACTGGGACGACCCACAGTACCAGAAATACGTTGACGTTTTAAACGCCGGCTACGTCGATCGCAAACAACCAACCGCCATTCGGCACCTTATCAGTACGATGGCGACCCCGGTTTACAACGCATTCCAAGGTGATAACGAATTCGTGATTACCGGTAAGTTAAAGGAATGGGATATTCGTGACCAGATCCATAACATTAAGGTGCCAACCCTACTGACCTTTGGGGAACACGAAACGATGCCACTTGCTTCTGCTCGCCGGATGGCCCGCGACATTCCAAATTCGCGCTTAGTCACAACGCCTAACGGTGGTCACCACCACATGATCGACAATGCCCCGGTCTACTTCGACCACTTAAAGCAATTTATTAAGGACGTTGAAAACGACACGTTTAACAAGTAAAGATTACAAAACGCCAGTCGGTTTCGGCTGGCGTTACTTATTAGTATTCGGTCAAACTTAAAAATCAATAACTTTATTTTTTTATTACCAACGATAGCGCCCCCGTGAACGAGTTTCACGGGGGCGTTAATCATTCGCGTTAAACGTTTAATATCCAGAGATAAATGATGAAAATGACGAACAGTACGTACATCAACGGGTGCACCTGCTTAGCGTGCTTCGTGGCCACCATTGTGATCACGTAAGTAATGAACCCTAAGGCGATCCCGTCAGAGATACTGTAAGTTAAAGGCATCCCGATAACCGTCAAGAAAGCGGGAACCGCAATTTCAAACCGTTCCCAGTTAATCTGCTTCAAGGATTCTGCCATCAAGACCCCGACAATGATCAACGCCGGTGCCGTCACTTGACTCGTTACTACGTTCAACAATGGTGAGAAGAAGAGTCCAAGCAAGAACAGAATTCCAGTGACCACGGCACTCATCCCGGAACGACCACCCACGGCGATCCCGGCAGAAGATTCCACGTAAGCTGAAGTTGGTGAAGTCCCCAAGACGGACCCAACTAACATTGAAGTTGAATCAGCCATTAAAGCCTTACCCACTCGTGGCATCTTATTATTTTTCATGAACCCGGCCTGTTCGGCTAACCCAACTAAGGTACCGGCCGTATCAAAGAACGTCACTAATAAGAAGGTTAAAACAACGATAATCAGTTGAAGTGAATTAATGTCGCCAATGTGGCCAAGTGCCACCCCAAAGGTTGGTTTCAAGGATGGTGCGGCCGAAACGATGGTCGACGGCATTTTAATCAGGCCAGTCACTAAGCCGAGAATTGAGGTCAGGACCATCCCGATAAAGATCCCACCCGGAACCTTACGACTCATTAAAACTAACGTTACAATCAAACCAAAAATCGTCAGCCAGGTCGTTCCAACTGTTAAAGAACCAAGACCAACCACCGTTGACTTATTCGCAACGATCAGGCCACCACCGTGTAACCCGATAAAGGCAATGAAGAACCCGATTCCGGCCGAGATAGCGAGTTTCATATCGCGCGGAATGGCATCGATAATTAGTTCCCGCAATTTAAAGACCGTAATTAACATGAAAATCAAACCGGCAACGAACACGCCGGCTAAAGCGGTTTGCCACTTAATCCCCATCCCGATAACCACGGAATAAGTAAAGAAGGCGTTAACCCCCAGTCCCGGTGCAATCGCAATCGGGTACTTTGCCAGCAATCCCATCATCAAACAACCAAGGGCCGAAGCCAAAGCGGTGGCGGTAAAGACCGCCCCCTTATCCATTCCGGATGCCCCTAGCACGCTCGGGTTAACGAACAGGATGTACGCCATCGAAACGAAAGTCGTTAGTCCGGCTAACACTTCGGTGCGCATGGACGTTTTCAATTCTGAGAAATTAAAATATGCCGCTATTTTATTCATGATTTCCTCCATAAAATTAAAATAATTGAAATAGCCAAGATAAAAACGTTCGTGTTTTAGTTCCCTATCACAAAATTAATCCTATCATTGTTCATCGACAAAAGCAATATCCGAACACTAAAATATTAGATTTCCATTTTATTGTGATTTTTTCATTTTTCCGGGTCCTGCGGTAAAATTAAATTGGATTTATCAAAGTTTGATCAATTTCGTCAAGGGAGGCGTGATCAACGTGGCAAATTCCAAAGTTAGTGCTATCTTTTTCCTCATCTTGTACGCCGTTTTACTCTACTTCGTCTTTACGATGAATAACATGGTAGCGATGTACCTGATGGCAATCGGCATGTTTTTAGAAGCCTGCGAAGGCGTGTATTGTAATTTCTTCAAGCACTAAAAAAATCCGGGAGATCTCCCGGATTTTTTATTGCGCAGCCGATTGCGGCCCGTCGTGTCCCAACTGGCCGACCCGTTCTGAAAAATCACTTAACGTGCTGATCAATTGTTCAAGCTGCGGCGTCCCGATTTCCGTCATCCAAATTTCAAACTGGCGACTGATAGCCTGATCCACCAAGGTTTCGACCCGCTGACCACGTTCCGTTAAGTGTAAGTATAACCGGCGTCGATCTTGCGGATCGGGTACCTGAAAAACGTAGTGCTGGCTTAGTAAAGCCTTAACTTGCCGTGAAATTGCACTGCGGGTCACCTGCCGTTCAACCGCAATGTCGTTCAACGTGACGTCGTCCGACGTTGCGATCCGCCGCAAAATTAAATACTGTTCGAATGATAACTTATGTTGACTCAGTGGCCAGGCAACTAGTGAAATCATTGCCCGGGCACTCCCCTGATACGCTTCAAAATACCGACTTAGTAACTGATTCAATTCTCGTTTCTCAATTGCCATTACCGTCACCCCATTAACATTGACTAATTGCCAAACGCTCTTCTACACCAGTATGCACCGCTGACCCCGACTTTTCCCGTATTTAACGCACGTAAGGCATCTTGCCTAACAATTAATCGTGACAAAGCGTATGATAAAGGTAGTTGACCGCTTACAAAAGGAGTTTTGATATGGCACTTTCTGCGTTACACCAAGTTGAATTAAAGCTGTTACAAAAAATCATCACCATCTGTACGGCCGAACAAATTCCGGTCTTCCTAATCGGCGGCTCACTACTTGGCGCCATCCGTCACCAGGGGTTCATTCCCTGGGACGACGACGTGGACGTTGGCATGAAGCGGACCGATTATCAACGTTTCATCGCCGTTGCACCGACGTACCTAGATCCCAACGACACCTTTTTACAAACCGGTGCCAGTGATCCCGATTATGGGCTGAGTTACATGAAATTACTGGACGCCAACACGTATATCGAAGAACGGAATAACGTCAATAACGCGTTTAAGGGCGTCTTCGTCGATATTTTTCCGTTCGATAAAATTCCCAGTGACCCGCAACTCCAGCGCGCTCAGATGATGCACTTCCGGTTAGAAGACGCGGCAATCCTACTAAAGTTGGACTACAACTTCGTTAAAACGCCGTTACGCCACCACCTTGGCAAACGAACCGCCGCCCAACTCGCCGACGTCAACCACCATAAACTTGACCGCGAAGGCTACATGCGACTTTACGAACAATCGGATTCGCGGACGTATAAGAACCTCGCGTCACAATACGACTACGACAAGGAAATTCTGTCCTACCAGGAGATAACCGATTTGATCACCGTGCCGTTCGAAACGTTACAAGTTCCGGTCCCGCGCGCCTATGATCAAATTCTGACCCGGATGTACGGTGACTACCATCAGCTGCCACCAGAAAGTGAACGGGTCAGCAAACATTTAAATAAACTAATTATTAACAATCACGAAATCTTATAGACAACGACACGTGGTTCGGCGTTCCACGTGGACGGCGAACCACCTTTTTTAGTAGACCAGTTCAAAATGGTGTGTAAACTAAACCGTTCTCCTTAGCGGGTTTCGTGTTAACCAATCCCAAGCTATGATAAAATTAAGGTAGCAAGACTTACGATGAACCAGCATTCAAAAAATGGGGGATCACTATGGCAGTAAAACTATTTGGTATTATGATGATCAACGTTCAAAGCATTGAACTATCGATCGTTAACTTACGGACGCTCAAACAAGTTGAGCGGGTCCGTTCCGACGTTGCGTTGGGTGAAGACATCTATGACCAGCACACGATCAACTACGATTCGGTCGAACAAGCGGCGTCCGCCCTAACCGGTTTTGTACAGATCATGAACGATTACGGCGTGGCCGGCCACCGATTATGGGGATCGTGGTCGTTATCCACCGCCAATAACGCGGACTACGTTCAGGATCAATTACTAGTGCGGACCGGCTTAAAAATCAATTGGCTGTCCAGTAGTCAGGAAACCTACTTACGGTCCGCCGCGGTCGCGGTGCACTTTCCGCGTTTTAAACAGATGATTCAGGAACCGACCTACCTGCTTGGGATTAACTCCGGTAGCGTCGGAATTTCGCATTATGATCAGGATAACTTTATTTTTTCACGCAGCCTGCGCCTAGGACCGGTCCGAATCGCCGAAGTGCTCGAAGACCTGCAGTCCAGCGTACCGAACTACGTTGAAGTGCTGGATGATTACATTTCCAGTCAAATCGCCGACTTTGGGCGCTTCCTACCCGCACGGCGGGAAGCCCCGAGTAACGTTGTCATGTTAGGCGTCGCACCGTTTTCGAACCTCTTTCGTCAACAACAATCGCAAGCCGGCGTCGAAGAACTCAGCAAGGCTGACTTCCAGGCACTCTACGACGACGTGATCGACGCGTCCGACCAGTACTTAATGGATAAGTATGCCGTGGACGAGGCCGACGTCCGCTTAATCGTGCCAGAATTATTACTGATCAACGAGCTGCTGCGGCTGACTAACGCCCAAAAGATCTGGTTGGGGAACGTGACCGCCCTGGACGGGTTAATTATTCAGGAAGCGGTTAAGTTAGGTTATAAGAAGTATAATTTCAATGACCAAATCGTGACCGCTGCTAAAAACATCGCCGACCGCTACAACGTTGAACCAAAGCACCGCGATTTGGTAACCAAGTTCTCACTCCACCTGTTTGATCAGCTTAAGCCGCTCCACCAACTGGGTAAGCGCGAACGGTTGCTGCTCCAGGTGGCCGCCATCGTCCATGACGTCGGTAGTTACATTGATCCGCATCAGCACTACATGCACTCCGACTACATTCTGCGCGCGACCGAACTGACCGGTCTGACCGACGCAGAAAAGAAGACAATTGCAATGATCTCACGCTACCATAGTGCGCAGACCCCGTCGAAAGACCTTAAGCACTTCGAACACATGCAAGTTGAACAACGCGTGCTGGTTTCTAAACTCTCCGCAATCTTACGAATTGCGGACGCGTTAGACGATGGTCGCAAACAAAAAATCAGCAAGATCTCCGTTTCCATTAAGAATCCCAAGGTCATCATTACCTGCTTCGCGCACGACGACCTATTCTTAGAAAATTGGGTCTTCTCACAAAAAGCCGAATTCTTCAAAGAAGTTTTTGGTTTGACACCAGTGATCAAATTACGGGGGGTTCGTTAAGATGAATTATCGTAAACAAAGTTATTACACCAATCGCGAACTGAGCTGGCTCGACTTCAACTACCGCGTCTTGGAAGAAGCTCGCGATAAAGATAACCCGTTATTGGAACGGGTCCGTTTCCTAGGCATTACCCAAAGTAACCTGGACGAGTTTTTTACCGTTCGGGTTGCCTCGCTACGTAAACTAATGTCGGTCAAGTACACCAAGCCCGACCCGGCCGGTTACACACCGGAACAGCAGGTCCAGGCAATTAGTGCTAAGGCTCACGAAATGGTCAAGCGGCAGTATAATACGCTCAACCGCTCACTACTACCACTGCTTGAACAGCACGATATCCACTTATTGAGCATGGCAGATTTGAACGAAGAGCAGCGGACCTTCGTTAAGAATTACTTCGACGACGAACTCTACCCGGCACTGACCCCGATGGCTGACGATTCGTCGCGGCCGTTCCCGTTCATTGGCAACAACACCTTAAACATTGCGTTACGGATCTACAAGAACGGTGATAAGAAGGACCGCAAGTTTGCTACCGTGCAAGTTCCCGACGTTTTCCCGCGGGTCGTGACCTTACCGGGCGCACCGAACCAGTTCATTTTGATTGAAGAAATTATCAAAGCCTTCGTTGGCTCACTCTTCATCAACTACACCGTGAAGGAAGCGAGTGCTTACCGGGTCATGCGTGACTTGGATCTCGACGTCGCCGAAGAAGACACTTCCGACCTTCTTAAAGAGGTGCAAAAACAACTTAAAATGCGGGAACGCGGAAAGGTCATGCGGTTAGAAGTCGAAAAGAGCATGAGTAAGCACCAACGGACGCGCTTATCAAAAGCCCTCGGTACCGACGAAAACGATCTGTACGTCATCAACGGCCCCCTCAACTTAACGTTCTTATCCAAGTTAGTTAAAGCCGTTAGCGGCCACGACGACCTGAATTATCAGAAGTATCACGCATACTACCCCGCCGTTTACCGCGACCGCTCGATTTTTGATCTGATCAAAGATCACGACATTTTGATGCAGTACCCGTACGACGAATTCAAGCCGGTCGTCGACTTCATCCACGAAGCCGCCGAAGACGAGGACGTCCTAGCCATTAAGATGACGTTGTACCGAGTGTCAGCTGATTCGCCGATTATCAAATACTTAGGCCAGGCCGCTCAAAACGGTAAACAGGTTACGGTGCTGGTCGAAGTTAAGGCCCGTTTCGATGAGGAGAACAACGTCCACTGGGCGAAGAAACTGGAAGAGATGGGTTGTCACGTAATCTACGGCCTGATCGGTTTGAAGACCCACTGCAAGTTGGCACTGGTCGTTCGTCGTGAAAACGAAGGAATTAAGCGCTACATGCACATGGGGACCGGGAACTACAACGACGTTACCGCCCACTTTTACACCGATATGGGCTTATTTACCGCTGACACTGACATGGGAATCGACGCGTCGAACATTTTCAACATGTTGTCCGGCTACTCGGAACCACCCTACTTCCATAAGCTGCACATTTCACCGGACGGCATTCGCGACTTTATTAACGAAAAGTTGGACGATGAAATTGCCATTGCCAAGGCGGGCAAACCGTCCCTTGTGCGGATGAAAATGAACTCGTTATCCGACCCACAAATTATTGCGAAGTTATACGAGGCGTCCCACGCCGGGGTCAAGATCCAGTTAATTGTACGTGGCATTTGTTGCTTGAAGACCGGAATTGACGGTATCTCCGATAACATCGAAGTCCACTCGATTATCGGGCGGTTATTGGAGCACAGTCGGATTTACTACTTTAGTAACGACGGCGAACCGCAAATTTACCTTTCAAGTGCCGATATGATGACCCGTAACCTCAACCGGCGGGTAGAATTGCTTTTCCCACTGCTACAACCGGATATTAGTCAGCGCGCCATGCATATTTTTGACACGATGTGGCAGGATAACGTCAAAACGCGGATCCTACAGCCCGACGACCAGTACGTCAAGGTCGACGGCCGTGGCTTAGAACCGCTAGATTCGCAAGCTTACTTTATTCACGAAGCCGAAACGGCGGTCAAGGCCGACCACGGTGAAAGCCAACCAACCAGTAACAGTCACCAGTTCATCCCAATGATGAGCCCGAAAAACGAACCGAATCCGCTAACACGTGACGGGAAGGAAGATTAGTATGGAAAATTTTGCAGTCATCGACTTGGGCTCGAACTCCTGCCGGATGACCATCACCCAGATTCAAGACGATGGCAGCTACGCGGTGACCCACCGCTTAAAGGAAATGGTCCGGCTTTCCGAAAACGAAGACGAAACCACGCCGCCAACCTTACAACCGGCAGCCATCGACCGGACACTGGCCGCCTTGGCCGGCTTCAAGCAGGTTTACGAGCAACTTCCTAACCTAACGATCACGGCCGTGGCCACCGCCGCGACCCGCAAAGCTAGCAACCAAAAGAAATTCTTAAAGCGGGTCAAAAACGAACTCGGGTTGACGATCGAAGTCATTCCGGGCACTACCGAGGCGTACTACGACTACCTAGGCGTGGTGAACACCTTACCAACCACTAACTGCGTGATGATGGACACCGGCGGCGGTAGTTGTGAGCTGGTTCTGATTGTTAACGGTCAGGCTAAGGAACTCGTCAGTTTACCAATTGGTGCGGTCTTCCTCACCGAAAAATTCCAGTTAAATGACCGGGTCAGTGCTAGCCAGCTATTTAAAACCATGACCTTCGTGGATAAACTTTTCAATAGCGTCTGGTGGTTACGCAACGGTCTCAACCTGCCCATCGTTTGCCTCGGCGGGAGTAACCGAACGTTAGCTAAAATTAACCGCCGGAAAAATAAGTTCTTGAACTTTGAAGATACCCACGGTTACCGCTTGCGTGACACCGCAATTTACGAGACCTTCAACCAGGTCATTGATCAGGACGCGACCGGTCGCGCTAACATCCCTGGGCTGGCCAAAGAACGCGCCGACATTATCGTTGGCGGTATGATTCCGGCCATCACCCTCATGCGGTTTCTAGATTCCGATCGGATGGTCTTCTCACAAAACGGCTTGCGTGAAGGCATCCTTTTCGAACATTTAACCACGTTAGCCGCTCAAAGCAATAAGGTTAGCGAGTAGGACCCACACGAAAAAAAGCTGTCAGAAATCTGACAGCTTTTTTCGTACCATATGTTTGTTACTTTGCCTGCGAATCCGGGTGGTGCTGGGCTAACTGGTCCTGATGCCAACTAGTTGGACTCCATAACTGCCCTTCCATCGCACCGCGTAGACTCTCAATTTCAGCCTGTTGGTCTTCAATCACCTTAATAATCCCGTCAATCGTCACCTGCTGATCCGTAGTCCGTAACGCCTTGAGCGCGTTAACGGCCCACGTTGCTTGGTCGGTTTCACTCATCATTCATTACTCCCCTCACGTTGTTAACTGATTTTATTGTACGGAATCCGCGCCGTTTTACCAAACGATTCGCCCTTTTCTAATAAAAAGTGGTGCCCAATTACTGGACACCACTTTTAGTTAATTACCGAAGCTTAACCAACCGCTTGTTGATCATCATCGTATAACTTTTGTTGAATTTCGCGTAATTCCGACTTCCGTACCGAACGGGGTAAGAATGCCCGGATATCTTCTTCGTTGTAACCGATCTGTAAGCGCCGACCATCATAAATAATCGGCCGTTTTAATAGTTGTGGTTTTTCGACGAGTAAGTCTAATAATTGGTTAAACCCGAGGTCAGCCAATTCGATATGCAATGCTTTGAAAGCCTTAGAACGCGTTGAAACAATGTCCTCGAAGCCATTTTCAGTGAGCCGGAGGATTTGTTTCAATTCATCGCGATCTAGAGGGTTAGCAATAATATCGCGTTCATTGAAAGGAATGTTGTTTTCAACCAACCATGCCCGCGCACTACGGCTAGACTTGCTAGATGTTGAATAATATAAGTTTACTGTCACGATGAATTCCTCCTAAGTTTACAGCGAGTGATGTTATCACTTACTTTTATATAGTAAGTATACGTGATTAGTCAAGAATAGTCAAGATTTGCCAGAAGGTTTTTCTTGAAATCTTTGTGACGTTTCCGTGACGAATCATCTCCCAGTGAACTATTCCGCGTCGTTAAAACCCAGTAACCACCAAAAGCGGTAGCCCAATTCAGGCGTACCGCTACTATTCAACTGCCCGGGCTGGGATCGAACCAGCGACCTCTTGATTAACAGTCAATTATTCTACCGCTGAACTACCGGGCAATTACTATGTCTGTATTTATACACGCATTCAGACATAATTACAATCTTTTTTAAGTTTTTCGCTAATTAATTTCACATAATTAATTATCTCGGAATCCTAAAGTGGGTAAAGTCCTAGCCACGACATCACAGCAAAATCTTTTTGATTTACCATTTTTGCAAGTGCCGTTCTAATTTCATTTTCGTTGAGCGTCGTCTTTAAATTATAGTAGTAATCGCCGTGCTGATTTTGCATCGCCATCCGCCAACTACCAAGCTCAGCCCACGGCTCCGTATCCGGTGCCTGCGACTGGTGCTTAAAAATAACGTGGAAGGTCGGCTTCCACGTGCCATCGTCTTCACCAGTCAACCGAATCAGCCGCTTCACTTGCCGGTGAAAACGCATCGCCGCCGTCCCACCAATGATAATGGCTAGCAAGATGGTCACTGCACCGGCAGCAAATAGGCTCCATAACAGTGCCGTAATGACCGGTGCGGCCGCCAGCTTAGCACCAGCAAACAACCCCAAACACATTAACAGCCAACTACCAATCACGGCTCCATTCATCCAGTTTAACGCCACTTCGCGGGCTCGACGATAAACAGCCAGCCGGTAATGATCGTCGTCCGTCACTACCCGCTTAGCCGCGGGCGTTTCCACGTAAGCCACTGCCATTCGGTCATCATTAAACGTATAGGTCGTCAGCGGTTGAAAGACGGTCTGCATTTCTTGCAAAACTTCCGGCGGCAAATATTCGGCTTCTAGTGAACGGACGTTTTGAGCCGGCTGAAATTGATAGCTAAGTCCATGAACGGCAGTCAGCTGGTAGCCATTGGCGGCCTGGTGGTTAAGCCACGCCGTTTCCGCGGCAGAGCCTTTTAAAAATAATTTGATTCTTTGCATAGTGGAACCTCCCTTGGAAAAGCGGCGATTGTAACTTGATTGAGTTCCCATTATATGCCGATTGGTCTATTTATCAAATAAAGACGCACCTTAGTTTGAACACCCGCCAAACGTTTTATAATCCTTGCTTTGTAGTTTAACAACAATGTAAGCCTTTCCAAAAATCAGTAATTGGTCTAAAATATTTTAAGGCATTCTTGCCGGTGGTCGTCCCAGCGACCATTTATTTATCTTCTTATATTTATTCACAAATTTTGGCAATCGTGCTAATATCAATTCATAATGCAATCGAAAAAATATGATAATCTTGGAGGACAAAACTATGCCTGCTAAATACATCCTGGCCATTGATGAAGGGACCACCAGTACCCGGGCCATCATCTTTGACCACGCGGGCCAAAAACTTGCGGATTCCCAACGCGAATTTCCCCAATATTTCCCGCAACCCGGTTGGGTCGAGCACAACGCGAACGAAATTTGGAACGCAGTTTCTTCAACCATTGCCGACGTCCTGATTCAGTCTGGGATCCTACCGACACAAATCGAAGCGATCGGGATTACGAACCAGCGTGAAACGACGGTTGTGTGGGATAAAAAGACCGGCGAACCCATTTATAACGCCATCGTTTGGCAATCGCGACAAACTGCCCCGTTAGCTGACCAGTTAGTTGAAAACGGTGCCGGTGAAATGATTCACCAGCGAACCGGCCTAGTGACCGACGCCTACTTTTCAGCCACCAAAATTCGCTGGATTTTGGACCACGTTGACGGTGCTCAGGCCCGTGCCGAACACGGCGAATTATTATTCGGGACGATCGACACCTGGTTAGTTTGGAAACTAAGTGGCGGCGTGACCCACGTCACCGACTATACCAATGCCAGCCGAACGATGCTATTTAACATCCACACGCTGGAATGGGACCAGACGATTTTGGACCTTCTCAACATTCCAAAAATCATGTTACCGGAAGTCCGTTCCAACTCAGAGATTTACGGTACGACCCGGGATTACCTGTTCTTCAACTGTAACGTTCCAATTAGCGGAATGGCCGGTGATCAACAGGCCGCTCTCTTCGGTCAGATGGCCTTCGAACCCGGGATGGTCAAGAACACTTACGGCACCGGTGCCTTTACCGTTATGAACATCGGTGAACAGCCACAGCTCTCCGACCACAACCTGTTAACGACAATTGCTTACGGCATCGACGGCCACGTCTACTACGCCCTCGAAGGGTCGATCTTCGTCGCCGGTTCCGCAATTCAATGGCTGCGTGACGGCATGCAGTTGGTTGATTCAGCGCCCGAATCGGAAGACTTAGCCAGGGCTTCCCATAACCACAACGAAGTCTACGTTGTGCCGGCGTTCACCGGTCTCGGTGCGCCATACTGGGATTCCGACGCCCGCGGAACGGTTTTTGGTCTCACCCGTGGGTCGACCAAGGCCGACTTCGTTAAAGCAACCTTACAGTCGCTCGCGTACCAATCACGCGACGTCATCGATACGATGAAGCGGGACGCCCAAATCAAGATGCCGATTTTGATGGTTGACGGCGGTGCCGCCCGTAACGACTGGCTCATGCAATTCCAAGCCGACATCTCAAACGTCCAGATTAACCGGGCAGCGGACCTCGAAACCACGGCCCTCGGTGCCGCCCTGCTCGCCGGTCTCGCTGTGGGTTATTGGAAGGACCTCGACGAAATCAAGGCGACCCACCAAGTTGGTGATATTTTCAAACCCCAAATGGGTGCGGCCGAACGCGATAACCTTTACGCCGGCTGGCAAACGGCCGTTAAGGCAGCCCAGTTGTTTAAGCATGAACCGTATTCAGATTAACGAGTTTAAAAAAAGAGCGTTACTTTTCAACAAAAAAGTTGATCAAGTAACGCTCTTTTAATTATCGATTTTTAATTTTATACCACTGGTCATACGGCACAAATACGAGTTTTTGCTCAGTGCTGATGCCCATCCGACGTTTATACATTGTGTATTGAAAACGCGTCGTCCGCGGAGAGCTATCCCATAAAAATTGTTCAAACGGTAATTTGCGAACATAGACGATGTTGTTGCCGGCCGTTAACTGTTTTTTTATGCTAGCCGGCCGTGACTGATTAACAAAACCATTAAATACCATTGCAACTAAAATAAGCATCATACTAAATGTACCAAATAGCTTAAACCAACTAGTTGCGTTAACAGGCAATGCTTTTTGTTGTACGGCCACGTTAATAACATCCACCGTCGCGATAATCATAAAAGTAATCGTGTTAAAAGCGCACCTAGGACCGTACGGCGTAATAACTACAAAAGGTGCAGATAACAGCAGCGCCGAAATAATGTAAAGCCATAAACGTCGCTTTAACTGAACATTATCTAAATAACCCGTAATTAAAACAACTAGGGCAATAATAAAAACGACACTGGCGACTGCTAACAACTGGTTAATTCGAACAAGATCGAAATTGGCTGCGGGGAAAAAGTTCCGAATGAAAGCAGCAAAGCCGGCGTAAGCTAATAGCAGGAAACTAATTAACCCCTTTATCAGCTGGTTACCACGCCCAGTTTGGTAGGCCAATAAAATTAGGCCCGAGCAAAGCAAAAATAACAGAATCCCATTCTGTTGGAAAACGTACTTGGCCATTTGGTTAGTGTACATCGTCAACGCCTGTTGTAAGACACCATTTTGTGCCGTATGCCTTAACGAATTATGACCACTAAAAATTTGAACGTAAACTGGGTTGCTAAACATCAACACGCTGCCAATCAAAAGCCCAGTCAAATAGCTAAAATTAACGCGCTGCTTGGCTGGCGAACGTCTGAAATAAATACTAGCGCCTAAACTTAATAGAACTAAGTAAAACGTTACGTGTTCAATAATTAACGCTGATGCCAATCCTAATATAAATAAAGCGACCCAGCCGCTCCAGTGAACAGGACGTGAGGCACTTTGCAACCATCCCAAGTAACATAAAATTAATACCATTCCAAATACATAGTTAATAAAGCCGGCGAACCATCCAAATGATTGCGCATAAACTGCTGTAGAAATACTCATAAAGAGGCCCCCGGCCAGCAAATAATGCCAAGGCCGAGCAGATTGTGCTACAGCTACCCGGACTGTTAAGTAAACTAATAACGTACAAACAATTGCAAATAACGATATACGAATAATCGCCACCCTAGTAATAAGAATCTCGAGTGTATTACTTAAAAGGCGTCCGTTGTAACCCACATAACCGTTCGCCAAGCGGTTCAGTCCAATTTGTGACCCCCAAGTCCAATCATCCCCCGTTAGTGGTGTGACTATTCCTAACACAAAGAAAAATATAAAAACAAATCCGATTACTAAGCGTAACCGTCTTAATTCAAAACTACGACTTTTACTCAATCTCAAACGCTCCTCCATTGGTTACTAAACCAATATTTTTAATATAAAACTATTCTTAATCAGCCTACCAGCCTTTTAGATCAACCGACCACCGCGTTAGTTGCGGTAGCGCTTTGACATTCAGGTTTAAAACTAGCTCCTGTAATCGCTCGTCTAATTGGACGCTCTGAAATAATGGGTAGCGGATTTGGCCGTGTAGCGATTGTTCTTGTAAATTCAGCGTGATCAACTCGTCTAACGCTGTTAATAAAATTACAACTGAACGTTGTGGAAAGTACTCTCTAATCAATACCGGTGCTTCCAACTTTATGCCTGCCAATTGCTCAATCTCCGACTTTGTTAACAATAAACTTTCGGGGTGTTCCTTGATCAGAATCCTTAGAATGGCAAACGTTAGTCTAGATTCAAATGCATTGCGAAAGCGAAAACGCGTCTGAAAATGATTCTGAATGAAATATTGTAATTGTTTATCCACTAGATACCGCGCTTTCTTTGAACATAAAAACGAGGTGGCCAACCTTGACCACCCCTCGAAACTTAACCAACGTGATTTTCTTTCAAAATTAAATTAACTTCTTCTTGCATTTCCGGCGTCTTGCGCCACTCTTCCCAATGATCCATTGACTCATCCGGAATTGTGAACGTTTCATTGACGTAGGCTTCGTACTTGGCAACGTGGGTAGAATGCGGAATGTTTAATTGTAAAATCCGCACTTCTTTAATAAAGCCGCGTTCAGCGGCCAATTCTGCCCGGCCATTCATTAACATATTGCCAATTTCCATGTAAGCCGTCCCGTCATTACGGGTAATTTCTTGAATTAACGTTAACACTTCATGATTTTTCAACTCAATCCCTCACTTCAATTGATAGTATAGCCGGCTGATTAGGGTACTGTCAAAACAAGCCGGCATTTTCATCCCAAAATAGCCCTAATAAATTCGGGCGACAGCCATCGAAACGTGCGCCAAAAAGTCAGCCGCCTTGGTCTCACACTTAACATAAAAAAACCACTATCCAAGGATAGTGGTCGGCATAAGAGAGAAAGAGAATTGATTAGAAGGTAACTAAATACCTTACAAACTAAGGATAATCGAAATTGTAAGCGTTGTCAACAACAACTAATAATTAATATTTAAATCCATAAAAATCATCATACTTTTACTAAAAGCTCGCGGGTGTCGCATAACTTTCCGTGCGATAACGCTGTCTAATCCCCAATAACACGTTTTTCGGTTAATTAAAAAAGCGGTCAATCCATAACGCTTATCACGTAATCCGGATTGGCCACACACAATTTAATTTGATTTCAAAAAGCAATATTTATAATTAAACTATTCACATTGTTATTGTTCGATTTGATGAACAACGTAGTTAACCACTTTCCAAGCTGCCAAACCATCGTTAATCGAACAAAAACGATCGTAAAATTTCTGGAACTTCGGATCCGCACTCATATCCGGTCGTTGTAAGTACAGCTCGATATCTTTGAGCAAGGTCGCCTCGTCATGTGCGATTTCACCCGGCAGATCCTTTTCGTAATCCAAGTAGAAGCCCCGTAATTCGTCCTTATACAAGTGATAGTCATACGGGTAGAACAGGATTGGGCGCTTTAAGTAGGCGTAATCGAAAAAGACACTGGAGTAGTCCGTAATCAGTAAATCAGAAACCAAATATAAATCAGAAATATTCGGGTAGCTCGATAGGTCGTACACGAAGTCCCCGTACCCACTGATATCCAAGGCGTTTGAAATTAAATAGTGCATTCGTAAAATCAGGACGGTATCAGTGCCAAACTGCGCTTTAAACTGGTCTAAGTCAAAGGGTAATTCAAAGGTATACTTACCCTTCTCAGCAAACTGATTATCCCGATAAGTCGGTGCATATAGCACTACCTTTTTATCGAGCGGAATGTTTAACTTTTGCTTGAGCGCCGTAATATCATCAGCACTCGCGTTAATTAACTCGTCGTTACGCGGGTAACCCACTTTTAAAATTTGGTTATTAAAGCCAAAAGCCGAGCGAAAAATTTGCGTTGAGTAGTCGTTGGGGCTGACCAGTGCGTCCCAGCGGTTCGCTTCGTTAACGAAGTTACGGTGATAAGCCGCCGTATTGGTCCCCGGCATCGTCACGTTCTCGATATCGAGACCTAACTTTTTCAGCGGCGTCCCGTGCCACGTTTGAATATAAGTCACAGATTTTGGTTTCTTCACCCAGGCCGGAAAGCGGGCGTTACTAATCCAAAAGCGAGCCTTTTCGAGCGTCCGGACCCACTTAGCGGTTCGACGCACCACGTACGGAATCCCGTTGGCCTTACATGCAGCGACGGCCGACCGGTCAACCGACCAGATCAGCTGAAAACCGGGGTATAACCTTTTAAAGAGCCGATAAATCGCTAACGGACTGTCACTAACTTGGCGGCCGCCAAAACTCTCAAAAATAATGGTCGTTGTTTCAAACGGTCTATGGTTACGTTTAAATAACCAGCGCATGTAGCGGTTGTTGACTTTTGTATTTAGTTGCCGGACTTTATTCCTAACCCGACCCGCCTTGCTACCTAGCGCCGCTACCTTGGCAGTGAGGGGCAGTGGTGGCAACACACTAATGACCACCCCACTAGTCGGTGTCGCCTGAATCTTGACCGTTTGACCGTTACTTTGCGGTTGAACATCATTTTGTCCAGCCAACGCCCGGGTCCAAATTACCCGCTGGTCAACTAACTGGCCCTGAAAATGATATTCAATTCGTAAGTCGTAAAAATGGCCGGCATTTAATTGGTCAACTGGTATGGTAATCGCAAATAAACCGTGCAAAAGATTGACCGTATCTGCGTACTCAACCTGCTCACCACTGGCTTGGTCTTTTAAAATCAGCGTTTGCTGACCCAACCGTTGACCATTGATCGTATCGTGCCCGGTCACCGTTAGTCCGCCCTGGGTTAGATTAATACTGGTAATACTAAAATCGTCCACGTTCTGATTCGTGTGCACATCCAGGAGGGCGTGCTCCTCATCATCCGAATTAATCTCAAAGTAACTGGATAATGTCAACTGGTGGCGACCAGAAACATACTCACTCTCAACTTGGAGTAAATAAGGCTGATGATCGACGTTAAAGGCAAAGTACATCTCCCAAGAAAAATCGCTCTGTCCACGGTGTTCAAAGGTAAAGGATTGCATATCGACCCGTACCTTTAACATGTTATTGCGAACCCCCCGGTGAATAGGCACGTTGAACGTCGCCAACGCGTTTTTTTCCATAAAGATCATGGCTAAGTCAGTGACGGCATAGGGGACGTCAATCAATTCAAGTTCTAACGACTGTTGCCCACCCTGCTTCGGGTGAACGCCTGATAAAATCGCTCGCACAAGTCACCCCTCCTTTCTAATAATTAAAAATTAATTGATTGGGTAATTCGGTTGTCAGCGCCACGGTATCCGCTAAGCTAACGTAGAGTCGCTGTTGGGAACCGAACCGCGTCAAGACGTACCCGTAAAAGTCATACAGGCCGTCAAACTGCCGGCTATTAACATAGTCAATGACCGCCGTTTCCGTAATTGGTTCGTCAACAATCGTTAACGTCCGTTGCGGATCCACTTTTTTCTTACGTTGTTGTCCCGGCGTTACCGGTACAATCGTTTTGGTCAATTGCAATTGTGACGCCGGACTCACGTTGTAGCGCCGTTGACTCATAACGCGCTTATGTAAGAATCGGTACACGAGCTCGCCCGCATGGTTCAATAGCAGCGTTTCAACCGCTTGATCATCCCGATAGTTGCGAACCGTTCGTGGTCGTTGTTGACCACCGTAAAAAATAACCTGTTGTCGCTGACTGTTTTGATAGAAAACCTGATAATAATGCCGGCCGTCCTTTAAGTAGTAATCGTTCGACATAATTTGGTCATCCTTTAAATAACGGACGTAATAACTTCCATCTGCCAGTTGGACCCGCTTAGTTTGCAGTCCCGGTGCTAACGCTACTAACGCGTTGGCGGATAACTGGGCACCCTTTTCAAGCCGAAACAACGCGTACAGGCTTTCAACGGTCACCGCCTGGTCGTAACGCGCCGTTAACGTCTCAATAATGTGATCAAATTCAGCCCGTTCCAACAAATCTAAATCAGCAAAAATAATTTTTACGGCTACGCCTTGATCCAATAAGTCGTGTAGTTTCTCGCCAAAGCGATCCTTCCTAACGTCCGCCAGTGAAGTGACTAAAAAAACGACTGGTTCCATAGCATTTCCTCCGTTATTTTCCGAATAAAAACGTCACCAACGACAAGCCGCAAGCCCCGTTTGTGACGTTACCAAACAGTGAAAATTAGTTTTCACCGTTAATTATAGCAAATTTAGTCCGCATCGACCTGCATTCCGAGGTCGTGTTTAATTTTAGTTGTCGAAATGCCTTCCGTACGCGGTAGGTAAACAACTTCACAGTAATCCTTAAGAAAATCAAATTTACCTTGCCAGTCATCGCCCATGACAAAAAGGTCAATATTATTATCCACAACGTCGCTAATTTTTTGGTCCCAGCCCTTTTCCGGAATCACCTCATCAACGTAGCGAATGGCTTCAAGAATGTACTTGCGATCTTCAAACGACGTGTAAGCCTTCTTACCCTTAATCGCATTGAACTCATCGGTCGAGACACAAACGGTCAAATGGTCGCCCAACGCCTTGGCCCGCTTTAACAACCGAATGTGGCCCTTATGCAATAAATCAAACGTCCCGTAAGTAATCACTTTTTTCATGTTTTCTCCTAAGATATCCATATCATTTTTTTAATAACTTAAATACTACCATAATCGTTCACGGGGTCAATTGAGATTTGATAAATTTAACCATTCCGCTATTTTTTCTAAATTCACGGCCTTAATGCTAAAATCAAGTCATTCATGATAATTCATTCAATCCAACTATCCGCGTGATATAATGGGCGTGTTAACGCTATTACTGACACTCAAAATTTTAGAGGAGGCGTTTCAAATGAAACGTGTTATTACGTACGGTACTTTTGATTTACTGCATTACGGTCACATCGAACTACTGAAACGGGCTAAGGCACTTGGTGACTACCTGATCGTAGCGTTATCCACCGATGAATTCAACTGGGAAAGCAAGCGTAAAAAGGCCTACTTCTCATACGAAAAACGCAAGGCCTTATTGGAAGCGATTCGCTACGTCGACTTGGTTATTCCTGAAAACTCCTGGGACCAGAAAGTCAACGATGTTAAGTTTTATCAAATCGATAAGTTTGTAATGGGTGATGACTGGACCGGTAAGTTTGACTTCGTTGGCGAACAGACTAACGCCGAAGTCATTTACTTGCCACGGACTCCCGAAATTTCGACCACTAAAATCAAGCACGATTTAAATTTTGAAAATAAAGACTAATAATGAGGATCAATTGAAATGTCACTTAAGGAACTAATCAGTCTCGTTTACCGGCGAGTCTTTAATTTAATCGCCACGGTTCGACCGGTGAAACGACGCCTCGTTTTATTCGAGTCCTTCAACGGTAAACTACCGACGGACAACCCGCTCTACATTTACCAGGCACTCAAGCAGGAACATCCCGACTGGCAACTGGTCTGGGGGGTTAAACACCGCTTTTTGGCGGCGGCCCAAGCGGCTCATCCCGAAATGGACTTCGTCGTCCGGTTTTCTGCTCGCTGGCTACGAGTGGCACCGGTCGCCCAGTTTTGGGTTTTTAACGCCCGGATGCCCTATTGGCTCAAAAAGAACCCGCGTACGACCTACATTCAAACTTGGCACGGGACGCCACTAAAAAAATTGGGCGCCGACATTCCCAACGTGACGATGCCGGGTAGTACGACGGCCGAATATCAAGCCCACTTTAACGCGGAAAGTCGTCGTTGGAACTACCTCATCAGTCCCAACCAGTTTTCCGAGACAATTTTCAAACGGGCTTTTAACTTCAACAACCAGTTCTTAAGTTACGGTTACCCGCGCAATGACCGGCTAGTCAACCAAGCAGCCGATGAGCACGCGATTCAGGCCATTAAGCAACGGATTATTGGTCACACTAATGGTCGGGTCATCTTGTACGCCCCGACTTGGCGGGACGACTTTTACATTCGCAAAGGTGAATATAAAATGGACTTGCCGTTCAGCCTCGCCCACGTCTGCGAATTGTTGGGACCAGACGACGTCTTAATCATCCGACCGCACTATTTAGTCGCAGAATCCATTAGCCTAAAAGGCTTTGAAACGCAAGTAAAACTTTGTGTTAACGAGGATATTAACGATCTATACCTTATCAGCGACTTATTGATCACCGACTACTCCTCAGTGATGTTTGATTACGCGATTTTGAACCGACCAATGTTATTTTACCCATACGATTTAGCCCATTATCAGGACGATATTCGTGGGTTTTACTTTGATTACCACCAGGTCCCTGGTCCCATCGTAACGAACGAACCGGACTTCTTAGCTGCACTAACAACCTTTTTGTTGACGGGGCGCTATCCCGATTACGCAGAAAAAATGACGGCGTTTCGGGCAAAGTTCACTAGTTGGGAGCGGGGCAACGCGAGCCAACGGGTCGTTCAATTAATTGAAAAAATTGCACACCATTAAAAAATGCTTTGAGCAGTTGCTCAAAGCATTTTTTCGTTTAATAGCGATCTAAAAACTGCTGGTACACCTTGGTTGCCGTATCGGGACCATCGTTAGGAACAAACTTTTGTTTAAAGCTTTGGTACTTGGTTCCGTACGTCTGCCAATAACTCGCATCTCCCTTACCAATCGCGGTAAACAGTGCCGGCGCGTCCTTAACGATTGGACCCGGCACTTCCTTTGTGAAGTCAAAGTAGACGCCGCGAAGTTCCAAATACTTCTCCAAGTCGTAACAGAAGAAGTACAGCGGCTTATCGGTGTTCAGGTAGTCAAACATGATTGAGGAATAATCGGTCACTAAGGCGTCACTCGCCACCATCAGTTCTTGCACGTTCGGATAATTGGAAACGTTGATCACGTTGTGCCGCATCGCTTCCGGGATTCGCAATTTTGAAGCCACGACCACGTGCTCACGCATCAGCAGAACGTAATCGTCCCCTAACTGCGATTCGAACTGTTCAAAGTCTAACTGGTTATCAAGGACGAACCGTCCGTGAGACTTTTCATAGTCGCGGAAAGTTGGTGCGTATAAAATGACGCGTTGGTCAGGCGTGATGCCGAGCTCTTGCCGTACCCGCTGCCGAACCTGATCGACATCCGCTGCGTAAAAAATGTCGTTGCGGGGGTACCCGGCTTCAATCACCGGTCCCCGGTACTGGAAGGCCGAGCGGAACGCCTTAGTTGCGTACGGCGACGGTGACACTAGTGCAGACCACTGATTCTTCGCGTGGGTCACCCGTTTCAAGTAACCTGGTTTACGCCCCTCAATGACCTGCTGATCATGTTGCATCTTCTTAAGTGGCGTCCCGTGCCACGTTTGCAAATAACCGGTCCCGCGACGTTTCGTCAAGTAGGTTGGGAAGTTCTGGTTATTGACCCAGTAACGACTAGTGGCTAATGCCCGGTAATATTCAAACGACAGCCGCTTAACAATCCGGGTCTTCGGGTTCGCTTGTAGCGGTTGGTTCGTCCGGGAAACCCAAACGTAGTCAAGTTCTGGATGGGTTTTGACCATCTGCTCGTAAATCGCCCGTGGCGAATCCTCATAGCGTTTACCGACACTACTCTCAAACAGAATCTGGTTCTTTTTAATTGGCGTAAAGTGTGACCAGAACCAGTATAAGGTCTTCATCATTGGAAAATAAACCTTCCGCTTCCGGCGAATCCGGCGTTTCACCTTACCGTAAATTGGGTTGCTACGAACTTTTTCGACCGCCGTTTTATCCGCCAAGTGGGTAATGGCACTGAAAATCCGGTCACACGAGTGGGTATCCCGGTGCGCGATAAAGCGGTCGGCCCGCTTCACGTCAGCTGGTCGCATCGCAAAGTTTTGTTGACCATACGCGTCTAACTGGTCAAAGATTTCGTCCAGCGTTGTGACCATTGGCCCCGGAAGTTCTTCGTCTAAGTTCAGATGCGACGGGTAGCGCCCTAAGAACCGCTGGCGGTCAAACGTGTAGTATAGGACCGGTCGGTGTAAGAAACTAAAATCGAAAGCCACGCTGGAATAGTCCGTCAGCATCATCATGCTTTCCTTGATCAGCATCTGCACATCAACTTCACCCTGACGCACAATCGTGACCGGTGCGTCCTTAAAGTAGTCAACGTAGGCTTGCATGTTTGGGTGCAAACAGAAAATCAATCGCATGCCATAGCGGTCCGCAAACTGCTTCAAACGGGGATCGAATAACAAGTCCCAGTAACGTTGCAAATACTCGCTCTGTTCAAAAATTTCATCGTTAGTCAGCCAGTCGCGCCAGGTTGGAATAATCAACAGCTGCCGCTTTAACGGTAAATCATGCTTAAATAAGCTATCAAACCGGGCTAAACCGGTTACCGCAACTTCGCGGTCATCGTAACCCAGGTCAGTCATTGCGATTCGCTTTTCCTTTTGTGAACTGGTAATGAATAGGTCGGTATAAAAACCGTTCACGACCTGCTTGCCGTAAAACGGCTTGATGTTCTTAGTCCCAAACACCCCGTGTTGTAGGAAAATGCGCTTAGCCTGAATATTGTCGACATACCCCTTACTCCGAATTGGGTATAGAAAGTCTGGGTGGTGGGTCCCGCAAATATACTTCGCTTGGATAACCTTTTCAAAGTGTTCCGCCGATCCAAACGTTAGGACGTGTCCTAACGGGGCGACGTTTTGCCGCTCCACGGCATCCTTACGAATGACGTAGTAGGCCTCCACTTCCGGGTGCTGTTCGCGTAAATACTTAAAAAACCGGAAACCGTTATCCTGGGCTTTATAAGAACGTTCCCCAATCACCCAAATATCACGTTTAGCCGCCGCTTTAATGACTCCCTGCCACTTACCCCGGTGTGCCCGGAAATAGTCATAGGCGGCCGCTTCGTAGGCGTTAAACGTAAACGAGAGGTTGTAGCCCTTAATCGTAAAGTAGGGCACCAATGAGAGCCACTGTTGCCGCTGGTCATCCTTTAAGGCTAATTCCCCTTTCAGCCGGTAGTTAGTCATAAAACGGGGCCGGCCTAGTCTGAACTTTAAGGGGACATCCGTCCCGGTGAGCCGCCCAACAACGAAAAGGTCCAAGCTCAACTCGTTAGACTGGTCCAAGTTTTTGAGATAAGCCGCCATCTCCGCCATCGTCAGTGTCACGTCATAGACATAACGGTGAATCCGCGCATACTTCGTTTCTACTTCATGGATCGGTAACGCGTGCTTAAACACCTGGTCCCCACCGCGGTCAACTAATTCCAAGTGACAATCCCGTAACTCAAAGAATAACGTATCAAAGTAGCCTTGCATACTGACTTGCTGTTCCACAACGCGAATTTTCTGCATTACCTGAAAGTTTTTATATTGGCCTGGTTTTAAATCATGATCAACTAACAATGCAATGCCGTTGTTCTTGGTCAAATAAGGTTGTAAATAGTGCTGTCGTGCATCATCCCACACTTGGTTAGCCCCGCTAACGCTCCATTCACGCTTCAGCGGTAATTTTAAAAGTCGATCGTATTCCCGTTGATCATCTGATTCATTAGCTTTTCGAATGTATTGATGCATTAATACTAAGCGCTTGGTCGTATTATCATCACGCGTTAACTCGGCTAACAAAGACTTCAAATCCATACTAAAGCGGTAGTTAATCAAGTCCTCATTAACCGTTAAAATAGCTTTATGTAGTTTATAAGCCATTTGCTGATCCGACTCAAAATAAAGTTGCAGGTCGTCATAGGCTGCATTTTGCGCTACATCGAGCAATAAGGTGCCTGACTCAATCTTTAAACGTACTTTTTCCATATAAAATTATCCTCCAAAAACTTCCAATACCGTTTAAGTATGCGTTTTCTTTTAAAATGGCTCTATGATATTTGGTGTTGATGGATAAAAACCATCAACACCATTTTTTATGCACAACAAAAGGACATACCGTCCTGTGCTACAATCTAGTCGACCA
>NZ_BJDZ01000036.1 GCF_005405405.1 Lactiplantibacillus plajomi
AGAAACGGCTCCACCGCGAAAGAATATCGCGATAAAGCCGCTTAAGTTACGTCCGAGAATTATATTATTTCACCTGTCAACTTGACAGGGACTAGTACATTTGTCAACCTTGGGTGGATCAATTTTATTCGTGACTTAATGATTAATAATAATTGTCCCAGACGATGTCGTAACCAACGTCCTGGTGGCAGACGCGCTTCCCGTTGGCCTGCTCGATAACGATGTTAGGCGTCTTTTGGTCGTGAAGGGACGCCTGCATTTGGGTCGTCGCAATCAGCTTAGTGACTGCGTGGGTCAAACTGCGACGCGGCGTGTTCGCCCACGCCTTAGAAACGGTCCAAGTGACCGTGTTGTCGGCGTAACGGACGCCCGTGATTTTATTATTGGTACTTTGGCGTAACTTAGCCACGTATTGTTGAGCATTTTTGGCCGTTTTTGCCTTTTGGCTAGACTGGCTTTGACGGCTGACCGTTGCGGCGGCCGCCGTTCGGCTTGCGGAAACCTTCTGGGAGCTTTGCTGACCACAAGCGGCTAACAATAACATGGATGTCATGGTAACGATTAATAATGTAACGCGTTTCATTAAAACCTTCCTTTGATAAAATATTCCGGGAATCTTCATCGAACCTCAACCACAAATCAATTAAACAATTAAATGAATCCCGGCCTTACGATAAAAAACGTCCGAGATGCATTATAACAGTTTCCAGCACAATATAAAAGCGTTAAGTCGTTACTGCAGAGCAGGTGACTTAACGCTTAAATTCAAGCGGTTATAAATTTAAATCCGTTTGGTAATTGAGTGGTGACATGTCGGTGCTTCGAGTAATTAAATCGGCAGTTAGGGTCTTCATTGCACTGAGGGCAAGTTGAGCCGATTTTTCGTTCGCAGCGGTTAAAGCCGTGGTTAAGGCGTCACCACTAAGATCTTCAATTTCGCGATCGGTCGTAATTAAGTGGTGGCCCAGTTGGATTGCTAATTCTTTTTGGGCGGCTTGCAGGTCGCCGTGTAATTCGTGGTAGTGGGCGTCAACCAATACGCCGACAAGCTTAAAGATCCAGTAGGCGGAAGTCGGGTCGTACTTTTCGGTTGCCACTTGGTAAGCTTTGGGGGTGTCAGCCGCGCCAGCGTAAAACGGGACGTAAACACTCTCGGCGGCAACGCCCATTGCCAACCAGTGAATACCGCAAGTTTGGTCGGGTAAGTCCTCACGAATTTGTAGCACGTGCGACTCCTGCGTTTTGGCTAAGCTAATCGGGCGGTAGGCGTGCTTTTCCGCTTCAGTCCCACTACCGACCGGGTCAAACGGGGTGCCTTCGTAGTGGGAGGCTAGGTAGTGCTGAACCTGGTCAATATGAATCAAGCCGGCCGCTCGCTGAATAAACGGTAAGTTAAATGATTCTGGCGATTGTTCCACGGCGGGCGTAAAGTAGCGTTGCCCGTACCAGACCCGCGGGGTGTTATAGTGCTGGTCGGAAACGTCGGCGGTCCCGAAGACCTCCCGGAAGTTTAAGCCGTTGTCCATTGAAGCGAGCTGGTTATCCAGAACAAAGTTGCGAATTTCCTTGGCGTACATGAAGTTATCGTGATCACTTAAATCAATTTCTTGAATGGCCAGCTGATTAGCAACTACCGCGTAGGCGTCGTCCGGAATCCGCTGGGCGACCCAGTAATGACCGGCCCCGGTTTCCATGTACCAGACTTCTTCGGCATCACTAAAGAGAATCCCGTTAGTTTCGTAGGTCCCGTGTTCTTCGATGATGTGGCCCAAGCGCTCAACGCCTTCACGGGCGGAATGAATGTACGGCAACGTAACGGTCACCATTGCTTCTTCGCCGATCCCATCCTTAACGTACGGGTCGGCTGCGAGCACCCGGGCGTTGCAGTAGGCACTTTCGGTGGCACTCATTGCGACCCCGTATTCGTTGATACCGTCTTCCTCAAACAGGCCGTACTTCGCGGTCCATTCCGGGGTGGCGGTATACTTAGCACGGATTTTTGGTAGGGTCATGCTAAACGGGTGGTCCTGATCCGTCGAAGTAAAAGTTTGCGGGGCGTCAAATTCGGTGTGCGGATGGACGACGAATTTTTTCGCCCACGCGGCCCGGGAATCTTCATTACGGCCAATCATGGTCGAACCGTCCGCGCTCGCATTTTTACCGACGAGAATACTCGTACAAGCGGAATAGGGATTAAACTGGTGGGTCAGCATAGCGTTCCTTCTTTCTGTGACAACTGGTCACCTTCTAATTACCTCAATTTTAGCATTTTTTATCGGTTTGTGGCGGATTCTATCCGGAATTTAGCGGTGACGCCAGTGGGAGTCGGTGAGGTAATTTTAATGGGACCATTGTTCGAGCTAATTGACGGCGTGGCGGTCGTTAACGGGTTAAATAAGAATGGTTGCAAAATTGGCATAATTAAAGTATGATTAGTTTTTGTAAGAATACTATGAGGAGTGTGGACCGAATGCCAATCGTACACATCGACTTGATCGCGGGTCGTTCACAAGAACAGTTAAAAAACTTAGTCAAGGACGTGACGGATGCGGTCAGCAAGAACACTGGCGCACCAGCAGAACACGTTCACGTCATTTTAAGTGAGATGCAAAAGAACCGCTACAGTGTTGGCGGCGTTTTAAAGAGCGACGAAGCGGCTAAATAAGTGGGATACGTGTGACCGGCCGAATTTGGGCCGGCCTTTTTGTTACTAAGCAGACAGAGAATTGAGGGTTAGACCGTGAACGAACAATTGAGTGAGCAAGAATTGAATGAGCAGCACCATTTAATGATCGGTGGTGTCGATAGTCTAGCGTTGGCTAAGGAATACCAAACGCCGCTGTACGTCTACGATACGGGTGAGATTCGGCAGGCGATTGCTGATTTCAAACGGGTGTTTGAAGCTAATCACGTGGCGTACCAGATCAGCTATGCCAGCAAGGCGTTTGCGACCGTAGCGATGTACCAACTGATTGCCCAGGCCGGTATCCACTGTGACGTGGTGTCCGGTGGCGAGCTGTATACGGCACAACGAGCGGGCTTTCCAATGGCAAAAGTTTCGTTTCATGGTAATAATAAATCCGAAGAAGAGTTAATGATGGCACTGGATGCCGGCGTTGGTTGTATCATGGTTGATAATTTTTACGAACTCGACTTATTGACCCGCTTAAGTGCTGCGCGGCAACAAGTCGTGACCATTATGTTGCGAATTGCGCCGGGGATTTCGGCCCACACCCACGAATATATTTCGACTGGCCAGGAAGATTCCAAGTTTGGTTTCGGCCTCAATAGCGGCCAGGCGGATCAGGCTGTTCGGCAAGCCCAGGCGGCTAAATATTTGAACTTAGTCGGGATTCATTGTCACATTGGCTCGCAAATTTTTGAATTACACGGTTTTGAGATGATCGTCGATAAGCTAGTTAGCGTTTTCGCACGTTGGCAAAACGAGCTGGGCTTTTATCCGCAAATTATGAACGTTGGTGGTGGTTTTGGGGTCAAGTATACGGCGGAAGACCAACCGTTGGCCCCAACCGACTTCGTGGACAGTATTATTAAGGAAACGATTGCGCAGACTAAGGCGCACCACGTGCCAATGTTAGAAATCTGGATCGAACCCGGTCGTTCGCTGGTTGCGACGGCGGGAACGACGCTATATACTTTGGGCGCTTCAAAGGAAGTCCCTGGCATTCGGAAGTACTTAGCCGTTGACGGCGGGATGGGCGATAACATTCGACCGGCGCTGTACGATGCGAAGTACGAGGCCGTGTTAGCTAAGGACCCAACCTTGCCAGCGCAACAAGTCGCGTCGATTGCTGGTAAGTATTGCGAATCCGGTGACATGCTGATTTGGAACCAGTCCTTGCCGGCAACCCAACCGGGAGACGTGCTCGCCGTTTTGGATACCGGTGCGTACGGCTATTCGATGGCTAGCAATTATAATCGTAATCCGCGACCGGCCGTCGTCTTTTGCGAGGATGGCCAGAGTCACCTGGTCGTGAAGCGCGAAACTTACGCTGACTTGACCCGCTTAGACGTTGCGTTGCCCGTAGCGGAAAAGACCCCGTTATCTAATTAAATTAAGTGTCAATTAAAAGGCGTCTCCCGCGGGGAGGCGCCTTTTTTAGAGTTATGTTGGCAGTCCGTCTTAAAGTTGGACGGCCTCAATCTTACCGACCGCAATCGGTAAGGTGACGTGGTGGTCGTATTGGGCGACTTCACCAGCCACGGTGCTCGGCAAGTTTAAGCTTGGGGCGACCCCGTGGATGTAGATGACCCGTTTGTCTAGCGCGAGTTCACTATCATGGAATACCTTTTTAAAGGCAGCGTCCAGTTGGGCTAACGGTACGACCTTGGTATAGGCAAAGTAGCCGTTGGCATCGGCAACCGGGTAAGCGTCATTCGGTACGTCCATGGTTTCAGGTTGGTCGTTGAACGGCACCATCGTTGTCCCGGAAACGGGTTCGGTTTCGGGTAAGTCAACGAAACCATCGTGGTTGGCATCCTGTGCGGCGGTGGCAATTTCGGCTGGACGGCCATCCGGGAAGCCGTGGAAGTGTTCCCAGTGTTGTTCGTTAGCCGGGGTATCGAACATTTCGATGTTAACGGTCAGCGTGTCACCGTTTACAACGAACAGGGCGCTACCATGAGCAGCGGTCCCAATTGCTTGGTCGTTTAACGGTACGATATTTGCGCGGTAGATTTTCAAATAAAACGCCTCCAAATGATTAGTTTATTAATTAATCCTACAAAGTCGTTATAGCATAATTGGCGTTAATTGTCTTGCAATTCACACTGGGGAACGACGACGTTGATAAGTTCATTGAGACAATCAAGTTTTGTAGTCGTAATCAGCTATCAACGGCGTTACAGTAGGCGTGTAAGCGGACCGGAAAGCGGGGGTAACTTTGAATACCAAACAACGAATCTTAATCGAAGTCGCGTGGCGCAATTCCCAGCAGCAGGGGAACTGGCAATGGTTGGTCATCATTGACGGCGAACGCCGGCAGTGTAATAAAAAAGACCGTCCTGATTGAGGACGGTCGGTAGTGAACGTTATTCTGCGAGGTCAAAGTAATTTTCTAAGTACCGGGCCACGCCGTTTTGATCGTTATTATAAGGCGTAATGTCGTCGGCGGCCGCTTTGATAGCGGGGGTTCCGTTAGCCATCGCCACGCCGAGACCAGCGTATTGGAGCATTTCTAAATCATTGTGTTCGTCACCAAAAGCAATGATGTTTTGACGGGCAATTTTAAAACGGTCGGCGAGGTAAGCGACGCCCTTCGCCTTATGCACGCCCTTCGACGTGATTTCCAAAATTGCGTTGGGACCACCCCAAATCCCCACGTCCACCAAATCGCCGAAGTGGCTTTTAATCCAATCGACCACCGCTGAACGCCGGTCGAGTTGGACGATTAGCACGAGTGAGTTCGGGTTACGGGTCAGCGTTTCTGGCGTGAGTCGCGGACTGTTAGCCACTTCTGGGAAAAACTGGTCGGCGACGACGTCTTGACCGGCCGTCATCGTACTATTTTTATTTTCGGCAATGATTTGGCTGATGCCGAGTTGCTCACGGTACTTGACTAATGCTAACACGATGGCCTTATTCACCGTGAACTGGTACTCGTGTTCCCAAGTCCGGTGTGGCAAATGTCCCAGCGACCCGTTGAAGTTGATCATCGGGCTAGCGAGCTTTAGTTCATCGTAAATGGCCTGTGACCCTTGGTATGACCGGCCAGTAATGATGCTAACGATGTGGCCGGCTGCTTGGAGGCGCTGCATCGTCTGGATGGTTGCGGCGTTCAGTCCTGAAGCCGCATTTAAGGTCGTCCCGTCTAAGTCTAAGGCAATTAGTTTTCTTTCCATATTAAGTAACCCTCTCATTCACCACAATTATTCTTTAAATCTAGCATAGTTTTTAGCGGATTGCGAATCTTTCCCTTCTTGCGGTCGGCGCCAAGTGTGGTAATCTAATTGAGAGTGCTTGACGTAACTGAGGAGGAAAGTTTGTGCAATTACCAGCAGAATTTATGACTAAATACGAACGGCTATTAGGTGACCAGGCCGCCGCGTTCTTTGCGGCGTTTGATGCGCCGGTCGAAAAGGGCTTCCGGGTCAACCCAGCTAAGGCCGTAACACCCGCAATGCGGGTTAAAATGACGAGTGCCGTTTCGTACAGTCCCATCGGCTATTACGGACGGGTCAACGGTAACGCCATGGAACACTTAGCCGGTGCGGTTTACAGTCAGGAGCCTAGTGCCATGACGGTCGGTGAAGTGGCGCGCCCGCAATTGAATGAACGGGTATTGGACCTGTGTGCGGCGCCGGGTGGCAAGACGACCCACCTGTTGAGCTATTTACGCCAAACGGGGTTATTGGTGACTAACGAGATCAATCCCAAGCGGGTAACCGCTTTAGGTGATAACGTTGAACGTTACGGGGCCTTAAATACCGTGATCACTAACGCGACGCCGGCCGCGCTAGCTAAAGAATTAGCCGGGTTCTTTGACCGGATCTTGGTGGACGCCCCGTGTTCCGGTGAGGGGATGTTTCGCAAGGATCCGGCGGCGATGCAGTACTGGACATCGGATTACCCGGCTGAGTGCGCGACCCGCCAGCGGGAAATCTTAACGGAAGCGGTCAAAATGCTCAAACCGGGTGGCTACTTAATTTATTCGACCTGCACCTTTGCGCCCGAGGAAGACGAGCAAATGATGGCTTGGCTGTTAAAAACTTACCCGCAACTAAAATTGGAACCGATCGAAAAGACGGCCGGAATGGTCGACGGCCGACCGGAGTGGGCGGATGGCAACCCCGAACTGAAAAAGGCAGCCCGGTTATTTCCACACTTAATGCGCGGTGAGGGCCACTTTATTGCCAAACTTGTGAATACGGATGAAACGACCGTTAAGCCCCAAAAGACGGTCCGCGATAATTTAACGCCGGCTCAACGTCAGCTTTGGCAACAATTTCTAACGAGCCAGGGTGTTACCGCGATTCCGAACGTCGCTTTACAAGCGCACGGCGAGCAACTTTATGCGGTGCCGGCAATGATGCCGGTCACCCGCAAGTTAAAGGTCTTTCGCCCCGGTACGCAGTTAGGGACGTTTAAGAAAAAACGCTTTGAACCGAGTTACGCGTTAGCGCTGGCAAGTGACAGCCTAGATTGGCCGCAACTCGCGATTGATCACGAACAGTGGCAACGGTACGTCCACGGGGAAACGTTCCAGTTAACCACCGCCGTGACGACTAATGGTTTTCGGGTCTTGAGTTGTGACGGATTACCAGTTGGCTTTGGTAAGGCGGTCGGGGCGACCGTCAAAAACTTCTTTCCAAAGGGGCTGCGCTTTTTAGCCACTAACGAAAACACACAATTATGAACGTAAAAAAATGCTCAGCGACTGCTGAGCATTTTTGTGTATACGGTTTAATTAAGTGCCTTTGTCCGCATGATTTGTACGCAATCTGGACAGTAAGCAACTGAGTTAACGGCTAAAAAACTCCGAATTTCACCAATTGAGCGGTGCGGTACTTCCAATAAGAAGTAAGCTCGGTCGGTGCGTTTCAACGGTTTCCCACAATTTTGACAAGCTAACATCGTCAATCCCCCTTTGACTTATCGCTAGCATAACCTTTTTTAAGTAAAAGTGGGGGGGCGCTCGTTCGGTTGGTTTCTTTATTAGGGGATAATTGTTATAACCAAGTTCTTGATAAATTAAGACTTTTAGCTACTAAACATGTTGCCAATTTTTTTGTTTAAAGTGTTTGCTTGTACTGAACAAGTTCGGGTGATAACAGCACTTTATCTCCCATCTGGTGAAGGGATTCAACGCTGGTGGCACCAACGAGGGCTATTAACCGCTTGAGCTGGGCCTGCCAGTCCGTGAGCATGCTGATGACTTCATCGTCAGTATGGTGCAGTAGCGCGTGCAGGATGGTACCGGCCATGCCGACCGCGTCCGCTCCAAGCAGCAGTGCTTTGAGGATATCCAGTGGTTGGCGAACGCCACCGCTAGCCAGAATCGTCAGGTCCTGCGGGTGGTCCTGGACGGCCAGGAGTGATTCAACGGTCGTTAGGCCAAAGTCATCTAGGTAAGCCATGTCGCGGTCGGGACGCCGCCGATTTTCAATCTTAACGAAGTTGGTTCCACCATGGCCACCAAGGTCCAGGTAGCGCACGCCGGCCTGATAAAGTTGGGTCATCGTGGGTTTGGAAATACCAAAACCGACTTCCTTAGCAATTACGGGCACGGCTAATTGTTTCGTGATTGCCTGAATATTTGCTAGCCAGTGAAAATCCCGGTCACCTTCGGGCATGACGATTTCCTGTACCGTATTTAAGTGGAGTTCGAGGGCGTCGGCGTGAAGCATCGCAACCGCCGTTTTGGCGGCCGCCAGACTGTGGCCCGCACCCAGGTTACCAAAAATTAGGCCGGTGGGGTTAGCTTTACGAGCAACCGCAAAAGTGTCGGCAAGTTCGGGTGCCTTAATGGCCACGCTTTGTGACCCGGTTGCCATTGGTAAGTCGCAGGCGGCGGCAACTTTACCCAGACGGGCGTTTAGTTTTCCTGTATAGGGCGAACCGCCAGTCATAGCCTCAATGTAAAGCGGACTGGCCCAGTGCCATTGACCGACCTTAGTTGTGAGCTGGACGTCGGCAACCGCCGTTTCCGGCAGGGCATCGTGACGGATACGGACCTGGTCGAACGAGTTTACGGTACTCGTTTGATAGTATTTTTCCGCTAACGAAACGTGTTCGTCTTTACGGTGTGATTGTTGATTTTGTGGCAAGTAAGCCACCTCCAATTAAATAAAACGGGCCGCGCCGTCACTGACGACCGGACCCGTTGATTGACGTGATTGAAATTAAGCTTCGTCGACGTGGTGCACGGACAACGCTAACTGTTCGATGCCGTGCGCTGCCCAAGCTTTAAGTAGCGGCTGGGGATCGATAGTGCGGTCGATCAGTACGATGCCGCAATCGCCACCACCGGCCCCGGAAGTTTTGGCCGCGGCCCCGGCTTGCTCGGCTAAGCTAATTAGGCGTTGTAGCATCGGTGTTTCAATGGTGACGTGACTAAATTCACCGAGTGATTGTAAGAGTTGGCGGTTACAGCGCAATTCAGTTTGAATGGCGTGTAAATCACCCGCGTGAAAGCCGGCAATCATCCGTTGTAGGCAGGCTCTGCTTGCCTGCAAGAACGTTTGGTATTCGGTGCGTTGTTTCGCCTTGACGAGCGCCACCTTATCCACGAGGTGTGAGGTTGAAGCCGGCGAACCGGTCCAACCAATCATCAGTTTAAGGGCCTTCGGTGGGGTCAGCAAGTCGATTTGTAAGTCCGGCCACGGCATGTTGAGTAGCTCGGTCAAGCTTGCCGTTTTGCGCTGAAGGTGTAGCCAGTCGCGGTCAAACGAGTGGTAGGCAATCCAACCGCCATAAACGCTGGCGGCGATATCACCCAGCGACCCGTTGCCTTGAACGGAAAGGTGGGCGATAGCGGCAAGCTTGAAGAGTTGTGGCTTGCTGAGGGGTAAATCGTAGAATTGACAAAGCGCCTTGACGGTTGCCACCGTGACGGCGGCCGAGGAACCTAGACCGTACTTTTTACCATCGGCGCTATCTAACTCGCTATTGATGCCGAGGTGGTACAAGCCGAGCTCGCGCCCCTGTTCGTGAGCGTAGCTTTCCGTTAAGCTAATCGCGGAAAGAATGTAGTGGAAGGGGTTATCCCGGTTATCGAAAACCATGGTATCCCCCCGTCGGCGCCAAACAATCGAATTTTCCTGATATTGTTCTGAGGCGATACTACCAACCGTATCGCTGGGTGAAATCGTTGCGGTCACAAACTGGTTAAGCGCAACGATGATCGCCGGAAAACCATGTTCTACAACGGCGTACTCGCCGGCAATGTAAAGTTTTCCAGGTGCTTTCACCGTAATCATGCCATCATGTCCTTTCAAGGTCGACTGGGACCGTAACTAATTTAATCATTTTCTGAGATTGTGATGCCCGGTCCGGGCTTGGCGACGATCAGTTGCTCCGAATCAAAGTAGCGGGATAGTTCCCGCGTGATCATCGCCGTATCGTGGCCCGCGCAAATAATTTTCACGTTCGGGCCAGCGTCCAGAGTATAGTAACAGGTTATGCCGTTAGCGCGTAAGTCGTTGACCGCTTGAATTGCCGTTAAGGTTTCGGCCGTAAAGTAGTTAAACGCCGGCTTAGCGCTTAGATTTAAGGCGTGCATCCGCATGGCGTTGGTTTCCGCGATTTCACCGAGGGTCGTAAGGTCCCGGGCTTGAATCGCGCGGCGCATCGCAACCAGATCTTGATTCGCGGTTTGAACCCAGGCCGGGTAATACGGCGAGGTCGCGACGACTCTGGCCATCCCGGCGGTGGAACTAATTGGCTTTTGGGTCTTTTTTAAAACTACAGCGATCATTTGCACGTCCCAGTCGACCGGGTCCTGCAAGCATTCGGCGTAGGAACTGGCGTCGTCGTGACCGGCGTGCCACTCGACGAACCCGCCAAAAATTGACCGGGTCGCGGAACCGGAGCCCCGGCGCGCTAACCGGCTTAAAGCGGTGTTGTCAAGTTGCATGTCGGCGGCCCGGCTAGCCGCCGCGGCGAGCGCGGCAAAGCCGGAAGCCGAAGAGGCTAGCCCCGCCGAGGTCGGTACGTGGTTTTCAGTAACGACTTTAGCCGCGGCGGATTGTCCGCTCCGTTGGCGGACCAAGTCGAGAAAACGGCTGATTCGTTGGGCTTTACTGGCGGTTAGGGTCTGACCGTTAAAGGTGATCTGATCTTGTTCAAGTTGGTTATCGAAGATCACACTAGTTTGGGTGTAAAATTTGTCGAGCGTTAGTGAAATGCTGCCGTTTTGCGGCAACATCAACTGAGCGTCCTTTTTGCCCCAGTATTTAACCAGGGCAATGTTCGTGTGGGCTTTAGCTGTCACGGTGGTTGTCATTAAGGTTCCTCCAAATTACGCGTCTGTATGTAGCGGTTCGACCCAGGTCGCGGTGGCACCGGCAGCAGCCAGCTTTTGCGATAAGGTGTTCGCAATGCTAGCTTCGGGTGCAACGGCGATCATGCAACCACCCTGGCCGCTACCAGTCAACTTTGCAGCCACCGCCCCGTTTTGACGGGCAACCGCTAATAATTGTTCCAAGGCGGGGTGGCTAACACCCAGCGAGCGTAGGTCATCCTGGGCGCCGTTTAACGCGTGCGCTAGGGCGGGCAGGTCCCCGTCAGCTAACGCATCGCGCGTTTGGCGGGTCAGCGCGCCCAAGCTGGTAATGTGCTGCTGAATCGTTTCGCCTTCGACGATCAAGAGGTTCTTGACGGTTGCCACCGCAATTTTAGTTTGACTCTTAATGCCCGTATCAGCAATGACGAGGTAACCGTGTAAGTTGACCGGAATCGGGTAATTTTCCCGGCCCTTCACGAACCAGACTGGCGACGTCGCGCTGGCGGTGGCCACGTCTAAGCCACTTGGTTGGCCGTGGGTGTAACTTTCGGCCACGTTCGCCGTTTTCAGGAGTTCCTGATGGCTTAGTGGTCGTTCAAAAAAGTCGTAGAAGGCGCGGGTAACGGCAACCGCCGCCGCGGCCGACGATCCCATCCCCCGCTCGGAAGGAATGTCACTTGTAATGTGAATATCGAAGCCCTGGTCGGGGGCGTCGAAGCGTTTCAATAAAGTCTTGATTAGGGCTTGGATGCCGCCAAGGTTGGCAGTCATCATTTGAAAGTCACCATTGAAGTATCGACTCTTAACGGTTTGGGCCGTATCACGCTTGTGAATGACGGCCTGCATTTGAATCGTTGAGATGGGAAGGGCGATGGCTGGTTGACCGTAAACCACCCCGTGTTCCCCAATTAATATAATTTTGGCATGACTAGTACCGGTAGCTAGATTTTTCAATCGTGTCGCTGCCTTTCTAAAGTAGATTAATAAGATTATGATACCTTATTATGGCGCTTTTGACTACGACTGGCGGGGGAACGCGCACGCCTTTGCTGAATTTTACCATTTTTTATTAATTTGACCGTTCGGTGAGTAACCTATCGGGTCAGCAAAAGGTGGGCGAATACGGCCCCGTTGAGCAGTACCGTATGGTAAGATTAAAAACGGATTAAATTGTTTAGCGGTCGGTCAGGGGTGAGTCACCCTTCGGCGGCCACCGCGGTATGCTATAATTTACTTGAAAAGCTGATAAGTTCAGCAATACTAACAGCCTAAACGGGCTGGTACTTGGGGAAATGACCATGAAACCAACCACGACCTATGCCATTGTTGATATTGAAACAACTGGTACTAGTGTAAAGGACGGCGACCGCATCATCCAAATCGGGTGTGCGTTCGTCAAAAATAATAAAATAGTAAATACGTTTGCGGCGGACGTGAACCCGTTGACCACGGTCCCCGCCGTCATTGAGAATTTGACCGGTATCAGTAACGCGCGTGTGCGTAAGGCCGCGCCGTTTGACGATTTAGCGGGCACCATTTACAGCTTGCTTCAAGGGACGGTCTTCGTTGCCCATAACGTTAACTTTGACTTGCCATTCATCAACGCTGAATTGGCGCGGGTCGGTTATCCAGAGTTGCCGATTCGGGCGGTCGATACCGTGTCGTTAGCGCAGATTTTACTGCCGACCGCACCCAGTTTCCGGTTACGCGACTTGAGCCATTTATTGGACATTGCCCACCAACATCCGCACTCAGCGGATAGTGATGCGGTCGCAACGGCTAACCTTTTTATTTTCTTGCAAAAGCGCTTAGCAAGTTTGCCGTTGATCACCTTACAACAAATGGTGCGGCTCGCACCGGAACTACCACGGGAAACCGCGGAGCTATTCGCGTACGCGCTCCAACGGGGGAAACAACACCCGCAGCCGTTACCTAAGAATTTGATGGTCCGCAACGGCATCGCGTTGCGTAAGCCGGAACTACCGCAAGGGGTGGCTGGTCGGCAACCACACCGTTACCCGGTGACTAAGGCCCAAAAAACCCGCTTGTTTGGTAAGAATTTAACTTACCGTCCGCAACAGGCCCGGATGATGAATCAGATTTATCGGCACTATACGAATGAACAGGCACAGCAGCAGCCACTGCTGATCGAAGCGCCGACCGGGACTGGCAAAACGCTGGGCTACTTACTGCCACTGGCGTACCTCGCACAGGATGGTCGCCAGGTGGTGGTTAGCACCGCGACGACCGTTTTGCAGACCCAGTTACAAGAACAGGGCGTGGCGCTACTGAACGCGTTGTTACCGGATGCGGTGAGCGCCGTCGTGATCAAGGGCAACCACCACTACGTTGACTTGAACCGGTTTGCTCACGGCTTGGCGTTACACGAACATTCTAAGCAGACCCAGTTATTAAAACTGCGGGTCCTCGTTTGGTTAACGATGACGCTGACCGGTGATCTTGATGAACTGCACTTGACGACCTACCAGGCACCATACTTTGCCGAGATCGCGCACCACGGGGCGGCTTCGTTAAAGGCGGATGACCCGTTCTTTAAGGAAGACTTTTTACGGCGGCGTGATCAACTGACCGCCCAAGCGACCTTCATTATTACGAACCACGCTTATCTAATGCGCCACGTTGCACAGTTAGGCAGCCGTCAGCAGCAGCCGTTATTAGTGTTGGATGAAGCCCAACACTTACCAGACGGGGTGCTGCGGGAATCACGGCAGACCTTCAACTTTAACTTTTACATGTCCGCCTGTCATAGCTTAGCCAGTCGGATCGACCAGGAGCACGACTTGAACTTGCGGGCTTTATTTGCCGAGCAGCCCCAAGCCGATTACCGCTTGAAATTACTGGATAATTCGTTGAAGGATACCGATTTACACTTACAACAATTCCAAGCGGCCTTGGCACGTCAGTTTGTACCGAGTCAGAAGGGCGGCAGTCAGCCGTTAGAAATTGCAATCACAACGGATGAAATCACCAGCTTTTTTGCGACCCATAACGCGTTGATCAAGCAACTGCAAACGGCCATTGAAAATTGTTTTTTGCAGTATCAACAGCTTAACGAGCAGTACCAGCACGATCAGTCGCAAATTTTACCGCGTGAACAACACGTCCTGGACGATTTTTATAACCGGTTTCAGGATCTCCGTCGCGGTTACGACTTACTGCGGGCGTGGGTCATGCCGGTTACACGCGGCCAGCGGGTCTTTTGGATCAACTTAAACCAATGGCACGATCGCGGAAGCCTGACGCTTTCTGGTAGCTTGATCGATACCCAGGGCTTTTTCAAAGACCAGTTATACCCGTATTTCAGTGCCCCGTTACTGACCGGAGCGACCCTGTTTGCTACCGGTAAATCCCAGTACGTCTACGACCAGTTAGACCTCGACGCGACGACGGCGGAGCATCACCAGTTAGCCAGTCCGTTTGACTTGAAACGACAAGCACGCTTGTTAGTGGCGACCGACGCGACTAACGCCGAATCACCAAGCGGCAAGCAGCGGGCTGGCTATCTCGCCCGCGCCATCGAACAAATTGTGACCGCGGCACCAAAGCAGACGTTAGTGCTCTTTAATTCGCTCAACATGATTGAAGCGGTCTTTTACCGGCTGCACCAGTCCGGGGCCGTTAGTGACCGCGAATTGCTGGCTCAGGGTATCAATGGGAGTCGTGAAAAGCTGATTCGCCGGTTTGTGCAGGGTGACAACGCCATCTTACTCGGCGCCGCCAGTTTCTGGGAAGGCATCGACTTACCGCAAGAACAGCTAGAACTGTTGATTGTGACCCAATTACCGTTCGAGTCACCGGACCAGGCAACGACCAAGGCCCGTTACGACCAGCTCCGTCACGCCAACCGCAACCCGTTTTATCACGAAGCACTGCCCAAAGCGGCCCTTAAGTTAAAGCAGGGGCTCGGTCGGCTGATTCGGACCGAAGACGACCGCGGCGCCGCCATTATTTTGGATGACCGCGTTGTGACGAAGCGGTACGGTCAGACGATTTTAAAGGCATTACCGAAGTCGTTGACGCCAACGACCGGGTCGGTAGCGGAGATTACGACGGAACTTCAAAGTTTTTTCAAAACTAAGACGCAAAGCGTTTCGGACCCAGATTAATTTGCTATAATTAGTTTATCTGTTTTTGAAAGGATCAAAAAAAATATGCGAGTTCAACGTAAACGACGCCCGGAACAAGTGATTAAAGTGGTCCTGTTAGTCCTTTTAGCGGTGATCATTGCGGTTTACGGGACGCTCTGGGTCGCTCAACGCCCGGCGCACCGTGCGCAAAAGACGGCTTATAGTTTGGCAGTCAGTAAGGGAAAGCTAAAAACGACCACGGCTTTTTCCCAGTATAATGGTAACCAGAGTTACTACGCGGTGACCGGGACGTCCAGTAAAAACGTGCCGGTGTACGCGCTGATCAATACCAACAAAAAGCACGCGACCACGGTCGTGAAACAATCGGCGGGGATTTCCCGCGAAAAAGCCCTGCGCAAGGTTTGGTCGAAACGTAATCCTAGTAAAGTTATCAAGATTACGTTAGGCAAGTATCAGGGCAACGTGGTGTGGGAGATCACCTACCTTAACCAAAAGAAAAATTTGTGTTACGAGATTTTGCAATATCGTAACGGCAGCCAGTTAAAATCGATTATTAATATTTAAAAGGGGTGCGGATGTACATGGAATTATCACGAAAAGTCATGCAAATTCAACCGTCAGCAACGTTACAAGTGAGTTCAATGGCTAAGCAGATGCTTGCGGATGGCATTGACGTCATCAACTTGGGAATTGGTGAACCGGATTACCAAACGCCGGATAATATTAAACAGGCTGCGATTGAAAGTATTCAAAACGGGCAGTCGAGTTTTTACACCCCTGCGACTGGCTTGCCGGCACTAAAGCAGGCCATTAGTCACCGGATCGAAGCCGATCACGGTCACCATTTTGACCCGCAACAAATCGTGGTAACGGATGGTGCTAAAATGGCGCTGTTTACGTTATTTCAAGTGATTTTGAATCCCGACGATGAAGTACTCTTACCGGTGCCATACTGGGTGAGTTATTCAGAACAGGTTAAGTTAGCTGGCGGGCGGCCGGTGGAAGTTGCGACTGACCACCAGTTCCGCTTTACGGTGGCGGATTTAGAAGCGCAACGGACCGCCAAGACGAAGGCGCTCGTTTTAAATTCACCCCAAAATCCGTCCGGCTTAGTCTTTAGTCGCGACGAATTAACCGCCATTTTAGATTGGGCGGTCGAACACGACGTGCTAGTGGTTGCTGACGAAATTTACGAAAAGCTGTTATATAACGGCAGTTCCTTCACGTCAGTGTTGGAACTTGGTGATCAGCACCTAGACCACGTCGTCCTGATCAACGGGGTGTCAAAAGCCTATTCGATGACCGGATGGCGGATTGGTTACGCTGCCGGCCCGAAGGAAATCATGGCTAAAATGGGGGTCGTCTTGGGCCACGCTGCTAGCAATCCCGCGGCGGTTTCGCAATACGCCGCGATTGAAGCCTTTGGTGGGGATCAAAGTTCAGTCGCTAAGATGCGGGCTGGCTTCGAGGAACGCCTCAACGAATGGTTCCCGTTGATGGCCGCCTTACCTGGATTTAAGTTTCCGGCTGGCAAGCCGGCCGGCGCCTTCTACTTATTCCCGGATATTAGCGAGGCGTTGACCTTAACGGGTTATCCGGACAGTATGGCGTTTGCACAGGCGGTCTTACAGGACGCCCACGTGGGGATCGTTCCTGGTGAAGCCTTCGGGTTAGCCGGCCACGTTCGTTTAAGCTACGCGACCGACCTTGCTTCACTGCGGAAGGCTCACCAACGGTTACAAAAGTTTATGGACCAAAAAATTGCGGCACACGCAAAATAACTGAATTAGAATGAAATGGAAAGCGTGAAGCCGTGGTTTCGCGCTTTCATTGTTCAAAGGGGAGAATGTAAATGGAGCTCTTAGCACACGCACTGCTCCACGACGGCCAGACTGCGGTCGCCAATACGTTATTGGTGCACTACCGCGAAATTGGGCTAACCAACGATGAGTTGCTGGTTTACTTACAATTTAAACGACTAACGGATCAGGGACAGCAATTTCCGGACGCGGCGGTGGTTGCCAAAAGTTTAGGTGAGTCGAGCAATACCGTCTTTCAGCGGTTACATGAAATGCTGGCTAAAAAGTTTTTGACGATCGAGTCGGTGACCGGAGCGGACAACAAGATTCACGACCGTTATAATTTTGACGGTTTATACGATAAGTTAGCACTCGCCGTCAAGCAGCCTGAACGGGCAGCGGCGACCCAGACGGATCAGGCGGTGGCAACCAACCCTCGTCAAAAAGTGTTTACCGATATTCAACGGGAATTCGGCCGGGCGTTGTCGCCAATTGAAATGGAAAGCATTAGTAAGTGGTTTGATGAAGACCAATATGACCCGGAAGTAATCGGCTTAGCGTTGCGCGAGGCGGTTCTTCGGCAGGTTTATAACCTGACCTACATGGACCGCATCCTGCTAAATTGGCAAAAACGGGGCTTACGAACGGCCCAGCAGGTGGAAGCCGAACGCCAACGGAGCTTGGAACAACGGTTAAACGGTGGGTCGCAACCAAAGCGGCAAACGGGTGAAAATGCGTTACCTAAAATCCCGCTTTTTAAAATTGGTGAGGAATCCAATCAAGCCAAAAAATAGACATTATTAAAAAGGTAAGTCACGGTTTGAAGTGACTTACCTTTTTGAGTCTAACGGAAGGTGATGATTAGTCTTTAATTGTCAGGATGCTGTCAAGTTCTGGTCGGTAGGCGTGCATCCCGTTGATGGGCGCATTACTCCGGTAGCCGAGCGCGATACCCATGGCCAGTAACTGGTCATCAGCAATTGGGAGCACGTTACGGACGATGTCGGGATACTTCACGATTTCATAAGCTGGCATTGAGTCAATCCCGCGGTTAGTCGCGGCCAGCATTAACAGTTGCCCGAAACCGCCGAGGTCGTAATAGGACCAAGTTGACGAACTTTTAGCAACCGTTAAGTATAAGAGTGCCGGTGCGTGGAAGAGAACCCCCTGTGCATCCAACATGTTGACCGGGTCATCGGCGAACTGGTGCCAATCTTCGCCGAACGCGGCCATGTTGGCCCGTGGCTGACCGCTCCATTCGTTACGGTGGGTCGGGACAAGTTCGGAATGCCCGCGGACGTGCGCTTGCACCCGTTCAGCGTGTTGCGTCTTGATTTGGTCCAACGCAGCCCCGGTGGCAACCGTAACGTGCCAAGGTTGAGAGTCACTCCAAGAAGGCGCTTGCTGAGCATCCTTGACGATGGCGCGAATGTCGTCATGACTAACGGGTTGGGACGTAAAATCGCGGATGGCGCGACGTTGTACTAAAAGGTCATTAAAATCCATGTTATCGCTCCCTTTTTGTGATATTATTCACTATTAATGATACCGCTTTTATAACGGGAGTCAATCGATAATTTTACCAACAAAGCCCGTCAATGGTTAGCTGTTCCGACTAACCATTGGCGGGCACTTTTAAAATTGGTGGGGCGTTTAAGCTTGACGTGGCGTACTTTCCTTAGTCAGCAACTGCCCCGTCAGTTGTATGATGACAAACGTGATGGCCACGGTGACCACGGCCAGTGCCATACCCTGCGACGCGTCCCCCTGCTCAAAGGACTGAAAGATAAACGACGAAATGGTCGTCATTCCCGAAGGCAGCAGTAGTAGGGCGACGACTAGTTCACGACTAGTTGCAATGAACGCCATCGCGAAACTATTGGTCAGCGCCGGTGCTAAAATCGGCAGTATGATCTTCGTTAGGATGCGCCACGGATTGGCTTCGAACACGCGGGCACTAGCCACTAAGGACTGGTCGAGTTCTTGCAGGGCGGTCGTAATGTATTGAACGGAAGTTGGTAGGAACAGCGTAATATCCGCAATCATTAGAACCAGTAGGCTGCCGTACAGTTTGGTAAACGCCAACCACTGTGAAAACAAGATCATTAAGCTCAGCGCCAGCACCACGTTTGGAATGGCGAGCGGCAGGGCCCCGAGGGTTTTTAACGTTTGGCTGATCCACCGGGGGAGCCGCTGGGATAAACTACCAGCACTGATTAATACGGCTAATACTAAGTTGAGGATGCTGATAGCGATTGCTAAGCCAAAGGTGGTGATCAGTGCGTGAAAGGCCGGACTGTCGAAACGCAGTAGTTCTAAGTAGTGGCTGAACGTCCAGTTCCCAGCGGCGATGCCGGCACTGCGTTGCTTGAACAGCGATTGGGTGATAATCGAAACGTACGGAATACCGACCGCCGCGCTTAGTAGCAGTGCGGTGAAGCCCCCCGCCCAACCGGTGACACCGTGGCGCCAGTAAAGAATTGGGGCCTGGTTAGCGGTTAGTTGAACGACCGGGTGGGCCAAAAAGCGTTGCTGGATCAGCCAAGCGCTTAACGCGATGACCAGTAGCACGCTCCCGGTCAGTACGCCGTTCTTAAAGGCTAGTGGCCACTGACTAAGGTCGCGTTGGATGGTCGTTGTTAACACGTCAAAATGGATGTTACGGCCAAAGGTTGCCGGCGTCCCGAATTCTGCCAACGTTTTCGTGAAGACGAGGACCCAAACGGCTAAGTACGGTACTAATAAAATTGGCAGCATGATTTTGCTGAGCTGGCGCTTGAAGGGCACCCCGTGGACGGTCGCCGCGTCCAGCCAGCGCTGGTTGAACTGGGTAAGGGCGGTCTTTAAAAGCAGGTAGGCGACCGGGTAGAGGTGCAGGCTCATGATAAGAATCATCCCGAACGGACTAAATAACCACTTAAAAGTTAAGTCGGCACGGGGCAGCAATTGTTGCACCAACCCGTGGGGCTGAAAGAAGTAGATCCAGCCCATCGCGTTAATGTAGGGCGGGGTCATGAACGGTACTAGTAGCAACCAGTGGAGCCAGCGGTAAGCCCGCAGGCGGGTGTGCGTCATAATCCACGCTAACGGGGTCGCGATAACGGTGGTCCCAATGATGGTGCCAGCACCTAACAGCAGACTATGACGTAGGCTAGTCAGGGTGGCCGGTGCAATCAATTGCTGCCACAACGCGCTGGGGCGACTGCCGAACAAGGTTTGACTTAGTAACGCAACTAGCGGACCGGCGATCAAGATTGCCAGTAAAATGGTCAGTGGAGCCGCTAGCCGAGTTTGAACGTGGCGCTTACGCATGGGTCAGGACCTGATTAAAGCGACTCAAGTTCTTCGTGAGGGTTTGATTAGCGGTCGACCAATCGACTTGATAGGCGTTAATGGTGTCATTATTGAGCGGATTGACTAATTTCTGCGCGGTTCCAGGGATCAGATACTTAGCTTTGATTTGAGCTTGGACCTTGTTCGATAAGAGGTAGTCGATGAATTGCTTGGCTGCTTTTTGATGCTCGCTGGATTTTAAAATCATTGCCGGTCGTGGGTTGACCAACGTGCCACTATCCGGATAGCTAAAGCCGATTTTTTCGCCTTTTTTAATGGCACTAATACTCATATAGTCGACGCCACCTAAAACGGCTTTCTTCTGGCCGGTCACGACGGCGTCCAACACTTCTTTGTTGGCACCGCCAATATCCGCGCCGTTTTGTTTCAGCTTTTTGAACAGCGTCGTACCGTGTTTTTGTTGGTAAACGTTGATGAAGTCGAGGCTGGAACCCGACGACTTTGGATCCGGAATGGTCACCGCGTTGCGGTAGGCGGACTGGTTTAAGTCGTCCCAGTCCTCGGGAACCGGTAGTCCGGCCTGTTTACGGTAGGTGATGCCGACCGCCGAGGCGCTGTAATTAAATAACTGGTGGTTAGGGTCCTTAAAGCGCGGATTTAGTTTGGCCACCCCCTTAGCATCGTAAGTGAGTAACTTCCCCTGACTTTGTAAATCGACGCCGGCCGCCATCGAGGCGAGTACCAAGACATCGGCCTGCGGATTTTGATTTTCCGCCTTTAACTTGCTGAGAATTTTGCCGGTCGTGCCGTCAAAGATTTTGACCTTGATGCCGGTTTGGTCTTCAAAGCCACTAACAATTTTGTCGGATAAGGGCTTGGGCCCCGCCGTGTAAACGGTCAGCGTCTGGCCTGATGGTTTTGAACTTGCGGCTGGGCGGTGTTGGTAATTGGCAGCGTAAATCCCGGCACCGATTGCGAGCGCGCCGAGCAGGGTTAACGTGGTAACGGCAGTTTTTGACATGGTTGATTTCACTCCTAATAATGAATTAAGTATTGTGGGTCAAAGCTAAGCGTAACGGGACCAGCTGGCAGTGCACTCGCCGAACTAACGTGCCACTGTTGGTCGGCAACGTCGATTAGGTTGTCGAAGTGGTCGCCAAGAAAGGTGCTGGACTGGACTTGTCCGTGGGTCTTCGGTTGCTCGGGATGATGAGTGGCGAGGTGCACGTGCTCGGGACGGATGGCGGTGTGGCCGTCTAATTGGTTCAGTGGCCCGAAAAACTTGGCGGCAAAGGCGTTGACCGGCCGTTGGTAAAGCGTCGTGGGGCTCCCAGCCTGAACGACGCGACCATCACGAATCAAGACAACGTGGTCGGCGATTCGGAGGGCTTCCTGACGGTCATGGGTGACGAACAGCGCCGTTAATTGGTTCTGGTGAATCAAGCGACTGATTTCAATTTGGAGACTGGCGCGTAGTTGCGGATCTAGGGCGCTTAAGGCCTCATCGAATAAAATTAACTTGGGCTTAACGGCGATGGCCCGAGCGAGGGCGACCCGTTGTTGCTGACCACCCGATAATTCGCGTGGGTAGCGGTCGCGGAGGTCGGTTAAACCGACCTGGCTTAAAGCCCAATCGACGCGGTGGGTCAGTTCAGATTTGCTTAACTTGGGTGCCAACGCGAAACTCACGTTACCGGCCACGGTCATGTGCGGCCAGAGGGCAAAGTCTTGAAAGACCATTGCCAGGTGGCGCTTAGCTGGGGGCATCGAAGTCCCCCGTTGTTGATCAAAAACGGGGTGGTCATCGAAAAGAATTTGACCACTACTAGGCACCGTTAGACCAGCAATCATATTGAGAATCGTAGATTTTCCGGAACCGGAAGGCCCAATTAAGGCGGTGATTTGACGGTCGGGAATGGTGAGGTCCAGGGCGGGGATTACTACTTGCTCTTGGTAATGCTTGGATAAACGGGTTAGCTGAATGGCAACCACAATAATCGCACTCCTTTTTTCTGTTAACCCGTATTTTAAGCGCACAGTTTAATTATCGAATATTGATAATGTAAAAATTAGGTATTATTTATGTCTAGGCCGCGGGCAAATAAAAAACACCGCGGAAATTTCCGCGGTGCCTGAAGCGTTGCTAATCTTGCTTATCCTGCTGATCTTCCGCTGGTGCGGTTGAGGAGCTTTCGTGTGATGATGAAGCGGCTTCGGAACTTGAACTCTGTTCTTCGCTACTACTTTCTTCGTGACTGCTACTACTTTCGGATTCTTCCGAGCTTGAGGATGATTCTTCTGAGGATTCCGACGAAGAGGACGCTTCAGAAGATTCTTTCCGGCTGCTTGAGCTTGCGGATTGCGAGTGGCTGGTCGTTGAATGGGAGCTAGCCGTCGAAGATGATTGTGACGAGGAGGTCGCGTCCGAGAAGACGTGACCAACCAAGTAGAGTTCCTGAATCCCGTTGCGGGTCGTCGTGGCCACGGAACTTGGTTTCGTCCAGTCGGAGTTCGGCGCGTGTTCCTGCAAGTAAGTCATCATTTCACGGTAAATGTTTTGTGAAATCTTGGCCGTACTACTATCAATGTAGTTGACTTCCGAGAAGTCGTTTGGATTATCGTACCCCGTCCAAACGGAGACGGAGTAGTTCTTGGTGTAACCAGCCATCCAAGAATCGACGTCGGCGCCGGAAGGAACCCGGTGCTTGTAACGCGAATCGTAGCCGTCCGTCCCGGTCTTTCCGGCCTGGTAAACACCACTGATGCGTGCCGTCGTCCCGGTCCCGCTGGCACTGTTGATGACACCCTTTAACATGTCGGTAATCATGTAGGCGGTCGACTGCTTCATGACGCGGGTGCCCTTACTGTCGTAATTAGTGGTCGTGCCGTCCTGCGCGGTGATTTTTGAAATGTAGTACGGCTTGTGGTAAGTCCCACCGTTTGCGAACGCGGCGTAGGCGCCGGCAACTTGCAGTGAGGAAACCTCGGCTCCGATGGCGTTGGCGTAGTAAACCTTCTTTAAGCCCATTCCGAGGCTGTTAGCAAAGGTCTTGGCCCGTGAGAGACCGACCGTTTCCAAAGTTTTGACCGCCGGAATGTTCCGCGATTGGACGAGGGCTTCGCGCATGGTCATACTACCGAGCGTCTTGTTATCGAAGTCGTTGACGGCATTATTGGTACCAGGGTAGTTGTACTTAGTATCTTCAACCGTTTTGTAGGTCGGCCAGTTGTTATATTCAATGGCCGGTCCGTAGTCGAGAATTGGTTTCATGGTTGAGGCGTTCGAACGGTCCTTGCGCACGGCCCGGTTAAAGCCGTAGGTGGTGTTGGTATGCTTACGACCGCCAATCATGGCTGAAATCTTACCGGTATACGAGTTAACGACCGAAACCCCTAATTGGAACCGGTTATTCGGGTAGGTGACGTACTTAGACGTGTTGGCAATGTCGTAAAGGCGCCGTTGCGCGTTCATGTTTAAGTTGGTGTACACCTTCAAACTGTACTTGTAAGGGTCGTAACCCTTACTTTCAAGGTCAGTCAGCACTTCTTTGATGTAGGCGTCGGCCACCTTGGCATTCTTATGCTGGCTGTTCAACTGGGCGTGGCCGGCCGAAGTTAACCCGGACTTGATCCCGACGTTTTCAGCGGCGGTCTGCTGAGCCTTGGTGATTTCCTTGTTATCGTACATCGCCTGCAGGACCGTATTCCGCCGGCTCTCAGCGTACTTCGGATAACTCGTCGGGTCATAGTAAGTTGGTGATTGGGGCATTCCGGCGAGGAGTGCAAGTTGACTTAAGTTCAAGTCTTTGAGGGACTTGTTATAGTAATAATGCGCCGCGGTACCCATCCCGTAAATCCCGTTGCCCATGTAAACCTTATTAATGTAAAACTCTAAGATTTGTGACTTGGTATAGTGTTTTTCGACGTTGACGGCTAACCAGGCTTCCTGGGCTTTGACCCGGAGCGTCCGGTCCGACGCCTTGGTCGAGAACTTAGACAGCTTGATCAGTTGCATGGTCAAGGTACTCCCGCCTTGCATCCCAAGGGAACTGCCCTTGATGTTACCAAGGGCCGCCCCGATGATCCGGTAGTAATCGACCCCTTTATGCTTGTAAAAGCGGCGGTCTTCAATGGAAACGACCGCTTTTTTCAGCGTTGACGGAATTTGGCTTGATTTAACGTATTTCCGGTTACTAGCGCCGAGCGTGGTGACTAGCTCGTTGTTAGCATCGTAAATCTTCGTCGCATTTTCGGCCTTCAAATCGCTTTCGGTCACGGTACCCGAGTCCTTAGCGTAGTAAAAGAATAGCGCGGTCCCGGATAACAAGCCAATAACGAAGAGGGCTAACAGCGCCAGTAGGATCTTCTTAATCCAGTGGCGCTGAGGGGAACGCGGTTTTTTATGATTCCGTGCGACCCGTGAATTTTGTGAATTGTTACCTGCCATGATCTTCTCCTTTAATGATTGGCTGGTTAGCCATCAATCAGATTATCAACCGCCTCGAGGTACGGAATGAGGGGGTTAATGTGGTACTTGAGTTCGGCTGCCAACTGTTCAATATCCGGCAGTGGAATCGACTTACGCCCACCATCGACCTGGTGATCCCAGTAAGTGAAGAGGTCGGTCGCCTTTAATAGGAACAGCCGTCCTAGCGTTGCAAAGCGGATGATCACAAAGCAAATCCCGTCCTGTTTTAAACACTGACGCATGTGTTCGATTTGATGATCGTGGAAATTCTTGAGTGGAAAAGCAGTCTTGCTCTTGGTTTCCTTCGCTTCAAAGTCAAGGTAGCGCCCACGGTAGACGCCGTTGTAGTCAGTTGTTGAAGCGTGCTTGAAATAGGCTTCTCGAATGACGGCGGCGCTACGGCTAGGGTAGTCGACCTTCACGATTTGAATCGGCGTTGGCTTTTTATGAATAACTGCGATATCATTTTCGAGGTAATAGGTATTGCTGTCGTTAAGCTCCTCTTCCAGACTCATTCCGCGGTCACCAAAATTGACGTTGGCGAACTTGGAAGGCGTTGACTTTGAATGACTAGGTTGGCGATAAACTTTACCGTTTGGATAGCGAATCGTCACATTAATCAACCTCCTAATAATGTAATATTCTACCATTATTACGGGCAATGTGAAATATCTGTGATTTTTTGCGATAATATGGTGGCGAAAGGGATGAAAATTGTGAGTCGATTATGGTTAAGTGGTTATCGAAGTTACGAGTTAAACGTCTTTGGTGACCAGGACCCAAAGTTAAAAGTGATTAAATATGCACTAACCAACTACCTGACGACCCAAATCGAGGACGGGATGGACTGGTTGATCACCGGTGGTCAGCTCGGAATTGAACAGTGGGCGGCCGAAGTCGGGTTAGCCTTGAAACAGGACTATCCGGAGTTAAAGGTCGCCATGATGTTACCGTACGGTGAGTTTGGCGGGCGCTGGAACGAAACTAACCAGGCTAAGTTACAGACGCTACTTGCGCGGGTCGACTTTCAAGCCCCGGTTAGTAAGCAACCGTATGAAAATCCGCAACAATTAAAAAATTACCAAGAATTTATGGTCACCCATACCGACGCCGCGACATTAATTTATGACCCCGATAATCCCGGAAAGCCCTCGTACGACTACGATTTGATTCGCCAATACGGTGAGGCGCACCCGTACCCGTTGACGGTGATTGACTTCGATTTGTTGCAGGAAAGCGCCAATGAATATTCAGAAAAGCAGAATAATGGTTTTAATTTTGAATAAAGTCTGCTACAATGTTTTAAGTAATGCGGATGCCGTTTGGGCATTGCGCGAATAACAATGAGGTGTTTTTAAATATGGCTAAACGTAATTTTACTCCCAAAGACATCCTTCAAAAAGAATTTAAACCGAAGATGCGGGGCTATGATCCCGCTGACGTGGATGGGTTCTTAGATAATGTCATTAAGGACTATGAGTCATTTACTAAAGATAACCAACAGCTTTCGGATGAAAACGAACGATTACGTGCTAAGGTCGACGAACTAACCAAGCAAGTCGCCGTCGGATCGTCGACTCCATCTTCACAACCGACTAGTACGGTCACGAATATGGATATTCTGAAACGTTTATCTAACTTGGAACGCCACGTTTTCGGTGCACAATTAGATAATAATCAAAATGAATCACACCGACTCTAAGTCGTGCTCGTGATTCGATGTAAATTCTGGGTAATCGCGGTCGGCTTATGTCGGCTGAGGAAGGTCCATGCTCGCACAAGCTGCGATGCTTGTAGTGTTCGTGCTCGGTGAAAAAATAAGCCGGGGTACCGATTTATCGGTAACGGCGGGAAAACCAGCTAAGGCGCAAGCTATGCTCTAGTATCCCTGAAAAGTGCCACAGTGACGATACTTAGTTGGAAACGGCTAAGTTGGAACGCGGTAAACCCCGCGAGCGGGCAACCCAAACTACGGTAGGGGCGCTTCACATATGGAATTGAACTAAATGTGGGGGGAGATCCTCGTGATCTCGAGATAGATGATTGCCGCCTTATCAACAGACGCCTGTTCTTTGGTAAGGTACAAAACATGGCCTACAGGAATTTACATTTTGACAGGAAACTAGGGCAAAAGTTCGCTTTTGTCCTAGTTTTTTTATACGGAAAGTTATCGAACCTTGAATTATGGTAAACTAGACCGTGATTGGAAACTTACGAACGGGCATTAAAAAAATCAGGAGGATCTGTATGGATCAATTTAAGTTAATTGCGACCGCCGCGAGCGGTATTGAAGCACTGGTTGGCCGGGAACTGCGGGACTTAGGCTACCAGACCCAGGTCGAAAATAGCCGGGTACGGTTTAACGGGACAATCAAGGACGTCTTGCGGACCAACTTATGGTTGCGAACCGCCGACCGCGTCAAAATTATTGTGGGTGAATTTGACGCCGTGACCTTTGACGAATTGTTTGAAAAGACGAAGGCGCTTGCGTGGGACCAGTTCTTACCACTAGACGCTGAATTTCCGGTCGAGGGGAAATCGCGGAACTCAAAGCTACACAGCGTTCCGGACGTGCAATCGATCGTTAAAAAAGCGATTGTGACCCAACTGGCCAGCACATATCACCGCAACGGTTTCTTACCCGAAACCGGCGCGTTGTTCCCGCTAGAAGTGGCTATCAATAAAGACCACGTCTTACTCACGTTAGATACGACCGGTTCCAGTTTGTTCAAACGGGGGTACCGGGTCGAAAAGGGGGGCGCGCCGTTAAAGGAAAACATGGCGGCCGCCCTAGTCATGTTAGCCAAGTGGTACCCGGATAACCCGTTCGTTGACCCGGTATGTGGGTCGGGGACCATTCCGATTGAAGCGGCCCTGATTGCCCGCAACATTGCGCCCGGGTTCAACCGCAGCTTTGCGTGTGAGAAGTGGGACTGGGTGCCAAAGGGACTTAGTCAGGAATTACGCGACGAGGCCGATAGCCAGGCGGACTACGATACCGAATTAGATATCAGTGGTTACGATATCGACGGCAGTATGATCGACATCGCCAAGTTGAACGCCCGTGAAGCGGGGCTCTTACATGACATTCGCTTTAAGCAGCTGGCGGTCAAGGACTTTACCACGGACAAGGTCAACGGGGTCATCATTGCCAACCCGCCGTACGGGGAACGGTTGAGTGATCGCGATAGTGTGCGGGTTCTTTATCGGCAAATGGGGCAGGTTTACGCTAAATTGCCAAGTTGGAGCAAGTACATTTTGACCAGCGACTTAGAATTTGAAGATTACTTTGGTAAAAAGGCGACCAAACGCCGCAAACTCTATAACGGGGCGTTACGGACCGATTACTTCCAATATTGGGGTAAACGGATTCGGCCACAGCGTCAGGATTAAACAAAAACGGGTGTCAAAAGTCAGTTGGCTTTTGACATCCGTCTTTTCGTTATTATGCCTTTAGGCTCGGTTGAGTACGCTAAAGCGTGCGAAACAAAAAACCACCCGCTATGCGGGCGGATGGCAAAATGGTTAAACCAAAACGCCCCCATTAGATTGTACTAGTCCCTGTCAAGTTGACAGGTGAAATAATATAATTCTCGGACGTAACTTAAGCGGCTTTATCGCGATATTCTTTCGCGGTGGAGCCGTTTCT
>NZ_BJDZ01000037.1 GCF_005405405.1 Lactiplantibacillus plajomi
TCAAGTCTCATTTAAAATCAAAATTACAAAAAAGAACCCAATTCGTAAATGAATTGGATTCTCAAATTAGTCCTCATCAACACCGGTTGACAAAGAGCCGATTATTTTAACCTCTTATTCGGTTCTAACGGCAACGTCACGGTCATGGTCGTCCCAACACCGCGTTGACTGGTAACTTGGATGTCGCCGTGCATCGCATTAACTAGTTCGCGGACGATTGCTAACCCCAGCCCGGTTCCACTAACCAACTGTTGTGAACGGGACGGGCTGGCGCGGTAAAAGCGTTCAAAGATACGTTGCTGATCATCCGCACTGATTCCGATGCCAGTGTCCGCAACAATCAACGCCCACTTAGCGTCCGTTTTAGCCGTCCGAATCGCGACCTGACCACCCTTACGGTTATACTTAATCGCGTTCGTCAACAAGTTCTTAATGATCTGACTAAGTTTTGCCTGATCAACAGCCACCGTAAAATCAGCCGCGACTTCGTCTTGAACGGTAACTGCTTGCCGGGTAATCGCCTGTTGCAACAGGGATACTTCCTGCTCGATCAGCGGTTGAATTGCAATCGTGGTCACATCTAGCTGGGTCGTATTTTGGGCCCGGATCCGTGACAATGATAAGACGTCTTGAATCAGTGCAATCAGCCGTTGACTCTCATCCGCAATGATGTGTAAAAACTGATCCAGCGTTTCCGGATCATCCTTTGCGCCGCTCAATAAGGTTTCGGTAAAGCCGGCAATCGCCGTAATTGGTGTTTTCAGCTCATGACTGGCGTTACTAACGAAGTCATCCTGCATCTGTTCGATCATGTACACCTCAGTAATATCGTACAACATCAAAACGATTTGAAAATGCGCGCGGCTACTCTGAATATAGACGGTCGTTGCTTCGACCACCTGGGTATCCGGCGCCGGCGTCAGGGTGACGGTCGCCCGTTGATTATGGCGAGTCGTAATCGTATCCTCAATTAACTTGGTCAGCGCATACAACTGAATATCGTTAGTATAAATATGGGCAACCGAGTTAATCGATTCCTGCAAAAGTTCGCTCATCGCTGGATTGGATAGTTGGACTTTGCGGTGATGATCAATCACCATCACGCCCACCGGTAGGTACCGCATGATCATCATGAGTTCCTTTTCCTGTAATTCCGCGCGGCGGGTTTGACTACGTTGGAAGCTCTCCAACTGATTGACCGCTTGTGACAAACTGTAAAGCGGGTCGGATTGCGGTAGCAAAATGTGCGGTGGAAACTGCTGGCTACTCATTTGCCGTAATTTAGCTTCCATGCGGTCAATCGTTTTTTGCCGTTCCCTTTGTTGAAACCAGACTAAGGTCGTCTCAACGGCCGCCATGATTGCCACGACCAGTAGCAGTCCCAAAACGACGCCGTGCGACCACCGAATTGGTGAAAAATGCTCCACAACGACTAGAATGACCAGCGTCAGGAGCACATTTTCCAATACTAAGAGTCGCGCTGACTGTTGCCAGCGATTACGCATTCTCATCACCCACAAATTCGTAACCGAAGCCCCGAACCGTTCTGATTAGCCGCGGTTTTTTAGGGTCAAGTTCGATTTTTTCTCGTAAATGTGAAATATGAATATCCACGATCCGCGTTTCACTCGCGTAATCGTAACCCCAAACGTGATTCAAAATTGCATCACGGCTTAGCACCCGTCCTTCGCGTTCAACGAAGTACACCAGTAATTCAAACTCTTTCGGCGTCAGACTGATATTTTCACCGTTACGCGTGACCCGGTATTTATTTTGATCAATTTGTAAGTTACCGACCGTCATAATGGCCCGGTTAGCGGGGGCAGCAGCGGACGCTGGTGCCGGCTCGGTTGGCACCGTTCGCCGGATGACCGCCTTGATGCGCGCCAGCACTTCCCGTGGTGAAAACGGCTTGGTAATGTAATCGTCAGCCCCCAGTTCCAAACCGAAGACCTTATCAAACTCGTCACTTTTGGCGGTCACAATGATAATCGGGGTCCGCACTTTTTCCTGCCGTAGCCGTTTCGTGACTTCCATCCCGTCTAGCTTGGGTAACATTAAATCCAATAAGATACACGTAAATGACTGTTCTAACCCCAACGACAACGCGGCGGCCCCATCCGTCGCGGTCACTACCTCGTACCCCGCCTGCTTTAAGTTATACGATAACAGGGTCACAATTGCCGGTTCATCATCTACCACTAAAATCTTATCCATGGTCAAACCTCCTGATCATTGAATAACACAATCCCTAACTCGTGTGGCGCACCGTTATAGATGGCCGTTTCGGTAATAATTAATTCATTTTGACGATTACGTACTTTTAGATGCACGTACGTCGGACTCTCAAGCAACGCCGCGTAAAACTCGGTTTCATTATGCACCGGCTGGCGGTTACATTCGACAATCACGTCACCTAGCTGAAGATTCAGCTTATCTGCAGGAGTATTCGGGCGTAACCCGATCACGCGCACCCCCTGATCCGTATCCGAAAATCGAAATTGCAAGTGCCGGTCGTAATAGTGGTGTGCAGCCAGGACGCCCCAGATCAACACAACCATCACCGCCATTAAAATCAGCAACCACTGGGGGCTAACCGCCGCCAATTTGGCAACAATTGCCGCCACCACGGTAACCACCGCGACCTGGACGTAGCGTTTTGATAACCGGCGCCACGCGTTGACCGGTAGCTGCTTATAAACTTGTAAACTAGCGCCGACCAACAGTGGTAGTAGTAACACGGTGAACGAACGCTGGCCGACAGAAAAAACCGGCCACCAGCTGAAGGTCGATTGGATCCAGTCACCCGGAATCAATACCGCTACCGGTACGACTAGTAGTTGTTGCCAACGATAACGGACGATGCGCTTTCCCCGTTGATCCGGTCGTAATTGCGGTGAATTACCGAGGTGGTCGTAGCGGCGTAAAATGACGGCTGTAACGGCCAATCCGAGGGCCAACAAAACCAACCCGTTAATCAGCAGCCCACTATTCATGGTTGTCGTTGCAACGCCAGCGCGCTGCAGGGCTCCACCAACCATCGTCATTCGGGGGCTATAAATCCAGTACACCAACCAGCTTAAGCCAAAGACCGTCACTGGTAGTAAGCCGAACGGCACGATAATCAGACTAACGGCTGCTAATAGCTCATAAATAACGACCCAGCCCGGGGAAACAACCAATCCAAGTGCTAAACTGATTAGACTCGTTACGATACCGAGCAAGACGCCACCAGTGATAAAATGGCGTACTTCAACCAACCGCGCATCAATCGCACTCCGAAAGTGCCGCCGTTCGTAGTTGACTCGTTGGCGGGCGGTCAGATAACTGCGCAGTAGTCCTAACCAGATCAGCGGTTGTAATAAGAACAACTCAAAAACTTTCAATACCTGCATGCGCGTGACTCCTAACGTTAAACTCTGAAGTTAGTATAGCATTTTTGCCAAGGCAGACCAATAACGTTTGACCTTGGCCAGCCTTGATATCAAGCATTTAATACCAACATATTATTTACATAATTACTAAACCGATTTTGACGCGGTAACCGCTAAAAGGCAGTTTCAAGAAGCGGTGTTTCTTGAAACTGCCTTTTCATCGCCCGTTGTTACTGGGGATTGCGTTGTGCGAGTTTCCACTGAAGGTACGCGTCAATAAACGGATCTAAGTCGCCGTCCATGACACCCTGGCCATCGTGGCTCTCATAGTTGGTTCGGTGATCCTTGACCATCGTGTACGGGTGGAAGACGTAGGAACGAATTTGTGAACCCCAGCCGATATCCAGCTGTTCGCCTTGAATGGCGGCCCGTTCCTTCGCCTTCTTTTCTTCTTCGCGCTCGTATAATTTGGCCCGCAACATGTTCAGCGCCGTCTGCCGGTTTTGCAGCTGTGACCGTTGGGCCTGACTTGCAACCACGATACCGGTCGGAAGGTGGGTAATTCGGACCGCAGACGACGTTTTGTTAACGTGCTGACCCCCAGCACCACTGGCCCGGTAGACGTCAACTTTTAAATCATCCGACCGAATCTCAATATCAACGTTTTCATCCAGCTCGGGCATCACGTCAACACTGGCAAACGACGTGTGGCGGCGGCCGGCCGCGTCAAACGGCGAAATTCGAACTAACCGGTGCACACCCTTTTCAGACCGTAAGTAGCCGTACGCGTTGTGGCCACTAATTAACAGGGTCACACTCTTAATTCCGGCCTCTTCGCCCGCTTGATAATCAACGGTTTCGACCTTAAAGTCGTGACTCGCCGCCCACCGGGTATACATCCGTAGCAGCATCGCACCCCAGTCCTGCGATTCGGTCCCACCGGCACCGGGATGAATTTCTAAAATTGCATTGTTGCGGTCATACGGTCCGTCCAGTAACAGATTCAACTGGTACTGTTTTAAGTCCGCCTGGGCTTTAGCTAAATCCTGTTCAAATTCAGCCTGCATGTCCGCATCGGGCTCTTCGTTTAAAAGCTCGTAGGCCACCGCCACGTTGTCAACTTCATCGGCTAACTGTTGGTAAGCGTCAAACTTTCCCTTTAACTCGTTATTATCGTCGATCACTTTTTGCGCCTGTGCCTGGTCGTCCCAAAAACCGGGTTCGGCCATGCGGGCTTCGTTTTCTTGGATGGCTTCGTTCAGCGCATCTAAGTCAAAGCGACCCCCTAAAGTCGGCGACGGCGCTTTGCATTTCTTCAATGATGTGTTTGGTTTCACTCAGTTCCACAAAGACCCCTTCTTTCAACTTATTAATAATTTATTTTATTGGCAAAACGAGCCTGGGACCGCAGTCTCAGACTCGTTTTACGACTAACGCTAACGGGCACAACCTGGCCACCATTAACGTTGAATATTTTGCCGAATTTCAGATTTCATGAATAAACGGGTGGTATCGTAATCGATATCCGCCACCATTTCTTCAAACATCTGGTAACCGTCGCGTTGGTATTCAACTAGCGGATTCAACTGACCATAACCCCGCAGGCCAATTGATTGCCGCAGTTGATCCATTGCATCAATGTGGTCCGTCCAGTGCGAGTCAACCACTCGTAACACGACCACCTTTTCAAATTCGAGCATTTGGCTTTCGTCATATAACTGCTTTGCTTTGTCCGCATAAACTTCGTCGACCCGCTTCATCAGGTAAGCTTCAACTTCTTCGGGGGACTTACCCTTTAAGTCGGCTTCACTGATCGAGTCTTCCTTGACCATTGCGGCCTGGGCAAAGTCCACAATCGCCGCGTAGTCGTAGTTTTTAGCGTCCTGCATGTGCAATTGAACCGTCCGTTCGACCGTCCGCTTGATCATCGGCATGATCACCGGCTTCAAGGATTTTTCTTCCATGATGACTTGTTGGCGTTCACCGTAAATCACTTCACGTTGGGCCCGCATCACGTCATCGTATTGCAGGACGTTTTTCCGTGAGTCGTAGTTGTTCCCTTCGACCCGTTTTTGAGCGGATTCAACTTGGCGCGTGATCATCCGTGACTGGATCACCACGTCGTCTTCTTCGCCGTTCATCCGCTTCAAGAAGTTCTTGATGCGTTCCGAACCGAACCGCAACATCAAATCGTCTTCCAGTGACAGGTAGAATTGTGACATCCCAGGGTCACCTTGACGACCGGCCCGGCCCCGTAATTGGTTATCGATCCGCCGCGATTCGTGACGTTCAGTCCCAATAACGGCGAGCCCGCCGATTTCCTTGACACCCGGTCCAAGCTTGATATCGGTCCCACGACCCGCCATGTTGGTGGCGATGGTTACGGCACCGCGTTGGCCGGCGTTGGCAACGATATCGGCTTCCTTGGCGTGGTTCTTGGCGTTCAAGACCACGTGCGGAATGCCGGCTTCGTCTAACCGTTTCGACAAGTATTCTGACGTTTCAACGGCAACCGTCCCAATTAACATTGGCTGGCCCTTTTTATGGAGCTCCTGAATTTCTTTCACAACGGCGTTAAACTTGCTGCGCAACGTTGGGTACAGTAAGTCCGGCCGGTCGTCACGAATCATCGGCCGGTTGGTCGGAATCGTGATAACTTCCATGTTGTAAATTTCACGGAATTCTTCTTGTTCCGTCTTGGCCGTCCCAGTCATCCCGGAAAGTTTTTTGTACATCCGGAATAAGTTTTGGTAAGTAATGTTGGCCATTGTTTTAGTTTCTTCTTGAATCTCAACGTGTTCCTTCGCTTCGATAGCTTGGTGCAACCCATCGGAGAAGCGCCGGCCATCCATAATCCGTCCGGTAAAGGAATCAACGATCATTGCCTGACCGTCCTGAATCACGTAATCCTTATCCTTCAGCATGATGTAGTTGGCCCGCAAGGCTTCGTCTAAGTAGTGGTTTAACGCGGTGTTATCCGTATCGTAAAGGTTCTTCAAGCCAAAGTACTTTTCAGCCTTCCGAATCCCTTCGTCTAACAGCGCAACGGTTTTCGATTCAAGGTCGACCTTGTAATCTTCTTCCTTGGTCAGGGTTTTGGCAAAACGGTCCGCCCGTTTATACATCCCGGTCGTCCCTTCAGACTGACCAGAAATAATCAACGGCGTCCGCGCCTCGTCGATCAAGATCGAGTCCACTTCGTCAATAATGGCAAAGTTCAGTGGGCGTTGTACCATGTCTTCGCGGTAAACCACCATGTTATCCCGCAGGTAGTCGAACCCGATTTCCCCGTTGGTTGAGTAAGTAATATCCGCATTGTAAGCCGCCCGCTTTTCTTCCGGCGACTTGTCGGCGCCGTTGATGCCAACGCTCATTCCTAACCAGCTGTAAAGTTCGCCCATTTCGGTCGCGTCACGTGCTGATAAGTATTCGTTAACGGTAACCACGTGAACCCCTTTACCAGAAATCGCGTTTAAGTAAACTGGCATGGTGGCCGTTAAGGTCTTCCCTTCACCAGTCTTCATTTCCGCGATATCCCCTTGATGCAGCACAATGCCCCCAAGGATTTGAACGTGGAACGGGTAAAGTCCCAGCACCCGCTTAGCCGCTTCACGCGCAGTCGCAAATGCTTCTGGTAATAAGTCGTCTAACGTTTCGCCTTCCTTATATCGTTCCCGGAATTCGGGTGTTTTGGCTTGTAAGTCAGCATCGCTTAATTTGGCGTATTCATCCGCATAAGCTTCAACTTTATTGGCAGTCTTATCCAGACGCCGAACAACCCGCTTGTCGCTTTCGACCCAGCGTTTTAAAATGTTGGCCATTTCCGTATCCTCTCCAAATAATAATCATTTAAGTGTTTTAATTAGTCTTTTTTCAAAATAAAATACCATTTGTCATTTTACCATTATTTAGAGGGATTGGAAACAACCCAATCGTGATGTAACCGGTATCGGTTGGTTTATTTAGTGCTAAGTCGTGGTGATACTTTGAATCACCTCAACTACCCCGCTAAAACCGGTCCTCGACAAACGGGGGCCGGGTACCAAAAAGGAACCGGTCCGTTCAGACCAGTTCCTTCACTTAATAATCTAAAGTTTATTGATCGCTGTCGGTTTCAATTAAACCGTAACGGCCATCGTTACGCCGATAGACGATGTTGATCGCATCCGTTTCCGCGTCTTCGTAGATAAAGAAGTCGTGGCCAAGCATATCCATTTGGAGGATGGCTTCTTCGTTATCCATTGGCTTTAACGCCACCCGCTTCGTACGTACAACGTCTAACTTATCGTCCTGATCATTGTCTGCAGCGGCAACGGTTTCGTCGGTTGCCGCAAAATCAATCGCTTTGTAGCCCTTTTCACGGGACTTGCGGTTGACCTTGGTTTTATACTTGCGAATTTGGCGTTCCAGCTTATCGGTTACCAAATCAACGCTAGCATACATATCAGGAGAAGTTTCTTCTGCCCGGAGAACTAAATATGGAAGTGGAATCGTTACTTCGACCTTAGCAGTCTTATCTGGGTGGATTTTTAAGTTAACGTGGGCAATTGAGTTAACATCGGTATCAAAGTACTTTTGTAACTTACCCACCCGTTTTTGGACATAGTCCCGAATAGCTTGGGTCACTTCGATATTTTCACCGCGAATATTAAAATTTAGCATAGATCTTCTCTCCCTTCACACACATTGCTGTGTCCAAAGCGATTGAAGGACCACTCTTCAACCGCTTTGCTTACTTTTATTATAATAGAAAGCGCTATAATAAACAATCCAAATGGCAGTTTTCATTCTAATTAACGAGCCAGCGTTAGCCCCGTAACGGACTTAGCACCGTTTTCTAAAAGTAAGCTAGCGGCGTGGCGAATCGTCCGCCCGGTTGTGTAAATATCATCCACTAACAGAACGTGTTGCTGGTAAATCCGTGGCGCCGGCCTGGTCAGTGCAAACGGCTGGGTCAGTAATAGTCGTTGTGCGCGCGTTTTTTTCGACTGGGGTACCGCCTTAGTTCGTGCCACCGTTTGGAGCCCACAGAGTGGATTGGTGCCATCCGCCAACCAACCGCTGACCTGATTAAAACCGCGGGTCGTTAGCGTGGCTGGCGTGACCGGAATTACCACGACGCAGTCGGCTGCCTGCTGGGCCACCGCCGTTTGCATGCTTTCGGCGAACACCCGACGTAGGCGATAGTCGCCCGCGAACTTATACTGTTGAAAATAGGCTTGCATGGCGTCGTTATAAGCAAATAAACTGACGCTATGAAACCGCCGTTCCGGCGGCCAACGCTGGCAATCCCGGCAGAGTTCCGGGCTGGGTTGTGCCCGACCACAACCCGCACAGGCCGTTCTGCGGTCAATTGGGGTAAACTTTTGCCAACACGCCTCACAGGTGATTGGCCGGCTGAACGCCCGCCAACTCAACAACCAGTCTAAAGATGGTTTAATGCGGATGGGGCGCTGACACAGTAGGCACTTCACGTTGAATTCGCCGTCCTTTCCGATTCAGCTGTTCAATTTGACGCTTGGCGCGTTTGATGGTGCGCGCATAGTTTGCCGCAATCAGCCACACTAAGCCGTCTGGACGTTCGCGACTGCGGCCGACCCGGCCGGCAATTTGAACCAGTGCCGCCGTTGAAAACGTTGCGTCGTCGGCACCCAACACAATCACGTCAATTCCGGGTAGGGTCACCCCGCGCTCTAAAATCGTGGTCGTTACCAGGTACTGGACCCGTTGATCACGCATTTGCTGCACTTTATCCAAGCGTTGCGGGTCGGCGGCGTGCACGTTCAGCCCTTTCATCTGCGGAAACGCCCGCGCAAGCAAGTCATGAACCGGCGCAAGTTGCGCGACCCGCGGCACAAAAATCAAAAAGCGTTGGCCGGTACGCTCGTATTCCGCTAAGCGCCTACGCAAACGACTGGGTAGCCGGCCCTTTTTTAGTAGGTGCGCCCAAGCTGGCATCAAGCTGACGGTCATTGTCGGCAGTAAGTGCTGATGAAACCGTAACGGTAAGTAGCTAATTGTGAGCTGGTGGCGGCGAACCCCCCGTAACAATTCCCGACTCGGAGTTGCGGTTAGGTAGAGCAACGCCCCGTTCGCTTTTTTGGCGTGTTCCACGGCGTAATATAATCGCGGGTTGGCTGCAAACGGGAATGCATCAACCTCGTCAATAATTAAGACGTCAAACGCCTGCCGAAAGCGTAACAGTTGGTGGGTCGTGCAAATCGTTAACTGGCAATACTGGTACGGCTCGGGGTCGCGACCATGCAGCACCGCAATCGGTGCACCGCGAAAGGCCGCCTTCAACCGCGGCGCTAATTCCAAGCAAACGTCAACCCGCGGTGATGCGATGGCAACGCGCAATCCCTGTGCCAACGCCCAAGCTAGTCCCGGAAACAGCATTTCCGTCTTTCCGGCCCCGGTGACCGCCCACAGGAGGTGTCGCTGGCGGTTTTCAAAGGCTTGCTGAATCCGCTGGGCACAGGCAGACTGTAACGGGGTCAATTGCCCCGTCCAACAACAATGTAAAAGTTGGGTAAATTCATTTGGTTCCGGAATATGGTAAAGTGAAACTAGTGTACTAACGCGTCCCAGTGTTAAGCAGGCATAACAGTAATACTGATCATTGGGTAACTGGGCATCTCGCCGCGGTAACCGCGCCCCACATCGTTGACAATTGATCCAGTCACCACTAATTTTCAGTGCGGGTAGTTGCTGCACCCCCACGGGACAATCACCGGCTTGGGCTGGTGTCAAACAAAGCTGGCGGCCATATAACTGCGTTTTGTCCATTGGTCTTCCCTCCCAGCTATTAATTTCGAAATTAATTTTTCAATCCACGTGAAAGGATCCGATTATTTTGACTAAACCCTACTACACGATTCCTAAAGATACGGTTAGCGAACAGACCATTAAGAAGTCGCGCTTCATCGCCCACCTTTTTCGTATCCACGGCGAAGCCGATGCGCAACAGAAAATTGCCAGCGTTCGCGCCGAGCACCCTAAAGCGACCCACCACTGTTTTGCGTACGTACTCGGCGATGACGATCACGTCCAGCGCATGAGTGACGACGGTGAACCTAGCGGGACCGCTGGTTCACCAATTTTGGAAGTGCTCAAAACTAACGAAGTTCACGACGTCTTAGCGGTGGTCACCCGCTACTTTGGTGGCATCAAACTGGGCGCTGGCGGTTTAATCCGTGCATACAGTAGCACCCCGGCACTCGCCATTGAGGAGAGCGGTAAAGTTAAACGGGTGACGCAGACCCGCCTAGCCGTCACCCTGGATTACCGCAACGTTGACGCCCTAACTTACTATTTAAACCAGCAGGAGCTCGTCACCCTTACCACCGATTATGGCGTCAAAGTTACCATGACAATTGCCGTTGATACGGCTACTCTGGGCGCAACCCAAACCGCGGTCACTAACTTACTGAGTGGCCAAGTCACGTTTGAAGATCAGGGCGAACAATTTAGTGAAGTACCGGTCAAATAATGCAAAAAGGCGCTGCCCGCGGAAAATTCCGTGAGCAGCGCCTTTTCTAATTGCTAAACTTTATTTTAATTCTGAAATGGCACCAGATTGGCCACGATCAACTTTCATTGAAGTCAGCGGAATGTAACCTAATTTCTTAACGAGACTCCCTTGAACAGATTTAGACGTCATGTAAGTCAAGAAGTCCTTAACGGCACCCTTTGGTTGACCCTTCGTATACATATGTTCGTATGCCCAGATCTTCCATTTATTCGTTGCCACGTTTTCTTCAGTTGGCTTAACGTTGTCGATTGAAAGGGCTTGAAGGTTATCCTTAACGTAGGAGAAAGCCAAGTAGCTAATTGCGCCCGGCGTCGTCCCGACGATCTTTTGAACCGTCCCGTTAGAATCTTGTTCTTGACTAGTTGCAACCTTAGCGTCGCCTAAGCCCCACTTTTCAAAGGTTGCACGGGTCCCACTACCTTGGGCCCGGTTGATGACCGTAATTTTTTCGTCCTTACCACCAACTTCTTTCCAGTTGGTAATCTTGCCTTGGAAGATTTTAACTAATTGGTCCTTAGAAACGTTCTTAACGCCGGTATCCTTGTTAACCACCGGTGCCATCCCAACGACAGCGACCTTATGATCAACTAAGCTCTTGGCATCGACCCCATCTTTTTCTTCAGCAAAGACGTCGGAGTTACCGATGTTAACAGAGCCCTTGGCTACCTGACTTAACCCAGCACCAGAACCGCCACCTTGCACGTTAATCGTTACGTTGGCATGTTCGTTTTGATAAGCGGTTCCCGCTTGTTCAACAAGTGGTTGTAGCGCGGTCGAACCAGTTGCGACGACCTTCGTTGCCTTCGCGCTGTCACTGCTACTACTGCTAGTGCTTTGCGTACTGGTGCCAGAGTTATTGCCACAACCCGCTAATAAAATGGTCACCGTTACGGCCAGTGCCCCAAGTGTCACTGCTTTTCTCATATTCGAAACTCCCCTTTTTCTTAAATAACTTCAAAATTAGGCAACCAATGTCGTCAAAATAAAATGCAGTTCTGGGTAGGAAGTGCTTTGCGGGATGCGAGCATCATCACCGTTTATTCAGACCAAGTCACTGGTTGCCGTTGGAACAATTCTAATATTACCGATTGCTTGTAAATTAAGAATGACGATTATGTAAATCCCTTGTATATTTTAAGTAAAGCCCATTTGATTTAACCAAAGCGATGCGACGAACGAAAATAGACCCGCTAACCTGAGAAGGTCAGCGGGTCTGTAACAATTTCTATAACTATTAGCGACTGGTCTTGGAGGTAAAGCGGGCAACCGTCCGCTTGATCCAGTCGAGGAGTGGCTGGCGGTGGTCACCAGCCAACCCGATTGCTTCCACAAACAACTCTAAGCCGAATAGTAACGCAATCGTCAACAAAATCGAGCCCCAAATCGAGGAGATCGGGTAAAGTAATGAAATAAACGAGAAAATCAACGCGATGCCATAAATGACCATCACGGTTTGGCGATGGGTCAATCCTAACTGCATCAACCGGTGGTGCAAGTGGTGCTTATCTGCTTGCGAAATCGGCTTTCTATTCAATATCCGCCGAATCATTGCGTACAGGGTATCCGTAATCGGGACGCCTAAAATCATCACCGGAATGATCACGGAAATCACGGTAACGTTTTTTAAGCCGAACAGTGAGAAAACCGCGGTCATAAAGCCGATAAACAACGACCCGGTATCCCCTAAGTAAATCCGCGCCGGAAAGAAGTTGTACGGTAAAAAGCCCAGCATGGCTGCGACTAACGTAAAAATCAATAACGACACGAAGGTATTCGCGTTTAAGAAAAACAACCCGATAATCCCCATCGTACTCATGGCGATAATCGAAACCCCGGTTGCTAAACCGTCTAAACCGTCAATCAAATTGACCGCGTTCGTAATCGCCAAAATCCAAAGTAACGTGATCGGCAAGCTCAGCCATTGAAAGTGAACTAACCCAACGAAGGGGACCGTGAAGGTTGTCATCCGAATGCCGCCGATAAAGTAAACTTCCAAAGCGGCTAACGTAATCCCCAATATTTTTTGCCGTGGCTTTAATTCATAAATATCGTCAATAATCCCGGTGCACAGGATAATCAGCTCACCACCTAGTAGCGCAAAGAACAGCCTGGTCGGAAACTGATGCATTAAGTAGAGCACCGTTGTTCCCAGTGTGTAAGCTAGAAAAATGGCAAGTCCGCCCATCGTCGGCATTGGGACTTTATTGACCCGCCGACGGTTAGGTTTATCGACCGCACCAATTTTAAATGCAAGTTTCCGCACAAACGGGGTTAAGACCGCGGAAATCATCATTGTCGCCATAAGACAAACCAAGATTTCAAATCTAATCATTTGTGCGCAACTCCCTTCCCATCTCTATTACAATAATTATACAAAGGTCACCCTGAGTTGACAACACGCTTCAAAGAAACTTATTAAAGGGCACACATTTCGTTCACAATTAACCCCATCCCAAAAGCATAAAAGTGGCAGCTGATCACATCACGTGCGACCAACTGCCACTCAGCTAAACTACTCTTTTAAATGATAATTATAAGTTGAGACAATAATATTTTCACGCGAGTTTAAAACCGCCCGTAAGCGCAAACTCGTTTGGTTATGCAAAATATTTTGCCATGGTTTCTTCGGTACGAATTGCGGGACCAAAACGGTCGTCGAGAAGTTTCGTTCCGCCGCCCGTTTAGCGATGACGTCGCAGAACCGTAAAGTTGGCGTGGCAATCGAACGGTACGAGGAATGGATATCCACGAAGCGGACGTCCGGGAAGGTCGACTTAAATTCAGCCGCCGTCTTATGTTCCTTTTCCGGATTTTCATCAAACGACACGTGCATCGCAATGACGTAATCGCCAATTGAACGGGCGTAGTTAACGGCTGCTGCCGTCACCCGCGTCACGTTAGACACGAGGACAATCACGGTTGCCCCGTCGTAATCATGCAGTTCCGCCTTTTCCTTGGCAACCACCCTTAGTTGGGCCGCCACCCGCACATAGTGGACGTGCACTCGGTAGAACATGTAAAGCAGTAACGGCATGACCACGAGGTACGGCCAGACGTTGCCAAAATGTAACCAGAACAAGAAAACAACTAACCCTAACGAAATCAAAGCCCCTAGTAAGTTAACCAGTGCTTTCATCCACCACCACTGGCCGCGTTCCCGTAGCCAGTGAATAATCATGCCGGACTGCGATAAGGTAAACGGCACAAAGACCCCGACCGCGTAGAGCGGAATTAACAACGTTGTTTGCCCGTGGAAGATCACAATCAACGCAATCGCACCAACGGCAAGCGAGATAATCCCGTTGGAGTAACCCAACCGGTCGCCGCGGTCCATGTAAGCGTGCGGTAAAAACTTATCCTTGGCCAGGTTATAGGCTAAAATTGGGAACGCCGAAAACCCGGTGTTGGCAGCCACCGCTAAAATTAATGCGGTCGATAATTGCAGTAAATAGTAAAACAGGCCGTGGCCGAAGACGGCCGTCCCAATTTGGGACAAAACGGTATTATCCGCTTGGGGCTTAATTCCCAAGTAGTAACTCAGAAACGTAATTCCGCCGAAGAATACGGCCAACACTAACGACATGATGGCTAAGGTATTGGCCGCGTTTTTCCGCTTAGGCCGACGGAAATTAGGGACCGCGTTACTAATCGCCTCAACCCCGGTCAGTGACGATGACCCGGATGAAAATGCCCGGAAGAATAGCACGAGCGTCATCCCCTGAACCGGCGCGCCAACCGCGGTTGCCGCGTGGTAAGTTAACTGACCACTCGCAATGTTCATCACACCCCACATAATCATCCCAATGATCATGATGATGAAGAAGTATACGGGGAACGTCAAAAACGACGCTGATTCGCGCATCCCGCGTAAATTAAGTGCCATAATCGCAATCACGATGACGATTGCAATTAATACCTGATAATTAACCAGCGCCGGTACGGCAGAAGTAATCGCTTCGGTCCCAGACGTCACCGAAACCGCCACGGTCAGCATGTAATCAACTAATAGTGAGCCCCCGGCAACCAATCCAGCCGGCCGACCCCAGTTAGTACTAGCGACCACGTAGGCGCCACCACCGGATGGATAAGCTTTAATAATTTGCCGATACGACATGGTAATGGCGAACAACAGGACCAAGACTAACGCGGCCACGTAAAGTTGATACATCAACGCGGCAGCGGATAGTGTAATTAAGACGGTCGTAATCTGTTCAGTACCATAAGCCACTGACGATAGCGCATCCGAAGATAGCAGTGCTAGCGCCTTGAACTTGGTGAGCGCTTGGCCACCTTCATCCATGGTTTTTAACGGTTTCCCGATCAACAACCGCTTTAAATAACGCCACATGATAATAACTCCTTTATTTCCAAAATAATTATTTCAAGATAGCTAAGTCAAGATAGATTTTACTACTTTAATTTCGTAAATACTACACGTTATCGCGCCCCAACGGTAAATTCATACCGTTTTGCACTAACGATTGATTCTACCGCTCAACGCCCGTAAAGGCAACACTTTAATGGTAACACGTTACTGAAATTCTGACGTGCTTTGTCCCCCATAATCAGAATTCAGTGGATTAAAAAACGCCCTCCAAAACGGAGGACGTTTTTAAACTTAAAACGGTGACTTACATCATGCCGCCCATACCTGGGTTTGGCGCAGCCGGTGCAGCTGGTTCTTTAGGTTCTGGTTTTTCAGCAACAACTGCTTCAGTCGTTAATAAGAGGGCTGAAACTGACGCTGCGTTTTGTAAAGCGGAACGGGTAACCTTGGTTGGATCCACGATTCCGGCTTCAATCATATCGACCCATTCGTCGGTTGCGGCGTTAAACCCAACCCCCGGCTTTTGAGCCTTTAACTTTTCAACGATAACTGAGCCTTCCAAACCGGCGTTTTCAGCGATTTGGCGAATTGGTTCTTCTAAGGCGCGCTTAACGATGTTGATCCCGGTCTGAACGTCACCAGTTTCCTTCAAGGCGTCAACGTCCTTGATAACGTTAACCAAGGCAGTCCCACCACCGGGAACGAAGCCTTCTTCAACGGCCGCACGGGTCGCGTTCAAAGCGTCTTCGATCCGGTACTTACGTTCCTTCAATTCAGTTTCAGTAGCGGCACCGACCCGAACAACGGCAACCCCGCCAGCTAACTTAGCTAAACGTTCTTGCAACTTTTCCTTGTCAAAGTCAGAAGTCGTTTCACTGATTTGGTTACGGATAAATTCAACCCGTTCGGAGATGGCGTCCTTATCGCCGGCACCTTCAACGATGGTCGTGTTATCCTTGGTAACCGTAACCTTGTTGGCTTGGCCTAATTGATCGATCGTCGTGTCTTTCAATTCAAGACCCAAGTCATCAGTGATAACCGTCCCACCAGTTAAGATGGCGATATCTTGTAATTGTTCCTTACGACGGTCACCGAAACCAGGGGCCTTAACCGCAACGACGTTGAAGGTCCCGCGCATCTTGTTCAAGACCAAGGTTGGTAAGGCTTCACCAGAAATGTCGTCGGCAATGATCAACAACGGCTTGCCTTGTTCAACGATCGATTGTAACAATGGTAAGATATCTTGGATGTTTGAGATCTTCTTGTCCGTAATTAAAATGTACGGGTTGTCGAGGTCGGCTTCCATCTTGTCGTTATCGGTAACCATGTATTGTGACAGGTAACCACGATCGAACTGCATCCCTTCAACAACGTCCAAGCTAGTGTCAACACCACGTGATTCTTCAATCGTAATCACACCGTCGTGGCCAACTTTTTCCATGGCTTCGGCGATCAACTTACCAGTTTCTTGACTTGCAGAAGAAATTGAAGCGATTTGAGCGATGTCATCTTGGGACTTAACCGTGTGTGACATCCCGTGTAAGGAGTCAACGGCCGTCTTAGTGGCTTCTTCGATCCCGCGACGAATCCCAACTGGATTGGCGCCGGCCGTTACGTTCTTCATCCCTTCGTTAACGATGGCTTGGGTCAGAACCGTGGCAGTCGTGGTCCCGTCACCAGCAATGTCATTCGTCTTGGAAGCCACTTCGGATACTAACTTAGCCCCCATGTTTTCGAAGTGGTCATCTAAGTCGATGGCCTTGGCAATCGTCACCCCATCGTTCGTGATGGTTGGTGAACCGTATGATTGTTCCAACACAACGTTGCGTCCCTTTGGCCCTAACGTTGATTTAACCGTATCAGCTAATTTATCAACACCTTTGAGCATTGATGAACGTGCATCTTCTGAGAATTTCAATTCTTTAGCCATTATCTATTTTCACCTCATAAATGATTTTTTGTTATCAAAACGCGTCTAAATGGATTAGTCTTCGACAGCGACGATGTCCTTTTCGTGTAAAACAAGGTACTTAGTTCCTTCGTACTTCACTTCAGTACCGGCGTACTTGTCGAACAATACCTGATCGCCGACTTTCACGCTTGGGGTAACCTTCGTCCCGTTATCTAAAACACGGCCGTCATTAACGGCAACAACTTTACCGCTTTGTGGCTTTTCCTTAGCGTTATTCGCAATAACGATACCACCAACCGTTTGTTCTTCTTCCTCTTGTTGTTGCAAGATGACGCGATCTCCTAATGGTTTTAACACGTGAATCCCTCCATTTAATCTTTTTAGCACTCTTAATGTTCAAGTGCTAATCACAATGACAACTATATCATTTTGATGAAAGAATGCAAGTGATTTGTCAATTATTAGTCAAAGAATGTCAAATCGATTATAATAACAGACACGGAACAAAAACTATCAACAAGGACGTGAGTCAATGGCTAATCGCCGCCAATCGTTAACAATTTTGATCCTCTACTTTATTATTTACGCACTTCCAAGCGTTTTACTCGTGCTCTGGAAAAATTTAGGTGCCCAAATTTTTCTGATTCAGACCATCGACTACCTCGTTGGAGCTGTATTACTATTATGGGTCATGCACCGCTTAAACCGGCCAAATTCATTGGAACAGCACCCTAGCAGTTGGCCCACAACCGTTTTATGGGGCCTCATCGGGCTAATTTTAGTGGTGGCCGGCCAGTACCTGATTTTGATGATCACCCAGTCACTCGGTCAATCAACGGCATCGGCGAATACCACCACGTTACTAACCGTTGGCCAACAGTACCCGTTCTTCTTTCTGGCCGTTTTAGTTGGCGGACCACTCATGGAAGAAATTGTCTTTCGAAAAGTACTGTTCGGTAACTTGGCTTCGATGACCGGTCCCTTAGGTGCCGCCCTGGTTTCCAGTGCCTTATTTAGCTTCGCCCACGCCGACGGCCACTTCATCCTGTACGCGTTCATCGGGCTGCTATTTTGCTGGCTTTACCGCAAAACCGGCCGGATTCAAACGACAATGATCGCCCACGTTTTAATGAACGGTATCGTCATTTTACCAACGTTGATGAGCTGGCACTTTTAACTGATTTACCGCAGCACCAAAACAGGGTGTGCGACCCAAGCCAACTTGGTTCGTACACCCTGTTTTTTTACGTTACTTAGTCTTCGTTATCATCGTGATCCCCTAATTGTTCACCGTAGTGTTCAATAAAGTAGATCAACGTTTGCAATTCATTCGTCAAATCGACGTTTTGCACTCGAACCGTGTCCGGTACGGAAATCCGTAACGGCGTAAAATTCATGATTCCCTTAACGTTTGCGTCAACGAGTTCATCAGTAATGTGTTGAACCGCCGTCGTCGGCACAGTCAAGATTGCAATTTCAATTTGTTGCTCGATCAGTTGTTTCTTCAGTTCGGTCATTGGATAAACTGGAACCCCACTCTGAACGGTGTTCGCGATGGCTTCATTCACGTCAAAAGCCGCTGAGATCCGCACGTTACTGTTCTTATGGAAGTTAAAATTCAATAAGGCGTGACCTAAGTTCCCAACTCCGATCAGCGCGACGTTGGTCAGCGTATCCTGATTTAAAATTTTCTTGAAAAAGGCCAATAACTTTTCGACGTCGTACCCGTAACCACGCTTACCCAAAGCGCCAAAGTACGAGAAGTCCCGCCGAATCGTAGCCGAATCAACCTTAACCGCCTCGGACAACTCAGTTGATGAAACCCGTTTTTTATCAGCATCCAGCAAAATGTTTAAGTACCGGTAATAAATCGGTAAACGTTTCGCCGTTGCCCGGGGAATTTTTGTTTCTGCCATTGGACGATCCCTCCTATCATTAAGTTTGTGAATTTGCTGACACTATTCTAGCATAACAATACACTTTGTGAAATAATAATTACTTATTATTCCCTATTACTATGGCGAACCGTTACAATATGCTACAATTGTGTGACGAATTAAATGTGAAAGGAGCTTAAAAAAGCGTGATTTTACTACAAGTACAGCAAGTCATGCGGCGTTTTGGCGCCGATGTCTTGTTCGATAACGTACAAATGGACATTCAGGAACACGCCCGGGTCGCGCTCGTCGGCCGCAACGGTGCCGGTAAGTCGACCTTACTGAAAATGATTGCCGGTGAGACCGTTCCCGATGAGGGTCAAATTTCCATGCGCAAGGGGCTCACGATCGGCTACCTCGCCCAAGACCAAGGGCTCGATAGCAGCAACACGATTTGGGAAGAAATGAGTAGTGTCTTTGCCGAAGTGCACGCCCTTGAAGCGCAGATGCACCGCTTAGAAACTAAATTAAGTGATCCAACCGTGATTGCTGATGACCAAGCTTACCAACAAACCTTAAAAACTTACGATCAGGTTCAAACTGAATTCCAACAAAAAAATGGTTACGGTTACCAAGCCGAAATCCGGGGTGTTCTCCACGGCTTTCAGTTTGACGCCGACGTTTACGACAAGTCGGTCACCGAACTTTCCGGCGGCCAAAAAACGCAACTTGCACTGGCTAAACTATTGTTAGAAAAGCGCGATTTACTAATTTTAGACGAACCGACCAACCACTTGGACGTTGAAACCTTAACATGGCTAGAAAGTTACTTACAATCTTACACGGGCGCCCTACTAATTGTTTCCCATGACCGCTACTTCCTTGACCGGGTCGTTAACGAAGTCTACGACCTGTCACACCACGAAATGGTGCACTATACCGGTAACTACGACCAGTTCGTGCAGGAAAAGGCCGCCCGGATTCAGGCCCAGTGGAAGCACTATGAAAAGCAGCAGGCCGAAATCAGCAAGCTGGAAGACTTTGTTAACAAGAACATCGTCCGGGCCTCAACGACGAAACGCGCCCAGGCGCGCCGTAAGCAACTCGCTAAGATGGATCGGTTGGAACGGCCGGATAATGACGAAAAAACCGCCCACTTCGGCTTTCACGCTGCTAAGCAAAGCGGCAACATTGTCTTAACGGTTAAGGACGCTGCCGTTGGCTATAGTGGCCACGTGCTTTCCGAACCCGATAACCTAAACGTGAAAAAACACGAGGCCATCGCCATCGTTGGTCCAAACGGAATTGGTAAATCAACGTTACTCAAAAGTATTTTAGGAAAGATTCCGTTCATTAAAGGCCAGGCAACTTTTGGCACCAACGTCACAACTGGTTACTACGATCAAGAACAACGTAACCTTAACGACAAAAAGACCGTCCTGAGTGAGTTGTGGGACGAGCACCCGACCACACCGGAAAAGGATATCCGAACCATTCTCGGAAGTTTCCTATTTACTGGTGAAGACGTAGACAAACCGATTCACGCCCTTTCTGGTGGTGAGCGGGCCCGTTTACTGCTAACCAAGCTCGCCATGCAGAATAATAACTTTTTGATTTTAGACGAACCGACCAACCATTTGGACATCGATAGTCGTGAAGTCTTAGAAGTCGCACTAAACGACTTTAACGGGACCTTACTATTTGTCTCCCACGACCGTTACTTCATTAACCAGGTCGCAACCAGTGTCGTTGAGGTCTCACCGACCGGCACCGAACTCTTCCTCGGCGATTACGACTACTACGTTGAGAAGAAGCAGGAGCAAGCCGAATTGGCCGAAGCCGCAGCTAGTGAAGCTGCTGAAAGCGCCGCGGCGGCTAACCCCACGGCTACTAGTACCGCGGCTGAAGGGGTTCCCCGTTCAAAAGGCCAGCAAAACTATCAAGCTAGCAAGCAACAGCAACGTGAAAAGCGTAAACTGGAGCGTTCGGTTGCCGCGCTAGAAGAAAAAATGAGTCAGTTAGAAGAACAAGCCACGGCCATTCAAGAACAAATGGCACAGCCCGAAAACTTCGCTGATTCTGGTAAATTACAGGATCTCCAAAAGGAACTGGACGCCGTCACCGCCGAACAGGAACGGGCCGAAACGGACTGGACCGAACAGGCTGAAACACTCGAAAGTTTCGGTGAATAAACTATAAAAAATGGCTCTTTGTCAACCGGTGTTGATGAGGACTAATTTGAGAATCCAATTCATTTACGAATTGGGTTCTTTTTTGTAATTTTGATTTTAAATGAGACTTGA
>NZ_BJDZ01000038.1 GCF_005405405.1 Lactiplantibacillus plajomi
CAAGTCTCATTTAAAATCAAAATTACAAAAAAGAACCCAATTCGTAAATGAATTGGATTCTCAAATTAGTCCTCATCAACACCGGTTGACAAAGAGCCTTTAAAATTAATAAAGAAACCAATTCTGATTATGAACTGATTTCTTTAATTAATTATTCAGTTCTGATTCAACGTTTCGAGTTTGTGGTAACCGACGTTGTTGGCTGAAAAATTAAGCTTGGCTGCTGAACAACGCTGGTCAGTGAGTGCCCCGAAATGTTGATCAGCATCAACAGGATCACCGCAACGGCCACCACCGCCGTCAAAATACGATTGCCCCACGACATCGTTTCCGAAATAACACCGCTATAAAACTCTTTATGCACATCCCTGGCGACTTGCTGGTTATTCGGTTCCTCCGCTTGGCGCTGTTCGACAACTTGCTTTTCAAAATCGTCAATTTTAAACGCTTTTTGGCGTTCCTTAGCGTCATTTTGGTACTTTTTCTTATCCTTTTTAGGTAATGCTTTAAACCACTTAATGAACGCCCGGTATTCCTTCACAACTTCCTTAGTTGGACCAATCTGCTTCAAATCGCCGTACTGAATCCAAGCGACCCGGTCACACATCAATTCGATTTGTTTCAACGAGTGACTCACAAAGATAATTGTTTTCCCCGCGTCCTTAAATTCTTGAATCCGTTCGACACATTTCTGGTAAAAGGTATCGTCACCCACCGAAAGGGCTTCGTCAATGATCAGGATATCCGGATTAATGTGGACGGCAATTGAAAAGCCAAGCCGTGACTTCATCCCGGACGAGTAGCTCTTGACCGGCTGATAAACGAAGTCGCCGATGTCAGCAAAGGCGATGATGTCGTCCAACATATCGTCGATTTCCTTATTGGTCATCCCCATCATCAAGGCCTTCAGGCGAATATTTTCCAACCCGGTCAACTGTCCACGCAAACCGGAATTGATGGCAACGATCGACGTATCCCCGCGGACGTCAACGACCCCGGTAGTTTGGGGGATGACACCGGAGATAATATTGGAAAGCGTCGACTTACCAGAGCCGTTGACCCCAATTAACCCGAGCGTTTCACCAGGGGCTACCTCCAGCGAAATACCCTTTAACGCCCAAAATTCAGGAATTTCCTGATTGGATAACGAAAAGAACGCCTTTAATTGGTCAGAACGCGTTTTGAATAAATCAAACTCTTTGGTTACATTTTGAACCTTAATTTTATAATCAGTTGTCATCTGCATACTTCCTATAATTGTCTTTATTAATCGAACCGCACTATATGAACTATCTGCTATATGGTACTAGAGAAGTCAAAGAGCGTCAAGCTTGCCCATAGGAGCTTAATTTAAAATTAAATCGCTTGAAAACCAACCACTCCCGTTAACCAAAGTTTCACGAATTCCCGCATGAATGTTCGCATTCTAGTTAGTAATGAAATATACTAAAGTTGAGACCGAAATTGACTTAACGCCACCTTTGCGGGGTTTATCTCGTACCGTTCGCTGGAAGTTAAAACGGACCGTGCCAACGGTGGTCGACGTTACGGCGTCACGCAGCAGGACACCTACTCAAATTCGACGCGGAAAGGAGTTACCGTGCCACTTTCACGGGTCTATTAACGACCCGCCCGTTCGGCATGGTACTAAAGCAATGAAAATCATTGAACACCAAGCGGAGGGAATCAACTCCTACACCCTAGTCAACAACCATCACATGAACGTAACCATCATGGACTGGGGGGCGACCGTGACCGCTATCAAGACCCATGATAAGGATGGCAACTTTGCCAACGTCGTTTTGGGCTTTGATCACTATAAGGATTACATTACGCACCGGGCCTTTTTCGGGGCAACGATTGCCCGGGTCGCCGGCGTAATTAAAAATGCAAAGTGGCGCCACTACGAACTGACCCAGAACTTTGGCAAGCACCACCTGAACGGCGGTAACATGCCACAAATCGCTTTCGAACCGTGGTTTCTCGAACGAAAACTGCAAACCCGCGATCAGGTCGGGCTCGTCATGCAGTACATTACCCTGGACGGTGAAAACGGCTACCCGGGCACAATGACGATTACAGCTGAGTTCATTCTGGACAATAGCGGTAAGTTTACCATTACTTATACCGGTAAAAGTGATAAGCCAACCCTCTTCAACCCGACAAACCATACCTACTTTAATTTAAGTGGTGACGCGGTCGAGCCGATCGACCACGAGATTTTAAAAATCAACGCCGATGAATACGCCGCCCTCAATAAACACAACTTACCGACTGGTAAACTGCCCTGGGTCACCGATAGTCCCTTCGACTTCCGGGAGCCGACCACGATTGGCCCGCAGGTTGCTAAAATTAAGGGGGGCTTACGGCACGGCTTCGTGCTTAACAAAACGCCGCACCCGCAAGTAGAATTATTGGACCGGGTCAGCGGGCGTAAGGTTACCTTGCGGACGAACGCGCCGGCACTGGTCGTTTCTAGCGCAACTAATTACCGCGACGACCGCTACCGTTTGAACGGCGGCAAACCGATGCGGTCACAACTAGGGATTTCATTACAGCCACAGGTCTTGCCCGATGCCATTCACCACAAGGAATTCGGCAGCATTATCATTCCCGCGGACGTCCCGGTGACTTACCAGACGGCCTACCGCTTTTCCAATATCTACGATGTGTAGGATAAGAGTGGACTAAAAATAAAGTACCCTATAATCGTTAGACAAATAAGTCTAATCAAAAGCCGGCCTGCGAAAATTTAAAGATTTTCGCAGGCCGGTTTCTATTTTAGACGTCACAGCCTTACTTACGGACTTAACGGCCAAGTACCAGCTGCTCAATTGTAGCTAATACGCCAGCGTGGTCGTTATCGCACATCGTCACGTGTTGCGCCGCCGCCTGGATTTCTGGTTTGGCATTTTGCATGGCAAAACTGTGCCCCGCAAATCGCAGTAGCGGTACATCGTTAGCCCCGTCGCCAAAGGCCATAATCTCATCCGCCTGGATGCCACGATTTTCTGCTAATAGCTGGACGGCCGGTAATTTACCCACGTGGCGGTCAACGATATCCACCACCCCGTAGCCGCTATCATGAGCGCGCAAGTGACCAGCGAAGTAGCGGTTGATCTTTTCAACCAGCTTAGCTGCGGTACCCGGTAGCGCTGATACGCTAATCTTACTGATGGCGTCACGAACCGTTGCCAAATCATCGACTAACTGTAAGTTATCGTAAAACTGGCGCGCCATCGCCACTAACTTAGCCGGCGCCCCGCTTTCCGTGTACGACCCGTGCTGGCCAACCAGGATGACGTACGCGTCCTTAAACGGGGCCTGCTGGCGGTCGTGCCGTACGAACTGCTCACGCTGCGCGGTTGTCAAACTACCATCAAAAACTTGTTGGTTACCTTCAAAAATTGAAGCGCCGTTTTCCGCCACCATAATCAAGTTGTCCGCCAAGACATTTTTAAACAGCTGTTGTAAATGAGCGTACTGATTGCCCGAAGACAGCACCAGTGGAATATTGCGTTCCTTCAGGCCCGTTAAGACCCGTTTAAATCGTTGTTGATCAAAACTCTGGTCGGCACGCAGTAGCGTCCCGTTTAAATCGGTTGCAATTAGTTTAATCGCCACGCAAAATCGCTCCTCGTCATTAAAAATCGGGTCCTATCATGGACAATGCTTTCATTATAGTCTTTCAGACCCTAATCCACCAAAGAAAATTGCCGTCAAAATAAAAAGGTCCCCGTAAAGGACAAGGTTTCCTTTACGGGGGCCAATTCATGGGTAGTACCAAACAACTTCTTACTATTTAAACTTGGATTAAAGACCCTATTCGACCGTTACACTCTTCGCTAGGTTCCGTGGCTTGTCCACGTCCAACCCCTTGTTAAGGCTGGTGTAGTAAGCCAGTAATTGCCCAGGAACCACGCTCAGTAGGGCCGTCAAGCGTTCGTCTACGGCTGGTAAGACGATCGTATCACCGTCCTGAGCGAGGTTATTCGTCACGATCGTGATGGTTTTGGCACCACGGGCCGCAACTTCTTGTAAGTTAGAACGGGTCAAGGCCGCCGTATTCGCTTGGGTAATGATTCCAATCACCGGCGTATCCTTTTCAATCAAGGCAATCGTGCCGTGCTTTAATTCCCCAGAAGCAAACCCTTCAGCTTGCACGTAAGAGATTTCCTTCAGCTTCAACGCCGTTTCCAACGAAACCGCGTAGTCCAGGCCACGACCAATGTAGAACGCATTCGGCGTGTGTAACAAGTCGGCCTTGGCAATCGCATCGAAATCGTCCTTTTCATCCACAAGGGCTTGCATCCCATTGGCGACCAGTGCCAACTGCTGTTTAACATCAAAGTCCCGTGCAGCTGACTGGCCAACCGCTTCACCTAACGCTTTGGCTAAAATGGCTTCAAGCGCAATTTGCGCCGTGTACGCCTTAGTTGATGCCACCGCGATTTCAGGCCCCGCGTGCAACAACAAGGTGTAGGTCGCTTCCCGGGATAACGTCGAGTTAGGGACGTTGGTGATCGTTAAACTCGGGAATTTTTGTTCGTTCACGTTCAGTAACACTTCGCGACTATCAGCCGTTTCACCGGACTGGGTCAAGAAGATGAAGAACGGGTGCGCGGACAATAATGGTTGGTTATAAGCAAATTCTGACGAAACGTGGACTTCAGTCGGAACGTTGGCCAAAGATTCAAATAACTTCGCGCCAACTAACCCGGCGTGGTAACTGGTACCGGCCGCAACGATGTAGAGACGGTCGGCAGCTTTCAACGCGTCCAAGAGGTCCTGGTTAATGACCGGTTGGCCGTTATCGTTCAGGTAAACTTGCGATAGTTTCCGCATAACGTTCGGTTGTTCGTCGATTTCCTTCAGCATGTAGAATGGGTACGTCCCCTTATCCGCTTGTGCGGCATCGATGTCAACATGGAACGGCTTGCGTTCAACCGCGTCACCTTTTTGATCCATAATCTTAACTTCATCCGGTTTGACAACCACGATTTCGCCATCGTGAAGTTCCAAGAAGTCCTTGGTTTGATCCAACATCGCTAAGCTGTCAGAACAAACCACGTTAAAGCCTTGGCCCACACCGATCAACAACGGACTCTTATTCTTGGCCACGTATAACGTGTCAGGCGTCTGCTTGTCCATTAATAAGAAACCGTATGATGACCGTCCTAAAAGGCTCAACGTTTTACGGAAGGCATCCATGGTAGACATCTTTTCCTTAGTCACGAAGCGATCAACGAGCTGAACGATAACTTCGGTATCGGTTTGTGACTTAAAGGTCACGTCGCTCAAGTACTGATCCTTCAATGCTTGGAAGTTTTCGATCACACCGTTATGAACCAGGTAGAAACGCCCGTCGGCAGAAACTTGCGGGTGGGCGTTCGCCACGCTTGGTTCACCATGGGTTGCCCAACGCGTGTGGCCGATACCGGTCGAGCCGTGAACGTTGGCGCCGACTTCTTTACGTAAGTCGTCGATGCGGCCCTTTTCCTTAACTAAATAGTCGTGGCCATCCTGGTCATTAACGTAAATACCAGCTGAATCATAACCACGGTATTCTAGTTTTTCTAATCCGTTCAATAAAATCGATACTGCACTATCCTTACCGGTAACTCCAACAATTCCACACATAGATAATCTTCCTTTACTGTTTTGAATTGTTTCTAGCTGCGTGGTCAGATTATCTGTCACCAATTTCACAACTGGTTTTTGTACCCGACCTGTAGAGTGCAGTCCCTGACGTCACCCGTCGATTGTCGATAAACGTCATCCTCGTCAACTTTAAAATCTAAAGTCCTGGCGCTATTCCGATTAACCCAATTACAAATTGGTCTAAGCTATCCTCCCATCCTTATATTTCCTAGAAACAAATTAACTTTAACGTTTTGAGAGTTAAAAGTCAATAATCATTTATATTGGTATACCCGTTTGTTTAGATGACTACTAATCAAATCATTCTGGTTGCGCCTTTCAGCAATAGTTATGATTTTTATATGAATTTTCCACGAAAAAAGTCCGTTGCGGCCAAACCGACCGCAACGGACTACCTGAAAAATTTATTTAATTACGTTATTCAACCCCGACTTCGGTTTTAACGACGTCGACGATTCGGTCCACGTACGCCCCAACCAGTTCATCGGTCTTCGCTTCGGCCATGACCCGCAGTAAATCTTGGGTTCCGGAAGGTCGTACGAGTACCCGGCCTTCACCGGCCATCTCAGCTTCAACTTCGGCAATAACGGCTTTGATTTTCTCGTTATTCAGCGCTGCTTTCTTATCCTGAACCTTCACGTTCACCAGCTTTTGTGGGTAGCTGGTCACTTCGGCAGCTAATTCGGAGAGTTTCTTACCAGTCTCCTTCATCACGTGTAGCAACTGAATCCCGGTCAACATCCCGTCACCGGTCGTGTTGAAGTCTAAGAAGACGACGTGCCCCGACTGTTCACCACCGAGGTTATAACCATCCTTCAACATTTCTTCAACTACGTAGCGGTCGCCGACCTGGGTTTGTTGACTGTGTAACCCGGCCGCTTCCAACGCCTTGTATAGACCAAGGTTACTCATCACCGTGGTCACGACCGTATCCTTTTTCAACTTACCGCGTTCGCTGAGGAACTTCCCACAGATGTACATGATCTTGTCACCATCAATCACGTTCCCTAGTTCGTCGACCGCGATGCAACGATCGCCGTCGCCGTCGAAGGCCAAGCCGACTTGGGCGCCCTTATCCACGACAAACTTTGCTAAGGCGTCGGGATGGGTCGACCCGACCCCCTTATTGATGTTCAAACCGTCCGGGGAAGTCGCCATGGTGTCAAAATCGACGTTTAAATCGGCAAAAATTCGTGAAACCAAGTTACTGGTCGACCCGTTAGCGCCGTCCACGGCCAAATGAATACCACTTAAATCATCCGGAATCGTTTGTTCCAAGAATTGTGAATACTTCAAATTACCTTCTGGAAAATCAGCAACCGTTCCGAGCCCTTCGGCAGCTGGCCGTGGTAAGTCATCCGTTTCCTTTTCAAGTAAGGCTTCGATTTCCTCTTCTTTAGCGTCAGAAAGCTTAAAACCATCGCCACCAAAGAACTTGATTCCGTTATCCTCAACCGGATTATGCGAAGCTGAGATCATAACCCCGGCATCCGCGTCCTGAATCCGGACCAAATAAGCCACGCCGGGCGTCGTAATCACGCCTAAGCGCAACACTTCGATTCCAGCAGACAGCAACCCGGCAATCAAGGCTTCTTCTAACATTTGCCCGGAAATCCGGGTATCCCGGGCAACTAAGACCCGCGGCTGACTTTCCTTATTTTCGGCGTGTTCCGTTAAAACGTAACCGCCGGCGCGCCCTAACCGGAACGCCAATTCAGGGGTTAACCCGGAGTTAGCAATTCCCCGGACACCATCAGTACCAAAATATTTCATTTTTTACTTACCTCGTTTCAGATTGATCGTTACCTTTAACTGTAATCTTAACTTTAATCGACTTCGGACTAACGGCGGATAAACCGTCCTCACCGTCAATTGATAATTTGACCGATTTAGTCGTCGACGACTTAACGTCCGTTACGTCGACGTCGACTGGTAGCGACGAGATTTTTTCCAAGGCACTCTTTGTCCCGGTAACGGTAACCGACTTGGTGTCCGTTGAAAATGAATAACTCGTATCCGCCGTCGTTTTTCCACTCGCCTTTAAATCGACCGCAACGTCCTTAGTCGCCGTCGCTTGTGAAACCGGAATGTAGACCGACGTCGTTGACGGCGTTAGCACCACGTTCAACGTCTGACCGTTGGCATCCAGCGCTTCAATCATGGCCTGCTGGTTAACCGATTTACGCAGGTTTTTTTCGGTATTAACCACCGCAACAACCTTCGCAACCTTGCTAACTTCACTGACGGCCCCGGTCACCTTGACCGAAGACGTTCCCAAGCGAATTGAGCCGGCTTCATAGCCCGAAGCTAGGTTGGCCTTATTAAAGTCCGCTTTAACTTTATAAGTCGCGGTCCGACGCGGTTGAATATTCACGTGAATATATTTTTGGCTTAACTCGTAACTTAATTCTTTATTCAAACCATCGACCTGCACCTTTACACTGTGGCGGCCCGCCGACAGATTAGATAAGTTGGCATAAACCTTAAAGTTTTGCGTATTAGCCGTCGTCGTTACCAGGGCGGCCGGCCCCTCGATTTTAACCTTGATGTTTTCCGGGTAGCCGGTCACAAAGTACTTGGTGCTGTTAACGTTTAATTCCAACGGTGCGTTAATGGTTACCTTCCGGTTCGACGTTAAGGTCGTATTGGAAGTGCCGTTCGTTAAAGCACTTGAATTATGGGTCGATTTTAGTGAGTTAACGTAGGCAAACAGGACTAAGGCACAGATCAATGCCAGCAAGCGCATCGACCAAGCACTATCCATAAACTTTTTCATTTACGTGGCCCCCCTCCGAAGATTCGGGTAAACCAGCTTTGAATCGTGTTCTGCTTATTCTGGTCTTCCGGTGTTAACAATACCTGCCGGAAGTAGCGCAGATAATTTTCACGGGTCATGCCGCGCATCAATTCATTATCCTTGGTAATGGAGACTTCCCCAGTTTCCTCGGAAATGACGATGGTCAGCGCATCCGTTACTTCACTGATCCCCACGGCAGCCCGGTGACGAGTCCCCAGTTCTTTAGGAATCAGGTTACTTTCGGATAACGGTAAGTACGCCGCGGCCACCTTAATTTGATTATCCTGAATGATAACCGCTCCATCGTGCAACGGTGTATTGGGAATAAAAATATTGATTAACAATTCACCGGAAATATCCGCGTCCAGCGCAATCCCGGTTTCAATATAATCTTCCAATCCAGTATCCATCTTAATGGACATGAGCGCCCCGATTCGTCGCTTAGCCATGTACTGAATCGCCTTATCGAGCTCGGTGATCATCCGTTCCTCGTCCTCATTTTGACGTTTACCCCGCGTGAATATCGAGCCCCGTCCCAGGTGTTCGAGTCCCCGGCGAATTTCTGGTTGGAAAATGATGACCATCGCGATGACGGCCCAATTAATAATCTGATCCATAATCCACGAAACCGTGTCCAGGCCGATAAAGACACTCACGGCCTTTACCACGGCAATTACGACGATTCCCCGGAATAGTTGGACAGCCTTAGTTCCCCGCAACAAAACGATCAGTTCGTAAATCACGAACCAAACCGCTAGAATGTCAAGGAGCCGAACAAAGTTCTGCACTGTCAATAAAGCGCTCCAATTGAAGTTCATAGTCCTGCGATACAAAATACGGAAAAACCGCCACCCGTTCGTGCGGTGGTGCTTAGAAAGATTGTATCCTTCCTTTCTTAAAGTTTACGTTCGTTCGCTGGTGTCAGTCCCACCTGATTGGTGGATAAACCAGCCAACCCCAACACAACCACCGGCCGGACAGCGTCAACTGCCCCGTTGCTCACTTCCACATTGCCTTCCTGTGACCAACTCTTCCGGTGACCCACTCACAAAAAATCAGTTTGCCACGACTACCGAGCTTCCTCGACAGCGTGAAAACCATTTACTTTCACATTATAGCACGGCGACCAAAGTCCCGTAGTGCGAATTCCCATCTAAGTTGCCAATTTGAAAATATTTTGAATTAATATTAAGCTCACGCTTATTTAATATTGCTAAGGAAATATTTCTGTTAAAATTAGCAGTGAAAAGGTGGTGATCAAATGACCCGGATTCAACGGTGGCTGATTCGGTTCGTCTACTGGGGATTTATTGCATTTGCCGCGTTAGAACTCCACGGCTCGTTTCGCTTCCTACTACTTAACACGATTTTAGCGTACGTTCCAATCGAGCTGAGTTTTTGGCTGAACGCCCGCCGTTCAAACTGGACCTACTGGCTGATTGCGGTTATTTGGTTGCTGTTTTATCCCAACGCACCCTACCTCATGACCGACCTATTCCACTTAAGCCTGTTGGATCCGTACGGTATCAACGGTGCGTTGCGGTTTAACCTTGCCATGTGGCGCGACTTTGCCTACCTCGTCGGTCCGATGATGGTTTCCGTCCTCATTGGGACTTGGGGTGTCGATGCCGTTGCTAAGGAAAGTGTTCGCCGCAGCCATCTGACTAAGTGGCGCGGAAGCGTACCCGTAGTAAGCGTGGCACTATTTTTATTTGCTAGTATCGGCGTTTACGTCGGTCGTTTCTTACGGTTACATTCGATTTACCTTCTAATCACCCCCCAGTACATCGTTGATCAGTTACTCGGGATGTGGTCGGGAAAAATGCTGGCTTTCGTACTCATCATGTGGGGCTTGCAGTGTCTAATTTACGTCACTTGGCGTTTTACCCGCGGTACGAAAACGCAATAATCAACTTAAAAATTGCCCAATCAGCAAAAGGCGCTGGCTACCAGGAATTCCTGATAGCCAGCGCCTTTTGCTGATTAGTTCGCGAATTGGTCAGCCGCTTTACGACTTGTTGACCTTGGGATCCGTGTACTCCGCGTGGCCGCCACGTTTATCGTGGAGACCGCTAAACCCGCTAAAACCTAAATTAGTCGCCTTTTTCTCGGCATCGCTAATGTAACGCAACGTATCACTCGCACGTTGCTCCCCGTAAACCTGCATCCATTGATGGAAGCGCGCGTCAGAAGCCGCGGTGATTTCCTGCTCGACCTTAGCACCGGCCGGCGTTAACGATAAATACTTAATGCGGCGATCGTGAGCGTTCGTTGTTTGATCAATATACTTTAAATCTAGTAAAACGTTGATTTGGCGCGCAATCGCACTCCGAGAAACCCGCTGCGCGTTCGCAATCTTAACTAGTGTCAAGGGTTCCGAACTCGTCGCGATCATTCGCATCACCGTATACGCTTCGAACGTGATTTTATACGGTCGCGTTGGCACGGATACAAAGTCCCCAATGTACTTTAAGATATGCATATACGTTTCCACGAACTGTTCGTGGATCTCTGATTCAGTCATCCTACGTCCCCCCGCATTCTTATCCAGCGAACGGTTTCTTTCAAGTGGATTATTAATTATCAGGTCTAACCATTCACTGTTGATACTACCTAACTTCATTATAACCTAGAACTACTCCTTTACAACACAAAAAAATAATTAATCCTCGTCAACGTCGACATCGTTTAACATGACCAGGTTTTCTGAGTAGTTGATAAACTGGCGAAGCTTGGCAGCGGTCCGTAAACTGATCCGGCCACTTTCCAGTAAATGTTGAACCCCCGCACGTTCAGCCCCCAAACTTTTAATGCGTAGCGTTCTTAACTGTCGTTCATAATCGGCGCGCGGCAAACTGTGGTCCGCGCGGGCACTCTCAATACGGTTACGGTAATTGACGATCAAGTGGTACAGCGCTTGGCGGTCAAACTGTTGTTCATTAACGTCCGTGCGCTTCAAGTACTGTGATAACGCCTTAATGGCCGCCTTGGAGGCACTCCGCTGAATCTTCAACTGTTCAGCCCGCAACGCGTCACTATCGGCTGGCGCTAACCAGAGCCGCACCCCCTGCATTGCACGACTGAGAATCACCCGCAACGACCTAAGCGTTGGTAACCCGGCGTGGTGACTAGCTTGCTCAATGCGTTGCTCACGGCGGTCAATCCGTCGTAGATAAACCTGCGCGGCTAACTTGGTGGTTTCGTGGGCCGCGACCATTTCGTGGACGGCTTCCCGTTCCCCGTTCAGCGCAACCAACCGTAGCTGTAATTCATCCGTCAACATTGGTGCCAACTGGTCCGCAGTTTGTGACACCATCTCCAGCCGGCGAATTTGAAACTGTTGGTCGAGCATTAAGTCGTAGACCGCCCGTTGATTTTCTGGCCGACGCTGTTCCTCAATGCTACGCACCGCCAATTGTAAGATATAAATCCGGGCCCGTTCGTACGAAATCTGATCCCGGTTGGGGTCCAGCCCCGCCGCGTCCAGTTCGTCCGGTTCATCCGCTTCAGCAGCCAGCACCGTATCATCGCCATCGGGGCTCGAGCCCCGGGTCACGAACGGTAGTGATTTTGAAACCATTAACGGTAAGATTGCGGTCGCGGCAATTAAACTAACGATGATGACACCGGCCGCAATGAATAGTACGAGTGCACGTTCCGGAAAGGCGTCGCCGTTAGCAATTACCGTTGGAATCGTAAAGACCCCGGCCATCGTGATCGCACCACGCACCCCGGATAGTCCCGATAACGCGGCAATCCGTAAACTCGGCTTTTCTTTGCGGTGCAGTACCATGTAACCGTACGTCCAGGCCACCCGAATAAGCAGCAAGATGCCCCAAACGATTAGGACGTCAAAGATGGCGTGAAAGGTATTCGTATGGGCGCCTTGAATCGTCGCCTTAGTGGCTACCGGTAGTTCGATTCCTAAGATAAGAAAAACAATCCCGTTTAATAAGTAAACAATGACGTTCCAAACTTTTTCGGTCACTAAGCGTAATTCGGGGGCGTCTAAAATCTCATGTGAGTTTTGAATGTGTTCGAGGACCCCGGCCGCTACAACGGCCACTACGCCAGACGCGTGGAACCATTCTTCAGCGATAAAGTAAATCGCAAACGGCGTCATGATTTGAAGCACCACGTTGAACACGGTGTCGTTGATGCCCTCACGCCGCAGCAGATCGCGAATCAGTTGGATCACGGTAATCAGCGCTAGCCCAACGGCTAACCCGACCAAACTAATGTAGAAGAAGTCACCGATGGCCCGGCTCAAAACAAAGCTCCCGGTAACGGCGGCCGCTAAGGCGTACTTAAAACCAATCAGCCCACTGGCATCGTTAATCAGACTTTCGCCGCTGACCAGGTGTAAGATTTCTTGCGGTAGTTCGACCCCTTCCGAAATTGACTGCACCGCGACCGGGTCAGTCGGTGATAGGATGGCCGCCAGCGCAATGCTGACTGCCATTGGAATCGTTGGTATTAAAATGTGGATTAAAAATCCACCTAAAATCGTGGTGACGAATACTAAGATAATGGCATTACCAAAGATCGCCCCCCGTAGTTCCCATAATTCTTGTTTTGGAAATTGGCGGCCGTCGTTGTACAGCATCGGTGCAATGAAGACTAGCATAAACCAGTCCGTTTGCAGTTTAACCTGAACGTTTAATAATAAAGCCACTCCCAGACCGAGCCCGACTTGAATCAAACTGACCGGGATTGCGACTAGGTAGTGGCTTAAAACGTTCGACAGCAGCACAAGACATGCCAATAAAATGATCAGTTCAATGATCGGCACGTGGTTGCCCCCTTCGTATAGTTGCGTAAGTGTTATGCGTCAACGTCATCGCCGATAATCCGGACTTCGGTTTGGAGATGAACGCCGAACTTCTCAAAGACAATTTTTTGGATGTAGTGAATCATATTCATATAATCCGTGGCAGTTGCGTGATCCACATTAATAATAAACCCTGCGTGCTTTTTCGACACCTCAGCGCCCCCGATACGGTGACCCTGCAAGCCGGCGTCGTGAATCAGCTTACCGGTAAAGTGCCCCTTTGGTCGCTTAAAGACGCTCCCGCAAGACGGCCATTCCAACGGTTGCTTGGACGCCCGTAACGCGTTTAGTTCATCCATTCGCGCCTGAATCTTGGTTTGGTCGCCGGGTTGCAACGTAAAGGTTGCGGTCACGACCGTATCGTGGTAATCCTGAACGGTACTGTGCCGGTAACCAAAGTCAAGGTCGGCGTTGGTCAGCGTTTTTAGTTGGCCGGCCGCAGTCAGTACCGTCACCGATTCAACGACCGTACTAATCTCACCGTCGTAGGCGCCGGCATTCATAAAGATGGCCCCACCGACACTACCGGGGATTCCGGCAGCAAATTCCAAGCCGGTCAGGCTGCCGGCACAGGCCGCCTTAGTGGCATCGATTAGGGCAGCACCAGCTTCGGCCGTAACCTGATTACCCGTCACGTGAATTTGGTTCATCCGCGTTAAAATAATGGTTAACCCGCGAATCCCGCCGTCCTTAACGATCAGATTACTGGCATTACCAATCACCGTTACCGGCAACTGCACGTCATCGGCATACTGGATCAACGCCTTCGCCTCGTCAATCGACTTCGGAAAGGCGACGTAATCAGCGGGACCCCCGGTTTTGGTATGGGTATAGTGACTTAAAGATTCATTTTTTTTAATTTCAATGGCTGGAAAAGTGGCCAAGACATCCTGAGTCATGGTGGAAGTTCCTTTCGTGTTTCAATTTAACGGTTAAGCACTGGTCTAGGTCGGCATGGCAGGCGCCGTGCAAACTAGACCGCTTTACTAGTTTATCACTTTTGAATCGCTTAATAAATGGCGGCAAACCGCGTGGCTGGTAATTGCGGACGCCGGTGTGACCGGATTTTGACCGTGCGTCGCGACGGCGGTCAGAAAGGCCCGAATCAGGGGTGCAAACCCACGTTTTTCAAGCGTCGGTGTCCAGTCCGGAAAGCCGCTCGTCGTCGTGGCCGCCGTAGCGTAGCGGGTGATCGTGCTTAAATCATTGACGGTCGCCCGTTGCGCAGTGGTCTGCACCGTTGCCTGTTCAAGGTTGACCCCACCCGTCATGTTGACCACGACCTGTAACTGTTCGTGGTCTGTGCTGGCACTAAAATAGCCCTGGCCTAGCGTCCCACTAGGCGTTAAGACGAGCCGGCCGCTAGTTGTCGCTAACGGCTCGTCTAATAAGAACAAGCCGGTATCGATCACGTGGATCATCAAATCAAAGACGGCCGTTTCCGGATCCTGCTGGGTAGCTTCACGAATTTTTTCAACCGTCAGGCTACGCTTATCCGGTAATGCTTTTAATTGCTGATTCAACGGGGCAAAATGGCGGTTAAACCCGCACGTCAATAATAAGTGGCGCGCGGCGGCTAGGTCGTAAAGCGCCTGGACCTCGTTTAAGTCGGTCGCCACCGGTTTGTCCACGTAGACGTTAATGTCGTGTTCCAACAACTCGCGAATGATGGCCGCGTGGGTACTCGTCGGGGTATGTACAAAAACGGCGGCCGGTTTAACGGCCAACAATTCTTCGAGTGACGCGTGCACGTGGGCAAACTGATAACGGGCCGCTAAGAATGCCCGTTTCTGCGGGTTGCGGGTCGCTAAGTGAAACTCATACTGATCCTGCATGCCCGCAATGACGGGTAAATAAGCTTTCTGGGCAATGTTGCCTAAACCAATGACCCCAATTTTTAACATCGTAAATCCTCCATTATCACTTTCAAAGTGCGGTACAATAGCTCTATGATGCTGCCGACCGCGGTGGCCAATTATCTCAAAGGAGCTGAACCACTTTTGAAATTAATTTCTTGGAACGTTAACGGTCTTCGGGCCGCCGTCAAACACGGCTTTATGGACACCTTTAACCGCCTCGACGTGGACTTTTTCTGCGTTCAGGAAACCAAACTTCAGGCCGGTCAGATCGACCTCGACCTCCCCGGTTACCACCAATATTGGAACTACGCCGAGCGTAAGGGCTACTCCGGTACGGCCATTTTTACCAAACGCAAGCCGCTAAACGTCACTTACGGCATTGGCGTCCCCGAACATGATACCGAGGGCCGCGTCATTACCCTCGAATACCCGGACTACTACGTCCTAACTTGTTACACCCCGAACTCCGGTGGTGAACTGAAGCGCTTGGACTACCGGCAAGACTGGGAAGACGCCTTTTTGACTTACATTAAGCAACTGGACGCTGACAAGCCGCTCATTTTTTGTGGCGACCTCAACGTCGCCCATGAAAATATCGATTTGAAAAACTGGCGCAGTAATCACCATAGCGCCGGCTTTACCGATGAAGAACGCGGCAAGTTCGACCGGTTACTTGCCAACGGCTTCACCGACACCTTCCGCCATTTTTATCCGGATCAGACTGAAATCTACTCGTGGTGGAGCTACCGGTTCCACGCCCGCGATAATAATTCCGGCTGGCGGATCGATTACTTCATCACGTCACAGCGCCTAACCGTCCGGCTACTGAACGCGCGAATCTTGAACGACGTGTACGGATCGGACCACTGTCCGGTCGAGCTGGACGTCTTACTGTAAGGCGAACGCCTAACTTGAAAAAAGCGCTGGGACTTAGTACGATTAAGACAATTCTTTAGAAACGGTGGTGACACCCTTGAACTTTGTCGCAATGGACTTTGAAACGGCTAGTGCCAAACGGGACAGTGCCTGTTCGTTAGCCCTCACAATCGTTCGCAATGATCAGGTGGTCGACGAGTTTTACACGTTGATCAAACCCGAAACCGACTTTTTCTGGCGCAACGTCCAAATTCACGGTATTCATGCCGCTGACGTAGCCGACGCACCGAAGTTCCCGGAGGTGTGGCAACACATCGCCCCGTTCTTCCAGCGCGATCGGCTCGTCATCGCGCATAACGCCCCTTTTGATACCGGGGTACTCCGGCAAACGTTGGCCCACTACGGTATCGGGGCGCCCGAATACCTGTCGATGGACACCGTTAAAACGAGCAAACAATTTTTCCCAGAACTCCCGAATCACCGTCTCGACACCATGTGCCGGGCGCTCGACATCGAGCTTCAACACCATCACAACGCGCTAGACGACAGTCTTGCGTGTGCAAATATCTTGTTAGCCGAAGCCCAGCAATTCGGGCAAACCGCACTCAAAAAGTTTGTGCGGGTCCAAGGTTAACGACGCCTTCTAAAACGGGCGGCGACCGCGCTACTGCCGGTCAGCCGGCCGTTTTTTTAACGTCTAACATCATGTCAACAGCCGCCACCGACTGACCACTGGGATCGACGACCTGGTAGGTATGCGCACCCGTTTGTTGAAAGCCACAGTGCCGGTATAGCGCAACCGCCCGCTGATTACGCAGCTGCACGGTTAGCACCAGCTCACGCAGGGTGCTGTAATCCAACGCCCAGGTGATGACGTCTTCAACCAGCGCGGTGCCCAGGCCCATCCCCCAGTAATCCTTTAAAACGGCGACCCCGATTTCACCACGGGTGGCCGCAATCGTTTCGCCGGCTTGAACGGTGGCAACCCCGATCAGTTGGCGACCGAGCGCCGCCACTAAGATGGTGTTAGTCGTTGTCCGCGTTAACTGCTCAATTTGGGCCGACTCTTCCTGTTCACTGAGTTCACCTAAGCCCTCGTCGACCGTAAACGTGTTGGATTCAGTCGCAAGTTGCTTCACCAATTTTAACAAGGCCCCGGCATCCGCCGGTTCAGCCGGTCGAATGCTAACCACATCTTCTGCCATGGGCGTTCACCCCTCCAATTGCGCCACCAACTGCTGATAACGGGCTCCCTTAGGTGTCAGCGTAATGGTTCGTTGATCATCGTCCGTCCCACTGCGGCTCAACCCAATTCGTAGGTAGTCGCTGGGTAAAATGTCGGCAATAAATTGTGACCATTCGACCACGCTGACGCCATCGCCATCAAAGTACTCTTCCAACCCTAGATCCTCGGCACCACCGTCTTCCAGCCGGTAAACATCCATGTGGTAAAGCGGTAGGCGGCCCTGTTGGTATTCCCGAATCAGGGTAAAGGTCGGACTCTTAACGTTACGGTCGATTCCTAAGCCGGCCGCCAACCCTTTGGTAAAAGTCGTCTTCCCCGCACCGAGATCACCATCTAATAAAATTAAGTCACCCGGTTGAACTAACTTTGCGAGTTGTTGCCCTAATTGCATCGTTTCTGCCGGAGACGTCACCGTCATTGACTGCATTACCATTCACTCCTCATTTTCTTCAACTACGTTTCATTATATAAAAAAAACGGGTACAACTTCAAAGTACAAGCCTTGAAGTGACCCGTTTTAACGCTTCCTTACTTAATCAACTATGCTAAACCCTGAGCAGCCGTGATAATGGCTACCTTGTAAACATCGTCTTCACTGCAACCGCGGGACAAATCGGAAACCGGTTTGTTTAAGCCTTGCAAGATTGGACCAACCGCTTCAAAACCACCAAAGCGTTGGGCAATCTTATAACCGATGTTCCCGGCTTGTAATTCTGGGAAGACAAAGACGTTCGCGTGACCAGCAACTGCTGAACCCGGCGCCTTTTGCAAACCAACCTTTTCAACGAAGGCGGCGTCAAATTGTAATTCACCGTCAATTGCAACGTCCGGTGCAGCTGCTTGAGCTTTCGCCGTGGCTTCCTGAACCTTGGTCACCATGTCGCCCTTGGCAGAGCCCTTCGTTGAAAAGCTCAACATCGCAACTTTTGGTTCGATATCGAAGACTTTCGCGGTGTGGGCACTCTGGGTCGCAATTTCAGCCAACGTATCGGCATCCGGATCAATATTGATCGCACAATCGGCAAAGACGTAGCGTTCTTCGCCCTTTTGCATAATGAATGCCCCGGAAATCCGGTGCGAACCCGGCTTGGTCTTAATAATTTGAAGCGCCGGGCGAACCGTGTCACCAGTCGCGTAAACGGCACCGGATACCATGCCGTCCGCCTTGCCCATGTAGACTAACATCGTACCGAAGTAGTTTTCATCCTTCAGCATTTCAGCAGCTTGATCCGGCGTATTCTTGCCCTTCCGGCGGTCGACTAACGCGTCCAGCATGGCTTTCTTATCGGTTTCAGGGTAAGTTGCGGGGGCTAAAATCTGCACACCCGTCAGGTCGGCACCGAGGTCTTTGGCCACGGCTTGAACTTTATCGGTTGCACCGATCACGATCGGTGTTACGAGACCGTCCTTAGCTAACCGGGCTGCCGCACCAACGATGCGGGGTTCCGTTCCTTCGGGAAAAACAATGGTTTGGTGCTGACCAGTAATTTTTTGTGCAAGTGATTCAAATAAATCCATAAGATGACCCTCCAATAAAAATTTATTTAGCTAAACTGACGTGTTCCGGAAGTTGCCAATTAATGGGCTGTTCACCAAACGATTCCAACGCAATGTTGGTCTTTGAAAATGGTTTGGATCCAAAGAATCCACGGTAAGCAGACAGCGGACTTGGATGCGGGGCTTGGAGTACCACGTTCGTGTCGGTATTGATCAGCTTGACCTTTGAACGGGCGGCTTTGCCCCACAAAATGAAGACGACCGGCGTTGGCCGTTCCGATAACTGGTGAATGGCATAATCAGTCAACCGTTCCCAACCCTTGCCGGCGTGTGAAAACGCCACGCCGTTTTGAACGGTCAGCACGGAGTTCAATAAGAGCACCCCCTGCTTTGCCCAACTTTCCAAATAACCATGGTTGACCGGTTTACAACCAACGTCATCCTGCAATTCCTTATAAATATTAACGAGTGAAGGCGGTACCGGGACACCGGGCTGCACGGAAAAACTTAATCCGTGGGCCTGATTGGGACCGTGGTACGGGTCCTGCCCTAAAATGACGACCTTAGTATCGGCAAACGGCGTCCATTCAAAGGCTTGAAAAATATGGTACATATCCGGATGAATATTTTCAGTCCGGTAGGCTTCCTTCAAAAAGCTATGCAACTGCTGGTAGTACGGTTGTTCAAATTGGGGTTTTAAAACCTCCCACCAATCCGTGTGAATAAACGCTTTCATCCTTAACACCTCAACAATATTGTAGCATACTGAAAACCCGTAATGATAATAATTCTGAAATCACTCCTAAACATGTTAAAATGGTTTTATTAAGACTACTAAGGATGTGACAACATGATTTCGATTATCGCTTCTGACATGGATGGCACGTTGCTCAACAACGAAATGACCGTCTCCGATTTTAACGCGGACGCCATCCGTCAAGCGCAGCAGCAGGGAGTCCACTTTATCGTTTCAACTGGGCGCCGCTACTCCGAAGCGCAGCCATTAATCGCCGCTCACGGAATCACCGCACCATTAATTACGTTAAACGGGGCGGAAGTTTACGACGCTTCCGGTAAAATGCTCGACATGGTTCCGATTACGAAAACCGTCTCACGGGCCATTTTTCATACCCTGATCTCGAAGGGCTACTACTTCGAAGTTGTGGGCAGCGATGGGATCTATTCTAACAGTAAGGCCAAGCGAATCGACCAAATTGCCCACCTGCTAACCAATCTAAACCCGAACACGACGTTTAAGATTGCGGTCACGCTAGCTTCGGCCCGCTTAGAGCTGATGAATATTAATTACGTGGATAATTACGATACGTTACTTAACGATCCAAAGAAACACATCATGAAAATCATTGCGTTCAGTGAAGCAGGTCCGTCCGAACTGAAACCACTCAGTGACGACCTGCTCGCAAAGCATTCGTCCATTAAAATCACATCGTCGTCACGCTCGAATATCGAAATTAACAACGTGAACGCCCAAAAAGGTATCGCCGTTGAACGTTACGCGAACATGTTAAATACACCAATGAGTGACGTGATGGCGATTGGTGACAATAACAACGACGTTTCAATGTTGAAGCTGGCCGGCGTTAGTTACGCCATGGGTAACGCGTCACCAGAAGTTAAGCAGTTAGCGAACCACGTGACCGATACCAACGTTAACGATGGCGTCGGCAAGGCCATCCTAGAAGTACTCGCTAAGCAGTAGTCACCGGGAAACGGGGGTTGAAAATGCGGCAACTATATTTCAGCCGGAATAGCTTCGCCAAGGGGGCCCGGGTCGTTCGCGACGCGCATAACCAGTCACATTACTTACTCGTTGGTCGTTGGGGACGGCGCCAAGACGCCCTTAGTCTCTACGCCATTCAGGGGGAATTGCTCGCCGAGGTTCGGCAAACGTCACTAGGACTGTTGCCCAAGTTCGACCTGTACTATAACCGGCAAAACGTGGGATCTATCAGTAAAACACTGGGCTTTTGGCACGAAATGATTTACGTTCGCAAATTACGCTGGATTATCATGGGCAGCCTAACCGCCGAAGCCTACCGGGTCTACCACGGCACCGATTTGGTGATGACCATGCGGCCGGTCGTCACGACTAATGGCGAGGCTTTCGAACTCGCTATTTCTGATCAAGCGACCGAACCAATCTGCCTCTGTATCGCGGCCGTCTTGGACCACTGGCAAAAGCCAACTAATCAGCAGCGCACTAAGGTGCCCGGCAAGGGACTTCAAATCAATTTTGGTGAAAGCAACTATACGTTAGAACACAAAGCACGGGCGTCACAGTAACCCGCCTAGCTGCAATTGCAAACATACTAAGATTAGCTCTGTAAAACCAAACCGGTTTTACAGAGCTTTTTGAATTACAGTGGAATATGTGGAGCTAAAGATCGAACATGCCCTTTGGACTTCAAGTCCGTATTACAAACCGATCACCGCCATTATTCTTAGTAATTCAGGTTTAAGTATGTTGGTCTTCGAGACCGTGTTTAGGA
>NZ_BJDZ01000039.1:0-15092 GCF_005405405.1 Lactiplantibacillus plajomi
ATATAGCAGTTAGATTCTTGTTGAGATTCAGAAAAACTAACTGTTTGCTGTCAATGGTAGCGGACGAGCGTAGCGTGGGAGCATAAGGAATTGACAGCTCTAAACCAGTCTTAACACTGAAATGGCGAAAGCCAAAGTTTTATAGAAACTTTGCTTTCCTGCCTAACGGCGAGTGAAAAAGCGGTCAAGCTGGTTCAGCTTGGACGGGGTTCGGGGCGTCAGCGCCCGTATTGAATGTGGCTTGCCACACCTTTTAGGCAACGAACGTAGTGAGGCGCAAGGAGCGTAGCGACTGAAGTTTAATGTGAGCCGGTTTTTGGCTCACTCCTTTGTTTTTTTGTTGCTAAGTTTTGACTTCGTACAGTGGTACCTCTTTTAAACCTCTTTTATAAACCTCTTTTAAACCTCTTTTAGGCCCCTCTTGAGCCTTACTCTCCCAAGGCTTATAGAAGTTTATCAAGTAGGTTTTGTCTGTTTATCAAGTAGGTTTTGTCTGTTTATCAAGTAGGTTTTGTCTGTTTATCAAGTAGGTTTTGTCTGTTTATCAAGTAGAGTTATAAAGTTGACTACTTGATAAACATAATCTAAAATTAATTTGTAATCATTAGGAGGTACAGCATGGGAAATGAAATTATTAAATATGATCCAGAGTTAAATACCATTCCACTTCGAAAATTTACTCCAGTTGAAATGAATTTATTTTTTTCGATTATTTCTCGTATGCGTGATAAGAGTGATCAGACCATTCGTTTTACTTTTGATCAATTAAAAGAGCTAAGTGCTTATAAACCTACTGCAAATAACCGTTTTGAAGATGACATTCAGAGAACTTATGAAAAAATGATGGGATTACATTTTGGTAGACGAAGTAAAAGTGGATTAACTCGAGAGTTTTTTGTTTTGTTTACAGAATTTAAAATTGATGGAGATGCAGAAGAACCTTATGTAGACGTAAAAGTTTATGAACGTGCTTTACCACTTTTAAACAAGCTTGAAAGTTGGGTTCGTTATGCGTTGGCAGAGTTTAGAGATTTAAAAAGTAGTTACGCAAAAACAATGTTTCGGTTACTAAAACAGTTCAGAACCACTGGATATGCTTATTTTTCTAAAGAAGACTTTTTTGAATTACTAGATATGCCCAAAAGTTACTGGAATAGTCCCTCTAACGTCGATAAATTTGTTATAAAACCCATTAAAGAAGAACTAACTCCTCTTTTCAGGGGTCTAACTATTAGAAAAAAATATGGTAAAGGGCGTGGGAAACCAGTTATTGGCTATTCGTTTACCTGGAAACCCGAAAAGAAAGATGCCAATGATTTCTCACAAGGCCAATTACAAGATGAGCGTCAAAAGCTTTTTAATATTCAGCATAATGGTGAACTAACAGAACAGGAAAAATGGCGCGCTACTGATAAAGTTAAAGGATTACCACTAGGATCCACTGAAAAACAAGCATTGGCTGATAAACAGGCCGAGCACGATAAAAAAATAAGAGATCAAGCAAGACAAGAAGCACTTGCTGAACTCCGAAAGGGATTTGGAAATAATGCCTAAAACTATTAGAGAACTTGCTGATGAATTAAAGGTCTCTAAACAAACTATTCAATACCACTACCAAAGACTACCAACAAAGAACCGACAAAAAGATAGTCAAGGTAAAAACGTGATAAGTCTTACAGCTGAAAGGATTATTAGAAGGAAGGTAGCAAAAAACCAACAAATAGGTAGCAAAAAAACGACAAAGACTAGCAAAGAAAATAATGAGCTAATTGCTACTTTGCGAAAAGAAGTAGAAGATTTAAAGGATCAACGTGACAAACAGATTGCTATCAAAGACCGACAAATAGATCATCTAACAAAATTGGTGGATCAGCAGCAGCAGTTACAATTAGCAACGGTAGCAGAAAATCATCAATTAAAAGAACACGTTCAGAAATTGAGTGGGTTGTCTGAACCTTCTAGTTCAATTCAAAAACGGCCCGAAAATGATAAAGATGATACCTTGTTGAATAACATTAATTCTAGTCAAGTCAAAGATAAAAACTATAAGCAGGATAAAAAGAAAGTATCTAAAAATAAAGTCAATAATAGTTGGTGGCATTTTTGGTGAAATAAAATTTCATCAAAATCTAAAAGGTATGGTGAAATGAATAATCTAAAAATTTATAAAACTAAGGAAGTTCAATATTTTATATGTGCCAATGCTATTATTATTACGCTATTTTCAACTAAAATATCACATAAATATTTTGTTAATAATTATGATTTCTTTTTCAGCTTATTTACTTTTCTAGGAAGTATGGGAATTATATATATATATTCAAATATCTTAGATAGTGTACTGTCAACTAGAATCAAAAACGTTTTAGTTTTTGGAAACATGGATAAAATACCTGGAAATACAGCACTAACAAAACTATTTTATGGGAATTATTCAGATTTCAGAGTGTCAAAAATAAATTTACAAAAATTCTATAAAAATATTTGGAAAGAAATTAATCAAAATAGTCAAGATAAACTATACCAAAACAAAAAATGGTATGCTTTATATACAGCCGTAAGAAATGAAAACATAATTTTCTTTTCAAATTCAAACTACCTTTTAACCCGTGATATAAGTGTGCTATCTATAGTTTTTGTCATATTTTATCCACTCATGTCTAAGTTTCCATATATCTATTATAATTATAAAGTACATATTTATTTTATTATTATTTGGATTATAACTACGTATGCCGCACATAAGACTGGAGAAAAATTTGCCAATAATGTCTTAGTCGAAAATTATATAAAAGGGGAAAATCATGAGCATAGTTAAATTTTTTAATGTAAGTAATGGGGATATGTCTTATATTGAACACAATTCAGATAATTTTTCAATCATTGATTGTAATTTACCTGAAGACAGTTCCTGTAGAACAACCATCTTAAATGAAATTCAAGATATACGGTCTAAGAAGTCTATATTTAGGTTTATTTCAACTCACCCTGATGAAGATCACTTTCATGGATTGGAAGATATAAGTAATATCGAAAATTTTTACTGTGTTAAAAACAGTGTCACGAAACAAGACATTACACCCTCCTTTAAAGCTTATTCTAATTTAAGAGATGACGAGAATAGAGCTTTTTACATAGAAAAGGGCTGTAGTCGAAAATGGATGAATCAAGGATCTGACGAAAGAGGAAGTTCCGGTATAAGCATACTATGGCCTGATACATCCAATGAAGATTTTCAATCGGCACTTGATCAGGCAGATGCCAGCCCTAATAATATCTCTCCAATTATAAAATACTCTATTGAAGATAATGCAACATTTTTATGGATGGGGGATTTGGAAACCGACTTTATGAAAAAAATTGAAGATAATGTTGTTTGGCCCAAAATAGATGTATTGTTAGCCCCTCATCATGGTAGAAAAAGTGGCCATGTCCCTGGTGCCATTCTAGAAAAACTTAAACCCAAACTAATAATTTTGGGCCACGCAGAATCTAAAGACATGAATTATTATTGTGGATGGAATACCATATTAAAAAAACATAGTGGAAATATTACAATTGAATGTAGTAACCACTTTATGAATATATGGGTTGAAAATCGAGATTATACATCTAAAATTAAAACACTAAAAGATAATCCTCAAAAGACAGATTTGAGTAGCTCCTTGTATTATATTGGCAGTATTAGTGTTGACTAAATATGTTTCACGTTCTTACTTTGCTCTGTTCTTACTTTGCTCTCTAAATGCCAAACTTTGTTTAAGTATAATCGTAATTGATATTAGCGTGTTTTCAAAATTGGTTAGAACAATATTCATAGATACCTGGTATCAAATAGACCTCTAGCCATTTTTAAAACCGTTTTTCAGATCGTAATAACGATCTGAAAAACGGTTTTATTTTTGTACTAAATAAGATTATACCTCAATTTATTAGGAGATTAACCGGTCGTGTTCAGTTGCAAGTAACATTTGCGTGACTATTGCTAGTAATTCTTGCTAGGATTGCCTTAGATCCTTGATTATGATTTAGGAGGAGTGAGATTTGAGCTTTAAAGACGATATTAAGACCTTGCGCAGGCAATCTAATTTAACCCAAGAAGCGTTAGCTCAACAATTGCATGTGACCCGTCAAACGGTCTCAACTTGGGAAACTGGCAAGAATATGCCAAGTTTAGAGACCCTGCATGCTTTGAGTCAATTGTTTAACATCTCACTCGAAAAACTTCTATTTAACGAGGAGATTGCAATGAAAAAAGATAAAGAACCCTCTTTGGCCACCCAGATAGATCATGATGTTAAGCTTAAAAGTCGTTATCGTCGTTGGACTTTTGGTTTAGGTGGCTTGATCGTACTAGCACTGGTTAGTGTTGGCATTTTATGTTTTGGATATTATAAAGGTATTGGGACGATTGATCGATTTGATCCGTTTTTATCCTATAAAGTCGGGTACACTAAATTGCCTAGTGAAAAGGAAATTTCTCCTAACAATAAGGCGACCAATGGTTACTGGACCGCTTGGTTCACTGATAATACGATGGGGAATGAATGGACCAAACTAACCTTAACGACGGGTCTTAATCCTGGGGTCAAAGATCCTTATGTGATGGCCTATCATAAGGGCAGTTATGTTAAAATTGCGCGTATCGTTCCTCGTACCTACGTTAATCAGGCTTATGTTAGCAACTTAGCGGCGCTAAATGCCTTGTTAAACCATAAGGGAAATACAGCGACTAACAATCATGACCTTAAGAAGTATAAGACACAAATCCACATATCCGACACTGTCCAACAGTTAGTAACTAAATAGAGAACCACCAATTTACAATCCCCAAAGCAGCTTTAGGGTCTATAACTAATATGGTCCCTAAGTCTTTACTCACAGGGCCACGGTATACTGATATATATTTGCTATCATTAATTAAAATAAGTCCTAGCATCTTTATTCATAGATGCTAGGACTTATTTTAATTAATGATTCTTTAGTACCATCCCTTTAATTCAGCTGCTTGCGTTAGTTCTTCTAAAATTGAACGAGATGGGATTCTTGCTTGACCACGAGCAGCCTGCAAATGACCATCTGGCCTACGCCAGATGAAACGAAATCCAGACTCGCTAGTTCCATCAGAATACATATAAATAACTCTTTGGAAGGTTAAGCTCCACTTGCTATCATACATGTGGGCTACCTCGTCCTTAATAACAACGTTGGCTTTCATGAAAATTCCTCCTTGATTTATGTTTCTTTTGATCCATGATCATGATTACTATCATGACATTCATGGCCATGACAAAACATTAACTCAAAAAATAAATTTTGTCAATTCATGACTGCCATGGATACCATGAGTTACATAACTATTCAAGCGGACGTTATAATTAACAAATCGCCCCTCAAAAACATTGAAAGAATAACCCCTAATATCTATAATGTAGATATTAGGGGTTATTTATTTTCATATTATAGAAATAACTTCTTCTATTTGTCATTTTTTCGATACCTTTTAGCACGATTTTGACCAGGAAATAAACGATCATGCGATCCGACTCGAATGCCAATTAAGACTAGTTCATCTTTATCAATCGTATAAACAACCAGGACATCGTTAGTTTCGCTTGGTGTTTTGTTTTTCGGGGTATCTCGTAAGTGAAATTCATTATACCCGCTCATTCGCCGATTAAGCTCATGATCTTCAAATTCTGGTGGTAATTGTTGTTGCTCAAGCAACAGGTCAATGGCTGCTCGAACTTCATCAATAATAGATTTGTCTAAACTGGCTAACCGTTTTAGATCAGCATTAAAGGTTGCACGTGGTTTAAATCTTAGTTTTTTCATTATTTAAACTGACCCCAATAATCATCATTTGATTCAACAATTTCATCGTCAGGTAAAACATGGCGTTTAATTAACTGATCACGCGCAATTGCATATTCTAATGAGCCTTCTTTCGCTTTTAATGCTCTTTCTAGCCAGTCCATTTTTTCTTGTGAAACGATGGCCACTGCGCGACTATTTGAACGAGCAATATAAACGGTTTCGTCTTCGTCATTAACTTGATCTAAATATTTTTTTAGGTTAGCGCGAAAATCGCTCTGTGTTAATGCTAATGTCATATTTACCACCCTTTCATTGTACTTAATATTGTACTTTAATTTGTACTAAAAATCAATTTTTTAAGGAGCTAAAACTATGCAACAAATTGTCTTACCAATCAAAGATTCAAATGTGCTCAAAGAAGTGCAAGATACGTTACTCCATAATTTCAAAGCTGGTTGGCGTAACTATACCGTTTTGGTATGATTAACGAAGCTAATCAAAAAATTGCTGAACAACTGGATCAAATCGTAGTCACTGATCAACCTATTTTAGCTGACTACTTCTAAACAGATTTATTAATAGTTAAAACCGCTTTTGATTTTAACTTTTTTTATTTCAAAAGACATTCGATTTCTGCTAATATTTAACTGTTACTGTATGGGGGAGCAATTATGAAAAAATGGATTTTTAGCTTATTAGCACTTTGTATCGCAATTGGTGGTGGTTGGTGGTTTGTTCAAAATCAGCATTCCAACACAACCACTAAACATCAGACCGAAACTTCAAAAAAAGTTGCTACGTCTAAACCTAGCAAACTTGATCAGGCTAAATTAGCCTATCAACAATATAACTATACTCAGGCTGATCATTTATTAAAGAATGAAAAAAACAAAGATAGCTCAAAGTTAAAAAAAGATATTTCAAACCAATCTGACAAATTAGTTACTTGGAACAAACCTGATAAATTCAGACATCTATTTTTCCACAGTTTGATTGTTAATCCTAAAAAAGCTTTCAAATCGAAATCAGCTAAGGGTTATGCCGACTACATGGTTACTGTTTCTGAATTCGATAAAATTTTGAAGCAGCTTTATCAAAAGGGATACGTCTTAGTTGGGATTCAAAGCCTAATTACTAATGACCATGGCAAACTCAAGATGAATTCTATCAAACTACCAAAAGGCAAAACGCCATTAATCCTTTCACAAGATGACGTAAGCTACTATGAATATATGAAAGGCGACGGATTTGCCAAAGATCTTTTTGTTGATGGTAACGGGCAAATCAAAAACCATTACGTTGATGATGGCAAAGACCAAGTTGGCAATTACGATTTAGTTCCTATCGTTGATCAATTTGTCAGAGATCATCCTGATTTTTCATATCAAGGACAAAAAGGAACAATTGCTTTAACCGGATACAACGGTGTGCTCGGATATCGTACTTCTCCTAGTGAATATAAAAATACAGCTAAGCGTAATGTTGCGATTAAAAAGGCAACCCAAACCGCAACAGCTATGAAAAAAGATGGTTGGACCTTTGCATCCCATTCCTGGGGCCATATCAATATGACAGAATCACCTTTAGCACAGATAAAAAAAGATAACGCACTGTGGCAAAAGGAAGTAACGCCAATTATTGGTAAAACTGATATTTTCATCGATCCGTTCGGTGCTGATATTGGTGGTGTGGCTCCCTATAATAAGGACAATCAAAAGTATGATTACATGCACCAACAAGGCTTTAATATTTTCTGCAACGTTGATGCTTCCCGTACTTCTTGGGGTCAAATCGGATCCAACTTCTATCGAAATGCTCGAATTAACGTTGATGGAATTAGATTTAAATCAGACTTAGATAAATCTAATCCAGTTTTAAAAGACTTCTTTAACGTTCATCAAGTTATCGATCAAAAGGATCGTAAATCAGTAAAATCATAATATAAAGCCACCAATCAAATGATTGGTGGCTTTATTTAAATTAAATTTCTTGGTTGTTCGTCAACTGTTGTTGGTAATAGAGAAAATCTATTACTAACAACAGATATTGTAGAACCACAGTTTTTCAAGTTGGCAAAGCGACACTGTTGCGAGTCAGTGATGTCATGCGCTTAAAACAGACTGATATTTTTAATCTAGATGGTTCAATTAAACAAAATGCGTTCATTCACGATCGAAAAACAGGTAAGCCTAATACCTTGTACCTTAAACCGGTTCAAACAGAGCTCTTATTGTATCGCCAATGGCTGCTTGATCATCAGCTGGACTCTGAATGGCTCTTTCCTTCCATTCAACAACCCGAGCGCCATATCACGGAAAAACAGTTCTACAAAATCATGAGCAAAGTTGGCGATCTTTTAAGTATTAATTACCTTGGTACCCACACTATGCGCAAAACTGGGGCTTATCGCGTTTATACGCAATCCAATTATAATATTGGCTTAGTCATGCACTTATTAAATCATTCCAGCGAGGCCATGACTTTAGCTTATTTAGGCTTGGATCAAGCCAGTCAAGAAACCATGCTCGATCAAATTGATTTTGGTTGATATTAAGCGAGCTATTGCAGCAATTATTCTCTATAATACATTGATAGATAAGCTGAGAAAACAGGAGGCTAAGTATGCGACTTTGGCATGAGCAACTCATTAATAAACTTCCTCGCCAGCAACTACTAGGGCAGCATCGAGAACTTGCTGCTCTAAGAGGCAATGGCTGGGGTAAAAAACATGCAACTGTTAATTATGTATTCAAGCACTCGCCATATAAACTCTATCAATTTCACTTACTGGTACTGCATGAAATGCAGCACCGCGGATATCACCCCAATAAAAACTGGTTTAATCCGCTTTACCGCGGTATTCATTGTGATCCATATATAATTTTGAAAGAATGCCTGATCACTAACCCAATTTATCCAGAGCATAATGACGCATATTTGAAAGAATGTTTAGCTAATTTAGCCAGCAAAGGGATTATTTTATAAAGCAAAAAAATGAGTCTCATACTCGAGGCTCTTTTTTATATTTAGTTAATAATTCATATTAAAATTAAGGTATAGCCTCTAGTTCATATTTTTAATAGTTTACAATTCGTTAACAAAGCAAATGATTTTTTTAGTTTTGAATTTATGAGTTTGATTTTGTTGTCGCCAACGGCGGCTTCTAATACAGGTTCTAATCATTTTAGTGTAACATAGAATAAATTCTATGTGTAAGTGCGCATTGACCTCGTTTCACTCGGTCTGCTGATAACCATAAAATCAATTTCTGCTATTGTTGAATTGACTGTATTTTTAATTCAATTTATGTTTGCACCTAACTAAGGTTGTTATGTTTTAAATATTTAAAAAGTGTTGCAGATTACGCTGTTTTAGGCCAAAATTTTTTAATCGCTTTGTGCAGAGAATTTTTATAAGCTTGGTAACAAATTTTGAATAACGGTGTTGTAAGATCTGTAAATCTAAACTGAAATCATTATTTTGATGTTAGGAGTCATTAAGATTGACGAAAAGAAAGTATTAAAACCAATTGATGAAATGCTTGCTGATCCTTGGCAAGTTGATATTCAAGAATTGTTTGAAGCTTTTGTCAATGAACCTGACGAGATCAAAAGGAATCTGTATGATTCCCTGGATACTTATATTTTGCAAAAAAGGCAAGAAGATATTATTAATCGTCCTGGCTTTGCTATTTAGCCCTCTAAAAGCTCACTGAGGGCTTTTTATTGTTGCTTTGGTATAAATATATATAAATAGTCTTAAAATCGCTAGAAACGAAAAATAAGGCCTTTAGAAACGAACATAGCAGTTGAATTCTTGTTGAAATTCAAAAAAACTAACTGTTTGCTGTCAATGGTAGCGGACGAGCACAGCGTGGGAGCATAAGGAATTGACAGCTCTAAACCAGTCTTAACACTGAATTGGCGAAAGCCAAAGTTTCTACAAAACTTTGCTTTCCTGCCTAACGGCGAGTGAAAAAGCGGTCAAGCTGGCTCAGCTTGGACGGGGTTCGGGGCGTCAGCGCCCGAATAAACGTGGCTTGCCACTCCTTTGTAGGCAACGAACGAAGTGAGGCGCAAAGAGCGTAGCGAATGAAGTTTAATGTGAGCCTGTTTTTGGGCTCACTCCTTTGTATTTTTGTTTTAGATTTTAATCTTGTACAGTGGTGCCTCTTTTAAACCTCTTTTATAAACCTCTTTTAAACCTCTTTTAGACCCCTATTGCGCCTTACTCCCCCAAGGCGTACAGAAGTTTATCGACTACATTTTGTCTGTTTATCGACTACATTTTGTCTGTTTATCGACTACATTTTGTCTGTTTATCGACTACATTTTGTCTGTTTATCGACTACATCTATTTACTCCTGTATTCAAATAAGGTAGTATTATTCAAGGAGGTTATTTTATGAGCAATGAATTAGTCAAATATGACCCTGAATTAAATACAATCCCCTTGCGAAGGTTTACTCCTGTAGAAATGAACTTGTTCTTTTCTGTAGTTTCTAGAATGCGTGATAAAGGTGATGATACTGTTAGATTTACCTTTGATCAGTTAAAAGAGTTAAGTGCCTATAAGCCAACCGCAAATAATCGGTTTATTGATGACATACAAAGTACATATCAAAAAATACTAGGTCTTAGATTTGGCTCTCGAAGTAAAGATGGTCTTGATAGAGAGATGTTTGTCATGTTCACTCGATTTGAAATTAAGGGATCTGCAGACGTTCCTTATGTTGATATTCAAATTTATCCCAAAGCGTTGAAACTTCTAAATAATCTCGAAAGCTGGGTTCGTTATGCTTTGACAGAGTTCCGAGATTTAAAGAGTAGTTACGCAAAAACAACTTTTCGTATTCTTAAACAATTCCGAACCACTGGTTATGCTTATTTTTCTAAAAATGATTTCTTTGAACTACTAGATATTCCACAAAGCTATTGGAGTAAGCCTGCGAACGTTGAATCTAGGGTTATTCGCCCAATTAAAGAAGAACTAACCCCTTTGTTTAGAGGTCTAACTATACGAAAAAAATATGGTAAAGGTCGCGGGAAACCAGTGATTGGGTATTCTTTTACTTGGAAGCCTGAAAAGAAAGACGCTAACGACTTCTCACAAGGTCAATTTCAAGATGAACGTCAAAAACTATTTAACATTCAGCATAATGGTGAATTAACAGAGCAGGAAAAATGGCGCGCCATTGACAAGGTTAAGGGGTTAACTTTAGGCTCTACTGAGAAACAAGCATTGGCTGATAAACAGGCCGAGCACGATAAAAAAATAAGAGATCAAGCAAGACAAGAAGCACTTGCTGAACTCCGAAAGGGGTTTGGAAATCATGCCTAAAACTATTAGAGAACTTGCTGACGAATTTGGTGTATCAAAACAAGCCATTAGGAAAAAACTAGATGCAAACTTTAGAGTGAAATATGTGCAAACCGTTTCTAGGAACGGGGTACAAACCTTAGTTGTCAGTAACTCGGGATATTTGCTGTCAAAACAACATTTTGATGGTGGTAACAGCCAGAAACTTGGAGAGAAAAAAATTACTAGTAACACTGGTAAAACGAGTATAAATAAAATAGAATTGCTCAACCAGCAATTAGCAATTAAAGATAACCAAATAAAAGAAAAAGATGAACAATTAAAATCAATGCAAAAACTATTGGATCAATCACAACAATTGCAATTAATGACTGAAAGAAAAATTGAAGAATTCAAAGCTATTACTTCTAAACAAAGTAAGCACGACAATCCAACTTTAAACAACGTTAATGATTTAAAACAAAAAAATGCCTGGTGGCATTTTTGGTAAAAATAAAATTCAACCATGTCAGGATGTGAGAATAGTGGATACTTCTTTACTTGGACTAAATTCTGATCCATATACTCTATTGGGGATTATGTTAACTACTGAATTTTATTTTGTTTGATGAATTTATGAGTATCTTTTTGGTCTATACTGTATGGCTGGGTTCTCGTGCGGGCATCATATATTTTTATTTTGTGATGGTGATGGTCGGTAAGGTAGAGGTTTTGGTTTAGTAATGTTAACCCCTCTTTAGAATCACTTTTGATACGAAACACGACTTCTTTTGAGCCAAACGGGCTATGGGTTTGTTGGCCATCGATGTAGACGTTGTTTTTACTAGTGTTCCAACCGTAGTTGCCGCCGTTGCTGTTGTTGTACTGAGTAAAGGCACCGCCGCTATAACTAGCAAAAGTGGGCTTTAATTTGCCATATAGGTAAAAAGTAGGTTTTCCATTTTCCATGGCGAAAAATGTATTGTAGATTTTGACATCTTGAATATGCAAGTCATCAAGCTGATTGCTCCAAAAGTTTAGTCCTAAAAATACTAAAATAGTTGCCACTAATAGGCCTAAATACTTCAAAATGCTGATACTTTTTCTGTAAAGAGTGCTTTTCATAATAATATCCTTTCTCAAAAGTTTATCTTGACCCAAGAGCTCGTCAATACTGATATCAAATATTTTACTGAGTAGTATTAATTTATCGATATCGGGATAACTTTTATTTAGTTCCCACTTAGAAATAGATTGGCGCGAAATGTGTAATTTTTCAGCTAGCTCATTTTGTGTCAGTGAGTTGGCGTGCCGTAATTTTTTTAAGCTTTCAGCGAATGTGATCTTTTCTTAGAAACTGTTTGAGGTCTTTGAAAGACGCTTGAATTTCCGGTAAAATATGTAAAAAAAAAGGACTTCATTATGACTGATTATCCAAGCAATATCACTCGTGACCAATTTGAATTGATTCGCGTTGACCTTGAGACGTTTCGCAAGCGTACATGTCCTCGAAGGGTGGACCTATTTGATGTCTTCAATGCAGTGCTTTACGAGCTTCGTACGGGCGCTCAATGGCGTCAGTTGCCGCATGATTTTCCGAAATGGCAAACCGTTTACACTTACTTTGCCATGTGGTCAAAACCATTAGCTAATTCGGAATATTCCCTGATTGACCTGCTTTTAAAAAAATTGTCTCTCGAGAGCGATTACGAATGGGACGATCGGTACGAACGTCGTTCGTAATTCTTGATGCGCAAAGCGTCAAAAATACGGCAACACCCCAAAATAAAGGGTATGATGGCGGCAAGAAAATCAGTGGGATTAAACGCCACCTTGCCGTTGATATTAATGGTCTCCCATTCGCGATCCACATTACCACAGCTAATGTCTCCGAACGGGACGGTGCGATCACTTTACTCGCGTTAAATGAAGAGCAGTTTGATCTTGTTCAGCGAGTGATGGCCGATGGTGGCTATACAGGCGACAACTTCGCCCAGTCGGTCCATGCAATCATTGGTGCAGATGTCATTATCGCCAAACAAAGTGATCTGAAGAACGGTCAAGTAACGCCACAGCGCTGGGTCGTGGAACGTAGTTTCAGTTGGTTAACCAACTGGCGACGGCTTTGGTTCAATTGCGAACGCAAGTTAAATACCAGTAAAGTCATGGTTGCTATGGCCTTTATAGGGATCCTGCTTGCTCGTCAATAGAGACCTCAAACAGCTTCTTACTCCTTTCGTAAATTATGACTTTATTTTATCTGGAAGTTGTTATGTAAGCACGCACCAGTTGGTTGCATTGAGTGAAATTAACATATAAGCCAAACATGCCCCAGAATAAAATGATTTTTTTAACAACCTGGTTGTGATTTGTCTGTATCTGAACGAAAAAATCACTTTTAAGCGACTTAAAAGATTAGATAGAAAGAGTATTTATTATGCTGTCGATACTAAAGCACAGCAAACACTCCAAAAACATTTTAAATGTCAAAAAGCAACCCAACAACATAATAGACGTACTAAGAAGACCTTGGATCAAAAAAAAGATATAAATTGCACCAGGCCAAGAAAACACAAAAACATAAGGGACATTGAGAAGCTAGTATAGAAAACTATGTGTTGCATTTTAGGGTCTATAATTAACAAATAACCCATTCAGAATTTTAAGCAACCTATTCTGAATGGGTTATTTGAGTTAAACTAGAAATAGAAAGTAAAAACACAGTTCGGTTGGTAGTCCGAACATAGCGAAGCTATCAGTAACCTGCCTCCTTGGTTGTCCATCTTTCTTAATTAATTTTAAGGAGGATGTTTGATGTCTACTATCAAGGGATCATTAACAATTATCTATGAACCACCGTTTTACAAAGCTATTTTTGAAAGACGTTTTGAGTCCATTTATGAAGTTGGTCAAATTAACTTAGGCCCTTCAGAACCTAAATTAGCCTTGATTTATGATCTAGTTCTTCATCATTGGAATAAAGTTATCTTTTTCCAACAAAATGTTTGTGCTTCGTCTGTTTCTGAACGAAAAATCAATCCTAAGCGCCTTCAAAGGTTAGCTAGAAAGAGTATTCAGTATGGTGTCGGGACTAAAGCACAGCAAACACTCAAAAAACAGTTGGAATATCAAAAAGTAACACGACAACATAATAGACGTACTAAGAAGATTTTGGATCAAGAAAAAAGATATAAGTTGCGCCAGGCAAAAAAAATACAGAAACACAAAGGACATTGAGAACCTAGTACAGAAAACTATATATTGTATTCAGGGTCTATAAGTCTCATTTAGCCCCTATTTACACCAGAATATTCTTCGCAACCAGTAGTTGCTTTTAGTGCGCTAATAATTAGCGTGCTTTTTTCTCGCTTCAATATGATAATTAATCTATTGAAAGTGAGGTTACGTTTATGATTTTAGGGCAAAGGATAAAAGAAGAACGAGAAAAAAGGCAGTGGACACAAGATTATCTTGCAGAAACGCTTAATGTTTCTCGTCAGGCCATTTCTAAGTGGGAAGTCGGAAGTACTTATCCCGATATTGATCGTTTAGTGCAAATCAGCAATTTATTCGACATTACCTTAGATAGTTTGATCAAGGGCGATGATTCACTAAAAAAAAGCATAGTTATTACCAAAAACGCAAAGGCACAAACTAATGTCTGGGAATTTATGCGCAGTACTGGTTGGATGATGGTAATTGCAATTATTTATTTAGTCACCAAAATGATTATCGCTGTCTTTAGTTAAGAAGCCTTTAGGAACTATAATTACCAAATATTCCATTCAGAGTTTTAAGCAAACTACTCTGAGTGGGATATTTGAGTTAAACTAGCAGTAGAAAGTAAAAACACAGTTCGGTTGGTAGTCCGAACATAGCGAAGCTATCAGTAACCTGCCTCCTTGGTTGTCCATCTTTCTTAATTAATTTTAAGGAGGATGTTTGATGTCTACTATCAAGGGATCATTAACAATTGT
>NZ_BJDZ01000039.1:15188-17604 GCF_005405405.1 Lactiplantibacillus plajomi
ATAGCGAAGCTATCAGTAACCTGCCTCCTTGGTTGTCCATCTTTCTTAATTAATTTTAAGGAGGATGTTTGATGTCTACTATCAAGGGATCATTAACAATTGTCTATGAACCACCGTTTTACAAAGCTATTTTTGAAAGACGTTTTGAGTCCATTTATGAAGTTGGTCAAATTAACTTAGGCCCTTCAGAACCTAAATTAACTTTGATTTACGATCTAGTTATTCATCATTGGAATAGAATTATCTTTTTCAAACAAACTGTTTGTGCTTCGTCTGTTTCTGAACGAAAAATCAATCCTAAGCGTCTTCAAAGGTTAGCTAGAAAGAGTATTCAGTATGGTGTCGGTACTAAAGCACAACAAACACTCCAAAAACAGTTGGAATGTCAAAAAGTAACTCGACAACATAATAGACGTACTAAGAAGATCTTGGATCAAGAAAAAAGATATAAATTGCACCAGGCCAAGAAAATACAAAAACACAAGGGACATTGAGAAGCTAGTATAGAAAACTATGTGTTGCATTTTAGGGCCTATAACTATCAAATAACCCCTCGAAAACATTGAAAGAATAGCCCCCAATATCTATAATGTAGATATTGGGGGCTATTTTGTTTCTTTTATCAATAAATAACATCTGCTTTTCAGAAAAATTGTTGGACCTTTGTACTAATTGAACTAATTTCTTGCTGAGATAAAGTGGCCACAACTTCGCCATCTGATCGTTTTGTTGGATCGACAGCACGGACATGTTGTAATAACGCTGTCCCGTGAATTTTCCCGTTATCTATCCTGATAAATAACGGCGATTTAGCATACTTTTCTTGGGTACGATATTTGTCAGAGGTACTGATTGGCACAACTAGCACCGTATTAAAATAGCGATTATAGTGATCGTTGCTTACAACTAAACACGGTCGCTTTTTCTTAGTTTCAGTGCCTTTAGCCGGATCTAAATTAATCCATAAAATAGCGCCTTGTTTTAATTTCATTAATCAAAGTCTTCGCTTTCTATGTCTTTACCCCAATCAACTTCTGTTGTACTGAGATTTCCAAACTTTTTTTCTTGTTCATCAACAAGTTGCCATAGATCCGGTTTACTACGAACAATCATTACTTTACCATTTGGTTCAATCTGCCATTCAATTGTGTCAGTAGACCGAACTTTTAACAGTTCACGTACTGTTTTAGGAATTGTGATCTGATTTTTACTTGTGATCTTCGAGCTAACCTTAGTTACATTACCTGCGCTCACAATATCATCTCCTTACTTTTTCCTTACAAAAATAATAACATAACTGCTTTAATATCTCAAGAAAAGGAGAAAAGACTATGCAACAAGTTGTCTTACCCATCAAAGATTCCAACGTTCTTAAAGAGGTTCAAGATACGTTACTCAATAACTTTAAAGCTGGCCGACGTAACTATACGATTTTTCAAGTTGGTAAAGCGACGCTACTGCGAGTGAGTGACGTTATGGGCTTAAAACAGGCCGATATTTTTAATCCGGACGGTTCTATTAAACAAAATGCGTTTATTCATGACCGAAAAACTGGTAAACCTAATACCTTGTACCTTAAACCTGTTCAAACAGAGCTCTTATTGTACCGTCAATGGCTGCTTGATCATAAGCTGGATTCTGAATGGCTCTTTCCTTCAATTCAACACCCAGAACGCCATATTACTGAAAAACAGTTCTACAAAATTATGAGTAAGGTTGGCGATCTATTAGGAATTAATTATCTAGGTACTCATACAATGCGCAAAACTGGGGCTTATCGTGTTTATACGCAATCAAATTACAATATTGGCCTAGTCATGCACTTACTAAATCACTCCAGTGAATCAATGACTTTAGCTTATTTAGGCTTGGATCAAGCAAGTACAGAAAACATGTTGAACCAAATTGATTTTGGGTAAATTGGTTTGATTTTGTTGTCGCCAACGGCGACTTCTGATACAGGATTTTAATGGGTCTAGCACAACATAGAATTTATTCTATGTGTAAGTGCGCATTGACCTCGTTTAACTCGGTCTACTGATAACCATAAAATCAATTTCTGCCGTTGTTGAGTTAACTGTATTTTTAATTCAATTTATGTTTTCACCTAACTAAGATTGTTATGTTTTAAATACCTAAAAAATATTACGGATTACGCTGGTTTAAGCCAAAACTTCTTAATTGTTTTGTGCAGAGAAACTTTATAATTTTGGTAGCAAATTTTGAATAACGGTACTGTAAAATCTGTAAATCTAAACTGAAAGCATTATTTTGATGTTAGGAGTCATTAAGATGGACGAAAAGAAAGTATTAAAACCCATTGATGAAATGCTTGCTGATCCTTGGCAAGTTGATATTCAAGAATTGTTTGAAGCTTCTTTCAATGAACCTGACGAGATCAAAAAGAATTTGTATG
>NZ_BJDZ01000040.1 GCF_005405405.1 Lactiplantibacillus plajomi
AAGGATACACCTGTTCCCATGTCGAACACAGAAGTTAAGCTTCTTAGCGCCGAGAGTAGTTGGGGGATCGCTCCCTGCGAGGGTAGGACGTTGCCATGCAATTCGGAATCAACTTCGGTTGGTTCTTTTTTTATACGCAAAATTCAGAAAAGTTCGGTGGAACGCCAAGCTTTTCTTGAAAATAGCGTTGCCTACGGATCAGTAGGAACCCACGCAAGGTCGGACAACCTGTCCGGCCTTTTTTACGTTTAAAAATGAAAACTATAATTATTAGTTTTCATAAATATTACCTTGATTTAACTTATTACAATTATTTTCATAATATTTAGAAAATTATTTATGTGAGTGAATATTTGATAACGTAACTTACCATGCTTTATACTAGTATTATAAATATCGGTATATACCAATATTATGCACCATTTATCGTGCACTAAATTGGTATTGTTATTCAACTAAAATCCCTTATCATAGGCATTGTAAGGGGTTGCAATATCTACGTTACGGGAGGGACAATCGTGCAATTATCTAACCGTCAAATTCAACTTGTGACAACGTTACTCACGCAGGAAGCGGCGATTACGACCAAGCAACTCGCTACTGAACTAACCGTCAGTATTCGTACCGTGAAAAACGACTTGAAAGTCATTCAGGAATGGCTGGCAACTTTCGGTGATTTTTACCGTTCGAAGCCCCGAATTGGGATATGGTTAGCGGTTAGCCCGGGTGATCGGCAACGCTTGAAAGCCCAGATTTTCACCACTGGTGATCAGCAACACGTTTGCACACCGACTGAGCGGGTCGAGCAGATTATCTTATTGCTGGCCGTTAGTGACGGCTTCATTACGACTCAGCAAATTGAAAACAAGGTTGGTATTAGTAAGAACACGGTGATTGCGGATCTGGATAAGGTCGAAACGCAGCTCCAACGGTTCCAACTGCAACTGGAACGTAAGAACTATTACGGTTACCGAATCCGCGGGTCGGAACTTAACGTCCGTTCGGCACTGGAAGCCCTGTTTAACCGCATGTTTAGTGTGATTCAAGCGCCGGCGCTCACGGTTGCTAATCCAATTGCGGACGTTCGCAACGTCCGGTTTACGGCGGTTCCGGAAGTTAAAACGGTCCTCAACAAGGTGCTGGACGAACTCGAGTTATGCCAATACCAGACGTACGGGGACTTTAACTTTGACGACGTGATGACGATGGTGACCCGCATGACGGTTTGCGCGGTTCGTCTGAGTATGAATCACCCGATCAATAGTTACCAGCCGTTGAGTGCCAGCCCGGCCGACCAGGCGACGCTCCCGTACCAGTTATTCTTACGAGTGGTTCAGCATTACGAGTTTACGCTGCTGAAAGATGAATACGATTACTTATTGCGTGGCGTTAACCCGCGGCTGGATGATCAAAACATTGCCCACCTGACGCACCTGATTATTGAGGCCGTTAGCCGGGAAACCGGCCAACCGTTTTTCAATGATAGTCAACTCCAGGTCAATTTGTTTTCACACTTGCTGACCAAGTTGAGTAACAAGTATAAGTTCACCAATGAGTTCAACCCCTTTGTGAGCGACTTAAAGCGCCGCAACCAGTCGTTATTTACGGCGGTCGAAAAAGCGCTTAAAACGGCCGTGTCGGCGAACCCGGCGGTTATTAACGAGTCGTTCGTTGCCTTTGTCACCCTGCACTTCTTAGTATCGTTAGAAAGTAAGCACGTTACCCGCAACGCGCGCATCATTTACGTTTGCTCGACCGGGTTGGGTGTAACTAGTCTGATCAAAAAGGAAATTGAGCGCAACATCACCAACGTTGAAATTGCGGGCTTTGCGTCGATTACCAACGTTGGCGAAAAGGTTAAGCAGTTACGACCGGACCTAATCGTCAGTATTTTTCCAATTACCGACAGCACGATTCCGGTGATTCAGGTTAATCCCTTACCGAGCCCGGCTGATATTAAGCAGATTAAGGCGGCGGTGGCCGACCGGCTGGACGTCTCCCCCGAACAATTGACCCAAGTCCCGCTGCAACACCACCACGACGACAACGTCGAGGAGATTACCCACACGTTATTGTTGAACGGCAGTGTGATTTATTACGATTTAAAAACGTATTTGGGTGAACGAATCAGTGCCACTTACCGGGAAGCTTTCATGATTCACGTCATGATGGCGGTCCACCGCATTTATTTTCACCACAGTTATGACGCCCAGCGGGTCAGCCTGGCTGAGGCCAACGAAGCGGCGGCTGACGTGCGGGCCATTAAACAAATTTTTCACCGGAACCAGTTGACGATCAACGCGGCTGAAATTAGTGCCATTCTTCAGTACACGCGCATGAATGAAATGACAGATAAGGATGATGATCATGATGAAAGAACCTTGGATGACCGGCGACGTGCAGACGATGCTAGCCAAAGCGAAACACCCGCAGGAGACCGAAGCGGCACTGATCTACACGTTTAAGTTGATGACGGCCGCTGACATTCACCCGACGGAATTACAAACCGTTATTTTAACCAACCATTTAAGTGAAATGGTTGACCGCTCAATTAGTGGTGATCGCCTGGCGGACGTGGATCCCGCCATGTTTGACGGGGTGTCACCGCAAGCCTTAGCAATTGCTGGCAAGCTGGTCGATCACTTGGGTAACTTGGCGGAATCGGAAAAGTACGTTGCTTCGATTCATTTTGAAACTGCTAAAAATAATTAAAACCAATAGGAGGATATTACTATGATTAAAGTTGTTATTGCGGACCGGATGGGTAAGGGACAGAAAGTGGCGGCCGGGGTTGAAGCTGCTGGCGGCGAAGCCATCGTAGTACCAGGGATGGGCGCCGACATGCGACTCGGCGACGTGATGCACCAGGAAAATGCCGATATGGGGATTTCATTTTGTGGTAGTGGTGGTGCCGGTGCTTTGACTGCCAGCACGAAGTACGGTTACCCGGAACGTCACGGCATGCGCTCGATTCAAGAGGGGATTACCGCCATTGAAGAGGGGAAGACGGTGCTCGGGTTCGGCTTCATGGATAAAGAAGAACTGGGGCAAAAATTAACGGAAACCTTCGCAAAGAAATATAACAAGTAGGCTCGTCACAGCGAAAGGGGCGCCATGCCATGGACAGTATTAATCAAGTTAACCATCAGACGGTGCGCGTCACCGGTAAGGGCGAGACCAAGCAGAAGGCTTTCGCCAGTGCGTTAAGTCAAATTCAGAAGCAGGTCGTACAAAACGAAGATTACGTGACCCTCCAGATTACACCGGTCAAAGTAACCCCAGTACGGTTAGAAGAATCGGCTTATAAGGAACGGTTCCTATTCCTTTTCTTCCCGCGGATTCGGCGCCACTTTAACGTCACGATCGACGTTGAGGTGGCCGTTAACACCATCGATCTCGCAACGGTGCCGTTCACGGAAGTGGCCAGTACCGCTGGTGAATTTGAATCGTTTAGCCTACTGAAAGGGGGCAAGTAACGTGCACATTGCAGTTATTTTAATTGAATCGATCATTATCGGTGGTCTGGTCGGCTTTGCGGCCGGGGTCGGGGCGGCCCGCATGTTCAACGCGCCGACCGTCCAAGCACTCGGGGCCTTCCGAACTTTAGGTGAAATGAACGCGGCTCAGGGCGACCCGGCGTCGCACTTCTCATTCGGACTCGGGTTCTTCTTCAACGCCTGGGCGTCAACGGTTGGTGCCGGGGCGTTCACGCAGGACGTTACGCACCGGGTGATTCCGAACTGGGCGGCGGCCGGCTTGTTGATGAAGAACAAAAACCTGGCTGAAACGATGCATAACCCTAAGAAAATGGGGATTGCCAGTGCCGCTATCGGGATCGTCGTGGTGTCGTTTCTGAACGTGACGTCCTCGTCAATTCCGGAATCGCTCCAAGTTACGGCGGTCAAGGTGTTAGTGCCGGCTGCAACGATCCTGATTAACACCGTGATGCCGATCATCTTCTGGTTAGCCGCGATCGACGCGGGGCGGCGTTCCGGGTTATTCGGGACGGTATTCGGTGGTTTGGCCGCCCTGATCATGGGTAACGCGGTTCCCGGGGTGGTTCTGGGGATTTTAATTGGTAAAGGGGTCGAAGAAATTGGTTGGACCCGGATTACGAAGATTATGTTGGCAGCGGTGATCCTGCTATTCGTGTTAAGCGGGTTCTTCCGTGGTTTCGATATTCAAATGTTGAAGGAATTCGGTGTTAACGCGCCGCAATGGTTGAAAGGACTACACACCGCGATCGGTGGTTAATTGAGGGGGTACGCTCATGGAACATGATTTGAAAGATTTAGAAAATGCAAAGAGCTTTTGGTACGCCGACTGGGCCTTCCCAATTATTGTCGGTCTGATGTCCGCCGGGGTGTTTGCCGGGACGTCCATGTATTATAACTACGGCGTCGGGGCCTTTAACGAAGTGGCCATTGTGGCGATGTTAAAAGCCGGGATGACCGGCGGTTCTTACGGGGCCGCGGCCGCGTTCGGGGCCAGTTTCCTGTTTGCCCGGATCCTCGAAGGCTCGTTAGTCGGCATCTTAGATTTAGGTGGGTCGATTCTAACCGGGGTCGGGATTGGGATTCCCGCGATTTTACTCAGTATGGATATCACGGCACCGGTAAAGAACTTTCCGTTAGCTTTACTGACCGGCTTAATCATCGGGGTGATCATCGGGGGCATCATTTATACGGTCCGGCACTTTACGATTGGTCAATCGAAGGCCACGTTCGGCGCCGACGTCATGATGGGTGCCGGTAACGATACCGGCCGCTTCCTGGGTCCGTTGATTATTTTGAGCGCGGTCACCGCCTCAATTCCAATTGGTTTGGGCGCTACGGCCGGGGCCGCCGCGTTCTATGCTTGGAAAAAGCCAATTGCCGGGGGTGCCATCATTGGTGCGATGGTGTTAGGATTCTTCTTCCCGGTCAAACTATAAAGGAGTCGTTTAAAAATGGTAGATTTATACGTTAAAAACGGCCGCGCCGTAACGGGCGAACCGCTAGAACTGACGATTACGGCGGGCAAAATTACCGCGGTCGCCAACCAACTGCACTGTGTGGAGGCTAAACGCGAACTGGACCTAGCTGGTCAGTACGTCTCAGCCGGCTGGATCGATGACCATACGCACTGTTACGAAAAGTTGTCGTTATACTACGACGACCCCGATGAAGACGGGGTTAAGACCGGGGTGACGACGGTAATTGACGCTGGTTCGACCGGCGCCGATAATATCGGTGATTTTTACGACATTACCCGCGATAAGAAGACCAACGTTTACGCGTTAATTAACATCTCGAAAACCGGGATATTAGCGCAGGACGAGCTTGGCGACATGCGGCGGGTGCAGTGGGCACCGTTTAAAGCGGCGATTGACCAGTATCCCGACTTTATCATCGGAATCAAGGCTCGCGAAAGCCACTCGGTCGTGGTCGATAACGACGTCAAACCGTTGATTGAAGCGAAGGCTTATCAGGCAAAACTAGCTAAGCGGTTACCGATTATGGTGCACATTGGGGCCAACCCGCCCGAATTGCAAGCTATTTTAGCGTTGATGACTAACGGCGACGTGTTAACCCACGCTTACAACGGTAAGCCCAACGGTATCCTGACACCGGATGGTCAGGTGGAAGATTTTGTTCACGATGCTTACGACCGCGGCGTGATCTTTGACGTGGGTCACGGGACCGATAGCTTTAACTTTGAAACGGCGGAAAAGGCCTTTGCCGCCGGCTTGAAACCCAAGTCGATCAGTACCGATATTTATCACCGTAACCGCGAAAACGGGCCGGTCTACGACATGGCCACGACCGTGGATAAGCTGCGGTTGTTAGGGTATGACTTGCCAACGGTGATCGAAATGATCACGGCGGCGCCGGCGGACACGTTTGGATTAACGCATAAGGGCCGCTTGGAAGTGGGCAAAGATGGTGATTTAACCGTCTTTGGCGTGACGGCTGCCACTAAGACGTTAACCGATTCGAACGGCAACCAGCGCACCATCAACTTGGTTATTCAACCGGCCTACGCGATTGTTGGCGGCGAAGTTTACGAAGTGGAGGAAAACTAGCATGGACGTTTACGGTAAGTACGATTTAAAGCAGGTCATCAATGCCAGTGGGAAGATGACGATCCTCGGCGTGTCCCAACTAGACCAACCGGTGATTGACGCGCAAAAGTTTGGTGACGAACACTTCTTTGAAATGGCCGATTTGGTGAAAAAGACCGGCCAGCACTTAGCTAAGTTACTCGGTGCGGAAGATGCCATTATCGTCAACTCCGCCTCGTCAGGAATCGCGGAAGCGGTTGCGGCGTTGATTGGTCGCGGCAGCTTACACCACGTTTACCACCCGTACGACCCGCGCTATGCAAAGCGCGAAATTATTTTACCTAAAGGTCAAAATGTCGATTACGGCACACCCGAAGAAGTGATGGTCAACGTGGGTGGCGGTCAGGTCGTCGAAGCCGGTTACGCCAATATGTGTAAACCGGAGCACCTCGAGATGATGATTACGGACGCCACGGTCGGGATTCTTTACGTCAAGAGTCACCACGCGGTTCAAAAGAGTATGTTGTCCGTTGAAGCGGCGTTAAAAGTCGCTCACGAACACCAGTTACCGTTGATTTTAGACGCTGCCGCCGAAGAAGATATGCAGAAGTATATCAAGATGGGTGTCGACATCATTATCTTCTCCGGGGCGAAAGCCTTAGCGGGGCCGGCCTCCGGGTTAGTTTTCGGTAAGCAGCCGTACATTGACTGGATTCGGATGCAGTCCGCCGGTTTGGGTCGTGCCATGAAGATCGGTAAGGAAAACATTATGGGGCTGACCAAGGCCATCGAGGATTACTTAGAAAAGGGTCCCGAAAACGGTGAGAGCATGAAGCGACGCCTCGTGCCGTTTATCGACGGCCTCAACGCGGTACCGTACGTTGACGCTAAGCAGATTCAGGACGGCGCTGGTCGCGATATTTACCGTGCCTGTGTGTCGATTCAACCGGATTCACCGAAGGACGCTAAGGCTGTGACCGCTGAACTGAAAGCCGGTAACCCGGCAATTTACACCCGTGAGTACCGTGCAAACGAAGGGATTATCGAGTTCGATATTCGGGCGGTTAACGCGGAAGAAATGACCGCCATTGTCAATCGGCTACATGAAATTTTAGGCTAGAAAGGGAGTTCATACCATGCAAAAAACACCAAACTATTACAAAGACCGGGTCGCCTTAAACGTGTTAGCGGGATCCGTCCAAAATGCCGTTGATTGTTACGAAGCGGCTAGCCAGCACATTATTTTAGGCGTACTGACGAAGAACTACGCCAACGATCAGTTAGCGATTGAAGACATGCTGAAGTACCAATCTCAAATCGACAACGCGGTGTCGGTTGGTCTAGGCGCCGGTGACCCGAACCAAAGTCAAATGGTTAGCCGGGTCTCCAAGGTTATCCAACCGCAACACGTGAACCAAGTCTTCACCGGCGTGGGAACGAGTCGGGCGTTGCTCGGCCAAAGTGATACGGTGGTCAACGGCTTGGTTTCACCGACCGGTAAAGTTGGCCTAGTCAACGTTGCGACCGGCCCACTGAGCGCTCAAACACCAGCCGCTGAAGTGCCGATTGAAACGGCCATCGCGTTGTTAAAAGACATGGGTGGGACCTCGATTAAGTTCTTCCCGATGAAGGGCCTAGCCCACGAAGACGAATACCGGGCCGTTGCGAAGGCCTGTGCCGACAACGACTTTAGTTTGGAACCAACCGGTGGGATCGACCTCGACAACTTCGAAACCATCTTGCAAATTGCACTCGATGCGGGGGTTAAGCACGTTATTCCGCACATTTACTCCTCAATTATTGACAAGGCGACCGGCATGACCCGGCCGGAAGACGTTCACCAGTTGTTTGAAAGTGTGAAGAAGCTGGTGCACTAGGATTAAGATAGTGCTAGTCGATAAACGTCGTAAAAGATAGAAGATGAAAAAATGACGCTACAAAAGTTCAGCTATTTGAAGCGAATTATTGAGGGTAAGTTAGTGGCCGTTGTTCGCGGTACGACAAAGATTGAAGCAAAAAAAACGGCAGAAGCGTGTATTGCCGGTGGTATCAAAACGGTAGAGTTGACCTTTACGGCGCCACACGCAGATCAAATTATTAGTGAATTAGTCATAAAGTATCAAAATACGCCCGCCGTCATTGTTGGTGCTGGAACAGTGTTGGATGCAACAACGGCCCGGATTGCAATTTTAGCGGGAGCCCAGTTTATTGTGGGACCGTCGTTCAACGTAGAAGTTGCGAAGTTGTGTAATTTATACGCAGTCCCCTATATGCCGGGGTGTATGACGCTGACTGATGTCCAGACGGCGTTGACCTATGGCGCGGATGTGGTTAAGTTGTTTCCAGGATCGGTTGTCGGTCAGGGAATGGTTACGGCCATTCACGGACCATTTCCACAAGCTAATCTCATGATTACTGGGGGCGTCGACCTTGAAAATATGCAAGATTGGTTTGCAATGGGCGCCAGTGTTTTGGGCATCGGTGGTCATTTAACGGCCCCGAGTAGTCACGGTGACTTTGAACGAGTTACTGAGAATGCAAAAAGCTACAGTACCATAATTCAAAGAATTAAGCGTCAACGAGAAAGCAAAGCAATTGGGGTTTAGCACGTAAGCAAATAACGATATTTACAAATCAAGCAAAACGCTATGGCAATTCTTTTCGCCATAGCGTTTTGTTTTTGAAAAAAGTTTTAGTTGAATTCCAGCGGGTTATGCGCTAGCTTTAATGTAATCAGCACACTATTAGAATTGGGGTGACTACGTATGGCACGTAAAGTAACGATTCGCGACGTTGCGCAGGCGGCTGGCGTCTCCGTGACGACCGTCTCGCAGATTTTAAATAATAAGGGTGAACGCTTTAGCCCACTGACCCGTCAAAAGGTGCGCGACGCCCGCAAGCGGCTCAATTATGTGCCGGATTTCAACGCCCAGTACTTGATTCGCCGGAGCTCGCGGACGATTGGCGTCCTGATTCCGGACCTCGGTAATCCATTTTTTAGTCAGTTCATTACCGGAATTCAAAATAAGGCGATGGAATTAGGGTACGTCCCGTTGATTTTTGGTTTCGATAATAATAGTCAGCGCGCGTCACAATATTTAGAAGAACTAATTAAGCGTGCGGCCGACGGGATGATCATTGCGTCGGATATTTTGGATACGACCGATATTGACCAAACGCTACGCGCTAATCACATCCCGTATATTTTGTTGGACCGGAGCGCCACCTCGGTGAGTGAAGGCGACCACCTGATGGTCAACGATCGCGATGGTGGACGCCAAGTTGCTGAATTCTTATTGGAACAGGGGCACCGGGATTTAGCCGTTGTGATGCCCCAACAAGCGTCACTGAATATTCATAAGCGTTGGGAAGGCTTTGAAACGGCGTTGCAATCAGTTGCGGGTACCCATATTCACCAAATCTTTACGAGCTTGGATAAGGAGGGCGGACGCGCTGCCGCTGCAAAGGTTGTTAAGTTACCCAACGTCAGTGCCGTTTTTGCCATCAACGATGAAGTGGCGATGGGGCTCTACCGTGGCTTAAAGGACTGCGGTCGCCAAATTCCGGACGACTATTCAATCGTCGGTTTTGATGATATTGAAATCGATCAATATTTACGGCCGACACTCACAACGGTTCACCAACCGACGTTAACGTTGGGCGAACAGGCGACTGAGATGGTGATTGCGCGCATTAAAAGCCCGTCAAAACCGTTACAAACCATTAAATTACCGGTGGAACTGGTTGTTAGGGAGAGTACGCGTAAAATTTAAAAATAAAAAATAGTATTGTAAGCGCTTACTTTTTGGTGTATGCTTTATAATATAGAATTGGTAAAATGTTTTACTTATCAAAAGCAGAAACGACATTGGAGATGATTGCGTGGCTAATAAAATTGCAGTTTTAGGAAGTTTGAACGTGGACACGACTTTAAGTGTTCAGCGGATGCCGGCACCGGGTGAAACGTTGGCGGTGGCCGGTGTGAAACACGCTGCTGGTGGTAAGGGTGGTAACCAGGCAATTGCCGCGGCCCGCTCGCAAGCCAACACGCTGTTTATCGGCCAGGTTGGTCGCGATGAGGCTGGCCAAATGATGCTGAAGACGATGAAGGATAATAACGTTGACGTGAGTCACATCAACGAAGACGCGACGGTGCCGACCGGTTCGGCGACGATTTTACTGGACGCTAACGGCCAAAATGAAATTCTGGTTTTTGGCGGTGCCAATCAAAGTATAACCGCAGAAAGCTTGAACTTAAAGGGTATCGCGGACCTCGACTTTCTGATTACCCAGTTTGAAACACCACAAGCCGCGGCTTTGGCGGCATTTACTGAGGCTAAGGCCGCTGGTGTCCGGACGATTTTGAACCCGGCGCCGGCGCATGAGATTTTGCCGGAACTCTTGCCGCAAACCGATTTGATCGTGCCGAATGAAACCGAAAGTGCGCTGTTGACCGGCATCGAAGTGACCGACCTTGACTCGATGAAGGCTAACGCGGCGGCCTTTAAGCGGATGGGGATTCCGAATACCATTATCACGGTCGGTAGTCGTGGTGCCTTCTTTGCCACGGCGGCCAAAACGGGCTTTATGCCGGCCTATAAGGTCAATGCCAAGGACACAACGGCGGCTGGGGATACCTTTATCGGGGCACTCGCGTCCCAATTAAAGCGCGACTTTAGCAATATCGAAGCCGCGACCCAGTACGCGCAACGCGCCTCATCGATTACGGTGCAGCGGTACGGCGCGTTACCATCAATTCCAACCAGAGATGAAATTTTAAATGCGGAGGGTTAGTCATGAAGAAAACGGGAATTATCAATTCACAAATCGCGGCGGTCGTCGCGGATATGGGGCACACCGATTGGTTATCAATCGGTGACGCCGGTATGCCGGTGCCCCGGGATACACCGAAGATTGATTTAGCGGTTCAGTCGGGACTACCGACTTTTATCGACGTTTTAAAGAACGTTCTGACTGAGATGGAAGTGCAGCATATTTACTTGGCTAGTGAAATCAAAACGCAAAATCCGAGTCAGCTGACGGCCATTAAAGAAGTGTTGCCGGACGTTGAAATCACGTTCGTGCCGCACGCGGACTTAAAGAAGGATTTAAGCCAGACCCACGCCTTTATTCGAACCGGCGAAACCACGCCGTTTTCTAACATTATCTTGGAAAGTGGCGTGACGTTCTGACCCGGGTCATAGTAAGGAGGTTAGACTGTGAAGATTGAAATGAAGGGGATCTCCAAGTCGTTTGGTAAAAACGAGGTCCTAAAAGACGTTAACTTTACCGTGCATAGTGGTGAAGTTCACGCGTTGATGGGTGAAAACGGGGCTGGGAAGTCCACGTTGATGAATATTTTGACCGGCTTGCTTGATGCCAACGGCGGGGAGATCCTGGTCGACGGGCAACCCGTTAAGTATGACGATGCGTTGCAGGCCGAACATAGCGGGATCAGCTTTATTCACCAAGAAATGAACAACTTTGGTGAAATGACCGTGCTGGAGAACATGTTCCTGAATCACGAAATCAAGGGCAAGTTCGGCATGTTAAACATGAAGGAAATGCGGGCCGAGGCTAAAAAAGTGTTACAACGGTTGAACGTTGACATTCCGTTGAACGTGCCGATTGGAACGCTGAGTGTCGGAACCCAGCAAATGATTGAAATTGCGAAGTCGCTGATGAACGACACCAAGATTTTGATCCTGGACGAACCGAGTGCCGCTTTGTCTGAAAAAGAAATCGACAGCTTGTTTGACATTATCCGTGGGTTGAAAGCTCAGGGGGTCGGGATGATTTACATCTCCCACCGGATGCAGGAAATTTTTGAAATTACCGACCGGATTACCGTCATGCGAGACGGCTTAACGGTTGCGAGCTACCCAACGGCTGAAGTGGACGTGCACCAAATTATTAAGGATATGGTTGGTCGGGATCTGAGCGACTTCTACCCGGACCGGGAACCGAAATACGGTGAGACCCGGCTGGAGGTCGACCACTTTACGAGTCAGGGCGTCTTCAACGACGTCTCCTTTAGCGTCAAAGCGGGTGAAATTCTGGCCTTTTCCGGGCTGATGGGTGCCGGGCGGACCGAAATTATGCGGGCGCTCTTCGGCATTGACCACCACGATTCTGGAACCATCAAGGTCAACGGTCAAGAAGTTAACTTGAAGACCCCGAGTGATAGTATCAAGCACGGGGTTGGTTTCCTGACCGAAAACCGGAAGGACGAAGGCTTGATTTTGGACGCCTCGATTGCGGCGAACATTGACTTGCCAAGTATCGACGGCTTTGTGAAGCACGGTCTGGTTGACCAAAAGGCCGACAACGACTTCGTTGAGATGTTGATTAAGCGGCTGACCGTTAAGGCGACTAGTCGTAACGACTTGGCGGGGGACCTGTCTGGTGGGAACCAACAAAAAGTCGTTTTAGCCAAATGGGTCGGTAGTGGCTCGCAAATTTTAATTTTAGATGAACCGACGCGCGGGGTCGACGTTGGGGCCAAACGCGAAATTTACGACTTGATGAACGAGTTGACGGATCGCGGGGTCGCGATTATTATGATTTCGAGTGACTTACAAGAAGTGCTCGGGTTCTCGGACCGCATCGCCGTGGTTTATGAAGGTCGTTTGATGGGTGAAATCGCCACGCAGGACGCAAACCAAGAAAAAGTCATGACGTTGGCAACGGGAGGTAAGCTCGATGAATAATTCAACAGAAACACAAACGAAGAGCGGTTTTGACTTCGGTAAAATCGTCTCCAAGCTGGGGCCGTTACTGGCGTTAATTGTTTTAGTTATAATTGTAAGCGCTTTAAATACGTCGTTCCTCGGCATTAACAACATTATGAACCTGCTGCAACAAGTCTCAATCAACGCCTTGATCGCGTTTGGGATGCAGTTCGTTATCCTAACCGGTGGGATTGATTTATCGGTTGGGTCAATCCTAGCCCTCAGTGGTGCGATTACCGCCCAGTTAATTGTAAGCGGTTTCTCGCCGATCGTTGCTTTCTTGATTGGGGCCGCTTGTGGGGCCGTCTTCGGGGCCTTGAACGGATTGCTGATTGCCTACGGTGGCGCGGCACCGTTTATCGTAACTTTAGCCACGATGTCAGTCTACCGGGGACTAACTTACGTCTTAACTAACGGGAACCCAATTACGGGTCCGGCGATGAACGACAGTTTTTCGTTCCAATTCTTGGGCCAAGGGTACCTGTTCGGGATTCCGTTCCAAGTCTACCTGATGGTTTTGGGCTTCGCCGTTTTCTATGTGCTGATGCACAAGACCGCCTTTGGTCGTAAGACCTTTGCGATTGGTGGGAACGAGAAGGCCGCCTTCGTTGCTGGGGTCAAAACTAAGCGGATTTTAATCTGGATCTACGTCATTGCCGGCTTCCTGGCGGCGATTGCTGGGTTAGTCTTGACGTCACAACTAGGTTCGGCGCAACCCGATGCCGGGACTAGTTACGAAATGGACGCCATTGCCGCCGTTGTTTTAGGGGGGACTTCCCTTGCCGGTGGTAAAGGTAAGATGTCAGGGACCTTAATTGGTGCCCTCATTATCGGGGTTTTAAATAACGGGATGAACTTGCTGGGGATTTCCAGTTTCTTCCAACAAATTGTAAAAGGGATCGTGATTCTTGTCGCTGTTCTGTTGGACCGTAAGCAAGCTAAGAACTAAAAAATACCAGGGGGTAGTAGCTCATGAAGTTTTCAAAGAAGGTTGTTTCGTTACTAGCGCTTTTGTCCGTTAGTGCACTCGTGTTGACGGGTTGCGGCGGTGCATCGTTGGGAAATAGTAGTAGCAATTCTTCCAAAGTCACGAAAAAAGCGAAGAAGGACGTTAAGGTCGGGGTATCGTTATCGACGTTAAGTAACCCGTTCTTCGTTAACTTGAAGAAGGGGATCGATACCGAAGCCAAGAAGGCCGGTACCAAGGTTGAAACATTCGATGCCCAAAACGATAGTGCCAAGCAAAACAACCAGATTTCGGACTTGATTACTAAAAAAGTGGACGTCATCATTGTTAACCCAGTGGACTCGGATGCCATCGTCACCTCGGTCAAAAAGGCTAATAACGCCGGCATTCCGGTGATTGCCTGTGACCGTGGCTCGAACGGCGGGAAGGTCTTAACGACCGTTGCTTCTGATAACGTGTTAGCGGGTAAAATGGCTGGCGAATACTTACAAAAATTAGTTGGTAAGAACGCTAAGGTTGCCGAACTTGAAGGGACTCCGGGGGCCGACGCTGCGGTTCAACGTGGTAAGGGCTTCAACAAGATCGCCAAGGATAACTTGGACTTAGTCACGAAGCAAAGTGCCAACTTTGACCGGGCGAAGGGCTTAAGTGTTATGCAAAATATCTTGCAAGCCCACAACGACATTAAAGGGGTCTTTGCCCAAAACGATGAAATGGCCTTAGGTGCGGCTAAAGCCATTAAGAACCAAGACATCAAGATCGTTTCCGTTGACGGGACGCCGAACGGCTTATCCGCCGTTAAGAAGGGTACCATTGACGGGATCATTGCCCAAGAACCAAAGGCTGAAGGGCGCTTAGCCTTACAAGCCGCTTACGACCACTACGCTGACAAGAAAGTGAAGAAGACCATTAATTCGCCAATTCACTTGGTTAAGGCTAGCGATTACAAATAGGTCGTCACAATTTGTTGGAAAGAGAGTTCTTCCTTGAGGAATCGGAAATAATGGACGTAGTTGACCGGGATAACCGGTGAGCTGCGTTTTTTTGCGGTCAATTTTACAGATACTATAAGTGAATGTGTAGGTCGAGAGGAAGCTTTAAAGGTTCTAATACACTGGAGAATGTTTATGATTTAAGCGGTATATAATGTTATTTACTGTGGAAATGTGAATTTTTGATCAATGCATAAATTTATTTTTCTTAGGTTTTTCTATCTGGATTTGTCTAGTATATGGAGAATGAGTTGACGGGATAATCCGCTATCTATAGACGATTTATAGACTTTGGTACAACGAACTTTTTAAAAAAAATATGTTTTGTACCAAAAAGTGAAAGCGCTATCAATAAGGCGATGATATACTACCGTTGTGGGAGGGAAGAACGGTGGATTATAGATTAGAGTACTTATTTTCAGCGAAAAATAATCGTGAAATCAACATTGGTATGGCTGCTAATGATATGGGTTGGGCCTAGAATAAAAAGTGTACAAGTTAAATAGAGACTCTGATTTAGTATAATTAAGGAAGTAAATTGGAGGATCAAATAATGACGAAGCACAGTTAT
>NZ_BJDZ01000041.1 GCF_005405405.1 Lactiplantibacillus plajomi
CTATAATGGTGTGCAAAGCTTTTCATGGATTAAAAACTCCTGTTTTTGATCTAATTTAACTAAAATCAAATCGAATGTCAAAGTATCCAAACACGTTCTAACTAAATTCCTAACCACTTTTAATGGTCCGGTGCACAGCTTTACTGTGGACCGTGGCACTGAGTTTAGTGGGCTAGTATCACTTGAATCACAATATGGTATTAAGACCTATTACTGCCATGCTTATACGCCAGCTGAACGTGGTAGTAATGAACGCTTTAATCGGAATTTACGTTATTTTTATCCTAAAGGGACTCGTTTTGAGCACATTAGTGCTCAAGATTTAACGACGACGTTACTCCAAATTAACCAGCGACCGCTTAAAATACTCGACTGGCAAACACCGTATCAGGTTATGCTGACAAATTTGTCCAAAAATTCAGATTAAATTTGCAATCTACCTCATGACTTTGTAGAATTGTTTTTCGGTTATGTGACGGTTGGGGTGCTGAATAGAGGGAAACAACCAGTCAGAAACCAAATGCTTTTCTTGTATCCAATCTCGATAGGCTAATAAATCAGTTTGCACTGGTTTTAAGTAGAGCAAATTGGCTTTGCCTGTCTTTTTATCGTGGATAAGCGCATTCTGACGCACGGTTCCGTTTTCGTTAAAGAAGAGGTTCAACGGAGCCCCATAACATCGCTGACGTTTAACAAGGTCGCCTTGCCAACTTGAAAAATGGTGTAATTGCTCTGACCAGCTTTAAAATTATGAAGTAAGGTATCTTGCACCTCTTTGAGGACATTTGAATCTTTGATTGGTAAGACAACTTGTTGCATGTAAATGACCTCCAGTAAGAATATTTGCATTGTGTATCTACATGGGATATACTTGACTTGTAATAATAATTTAGGAGGGGAAAATATGGAACTTATTAAAGAACAAACACGCTTAGCAAAGTGGGGAAACTCGAAAGCTGCTAGAATTCCTAGCCAAATTATTAAACAACTGAAATTAGATGATAACCAAGATATGACAATAACCATTGAAAATGGATCAATTGTTTTAACACCAATAAAAAAGAACCCAACCAATATTCACGAACTATTTAAGGATTGGCAAGATGACGGGAAAAGGGATCACGAGCTTGATTGGGGAAAGTCAGAAGGTAATGAACTTCAATGGTAAGCCAAGGTGATATATTTTATGTTAACTTTAATCCAAGCCGTGGTCATGAACAGATGAATAAGCGACCAGCCATTGCTCTAAGCAATGATTTAGTCTGTCAGACAAGTAACATGACGATTGTGGCTCCAATTAGCAGTACCAAGCGTAATTTTCCAATGTATCATCGACTAACTAGTAGTCAAACAGTATATGGAAAAGTATTATTAGATCAAACCATAGCCTTAGATTTACGGGCAAGACATGTCACTGATGAAACTATTGTCGATCATGTATCGCGTGAAGAACTAGAAGAAATAATCACTTTGTACAAATTATTGTTTAGTATTGATGACAAATAGAAGAAGTTATTTTTAGTATATAATGACAAATAACCCCCAACATCTATATTATAGATATTGAGGGTTATTCTTTCAATGTTTTCGAGGGGGTATTTGTTAAAATGGGCCCTTAAAAATATATAGCTTACTTGATCTTCCCATTTTCCTGGAAGATCTTTTTTGTTCGAAAATAATCCGGCAAAAATTTGTTTTCTTGTTTTTCTGTGCTAAAATTAAGCCGTCTACTAGAACGTGTGTTCGAATATTGAGCAAATAATTTTTAAGGAGGTTGAATCAGAAACTGCTTACTCATTTGATAGCTTGTTCGTTGTAGGCGCTTATGGTTGCTAAACAACACAGAAAGGACGATTTATGTATGGATGAAATGGTAAAAGAAACACAAGTCTGGCTCAACAAAACTTACGGTAAAGTTTCTGGCTTTGGTAAAGTACCCGAGGACGGTAATACTGGTTGGAACACAGTTTATGGGTTAACTAGAGCCCTGCAACACGAATTAGGTATCACAGATCTAGTTGATAATTTTGGCCCTTCAACTGCCGCTAAATGGGATACTCAATTTGCTAATAAAGTTAAAACTGGCTTTAAGCACAATGTTGTTAAAATAATCCAAGGTGGCTTTTGGTGTAAGGGTATCAACCCTGAAGACTTTACCGGAGAATTTACTACTAACACGGCTGCTGCTGTCGTTGAATTAAAAAAAGACGCCGGTATCAAAGACACCAGCGCCAATGTAAACTCGGATATTATGAAAGCCTTGTTGACAATGAGCGCGTTTGTTTTAGTTCCTGGTGGGGACGCTAAAATCCGTTCAATGCAACAACAGCTTAATCATGATTATCAAGCTTACACTGGTATTTTACCATGTGATGGAATTTATCAAAGGGATACGAACACTGCTTTGATTTATGCTTTGCAGTCAGTGGAAGGTATGGATACTGGAACTGCTAATGGTTATTATGGTCCTGGTACGATCAATAAAACACCAACTGTTAATTCTGGCGCAACTGGGGCAATCGTTAAAATTATTCAATATGGTCTTTACGTTAATGGTTTCTATTCAGGCGCCTTCAATGGCCAATTTACACAAAATGTTGCCGACGGTATAGTTTCCTTTAGAAAATTCATGAAGTTGCCTCCTTATACTTCAACTGCTGACCTAACTGTGATCAAAGGCTTATTAACTAGTAATGGTAACACTAACCGATCTTCAGATGGTGTCGACATGGCTACTCAAATCACATCAGCTGCTACGGCTAAATCACTGAAAGCAGCTGGCTATAACATTATCGGCCGTTATTTGACAGGAAGCGTCGGGACTGGTGCTGATAAACGAGATAAAAATTTGACTAACACTGAAGTTAAACTGCTATTAGATGCTAACCTTAAGATTTTTCCGATTTACGAAGATGGAGGTTATGAAGAAAGTTATTTTAATAGCAAGCAAGGTTTCGCAGACGCTTCTATTGCCGTTAATACTGCACGTCAGCTTGGCCTACCAAGTGGGACAGTTATCTATTTTGCCGTTGATGTTGATATTCAAGATGGAAACATGAGTAGTACGGTTGTCCCCTATTTCGAGGGTATTACTGGTATTATAGGATAAACTGAATATAAAGCAGGTATTTATGGAACACGCAATGCGTGCTTGCATGTAAACCACTTAGTTAAGTATAGTTTTGTTGCTGATATGTCTTCTGGATGGAGCGGAAATTTAGGGTTCAAAATGCCTGAAAATTGGAGCTTTGATCAATTCAATGAATTTACTGGAGCTTCAACAGGGATTGATATGGATCAAGTTGCTGTCTCTGGTAAAGATAACGGAGTTTCTAAAGTTACCAAAGTTAATATAAATCCTAACGCTGCTTTCTTTACCCAACTGCAACAAGTAGAAGACCAGGCATATAGTTATATCAGCGGTGAAAGCTCTTCAACACCTGCTGAACAACTTGTTACCCAATTTTATAGACAATTTTCCTATTCTTCACCAAGTTGGGCACCCTTGGCCGGTGGATTAAATACTAGCTGGTTAGCATTCGCAAACTCAGCATTACATGTTTCAAAAGAAAGTGACTTCGAAACTCTTTATGATAGTACTACTGGCATAAAAATTGGCTTACCACACATGATGGCTTCTTTAAACGCACTTTTATTTTGGGGAGAACCACAGTCAGCCTCAGGAATTCAGGACCTTGGGGGCTGGTGTGGAGATCTTTTAACAAGTATAGAAGATGCTCATCTTAACCAGAAAAAATACGGCTCTTTTTATGAATCAATTACTGCATATGTAGGTAATAAAGGGCAATTTGGAAGGGAAGATTTGGTTGACGATTTGGATGCACTTAACGTTTACAGTACAATCCATTCGCAAAACAACCAAACTATATCCAAAATTATTAAAACTTATTACACCGGTAATGAAAGCTCCGTTCGCTTTAATTCTTACCTAAGTAATCGTTTTGATGATGACCTTGATTCACTACAGAACGACACATATACTCTTTTAAAAGGTGGTACAGGTTCATGGGGTGCAGCTTATAAAACCGCTTTATTGGCTTTTAAAAAGTTTAAATTACAAAAATATCCTTCTTATACTGACAGTGAAGCAAAAGACGCCGCTAAAGCTTTTCGCAAGTTAATTGAACAAAACGCATAGAAAGTAATAAGCAAAATGATAAACTATATATATTAGTTTATCATTTTACTTATTTTAGTTTTTTACTTTTATCTAAAAAATAGAAAGAGGTGCTAAATCAGCCTTGTACTCATGGTTAATCGTAATATTAGTTGTTTTTTTTCTCATAACAATTGATTTTTTATATTTATGTGACCATATAAATGATACTATCATTGAAAATGGCTATTTTAAAAACATTCTTACAATTATTATTTCAATTTTATCTAGTTGGTTCATCTCCAAATATTTGGGCCCTTTTTTTCTAAATTTCACTTCAGAAGTTGGAGTTACCAATTCATTCGGCTTTATATTAATAATTGTTGCATTAATAGGCTTTTCACTCCTATTCAACGCTGCAAGGCATGACATTGTAACTAGGAAAAAAACTGTACAGCAGGCTCAAAAAAAATACTTCAGACACAATCAAGTCCTAACTTTTTCTATGGTTCATTACGTAATCGGAATAAGTAGTGTTGTAATAGTTAATAGCATTGTATATTTACCAATCTTCCTCGACTTTTTAATTCCGATTCCCAAAAGTTACCCTGGTAACGTTGAAAAAATTGAACTCCAAGAATTCATTACTTTTATTATTACTCTTGTAATGCCTTTTTTAATCATAGTTTTTACCCCCTTTTCTTTGAAAAAATTACTCTCCCATTTCAATAAATAGGGTCCATTATCTAGTATAGACCCTATATATTCATAGCCCCTTTCTGTTTGGTGTTAAAGTATTAGTCATCGATGTCATGCACTATCTTGTTTAGCTCCGTTTTGATGGAACTGGAAATATTTTCTAAATTGAAATGATTATATATTTCTTTATCCTTAAGCATCCTTTTTTGTGCCTTATTTAATTTACACTCATTGTTACCCACTACCCATTCATCCTTTCTACGTATAAAGGGGTTTGCGCACTTTCCTTTAACGCGTTTTGAACATCTTCATAAGGTAAATAAAATTCAATTGTAGATTAATTTTACAATCTTCCATATAACGTCTCCATCTTTTCAAAACGACTTAATTCTACGGGCTATAAATAACTTAATTTGCCAGTGTATAACGTTTCAGATTAAGCTACCACTAAGTTATAATAACCATATTGAAAGGAGATCAATCTAATGAAATATACGAAAACCAAAGCAGTATTAAATCAACTCGTTGCCGATTTGAGCCAGATGTCAATGATTATCCATCAGACGCATTGGTACATGCGTGGACCCAACTTTTTGAAGTTGCACCCCTTGATGGATGAGTTCATGGAAGAAATTGACAGCCAACTCGATGTCATTTCTGAACGGCTGATTGCGCTTGATGGCAGTCCTTACTCGACCTTAAAAGAAATGGCCGAAAACACTAAGATTCAAGACTGGCCTGGTGAATGGGACAAAACAACCCCAGAACGCCTCGCACACTTAGTTGATGGCTATCGTTACTTGGAAGACCTTTACCAACACGGCATTGAAGTATCCGATGTTGAAAAAGACTTCAGTACCCAAGATATTTTCATTGGTCTCAAAACCGCAATTGAGAAGAAAATCTGGATGATTCAGGCAGAGCTTGGGTCGGCGCCGGAAATTGATGAATAAAATAATATTAAAAAATCGGTAGGCTTAAACATTGCTAACGCTTATATCAGTGCTGCTATTTAATTAAAATGCGACAGCCCAACAACGGGGTGGCGCATTTTGTTTGCAATGCGGTGACAAATGGGCCGGAAATAAGATAAGTGAGTGATAACTCATTTTAATATTGACAAACCGAGATGCACTGATTATACTAGAGCCATTAAGTGAGTGAACATGCACTCACTTCGAGAAAGAGGGTTATTAAAATGGCAACGGATTATGTCATCGCCAAGCAGGTCAGCAAGCACTTTGGTCATCAGCAAGTGCTCAATCAGATTGATTTGACACTGCCGGCTGGAATGATTTATGGCTTGATTGGGCCATCAGGGGCTGGGAAGACCACCTTGATCAAAAGTATTTTAGGGATGGAAGCTGTGGATAGTGGCACTGTTAAAGTCATGGATACGGTGATGCCCAATAGGGCGGTAATGGCACAAGTAGGGTATATGGCTCAAAGTGACGCTTTGTATGAGACACTAACGGCCCGTGAAAACCTGACCTTGTTTGGGCAATTGATGAGCGTTCCAAAAATAAAGTTAGCACAGATGATTGATTATGCAGCCGGATTAGTTGATTTAACGTCCCAATTAGACAAGCGGGTCAGTGGCTATTCGGGTGGGATGAAACGGCGCTTGTCGTTGGCAATTGCCCTGATTCAGGATCCCCAATTATTGATTTTAGATGAACCGACCGTTGGGATTGATCCAGAATTACGGCAACAAATTTGGACCGAACTAAATAAGCTCAAGGATACCGGTAAGTCGATGCTCGTGACAACGCATGTCATGGACGAAGCAGAACGGTGTGATTATCTCATGTTGATTCGGCACGGGATTGCGCTTGCTGAGGGGACACCCGCGGCACTGAAACAACAGTATGCAGTAGATACGATCGAACAGGTCTTTTTGAAAGCGGGGCGGATGCAAGATGCGAACGATGGCAATCGTTAGACGAGTTTTTAAGCAAATGTTACGTGATAAGCGTACCTTGGCGCTGATGTTTTTGGCACCATTGCTGATTATGACGCTGATGTATTTCTTATTTCAAAACAACACGACGCAAGTAGCAAGCTTGGGTGTTCATCATGTAGACCAATCCGTGGTTAACGTGATCGATACCAAAAACGTGACGATTCATCATTATGATAGTTCACAGGCACGGAAAATGATTAAGCAGCATGATCTAGATGGCTATTTGACTCAGAAAAATGGTCAATTGACGATTACTTATTCAAATAGCAATCCAACCAACACGTCTTTAATTAAGGCGAGTTTACAATCAGGATTAGTCAAGTTGAAAATGAAGACGCTGGTGACCGTTACTAAGAAACAGCGCGCGGCCCTTGAATCGCAACAAGCCGCTTTGAAGAAGCTGACAGCAGCCCAGACACAAGCAACGGTGACCAAGCTGAAGACTGCCATTGCACAAGCCCAGGCCCGCGGTGACCAGGCAACTGCTGAGAAATTACAAAAGCAACTCAAGCAAGCCACAGCCACGACGTCTAGTTCGACTCAGTCAGCTAAAGCAACCAGTTATACGACTAAGTCTCATTATATTTATGGTAGTAGTGATTCAACGTTCTTTGAAAACTTTTTGCCAGCCTTTCTCGGTTTCTTTGTCTTCTTCTTTGTGTTCTTGATTTCTGGCGTTTCACTTTTGAATGAACGCACTACTGGAACCCTAAGCCGGCTACTTGCAACCCCAATTCGACGGAGTGAAATTATTATGGGCTATCTAATTGGTTATGGGGGCTTTGCCATCATTCAGACTGTCCTGACCGTTGTTTTCACAATTACGGTCTTCAAGATTCACTTAGTTGGTAGTATTTGGCTGGTCTTTCTGACTAACTTATTATTAGCGTTAGTGGCTTTGACCTTGGGTATCTTTATTTCCACCTTTGCTAACTCAGAATTTCAAATGATTCAGTTTATTCCACTGATTGTTGTACCACAAATCTTTTTTGCTGGGTTGGTTCCAGTCGATGGCATGGCCAGTTGGTTGCAAACAATTGCCCACATCATGCCGTTATACTATGGTGCTAATGCGATGACGGCTGTTGTGACAAAGGGTGCTGGGCTTGGCGATATTGGTGTCAATTTGTTAATATTAGTAGGGTTTATGGTCGTACTAACAATGTTGAATATTGTTGGAATGAAACGTTATCGGAAGGTGTGAGGATATGGAACGACCACGGATACGGGATTATTTTCAACAGGATCTAGGTCAGAATGAAACGATTACACCTAAGCAACGGGCCATCCTCCAGGCAAGTCTCGATTTGTTTGCTGAAAAGGGTTTTGACCAGACCAGTACTAGTGATATTGCACAACGGGCCGGCGTTGCGGAGGGGACGGTCTATCGGCGGTATAAGACTAAGGCTGCCTTACGGGATGCCATCTTAGCACCAATTACCGCGCACATTGTGCCAATCTTAGCGAGTGATTTTTCAGAGGATAAATTACGGCAGCGTTATCCCAGTCTACAGGCATTCGTCACAGCAATTTTTACGGACCGAGTTGCATTTGCTAAAGCTAACGTGAAAGAGTTAAAGGTCATTTTTGAAGTGGCAGCTTTTGACACCGAACGACGCGAACAGATTCTTAGCCAGATTGCGCCTAAGATGGTCAAGCAGATGGGAAGTGTCATCAATCAACTAAAAGCAGATCATTTGATTGTGGATTGGCCGAATGATTTGATACTGCAAAGTTTGTTATCGCAGCTATTCGGTTACCTAGCGCGGTTAATACTGGAATTGCCGGGAACTGAAATTGAGCGCGAACAAGCGTATTTGATTACGGTGATGACCAAAATATTGACCCCGGGTGAACATGATCAAATTACTGGTCAGTGAGCTAACTGTTACTTGTTATAAACTAAAGCCACTTCTGTACTAAGCGGTCATTTGAACGCTGATCAGAAGTGGCTTTAGTCGTTGCTACGCGTGTTCGTTTGTTAATCTGCTAGTATCGTCATTTTATTCAACAAACTAGTTTGTAACTGGCTGAGTGTGGTTGTCATGTAGACCGGGTAAAGATCTGGGTTGACGAGCCGCTGGGTTGTTCGTGGGAGCTCGGCAAGTTTAGCCTGGGCCGTTTCCTGAATGGTTGTAACCGGAATTGACGTGGTGTTGGACAAATCTACCGGCGCGAGTAAGGGCCGGGCTTCAAAATGGGTGAGTCGCTGTTGGCGGTCGACACTGAGTGGGTCACTGTTGACGACGGTTAGGCTGGTCGCATCGACGATCGTCTCGGTAGCTAGTGCAATCAAATCAGCAAAGGCCCGCTGAGTTCCTGGTTCGTACAGACGATAGACTTGCTTATCACCAGGAATCGTTAGTTTTTCGCGACTGGCACTGACCTTGATCTTGGGGGTGCTCTGACCATTGCTCTCAGTTGCCGCAAGCTTGTAGACGCCACTTAGAACCGGTGCGGACGCGCTAGTGATGAGCTTTTCACCGATACCAAAATTATCGATCGGTGCGCCTTCGTGCAACAGCGAGGTAATGATGTGTTCATCCAATGCGTTAGAAATAGTGATTTTGGCGGCTCTGGTGCAAATAGTCTGAGAGTGTGCCTTTTACCTAGTTGTTGATAGGGTGTTGTAGGTTATGCTGGCACCATCGCTTTTAATTCGTCCACGGCTGAAAACCCGATGAGGCTTAGCTCTCGTCGGGTTTTCTTGCGTAATGCATGGATGACTTCAATGCCGCTGAGTGTTGCACTAGCAGTTCGGATGCTTTGGAAACTTGCTGACCGCACCCGGTGTCGTTTAATGAATCGATGATCTTGTTCGATTAAATTGTTTCGATACTTGGAACATTGGTGTGCTGATTTGCTCAAGTAGTCTTGTTTCATCAGGTGCTTCACTGCCTTAAGTGTTGCTCGATATTGATCGGTGACTAAGCGATCAGGACGACCATTGGTCGTCAAAAGCCGTTTCAAAAAGTGATAGGCTGCCGCATAATCACGATGCTTTCGCAGTTCGAAGTCGAGCGTCAGACCGTTGCTATCAATTGCACGATACAGATAAGTCCAATGACCTTTGACGTTAATGTAAGTCTCGTCTATCCTCCAACTTTTGGTATGGGAGGTTTGATGTTGGCGCCATAAAGCCTTAAAGATGGGACCATAATGATGAACCCAACGCATGACCATGGTGTGATGCACACTAACCCCGCGATCACGTAGCAATTCAACGATATCACGGTAGCTGAGACTGAACCTAAAATAGTAGCCAACGGCTACTATAATGATATCCTGTTGAAAGTGGCGTCCTTTAAAGTAATTCATGCGCACAATTCCTCGTTTCTTGTCACTCAGTATACTAGAATGAAGTTGCCAGGCAAACTTTGCACCAGAGCCGCCAATAGAACTAACCCTAATTTTCTGTTTTTCATTGTTCATCGACCTCTAAAGTAGCAAAATCTTAGTCTACGAATTATATAAAAATATTTACAAGCAAACCATAAGTCTTATTTTTAGTATTTTCAATTATAATACTCATACGCGTGGTGCTAGTTAAATTTAGACAGTAAAAAAGTCTGACGGTGTACACTTAAATCAATATACAGTAAAGAAGTGTTAAGTATATCAGACTAGTTTAAGCCTTATCAGTCGAGAATGAGTGATGTTGATATTGCTGAAGTACGTGATTAAGCCGGCCAAAGCCATTGCATTAATTATTTAATAAATTATTTATTTGTTTGTCTGCTAATGATATAATTAAGCTAGATGAAGGAGGTATCAAGATGAAGATTATTACTTTTACTGCTATCAAGGGTGGTGTTGGTAAAACAACCTTGACTTTAAATTATGGTGATTGGTTAGCCAAACATGGTAAGAAGGTTCTATTAATCGATTTAGACCATCAGTGCAATTTAACAACCGTTTTTGAAAAGACACGACGAAACAATACCATCGCTGAAGCGTTTAAAGAAAATGACAATGCTCAAAAAGTAAAAATTGACAGTGTCGGACCGAATCTAGATTTAATAGCCGGTTTTATAGACCTAGATGTTTTAGGAAGTTATCTAGAAAATAACAGTAACAAAGAAATGATGTTGTTCATGTGGTTTAAAAATAACTCCGATTCATTAAGCTTAATCGACTATGACTATATCTTAATTGATACGCACCCAGATTTTAGCACCATCACTAAAAACGCTATTGCTATCAGTAATTACCTGCTTAGTCCCATTACACCCAGTGAACATGGCTACAATGCCAAGTTTGACCTAGAAACACGACTCGAAAAATTCAGAAAATCACTTTTTGACTATCGAACTGGCGAAACTTACGTTGACGCAAAGCTTTTCTTTATCGGTAATATGATTAGACATAATACAAGCATGTCTCGCGATTTGCTAAAACACATAGAAGGCGATGAAACAGTCGCAACTATAATTCCTGAAAGAGAGCTCTTTAATAAAGCTACTGCAAGGCACGCTTCAATATTTGAATTAGCCAATCATGATGAATCCATTTTAAAGCAAAATCAAAAGTTCATAGAACACGCCGATCATCTTTTTCAAGAATTAGCAAATAAAACCAAGTAAGGAGAGTTAGATTATGAGTTTAGATTCATTCAACCATAAAAAAGACGAAGAAATGAGAGAAAGTTACGAAACTACATTGAAAGACAACAAGAAAGATGCAGTTGCATTTTTGAAAAATATCAGCCGAAAGGAAGTAGAGCGTAAGCGGTCAGTGACCTTCTCAATTACTGAAAGTCAACTTAAAAAAATGGATACGGCTGCCCGAAAAAGCGGATTTAAAAATCGTTCAGAATTCTTAGCTTCAATCATAGATGCAATTTAGCGGTTAAATAAATAAATAATTAATCAAACAAGTAATTATACAATTTGTTTGCTTGATTAGTTTGTGCTTAGGTAAAAACTAGTAAAGTGCACTAAACCAAATACGGTTGCCTGTAGGTAAGCGCTATGCTAGACTAAGATTAATTTAACAACCGAATAAAGAGATCAAGCTAAACAGAAAAATCCCCGATTCACGAGGAATCGGGGATTTTAGGTTTAGCAAGTAGCTAATAGCGAGCTACTTAGATTCAGACGATTTAGACCGCCAAGTTAAAATCGTCTGAACATTGTTCTTAATTTGTAGGTTAATTATACCGCAAACCAGTCCTATGGGACAAGTGAAGGATAGTTAAAAACAAATTGAATCCAATGGGCTAAGTGGCTAACCAATGCTATTTAGTCCATTTTTGTTGTTAGAAATTAAAAAAAGTTGCCGTATGGGCAACCCAGAATAGACACATGCCGGTGAATTTACAAAGCCGATCACGTCCAATGTTCGCTTTGTAATTCAGTTAAAGCATATCAGATTTGTATTTTAAAACAAGTCAGATGTTTTAGCAACTCTCTTTAAGACGACGTGTGTCAGTTAAGAAAGGGAGCTTTTATTATGGATCAATCAAACTTCAACTTTACAAATGCTAAAAGAGCCTATGAAGTAAAGTTTTACGCTTTGCCGCAAATCTTACTCCAAGGGGAAAAATATAAGGATCTTAGCGATAGTGCCATTTTACTTTATTCGGTGTTACGCGATCGTCTAAGTTACTCACTAAGCAATAATTGGGTTGACGAAAATAACAACGTATATTTCATATACACAAACAATGAACTAAAAGATTTACGAAACTGGTCAAATAATAAAATCAATAAGATTAAACACGAATTAATGGACGCAAACCTTTTGTATCAAAAACATATGGGGTTTAATCCAAGATCAGGCAAAAACGAACCAAATAGATTATATTTGGCAGATTTGGAAGTAACAGCAAAAGACGTTTATATTAAGCGAGAGCCATTAAAATCGCCTGAACCCCTTGGTACAAGCGGACTTCTCAAAAAGAGAAACCCGCATGATACCGTTGAACCCCTTGGTACAAGCGGACTTCTCAAAAAGAGAAACCCGCATGATACCGTTGCTGATACGTCTGAATCCCTTGATACAAGCGGACTTCTCAAAAAGAGACAAGATCTAGACTATACTAATAATTTAGATACTAATAGATACAATATAGATACTCAAAAGTTGGACTTTTCCACAGCTCATTTCTCACCAGCAGAACTAGAAAAGCAAAACAAGGATTTGGTGAACCATGCTAATGACTTCTTAACTGATGAAGACAGTGGCTTACCGGTTTTCTTAGAACCCGAAGCTGTGCAACTACTTAGTTTTTGGTGCCGTACCCCACAACAAATGCGGCGCTTCATTGGCATTATCTTAAATGCTAAGTACCGAGTTGAGAAAGATCACAAAGATATTGGTGTCATAATCCCACTTGATGATGAGGAACTGAAACCTTTAATGACTAAAGCCTTGAGACGCTACTTTAACGCCCTAAGAAGCAATGAAAAGCATATCAAGAACGTGGAAAACTACTTGTACGGCACCATGCAAAACCTATTTGGCGTTTGGTGGAATAAACAAGCGGCTAGAGAATATGCGGCCAAACACCCCGAAGAACAGAACACTGACAATGAGCATACTTGGAGTTAAACACCATATAAGCTCGTTTAAGCCGTTTTAAGTGTTGCGTGCATAATTATATTAAAATCGCTTTAAAATCGCTTAGAAGCAAAAATAGACACCTTGAGTGGCTGAATTGGCGCTTGGTGGAATCAACAAGCGGCTAGAGAATATGCGGCCAAACACCCTAACGATGAGCGTGCTTAAAACTAAAAAGCTATATAAGTAAAGTGAACCCTTAGAACGTGTTTGGATACTTTGACATTCGATTTGATTTTAGTTAAATTAGATCAAAAACAGGAGTTTTTAATCCATGAAAAGCTTTGCACACCATTATAG
>NZ_BJDZ01000042.1 GCF_005405405.1 Lactiplantibacillus plajomi
AAAAATTTGCTAGAAGAATACAAGGCGGAAAATGATAACTTAAAAGCCCTCAAAATGCCCTCACAGGAAACAGAATTCAAACACTTAGACAATCAATATAAAGATGAAGTGAACGCTCTTAAAGAGAAGTTGGAAAATTTGCAGGAACAAATCAAAGATCAAAAAAGGATAGAAGAACAAGAAAAACCAAGAAAATGGTGGGGACTATGGCGAAAATAGATGATTCAGTTAAAAAGAAAGTTCCAGAATTGCGATTTAAAGGATTCACGGATGAATGGGAACAGCGTAAGTTGGGAGACGAAGTTCGAATAGTGATGGGACAGTCTCCTAATTCAGAAAATTATACTGATGATCCTAATGATTATATTCTTGTGCAAGGTAATGCTGACATGAAAAATGGTCGTGTTTTACCGAGAGTATGGACAACTCAAGTTACTAAACAAGCTGAAAAAGATGATCTCATTCTAAGTGTCCGAGCACCGGTTGGAGATATTGGTAAAACAGCTTATGACGTGGTTATTGGTCGAGGTGTTGCTGCCATAAAAGGTAATGAATTTATATTTCAAAATCTTGGTAAAATGAAGTCCGACGGGTATTGGACTAGATATAGCACTGGATCAACATTTGAAAGTATTAATTCTACTGATATTAAAGAAGCTATAATAAGTGTCCCTGCAATTGAGGAACAAGACAAAATAGGCTCATTCTTCAAACAGTTAGACAACACCATCACTCTTCATCAACGTAAGTTAGATCTACTCAAGGAACAGAAAAAAGGCTACTTGCAAAAAATGTTCCCTAAAAATGGTGCCAAAGTTCCTGAATTGCGATTTGCGGGGTTTGCTGACGATTGGGAAGAGCGTAAGTTAGGAGAATTAGCTAATATTGTTCGTGGAGCAAGCCCAAGACCAATCCAAGATCCAAAATGGTTTGATAAAGATAGTGATATTGGTTGGCTAAGAATTTCAGATGTAACAGAGCAGGATGGGAGAATACGTCATCTTGAGCAGCGCATCTCAAAATTGGGCCAGGAAAAAACAAGGGTTTTAATGGAACCACATCTGCTATTAAGCATTGCTGCAACTGTTGGTAAACCACTAGTGAATTATGTTAAAACAGGTGTACATGATGGATTCTTAATATTTTTAAATCCAGTATTTGACAGGGAGTTTATGTTCCAGTGGCTTGATATGTTTAGACCTAAGTGGAAAAAATATGGGCAACCAGGTAGCCAAGTAAACTTGAACTCTGAACTAGTTAGAAATCAAGAAATAGATCTTCCAAGGATTGAAGAACAACAAAAAATCGGTTCATTCTTCAAACAACTAGATGAGACTATCGCTCTTCATCAACGTAAGTTAGATTTGTTGAAAGAACAGAAAAAAGGCTTTTTACAAAAGATGTTTGTTTAGGGTCTATAATTACAAAATAGACCCTCGAAAACATTGTTAAAATAACCCCCAAAATCTATAATATAGATCTTGGGGGTTATTTTGTTGTTTTTATTAATAAATAACATCTGTTTTTTAGAAAAATTGTTGGACCTTTGTACTAATCGAACTAATTTCTTGTTGGGATAAAGCGGCCACAACTTCGCCATCTGATCGTTTTGTGGGATCGACAGCGCGGACATGTTGTAAGAGCGCTGTTCCGTGAATTTTCTCTTTATCTATCCTGATAAATAACGGAGATTTAACATACTTTTCTAGGGTGCGATATTTGTCAGAAGTACTGATTGGTACAACTAGCGCCGTATTAAAATAGCGATTATAGTGATCGTTGCTCACAACTAAACACGGTCGCTTTTTCTTAGTTTCAGTCCCTTTGGCTGGATCTAAATTAATCCGGCGAATTGTCAAACTAAGTGCAACGGTTTGTCAAAAAATACTTCATATGGGGTTTCATAGTTTAACACTTTGCGAGGACGTTGATTTAATTCAACCACACATTAATACAAATATTGTAAGTCACTAGCCGGCGTTGGGTAAGCCAATACCAACCGTTGTAAATCTGGTAAAGTCACGTGTTTTTCAATTAACAACGTGAAGTAGTTAATCATCTCGTCGGCAACATCACTTAGAAGGGTAGCACCCACAACCTGCCCACTCGCTTTAGCAACCACTACTTTAGCTTGGGCTTGTTGTGCGCCAAAGCGGTAATAAGTGAACCACTTCGTCATATCAAGTGTATTGACACGATACTCATCTGGATGCTCAGTCGCCGCGGCCGCGCTGATCCCGACTTGCGCTAACTTGGGCGCTGCAAAAACCTGCGTTGGCACAACGGGATACTTTATGGCTGCGCCGGGATGCGTCAACTCACCGACCAGATAACGCGCTTCAAAACCTGCAACTGGCGTTAACTTCGGTACCGGTGTATCGCTGACATCCCCAATGGCATAAATGTGCGGGTTGGCCGTCTGCAAATGATCGTTGACTTGAATCCCATGCCGATCAAAGGTAACGCCCACGTTGGCTAGACCTAACTGGTCCGCGTTCGGAATCCGTCCCGCTGAGCTGATGACCAGATCCGTTGTCAGCTCGAAATTATCAGCTGTCAATTGTAGACCGGTCGCCGTTTTAGTAATTGCTTGGACATCCGTATTCAAGTCAAACGTGATTCCATCAGCCGTCATTGCGGCCATCAAATCCTTAACCAAATCTGCATCAAAAGCTTTTAACGGGCGGTCATTATGATGAATCACGTGCACATCAGCGCCAGCGGCATTCGCAATCGTCGCCAATTCAAAGCCTACGTAGCCACCACCTACGAATGTCACGCGTTTAGGCATCTGGTCCAAATCTAAGAAGTCAGTGCTCGTCTTAAAGTATTCGTGCCCGGTAATCGGTAGAATCGCCGGACGCTGACCAGTGGCAATCACGTAATCAGTCGCACTGACTACTCGATCCCCGACCGCTAACTGATTGTCGGATTGAAAGTGCGCTTGACCATGTAACGTCGCAATATCTTGCCCCTTTAGTCCATTCAACGTCCCATCGTTGATGCCATCCGTATAGCCTCGTTTATGCGCCATCAGTGCTGGCCAATCAATTTTGGGCGCACCAATCAGGCCCTGCCCTTGTAAATGTTGCGCTGCTTGTCGCGCTTCGACGGCGCTTAATAGGATTTTCTTAGGGTCACAACCGCGGTTAGGACAAGTGCCGCCCCACAGATCCGCTTCAACGATCAACACTATCTTGCCCTGAGCCTTTAATCCGCTAGCCATGGCATTGCCGGCTGGTCCGCCACCAATCACAACAACATCGTACTGTTCCGCCATTCGAAATTCCTCCTTAAATTCATTAGCGACCATCAATTATCACCACCTAGTGTAACTGATTAATCCTTAATTGACGATTAAGATACTTCTTCATGTTGACTCAAGTAAGCCACGATTCGTTGGCTATCCAAATAGCCAACAACCCGATTTTCTTCCGTGACCGCCACATAATCGTGATCTGTCAATGCCGTAAAGGCGGTGCGTAACGTGGCTTGAACGTCTAACGATTGAATCCGACCACTCGCAACACTGGGTTTTTCTGTGAGATAACCCTGAATAAGCCCTACACGCCCAACGTAGACATCATAGACATTTTTAGCTCGGCTCGCGCCAAAGAAGTTCCGCACAAAGTCGTTCACTGGATGCTGAGCCAGAGCAGCCGGCGTATCGACTTGTATTAACTGACCGTGTTGCATGACACCGATCCGGTCACCCAACTTCAACGCCTCATTCATATCATGCGTCACGAAGACGATCGTGTTGTGATAGCGGACGTGTAGCCGTAAGACCAAGTCTTGCAATTGTTGCCGCGAGATGGGGTCTAACGCACTAAATGGTTCATCCATCAAAACAATATCTGGTTGCGCTGCAATCGCCCGTAAGATACCGATGCGTTGCTGCTCACCACCGGATAATTCTGACGGCATCCGGTCACGGTATTCCTTTGGATTGAGGCCAACTTCCGCCAATAGCTCATCAATCGTTTGATTAATTTCCTTCTTAGCTGTCCCTTTCATTTCTGGAATCACGGCGATATTTTGCGCCACCGTCATCGTTGGGAACAAGGCAATTTGCTGTAAGACATACCCCATTTGCCACCGTAGACTTCGGACTGGTATCGTGGTTGTATCAGTACCATTAACTAGGATTTTACCAGCCGTCAATGGCTCTAAGCAGTTGATCATTTTAAGTGACGTCGTTTTGCCACTCCCAGAAGTCCCTACCAAAACAAATAGCTCACCCTGGTCAATCGTTAAATTAAGGTCGGGAATCACGGTCTGCCCATTAAAGTCTTTCTGGACGTGTTGAAATTCAATTGCCGTTGTCATTTAACGTCCCTCCTTCAATAAACCGTGCTTCACAAGATAGCGATGTGCAACCGTCGAAGCGGACTGCTTCTTAACATTGACTTCATAGTTCATTTCTTGCATATCAGTTTCTGAAATCTTTCCTGCTAACTTATTCAACGCTTTAACGACCTTAGGATGTTTGTTGGCAAAGCTCGTCTTCATCAACGGTGCCCCTTGATACGTTGGGAAGAAGTGCTTGTTATCCTTCAATAAGGCCAAGTGATACTGCCGTAATTCACTATCCGTCGCATAGGCATCTACCAAGTTGATTTTCCCCTTACTGATAGCTTCATAGCGTAGCGCCGGCTCCATCGACTTTGCAGTCACGTCTAACCCATAAGTCTTCTTGATTCCTTTTAAGCCATCATTACGATCAATAAACTCTAGGGTCATTCCGGGTTTCAGAATCGATTCAACTTGCGTTAAGTTGCTGATTGTCTTCAAATGATGTTCTTGTTGAAATTTCTTAGTCACTGCCAATGCGTACGTATTGTTATACTGCATCGGCTTCAAGTAAGTCATTTGTTCCTGTTTAGCGAGGCGCTGTTTGGCGAGCTGATAGGTCTGGTTAGCTGTTTGACCAGCTGGGTTATTTCCCTTAACTAAGGTCTCCAGCACCGAGCCAGTAAATTCAGGATAAATATCAACCTGATTATTCTTTAACGCGCTGAATAAGAACGTGGTCTTGCCAAAGTTAGGCTTGAGCGTCACATGAACATGCTCATCTTCAGCTTCAATCAGCTGCTTATACATATTAATCAAGATTTCTGGTTCAGAACCGAGTTTACCTGCAATCGTAATTGTTTCAACTCGATTGGCATAAACACTATAAGCCCCGCCACCACCTAGTAAAGCTAAAATACCGACAAAGACAATTAAGGCGTGGCGTGGTTTAGCCGTTTGAAACCACCGAACGAGCGCACTCAGCAGAATTGCTAACAATGCTGATGAGATAGCCCCAATCAATAATAACGAGGTATCATTACGGTCAATACCGAGCATGATAAAGGTCCCGAGACCCCCAGCACCAATCAAAGCGGCCAAAGTAGCCGTCCCAATAATTAAGACGAGCGCGGTCCGAATCCCAGCAATGATCTGTGGTAGGGCAATGGGTAGTTCAACTTTAAACAACTTACGCATTCGTGACATCCCAAAGGCATCGGCGGCCTCTTCAATTGAGGCGTCAATTTCTGAGATACCCAAATAAGTATTTTGAAAAATTGGCAGTAAAGCATAGATCACCAGCGCAATTACTGCTGGCACCGTTCCAATCCCAACTAACGGAATCAATAACCCTAACAGTGCCAAAGACGGAATCGTCTGTAAGACACTCGTGAGCTGTAATAATCCCTCGGCCCACCGTGGTCGTCGAACGACCCAAATAGCCAACGGAATCGCAATTACCATTGCGATGACTAATGATGCTAATGAAATCCCCAAGTGTTGCCATAGTGCAGTCAGCAAATCCCCGCGTCGATCTATAAACGTCTGTATTAATGTCTGCATGCTAACCTCCGGTGCTCACCTTTATTGCTTAATAACTTCTTAATTATCCATGTATTTAATCGTAGCATAATCCGCCAAAAATCATAGTAATACGCACCGGCAATTCAATTGAATGAAACGCTTCCATACGGCCATTATCGTACGGATGGCCTTTGAGTGAATATGAATGTTTCAAGCCATAATTTTGGCATTTAATATTAAACTCAGCACTCGTGTATTGTGACCCCATATCTGAATGAATAATGAGTGGCTTTCGATGCTTATCTAACGCCATCTGTAAGGCACTTGTGGCTAGCTCGGCTGTCATTGTATCGCCAATTTTATAGCCCAATACTTTTCTCTTCTCAGGATCCAAAACGGTCGCTAAATAGACCCATCTGTGATTAGTCAACTGAATATAAGTGATATCTGTTTGCCAAACACCGCTCAAATACTCTTATACTTAATGTTATTTTCCTATTGTGCGCCGTAATGATCTTAATTTACATGATAATCGAAAACAAGCTCACCTCAGTTAATTCCTTTTATATCATTCTGACAATCCTGGTTGTAATCCATACCAGTTTTGATTTATTAAAATGGTTACCAAAAAAACGCATGTAGTTGGTTTACAGGGTATAGGGGTAATCTATAAATCGCCCCTCGAAAAAGTTAATAAAATAATCCCCATTAACGATAATCACGTTAATGGGGGTTATTTTTATGTTATTATATTTAATAACTACTCAATTTCGGCGGATGACTTCCCTTTCATCTCTAGTGAGCCACTTTCATAATGTGCCCAACAAGAATAAATTTCGACTATTTTGCTTTCATTATCAATTTTATAAACCACCCTGTGCTGACCATTAATTCGACGTGAATAATATCCAGCAGCTGGTGGTGTCAACTTCTCAAACGATTGAATCGCTAAATAAGGATCCGTTTGTAACACGGTAACGATATCTTCAAAAGATGAACGTAACGGACTTTTTAGTACCTTTTTCAAATCACTCTTTGCTGATTTCTTTATCTTGATACGCCACTCACTCATTATCTATCTCGGCAATCATATTCTCTAAATCAACTGACTCATCATTTTCTCGACTAAAAGCAATCGGCATTTGACCATTCATAAACAATGACAATGTCTCTTGCAAAGCATCATAATCTTTCTTACCAATTAATACCGCACTCTTACTAGTCTCGGCACCCGAAATAAATACAGGCGCTGAGTCACGATTAGTTTCTTTGATCAACGAAAATAGATTATCTCTTGCTTTAGTTGGTGTGATAATATCCATAACAATCGCCTCTTTTCTTAGCTTTCTCTTACTATAAGTATAACGTACGTTATCACGTACGTCAAAAAGGAGTTTCTCATGGTTCAACAAATTGTCCTCCCCATTAAAGACACGAACGTCCTCAAAGACGTCCAAAATACCCTATTAGATAGTTTTAAGGCTGGCTGCCGTAATTACACAATCTTTCAAGTCGGCAAAGCAACCCTACTGCGTGTGAGTGATGTCATGCGCCTCAAGCAACAAGACGTTTTTAATCCGGATGGTACGGTGAAACAGACGGCTTTTATTCACGATAAAAAGACCGGTAAAGCCAATACGCTTTATTTAAAACCCCTTCAACATGACTTAAATCAATACCAAAAGTGGTTAACCCAACAAAATCTAACGACCGTCTGGTTATTTCCCTCAACCCAACATCCTGATCAACATATCACTGAAAAACAATTCTATAAGATCATGCATAAAGTGGGTACTTTATTAAATATCAATTACTTAGGGACCCATACCATGCGTAAAACCGGTGCTTACCGTGTCTATGTTCAATCAAATTACAATATTGGTTTAGTCATGCGTTTATTAAACCATTCAAGTGAAGCCATGACCTTAACGTATCTTGGATTAGATCAAGCTAGTCGAGAAACGATGTTAGACCAAATTGATTTTGGGTAATGAATGTTTAGAACTTAGTAGTCGTCCAAAAACGACTACTTTTTTTGTTGAATCGTACGAGGACGATTCGATGCTTTTGACTTGTAAGAACAGGATTGAATGAAGCCATACTGTTCGCATATTTTTAGTGGATGAACAAACAAAATACGAGAGATTTTTTGTTCGTTCATCCATGGTTTTAGAAAAAAGAGGGACGATTTCGGAAGAAGAAAATTGTCTCTTTTTTTCTTCTTTTTGTATGACAAAAAGAAAGATCTTTTGCCCATTTTATTTTTATAAAATGGGTGCGTGGCGTTTGCGTAAAGCAAATCGACACAATCCAAAGGGGATAAAAGGGGAAAGTGAAGCTTCCACCTTTTCAAGCCACATTGTAATACAAGAACGAAGTGCTTTGTATTACAATGTGACAGCTTGCAGTATTTATGGTTTTATAGTTGCTATTTTGTTATAATGATTGTAACCGAATAGGGCGCAATGCTTATTACAAAATCAATGACAAAGGGCGATTGAGGAATGAGCGCTGGGGCATTTTATCTTTGAGGAGGCTATTTATGGATCAGAAAGAAGTATCACAAAATCAAACAAAGTACATTCAATTTAGATTATCTGAAGAACAATACAATAAGCTGAAAATTTCAGGAGAAACATATGGACTCTCTCCGAATCTTTATGCGAAAAAATTAGCACAAAAATCTCATTTAAAAAAACCTTATCTCGAACATGACCAAGCGAAATCTTTATTATTAGAACTCTCAAAACAAGGAACCAATTTAAATCAAATCGCCAAGAAACTCAATCAATTCGATCGGATGGACAACCAAGATAAAGAGCTGATCGAGGCTTTACGCTATACATACGGAGTACTCGCTCAAGCTCAAAAGGGGTATCAAGAGTTATGGCAACAATTGCAAAAATAAGCAATGGCGCAAGTGCAGCGAGCGCCCTTAATTATGCTTTAGGTCAAGACAGACCCATGCATGAAAAAACTGAACAGTGGCTACAAGACCATCAATTGGAACGTCCTGTGGAGCTGACAAATTGTCGGGCAGTTGCCGTGGGTGGAACCAACGGGATTGATCCCTTTATCGCCAAAGAACAATTTGATGTCATTCGACAACTTCATAACCAAACGAAAGAATCCAATCAAGTCTTGCGTATTACCCAATCTTTCGCCTTAGATGAACTGAATCCGAAAGTTCAAAAAGACTGGCAAAAAGCAAATGATTTAGGCGTTGAATTAGCAGAAAACCTTTATCCTAACCATCAAAGCGCTGTTTATACGCATTTAGACGGAAAAAATCACGTCTTACACAACCACATCATTGTCAATAAGGTCAATTTAGATACAGGAAAGAAATTAAGAGAACAAAAAGGAGAAAGCGTTCAACGAGCACGAAAAATGAATGATCGACTCGCTTCTCGAGAAAACTGGCACATTTTAGAGCCACCAAAAGAGCGTCAAACAGAGACAGAAAAAGAACTAATCGCCAAAAATGAGTATTCTTACATGGATGATTTGAGAGAAAGAATCAATAAATCACTTCAAGATGTCTCTGTGAGCTCATATGAGACGTTTAAAGAGCGTTTATCCGATAATGGTGTAATTCTATCAGAAAGAGGCCAAACGTTCTCATATGCCTTTTTAGACGCCAATAACAAGCAAAGACGAGCACGAGAGACCCGATTGGGTTCTGATTTTGGAAGGGAGACCATTTTACATGAGTTGGAAAACCGAACAAGACAAAACGAATTTAGAGCTGTTGAACAACGAGAACCAGCGATTACTCCGCTTGAGCGAGATACTCAACAAAGAGAATCAGAAATTGTTAGCCTTGAACAAGCAATTGAACCAAGAAAATCAGAAGCTCTCAAGCGAGAATCAAAAATTAATCGATTTATTGACACAATCAAACAGCTTGCAGGACGAGTACCAGAACTTACTCAACGCGTTACAAGAAAATTAAAGCAAACAAAAGAGAAAATTCTCGATGATTTTGAACGTCGCTTTTCAAAGGACATGAAAAATTACGAGCAAGAACAACAACAAAACCTAGAAAAACAAACGCACAGAGACGTACAGTCCGAAAAGAAACCAACAAAAGATCATGATCGGGGGATGAGTCGATGAATAAAGATGAACAACTCGTTGTTCAAGTATTAAATGCTTATAAAAATGGCAAAATTGATTTCAGTAACGTTCCAGAACTAGAAACCTTAGTCCGTCAAGAAGTTAATAAAGACTTTCGGGACTACCAAGAAAAAATAGAAGCTGTTGCGAATCAAAAAATTGAGTCTGCCATTCAAGAACAACTCCATCGTTTAGAGGCAGAAAACTTAAAAGCGACCATACTGAAAGACATTCAAGTTGAAAAACAAGCATTACTCGCTTTGAAAAAAGAACTAAATGAACACCAAGAGCAGATAAAGGTAGATCGCAAACGTGAGATTGTCGAACGTTACGGTATTCTGATTGCGAACATTGTCTGCCTGTTCTGTTTCTTAGTTGTCGGTATTCTCATCGGACGATGGATTTATAAAGGTATCTGGGATGGTTGGGGGTTGCATATTTTGTATGACACAGTGATGGAAATACAGCCTAAACACCCTTATGGGGCAGTCGTTCTTGGATTAGGTGGTTTTGGTTTAATCGGTGCTGGAATTTATGGCAGTTTTCGATTAATGTATACCGCTTCAACATGGTTTGATCAACGTCCAAAAATTTTCAAAAGAATCTTTCCGAAAAAATAGAGAGTGAGGGGATATTTTGGTTTTAGATAATAAATTAGGCTTAACAAATTCAGCAGAATTAGCTAAACAAGAAGAGTTATTAACGAAAAAAAGAGCCAAAGAATTGTTTGAGTCTGGCAAAATAGAGGATCTGGAAATTGGGACGTTTCAAGGCTTATCTGCTATTCATCAGTTTTTATTCCAAGATATTTACGACTTTGCAGGAAAAATTCGAGAAGTGAATATTGCGAAAGGAAACTTTCAATTTGCGCCACGTATTTTTTTAGCGCAAATACTTGAATATATTGATAAATTACCTCAAGAAACATTTGATGAAATTATTGATAAGTACTCGGATATGAATGTGGCGCATCCTTTTAGGGAAGGCAATGGACGAGCCACTCGTATCTGGTTGGATTTAATTCTTAAAAATAAACTACACAAAATCGTCGATTGGAATCAAATTGATAAGTATGAATATTTAAATGCCATGATAAATGCCATGATCCGTAGTACAGTCAGCACCAATGAATTAAAATATTTGCTTCAAAAGGCTTTAACCGATGATTTAGGTAAAGAACAATTCTTTAAAGGAATTGATGCGAGTTATTATTACGAGGGTTATTACGAAATTAAAACAGAAGATCTATAAACACGTATAAACACGATTTAAAGAAACAGACTGCTCAATATAAAACTTGAGCAGTCTGTTTCTTTTTTTGGATGATTTTGACCTTTGATTTTAAATTTTTGAAAAAAATAAAAAAGGCGAAGCCTATTATATATTTATCTTATATATTTTAATCTTTTATTCTTTTGCGTCAAAAAAAAGTGAGTGTTTTCAAGGGTTTAAAGAATAATACAGCCACAAAAAACTGTGTATACAGCCACAAAAAACTGTGTATACAGCCACAAAAAACTGTGTATACAGCCACAAAAAACTTTTTGAAGTGGCTGTATTATGGTATAATAAAAGCATGAAGAACAATTCTTTGGACAGACTTTCTTCATGCTTACTCTAAAAACACTCAAAGGAGCGTATTTCTATGTCTAGTATACCAAAAAATGAACAAAATCAGAAGCAGGTGCAAATCTTGAACGAATTATCAAAACGAAAAGTAGTGGAGCATAATTCTTTAATTACCAGCATTGCCAAAATGGATAAAACCCCACTCAAAATGTTTGAGTTAGCCGTATCGTGCATTGATACCGAAGAACCACCAAAAGATCATACGGTTTATTTATCGAAGAACGAACTCTTTGCTTTTTTTAAGGTATCTGATAATGATAAACACAGTCGCTTTAAACAGGCAGTCGAGAACATGCAGAAACAAGCCTTTTTTAAAATCAAAGAAAAAAAAGAACATGGGTTTGAGTTTGAAAATATTGTGCCGATTCCCTATGTAAAGTGGACGGATTATCATGATGAAGTCACTATCCGATTTAGTCCTGAAATTATTCCTTATTTAATCAATCTCAAAAAGAATTTCACGCAACACGCTTTATCCGATTTTGCAGAACTCAATAGCAAGTATTCCATCATCTTGTATCGCTGGTTATCTATGAATTATAACCAGTACGAGCATTACAGTGTCAAGGGCGGGCGTCGAGAAGAACAAGTGGAAGCCTACCGCAACCCGTCAATTTCAATTCGAGAATTACGAGAATTGACGGATACCATCAATGATTATAAACGTTTTACTCATTTTGAAACACGAGTTTTAAAAAAACCGTTGGAAGAAATCAACGAACACACCTCCTTTAACGTGTCTTATGACAAGATAAAAAAAGGACGAAGCATCGATTCTATTGTCTTTCATATCACGGAAAAACGTCGAGCAGATGATAACAGCTATAAGTTAGAAGATAAAGATTATCAATCCGACAAAGAGGAAAAATCAAGAAATGAAGCTAACTTATTAAAGCAGGCAATGGAAAGTAAGTACACACGATTATTGATTGAAAACTTTCTCTTATCCCCTCTTGAAATGACGGACACGGCACTTATGGCAGGTTTGCAAAAGAACGTATATCCGTTGTATGACGAGTTAAAGGAATTAAGAGGATTGAATGGGGTCAAAGACCATTTAAGCTATGTAGCCAGCAAACAAGAAGCTTATTCAAAACGCAATGTAGCCAAGTACCTTAAAAAAGCCATTGAACAATACCTGCCAACTGTAAAATTACAAGACCTTGAACAACCAGAACGTGCAAAGGTTCGAGGTAAAGGTGCAAGCCATGAGTGAGAATTTAAAAACGATAAAAGAGCTTGCAGATGAGTTAGGAGTTAGCAAGAATAAAATTCATTATCAAGTTTCTAAAATATCAAGCAAATATGTAGTTAGAAATAATAGTATGAAGCTATTAACCGCTGAAGCGGTTAAACAAATAAAAGAAAATCTAGGTGTTGAATTAAACAGCAGTTTAAACAGTAAGTTAAATACCGTTAAACACCAAGAAAACACTAATATAAAAGGAAATACAAGTGTTGAAGGCGTTGAATTAAACAGCACTTTAAATAGCTATTTAAACAGTCTTAAACACCAAATTGAATATCTTGAATCTCAAAATATCAATAAAGATGAACAAATAAAAAGTTTAGTGGAAGCACAAAAACAAACGCAAAATTTGTTAGACCAGCAACAACGATTAGCCTTGCAAGATAAAAATTTGCTAGAAGAATACAAGGCGGAAAATGATAACTTAAAAGCCCTCAAAATGCCCTCACAGGAAACAGAATTCAAACACTTAGACAATCAATAT
>NZ_BJDZ01000043.1 GCF_005405405.1 Lactiplantibacillus plajomi
TGGTCGACTAGATTGTAGCACAGGACGGTATGTCCTTTTGTTGTGCATAAAAAATGGTGTTGATGGTTTTTATCCATCAACACCAAATATCATAGAGCCGAAATTGTAAACAACGCAGAGTGGTGTCCCACTGAAGGGTGGGGCGCCACTCTATTGTTGTTTAATGCGTCCCTTTGTTTCCCATGGGATTTGGTGTAGATTATAATAGGTAAACTAGTACAGAAAGAAGATGATGAAATGGTGACGCGCGCAGAACAGTTAGCGAAAACCCACCAGGCAATTTTAGACACGTCACGCGACTTGTTCTTAACGAACGGTTACGCTGCGACCAGTACCCGGGATATCGCCAACGCGATCGGCATTACGCAGCCGGCTTTATATCATCATTTCAAAGATAAAGAAGTGATTTTTATTGCGGTGATCAAAACGGTCGGTGCCGAGATCAAGGCCGGTATCGAAGCGATACTTGCGGACGACCAGACACCGCTTGATAAGTTAACCGACGTTTCGATCCTACTGACCCATAAACACCCCGCCGATATTTTTACCTTGATTCACACGAGTTTTAAGGCCTTGTCGCCAGAAAATATTCGCGAGTTGGCGGGCGTCTTTCGAAGTGACTATGTCGAACCGATTCAGGCGGTCTTTGAACTACCAGCGATGGCGCTTCAGCCCCACGTTAGTCCGCAGATGGCGGCTAACTTTTACCTGACCAGCTTGAGCCCGCTGTTCAACCAGTTCCACCGAATCGGTGATCCGAACGCCGACGAACGGACGCGGGTGCAAACCTTGCTGAAGATGATTTTGTACGGGGTCGCGCAGGCGCCAACTAAATCAGCCGAATCAGAATCCTAGGTCTTGACAACCGTGGGACTAAGCGGTATATTATGACTTGTCTGTAACCGTGAACTCGAACGAGTGCGCAATCTATTGTCTGCGCGGTTCGTTAATATAAATCCAAAAATAGTTAACTTAAATGACTATTTTTGGTTTTTTTATGCTCAAAATTCGGGTCAAAGTGCATTTGTAACACAAATGTAATATTTGACCGGGTGGCGACGGGTTCCGGAATAATAAGAAGGGGTGAACAACTTGGCCGGACATTTAGTAAAATACGGTAAACACCGTACCCGTAGAAGTTATGCGCGTATCAAGGAAGTTCTTGATTTGCCTAACTTGATCGAAATCCAGACCGATTCTTACCAATGGTTCTTGGACGAAGGTCTCCGGGAAATGTTTGAAGATATTATGCCAATCGACGATTTCGCAGGGAAACTTTCACTTGAATTTGTCGACTATCAACTATTAGAACCAAAGTACACCGTCGAAGAAGCTCGTGAACATGATGCCAACTACTCGGCACCATTGCATGTGACCTTACGTTTGACTAACCACGAAACTGGCGAAATCAAATCGCAAGACGTATTCTTCGGTGACTTCCCATTAATGACTGAACAAGGGACGTTCATCATTAACGGTGCCGAACGGGTCATCGTTTCACAATTAGTCCGTTCACCCGGCGTTTACTTTAATGAAGAATTAGATAAGAATGGGCGTCCAAGTTACGGGACAACGGTTATTCCTAACCGTGGGGCCTGGTTAGAACTTGAAACCGACGCTAAAAACATTGCGTACGTCCGTATTGACCGGACCCGGAAAATTCCGTTAACGGAATTAGTGCGGGCCTTAGGTTTCGGTTCCGACGACGACATCATCGACATGTTGGGTGAAACCGACAGTTTGATGAACACGTTGGAAAAAGACGTTCACAAAAACACCGACGATTCGCGGGTCGAAGAATCTTTAAAGGATATCTACGAACGCCTACGTCCCGGTGAACCAAAGACGGCCGATAGCTCACGGAGCTTGTTAACGGCGCGTTTCTTTGATCCAAAGCGTTACGACTTCGCACCAGTTGGTCGTTACAAGGTCAACAAGAAGTTGAACATGAAGACCCGCTTGATGGGCTTGACTTTAGCTGAAACGTTAGCTGATCCGGATACCGGTGAAGTTATCGCGCAAAAGGACACCGTCATTGATAAGAGTGTCATGGCGAAGTTAGCACCATACTTGAAGCAGGATGACTTCAAGACGGTTACTTACACGCCTTCTGATGAAGCGGTTGTGACTAACCCGATGGTCTTACAAGTCATCAAGGTTTACTCAGAAAACGATCCTGAAAAGGTTGTTAACGTTATTGGTAATGGCAACATTGATTTGAAGTTCAAGCATATTTTGCCAGCTGACATCATTGCTTCCATCAACTACTTCTTCAACTTGCAAGAAGGTCTCGGTTCAACCGATGACATCGACCACTTGGGTAACCGGCGGATTCGTTCCGTGGGTGAACTCTTGCAGAACCAATTCCGTATCGGGCTATCCCGGATGGAACGGGTGGTTCGCGAACGGATGTCAATTCAAGACGCTGCGACGGTTACGCCGCAACAATTGATCAACATTCGCCCGGTCGTGGCTTCAATTAAGGAATTCTTCGGATCATCACAGTTGTCCCAATTCATGGACCAAACCAACCCGTTAGGCGAATTAACGCATAAGCGGCGTTTATCAGCCTTAGGACCTGGTGGTTTGACGCGTGACCGGGCCGGCTACGAAGTCCGGGACGTGCACTATACCCACTACGGTCGGATGTGCCCGATTGAAACGCCTGAAGGCCCGAACATCGGGTTGATCAACAGTTTATCTTCCTACGCGAAGGTCAACCGTTACGGGTTCATCGAAACGCCATACCGGCGCGTGGACTGGACGACCCATAAGGTTACCGACAAGATCGATTACCTGGCCGCCGACGAAGAAGATGAATTCATGATCGCCCAAGCGAACTCGCCGTTAAACGATGATGGCTCGTTCGTTGAAAAGACCGTTTTGGCGCGTGAAAAGGAAGAAAACTTGGAAACGCCGATCGAAAATGTCGATTACATGGACGTTTCGCCTAAGCAGGTAGTTGCCGTCGCAACTGCATGTATTCCTTTCTTGGAAAACGATGACTCCAACCGGGCCTTGATGGGTGCCAACATGCAACGGCAAGCTGTTCCGCTGGTTAATCCCCACGCACCGTTAATCGGTACCGGGATCGAATATAAGGCGGCGCACGACTCGGGGATCGCCCTGATTTGTCGTCATGAAGGGACCGTCGAATACGTTGACGCCCGCGAAGTTCGCGTTCGTCGCGATGACGGTTCGTTAGACACTTACAAATTAATGAAGTTCCGCCGGTCAAACGGTGGTAAGAACTACAACCAACGGCCAATCGTTAAAGTCGGCGACCACGTTGACAATGACGAAGTCTTAGCCGATGGGCCAGCCATGGAAGGCGGGGAATTAGCCTTAGGGCAAAACCCATTAGTTGCCTTCATGACTTGGAACGGGTACAACTTCGAAGATGCCATCATCATTAACGAACGGTTAGTGCGTGAAGACGTCTACACGTCGATTCATATTGAAGAATACGAATCAGAAGCACGTGATACGAAGCTTGGACCTGAAGAAATGACCCGCGAAATCCCGAACGTTGGGGAAGACGCTTTGAAGAACCTGGACGAAGACGGGATCATCCGGATCGGTGCCGAAGTTAAAGACGGTGACATCTTAGTTGGTAAGGTAACGCCTAAAGGGGTTACGGAATTATCAGCCGAAGAACGCTTATTGCACGCCATCTTTGGTGAAAAGGCCCGTGAAGTTCGTGATACCTCACTCCGGGTTCCACACGGTGGCGGCGGGATCATCCAGGACGTTAAGATCTTTACCCGCGAAAACGGGGACGAACTTTCGCCTGGTGTTAACATGATGGTTCGGGTCTACATCGCGCAAAAGCGGAAGATCCAAGTTGGTGACAAGATGGCCGGCCGGCATGGTAACAAAGGGACCGTTTCAATCGTGGTTCCCGAAGAAGACATGCCGTACATGCCAGACGGGACGCCAATCGACATTATGCTGAGCCCGATGGGTGTGCCTTCACGTATGAACATTGGACAAGTTTTGGAATTGCACTTGGGGATGGCCGCACGTAAGCTCGGTATCCACATGGCAACGCCCGTCTTTGATGGGGCGCGTGACTCCGATATTTGGAAAGCCGTTCGTGAAGCCGGCGTGGACGAAGACGGTAAGTCGATCGTTTACGATGGCCGGACTGGTGAACCATTCGACAAGCGAATTGCCGTTGGGGTCATGCACTATATGAAACTGAGCCACATGGTTGACGATAAGATCCATGCCCGTTCAATTGGACCGTACTCCTTAGTTACGCAACAACCACTTGGTGGGAAAGCGCAATTTGGTGGCCAACGGTTTGGTGAAATGGAAGTTTGGGCACTTGAAGCGTACGGGGCAGCCTACACCCTTCAAGAAATCTTGACTTACAAGTCTGATGACGTGGTTGGTCGGGTTAAGACCTACGAAGCCATCGTTAAGGGCGAACCAATTCCTAAGCCGGGTGTGCCGGAATCATTCCGCGTGCTGGTTAAAGAATTACAAGCGCTGGGTCTGGACATGAAGGTCTTGGACAGCGAAGATAAAGAAATCGAACTGCGCGACATGGACGATGACGACGATGAAGTCGTTAACGTGGATGCTTTGAGCAAGTTCCAACAAGAACAACAACAAAAGGCCGCTGACAAGCCGGGTAAAACCGACGGCGCAACGACTGAAGCAACAACAAACGCGCACCAGGATAATCAATAAAAAGGGAGGTCGGTCCTTTGATCGATGTCAACAAGTTTGAGAGCATGCAGATCGGTCTGGCATCGCCAGACAAGATCCGCAGCTGGTCATATGGCGAAGTCAAAAAGCCTGAAACCATTAACTACCGGACATTGAAACCTGAAAAAGACGGTTTGTTTGACGAACGGATTTTCGGTCCTACTAAGGATTGGGAATGTGCTTGTGGTAAATACAAACGAATCCGTTATAAAGGGATTGTCTGTGACCGGTGTGGGGTCGAAGTTACCCGTAGTAAGGTTCGTCGTGAACGGATGGGTCACATCGAACTTGCCGCACCCGTAACGCACATCTGGTACTTCAAGGGTATTCCTAGCCGGATGGGTCTCGTGTTGGACATGAGCCCCCGTGCACTTGAAGAAATCATCTACTTTGCTTCATACGTTGTTATCGAACCTGGTAACACACCGTTGGAGAAGAAGCAGTTGCTTTCAGAACGCGAATACCGTGAGAAGAAGGCCCAATACGGTAACGAATTCGAAGCTGAAATTGGTGCTGAAGCCATCAAACGTCTCTTAGACGACGTGGACTTGGAAAAAGAAGCCCGTGACTTGAAGGAAGCTTTGAAAGACGCTTCTGGTCAAAAGCGGACCCGGGCCGTCCGGCGCTTAGACATTGTCGAAGCCTTCGTGACGTCCGGTAACGAACCATCTTGGATGGTAATGGACGCAATCCCGGTCATTCCACCGGATCTTCGGCCAATGGTTCAATTGGAAGGTGGTCGTTTCGCCACTTCCGACTTGAACGACTTATACCGGCGGGTTATCAACCGGAACAACCGGTTGAAGCGCTTATTGGACTTAAACGCACCGGGCATCATCGTTCAAAACGAAAAGCGGATGTTACAAGAAGCCGTTGACGCCTTGATCGATAATGGTCGTCGTGGCCGTCCGGTTGCTGGTCCTGGTAACCGTCCGTTGAAGTCCCTCTCACACATGTTGAAAGGAAAGCAGGGACGGTTCCGTCAAAACTTACTTGGTAAGCGGGTTGACTATTCTGGTCGTTCGGTTATCGACGTTGGTCCTTTCTTAAAAATGAACCAAATGGGCTTACCGCGTCAGATGGCGTTGGAACTCTTCAAGCCGTTCATTATGAAAGAACTGGTTAAGCGTGAATTAGCTTCTAACATTAAGAACGCTAAGCGTAAGATCGAACGTGCCGATGACGACGTTTGGGGTGTCTTGGAAGACGTTATTAAGGAACACCCAGTGTTACTTAACCGCGCCCCTACGCTTCACCGTTTAGGGATTCAAGCGTTTGAACCCGTGTTGGTTAGTGGTAAGGCGATGCGGTTACACCCGTTAGCCTGTGAAGCCTACAACGCCGACTTTGACGGTGACCAAATGGCCATTCACTTGCCACTATCAGATGAAGCGCAAGCCGAAGCCCGGTTACTGATGCTCGCAGCTCACCATATCTTGGCACCTAAGGATGGGAAGCCAGTGGTTACACCATCTCAAGATATGGTTATCGGGAACTACTACTTGACGACCGAAGAAGTTGGTCGTGAAGGCGAAGGCATGATTTTCAAAGACTTGAACGAAGCTCAAAAGGCTTACCAATCCGGTTACGTGCACATGCACAGTCGCGTTGGTCTTCAAGTTTCATCCATGCCAGAAAAGCCGTTCACTGACGAACAAAAGCAATCAATCTTAGTGACGACCGTTGGGAAGGCCATCTTCAACGACATCTTGCCGAAGAAGTTCCCTTACCTGAACGAACCAACTAACGATAATTTGATCAACGGGACGCCGGACAAGTATTTCTTGAAGCCTGGTGAAGATATCCATCAGTTCTTAGACGCGCAGGACTTGGTCATGCCGTTTAAGAAGGGCTTCTTAGCCGACATCATCGCTGAAGTTTACAAGCAATACCACGTGACGGCAACGTCACTACTGCTTGACCGTATGAAGGACTTGGGTTACAACATCTCAACGAAGTCCGGTTTGACGGTTGGGGTTGCCGATATTACCGATTTGAAGGAAAAACCGGCCATTATCGACGCTGCCCACAAGCAGGTTGATACGATTTCGAAACAGTTCCGCCGTGGGTTGATTACCGACGACGAACGTTACGAACGGGTTATTGGTGTCTGGAACGACGCTAAGGACCAAATTCAACAAAAACTGATCGATAGTTTCAGCCCGGATAACCCAATCTTCATGATGAGTGATTCCGGTGCCCGTGGTAACATTTCTAACTTTACGCAGTTAGCCGGGATGCGTGGTTTGATGGCTGCGCCTAACGGTAAGATCATGGAATTACCAATTCTTTCGAACTTCCGTGAAGGACTTTCTGTCTTGGAAATGTTTATTTCGACCCACGGTGCTCGTAAAGGGATGACCGATACGGCCTTGAAGACTGCCAACTCGGGTTACTTGACCCGTCGTTTGGTTGACGTTGCCCAAGACGTCATCGTTCGTGAAAAGGATTGTGGAACTGACCGCGGCTTGCGGATCAGTGCCATCATGGAAGGTAACGAAGTCATCGAACCGTTGTACGACCGGATTCTGGGTCGTTACACGATGAAGACCGTCTTCAATCCTGAAACCCACGAAGAAATCGTTGGCAACAACGTCTTGATCGATGAAGAACTTGCCCAGAAGATCGTCGATGCCGGTGTGACTGAAGTGACGATTCGCTCAGCCTTCACTTGCAACACGAAACACGGGGTTTGTGAACATTGCTACGGCCGTAACATGGCTACCGGTGACGAAGTTGAAGTCGGCGAAGCCGTTGGGACGGTTGCCGCACAATCAATCGGTGAACCTGGTACCCAGCTGACCATGCGGACTTTCCATACTGGTGGGGTTGCCGGAGACGATATCACCCAAGGGTTGCCTCGTGTGCAAGAAATTGTTGAAGCGCGGAATCCTAAAGGGCGTGCCGAAATCACCGAAGTTACCGGGACGGTTGAATCAATCGAAGAAAATCCGGCAGAACGGACGAAGGAAATTACGGTTAAGGGTGAAACGGATACCCGGACCTACACCTTACCATTGACGGCACGGATGGCCGTTAGTGAAGGGGACTTCATTCACCGTGGTGCCGCGTTGAACGTTGGGTCAATCGATCCTAAGCAACTGATTCAAGTGCGTGACGTCTTATCAACTGAAAACTACCTGCTCCGTGAAGTGCAACGCGTTTACCGGATGCAAGGGGTTGAAATTGGCGATAAGCACGTTGAAATCATGATTCGTCAGATGCTTCGTAAAGTTCGGATCATGGATCCGGGCGATACCGACGTCTTACCTGGGACGTTAATGGACATTGCCGACTTCAAGGACGAGAACTACAAGACCTTGATTGCCGGTGGGATTCCTGCAACGTCACGGCCAGTTATTCTTGGGATTACCAAGGCTGCCCTTGAAACGAATAGTTTCTTATCAGCGGCTTCATTCCAGGAAACGACACGGGTCTTAACCGATGCAGCTATCCGTGGTAAGAACGATCCACTGATCGGGCTTAAGGAAAATGTTATCATCGGTAAGATTATTCCTGCTGGGACTGGTATGCCGGTTTACCGTCATATCAAGCCAAAGGAAGTTGGTAACGTGGCTGACGGCGTTTACTCAATCAGCGACCTTGAAAAACAAATGCAAGAACAAGATACGAGTAAGTAAGTTGTAACTTGCGCGAAAGGACGACCTGTCAAGGTCGTCCTTTTTTGTGCGCTTTAAAGAAGTTGGGTACAGACAATGAAGCCCCAACTGAGGAAGGGCACGAATGGTAAGTGGCGGACCGGGTGGCAGCTAAAGATGATGAGTGCGGCAACGGCGGCCAACGTTAAACTGGTCAGGACGTTGGTTGCTGACGTGACGCAGGCCAGCATCCCGAGAACTTCGACGTCGCCCATACCGAATTGGTGTAAGTAGCGGGCGACGAGGTAGAGTCCCACCAGTAAGCAGATCAAGATTAAGCTATCCCAATCGAGGAGTGGGGGGTGGTGCCAGAGACCCACGAGCGCGGGCGGCCACAGCGTTAGTGGGTAGACGCTGAGTTCGTGAATGTCGGTCAAGCTGTTGAAGATTAAAACGAGGTCACTCAGCAGTAACGGCAGCTGGGACCACCGATCCGGTTGGCTTAGAAGGGCTAAAGTTAAACTTCCGGTAACTAGTTCCACAACGGTCGATAAACGCGGAATCACGTGCTGGCAGTCGTGGCAGCGGCCTCGCTGAAGCAGGAGACCGAGAATTGGAATCAGCTGCCAGGCACGTAACGGGTGCTGGCAATGGGGACAGTGGGAGCGGTTAGAAAATTGCACTTGGTCCCGGGCGGGTTGCCGTTCCGCCATGCAGGCTAACCAGGATCCCAGACTGGCACCGAGCATGAAGAGGGTCCAGTTGACGGGTAGCATTAGCGACCACCTCCTTTCATTCATCAATTTCGAAAAGGGGGGCGGAAACCGTGAAAGTCGTTGCACGATATTTTAATTCTCGGTATAATAGTTGAGCGGTCACGAAAACCGCGAGAATCCGCGAAATAGAGTTGACATTCACGCGCCTGTCGTGTTACCTTAGTAAAGGTGCTTTTTGCAGACAGATTCCTGTATCAGGAATACAGACATGCTGACTGGTCGGCTTATCGCACAATCGCCATCGTCTTGGTGCTGTTTTTTTACTTAAAAAAGAACCACCTGGATGTGTGGACTTAAAACTCAGACAATTTTGGAAGGAGGACACTTTAGAATATGCCTACAATTAACCAATTAATTCGTAAAGGTCGTAAAACTAAAGTATCAAAATCAAATTCCCCGGCTTTAAATTTCGGGTATAACAGCTACAAGAAGGTTGCTACTAAGAACCCTGCACCACAAAAGCGTGGGGTTGCAACCCGTGTTGGTACGATGACACCTAAGAAGCCTAACTCGGCTTTACGTAAGTACGCACGTGTACGTTTATCAAACTTGATTGAAGTTACTGCTTACATTCCTGGTATTGGCCATAACCTCCAAGAACATAGTGTTGTTTTAATTCGTGGTGGTCGTGTTAAGGATTTACCTGGGGTTCGTTACCACGTTGTTCGTGGTGCTTTAGATACGGCCGGTGTTGAAGACCGTCGTCAAAGCCGCTCCAAGTACGGTACTAAGAAGCCAAAGAAATAAGGAGGTAAGTTAAATGCCAAGAAAAGGTGCACCAGCAAAACGCGAAGTTTTGCCAGATCCAATGTATAATTCTAAGTTAGTAACGCGTTTAATTAACCACTTAATGTTAGATGGTAAGCGCGGTACCGCATCAACGATTTTATACGATGCGTTTGATCAAATTAAGGAACAAACTGGTAACGATCCTTTGGAAGTCTTCGAAGAAGCTATGAAGAACGTTATGCCAGTTCTTGAAGTTAAGGCCCGCCGTGTTGGTGGTTCTAACTACCAAGTTCCGATCGAAGTTCGCCCAGATCGTAAGACGACCTTAGGCCTTCGTTGGATTGTTCAATATGCTCGCTCACGTGGTGAACATACCATGTCCGACCGGTTAGCTCGTGAAATCATGGACGCTGCCAACAATACTGGTGCTTCCGTTAAGAAGCGTGAAGATACCCACCGGATGGCTGAAGCCAACCGTGCATTTGCACATTATCGTTGGTAATATTTCCGTGATTTGGTTAAAGCTCGCCTTTAACTAAACGCAACAGAAGGTGGCTATTATATGGTGAGCATATAGTAGTCACTTTTTTCAAAAATGTATTACAATTTGTTTATTCCATTTACCTTGAGAGGAGAAACACATTACTAATGGCTAATACAAGAGAATTTTCACTCGATAAGACTCGTAACATTGGTATTATGGCCCATATCGATGCTGGTAAGACTACCACTACCGAACGTATCTTGTACTATACTGGTAAAATCCACAAAATTGGTGAAACCCATGATGGTGCTTCACAAATGGACTGGATGGCCCAAGAACAAGAACGTGGGATTACCATTACCTCTGCTGCGACGACTGCGCAGTGGAAAAACCACCGGATCAACATCATTGACACCCCAGGACACGTGGACTTCACCGTTGAAGTTGAACGTTCCCTCCGTGTGTTAGATGGTGCCATCGCCGTATTGGATGCCCAATCTGGTGTTGAACCCCAAACTGAAACGGTTTGGCGTCAAGCATCAACTTACAACGTTCCCCGGATCGTTTTCGTTAACAAAATGGATAAGATCGGTGCGGACTTCAAGTACTCTGTAAGCACGATTCATGACCGTTTACAAGCGAACGCCCACGCCATCCAATTACCAATTGGTGCCGAAGATAATTTCGAAGGGGTCATTGACTTAATCGAAATGAAGGCTGACCTTTATGATGAAGATCAACTTGGTACTGAATGGGATACGGTTGACGTTCCTGATGAATACAAAGAAGAAGCTGAAGCAGCTCGTGACGACTTAATCGAAGCCTTAGCTGACATCGATGACGGTATCATGGAAAAGTACCTTGGTGGTGAAGAAATTTCTAAAGACGAAATTAAAGCTGCCATCCGTAAGGGTACTTTATCATTGGAATTCTTCCCAGTTCTTGCTGGTTCTGCCTTCAAGAACAAGGGTGTTCAAATGTTAATGGACGCCGTTGTGGACTACTTACCATCACCACTTGATGTTAAGCCATACAAGGCTACTGATCCTGAAACTGATGAAGAAGTTGACTTGATTGCCGGTGACGACAAGCCATTTGCTGCCTTAGCATTTAAGGTTGCTACCGACCCATTCGTTGGTCGTTTGACTTTCATCCGGGTATACCAAGGGACTTTGGAATCTGGTTCATACGTCTTGAACGCAACTAAGGACAAGCGTGAACGGGTTGGTCGTTTGCTTCAAATGCACTCGAACCAACGTAAAGAAATCCCAGAAGTCTTCTCTGGTGATATCGCCGCTGCCATTGGTTTGAAGAACACCACGACTGGTGACTCATTGACTTCCGTTGATCATCCATACCACTTGGAATCAATGGAATTCCCTGACCCAGTTATCCAGGTTGCCGTTGAACCTAAGACTAAGGCTGACCAAGACAAGATGAACGTTGCCTTACAAAAGCTTTCTGAAGAAGATCCAACTTTCAAGGCTGAAACTAACCCTGAAACTGGTGAAACTTTGATCGCCGGGATGGGTGAACTTCACTTGGATATCATTGTTGACCGGATGCGTCGTGAATTTAACGTTGAAGCCACTGTTGGTGCGCCACAAGTTTCATACCGTGAAACCTTCACGCAACCAACTAAGGTTCAAGGTAAGTTCGTTCACCAATCTGGTGGTAAAGGTCAATATGGTGATGTTTGGATCGAATTCACACCTAACGAAGAAGGTAAAGGCTTCGAATTCGAAGATGCCATCGTTGGTGGGGTTGTTCCTCGTGAATACATTCCTTCAGTTGAACAAGGTTTGAAGGAAGCCATGGCTAACGGTGTGTTAGCTGGCTACCCATTGGTTGACGTTAAGGCTAAGCTCTATGATGGGTCTTACCATGATGTCGATTCTAGTGAAGCAGCCTTCAAGATTGCCGCTTCATTAGCATTACGGAACGCCACTAAGAGTGCCGGTCCGGTCATCCTTGAACCAATCATGAAAGTGGATATCGTTGCCCCAGAAGATTACTTAGGTGATGTTATGGGTCACGTTACTGCTCGTCGTGGTAACATCGAAGGGATGGAAGAACGTGGGAACGCACAAGAAGTGCACGCCTTCGTTCCGTTGGCTGAAATGTTTGGTTACGCAACCACGCTTCGGTCAGCTACTCAGGGTCGTGGGACCTTTACCATGACCTTTGACCATTACGAAAAGGTACCAAAGTCAGTTCAAGAAGATATCATCAAGAAGAATGGTGGTACTCCTGCCAACTAGGCTTGAGATATTTGGCTCTTTGTCAACCGGTGTTGATGAGGACTAATTTGAGAATCCAATTCATTTACGAATTGGGTTCTTTTTTGTAATTTTGATTTTAAATGAGACTTGA
>NZ_BJDZ01000044.1 GCF_005405405.1 Lactiplantibacillus plajomi
GAGAAAAATTTGGTACGTAGAGCGTGCTCGATTAGTTACGTATAGCTGCCAGCCTTGTGTATGGTCTATCAAAGAGACCAGGTAAACAAAACCTTTAAGAACCTGTCTAGTATCTGCTGAATCTGGTAGAATTGTGGAAAACCGACTAAGGAGTTTGTCATGCCAGATTATCCAAGCAATATTTCTCGAGCGCAATTTGCGTTAATACAACCTGATTTAGAAAACTTCCGTAAGCATACAAGACCGCGTCGTTATAATCTTTATGACGTATTCAATGCCATCCTTTACTCGCTTACTACAGGGTGTCAATGGCGTGAATTACCGCACGATTTCCCGGAATGGCACACTATCTACCGCTATTACGATATGTGGCGAGATAAACCAGACCCGACAGCTGATTCGCTATTAGAAAGGCTTTTAAAAAAACTCTTGCTTCCTATCGCTTTGCACAGGGCCGATCGGCCCGAACGTCGTTTGTGATTGTTGATGCTCAAAGTGTTAAAACCACTGATTTAACGAAAAATAGTGGCTACGATGGCGGCAAAAAGATTTCAGGGATTAAGCGTCATATGGCGGTTGATATTAATGGTTTACCACAATCCATTCTCGTGACACGAGCTAATGTATCAGATCGTTCAGGTGCATTGGCTATGTTTAGTTTGGCTAGCTAAAATTTAGAGCTGGTTCAGCATGTCATGGTTGATGGTGGCTACACTGGCAATGACTTTGCGGATCAGGTGAAGCTCATTTTGAATGCTAAGACGACGGTAGCTAAACGCAACGAGTTGCATATGTTCACGGTGTTACCGCAACGATGGATCGTTGAACGTTCATGGAGTTGGCTAGACAAATGTCGGCGACTTTGGAAAAACTGTGAACGTGCCCTTAACAGCAGCCTTCAAATGGTTGTATTGGCCTTCCTGAAGATAGTTCTTAAAAGATACTAGACGGGTTCTAAGACCTTGCGTGGTCGATTATTCAGTTGTTCAATGTAAGTCTCAATTTCCTGGTCGCTCTGAAGGTCTAGGTCTGTGTCCTTGGGAAAGTATTCTCTAATCAGTCCGTTGGTGTTTTCGTTAGTTCCTCGTTGTTGAGGCGCGTGTGGGTCAGGAAAGAAGGCCTTTGTATTCAGACGTTCTGCCAGCTCCCTGTACCGGGCAAACTCCCTTCCACGGTCAGGAGTCACTGTTCTTACTCGGTTAGCTGGTAAGGCACCAAGCAGCTCAATCATGACGTCTCTAACAGTGTCAGCTTTTGCGTTGGCCGTTCGCTTCGAAAGCAGATAGCGTGATTTACGGTCAACTAATGTTACTAATGCAGAGTGTCCTGTTTTACCGCGTACTGTATCGCCTTCCCAGTGACCAAACCAGCTGCGATTTTCTGCCGACCGGGGTCGGTCGTGAATTGATGGCACCATAAATGAAGCGCCCCCGGCGTTCATTTATGGTGCCTTTGATTTTGCGCGTCTTGCCTCGGTGTCGAAGCAGCCTTGGTAGCCCGCGAGCACCATGGCTCTTCAATGGAACGCCGAGATTATCTAGGTAGATACCTCTGTAGATAGTCGAATAGCTGATGCGAATAGGACTGCCTTCTAGTGACAAGCGACCGGCAATCTGCTCAGGCGACCAATGTAGCACCGTGATATATCGAATGACAGCGTCACGAGTCCCCGGTCGATCGAGGATCCGAGGACGCCTGCTAGCCAAGCGAACCCGCCGGTAGCGGTCCTGAGCGGTGGCTGCCGAATAGCTCCGCCAGCCGCCGTTACGTGCAATTTCACGGCTGACTGTACTCTTGGAACGACCTATCTCTTTGGCGATGGTATCAAGAGTTTTGCCTGTAGAGATACCAAGCAGTATCGATTCACGGCCTTTTAAGGTAAGATGGGTGTACGGACTCATAGTCGAGTTCTCCTTGTAGTTGGTCTTGTGGTGATTCCGTTTTACAAGGACTCAGGCTATGAGACTTTTCTATTTGACTAATTTGTTGCACTTGAATTGTAAATCCGTCATAATAAAGTTATACAAACAAATGGAGCGTGACATAAATGACAAAACTAATTACACTGAAAAACTTGCCGAAGACACTGACTCCGAATGAAGATGTACTCACCTTGAGTATTAATTTAAATAAATTAAAATACCAACAAGATGAGCGTCTGCACTTAAAGAGTGCGCTTACAGAAATTAAAAAATATTCTATGGAACACCCTGAATTAAACTATAAAGAGCTTGAACGTCAGGTAGACAACTTAATTGATCAGAACCTACCATACCAAGGGATAACGTTATTCATTCAAGGTAATACTTTAGAGTTGTTCGTTTTACCACGGACAACTGTTGACGAAGTAAAGTTAACAATTAGCAAATATCCCGACTTACTATCTATTTTACGTGAGCAACCAAACAAGATGTATTACCTGTTAGCGTTAGAGGGAACATCATTCAGACTATTCAAAATTGTTGATAAAACAGTTGCACCCGTGAAATTAGATGCAGACGCCCCAACCGACCTAGTGGAAACATTAGGATCAGAAAAACGTGGTGGTGAACTTAACCTTATTGGTCAAGGTGGTTCAACAACTTTCCATGGCCACAATGAAACAAGCAAGGAAAAACAGATTGATTTAGAGCGTTACTACCGCGAAATCAATAAGTATCTGGTTGAAACTATTGACTTAACTGTTCCAATCGTCTTAATGGGATTACCTAAAAATCTGGCATTATTCAAACGAATTTCAGAAAAGCTGTCTCTATCTGAAATTCAAATTAGCAAATCCCCAACGGACTTAACAAATGCCCAAATTGAAAAGACCACTAGCAACGAAATCAGTGAACAAGAGGTTGAAACAATCACTGACGATGTTGCTGCCATTAATAACAAGCGGGTATTAACTGACACAGCTGAAATTGACCAAGCAATTGATACAAACCAACTAAACAAGCTGATTGTTAACGTTGGTAACCTATCCAATAGCGTCGATGACCACCTATACAATGACATCAACCGAATTATCTCTCGTGCCTTAAAGATTAACAGTCAGGTGGTTGTTCTTAAACAAGAAGAACCACAATCACCAGCCTTATTGGAAGCAACAACTTATTAATCGAAAAGCTCACAGAGCACGCCTAAACGGGGCTGTTCTGTGAGCTTTTTGATGATTTGCGAAAACCACCAAAAAATAATGGGTCTAGAATTTTTGGTGTTGGAAAGTATTTCCATTCCAAAAGTACTAGGCCCTAATTTAAAAAGCCATTGATAATGGATCAAAAAAGGCCAATAGGGTATACCCTAGTGGCCTTTTTTATTTCTGTGCTATACTAGGAATTACAAGTGTTCATTAGAACTGTCCAAAAGGAGAGCTGGAAATGGCTAAAATCGGTTATGCGCGTGTGAGTTCCAAGGAGCAACATTTAGATCGACAGTTAGCGGCTTTAAAAGACGTTGATAAATTATTTACGGATAAATTAAGTGGGGCTAACACTAATCGGCCAGAACTGCAAAAAATGCTGGCCTATATCCGTGAAGGCGATGTTGTCCTGGTTACTGAATTAGACCGCTTGGGCCGAAACAACCAGGACTTAACTAAGATTATGAACACCATTCAGAACAAAGGTGCCACCCTAGATGTGTTGAATTTGCCGTCCATGACGGGGATTGCGGATCCTAACTTGCGTCAACTGATGACTAACTTAATCATTGAACTGTATAAGTATCAGGCCGAAAGTGAACGGAAGCGGATTATTAAGCGTCAACAACAGGGGATTTTCCTGGCCAAACAGCAGGGGAAATATCATGGGCGCAAACCCCAATATACCGAAGATGATCCCCGCTTACTACATGCTTTTAAACTTTATCAGACGGGCATGAGTGATGTAGATGTTGCCCGTAAGACTGGAATTAAGCGAACAACCTTCATAAGGTATCGAAAAAAGTTTGGCATCAATAGGTGATAAAAGATAAATTCGAAGACAATTTGACTTTAATATTCATTCATAGCGGAAAGGATAAACTAATATATATCGTCTCATCAACATATTACATTATCTTAATTACTTACATTTCATATGAAGGAGAAAAACATGAAACTAAACTTTGAGACCATTGGAAATACAATGCTTAACATTATCAGTAGTACGGTGGTTGTTTTACCATTCATGATTTTTTTGGAGAGCGTAAAATATGGCGAATTGTCAAACTAAGTGCAACGGTTTGTCAAAAAATACTTCATATGGGGTTTCATAGTTTAACACTTTGCGAGGACGTTGATTTAACTGCTTTTGGCAGTGCTCAACGTCCTGTTCCGTATAATTATCAATATCTGTTCGCTTGGGAAAATATTCCCGAATTAATCCATTTGTATTCTCATTTGTTCCACGCTGTTCAGGCGAATATGGATCGGCCAATAGACAGTAACACCTAACCTTTCGCTGATTTCATCAAGATGAAGAAATTCGGTCCCATGATTTGGTGTAATAGAATGAACAAATTCTTTAGGAATGGCCCCTAACAGTTCAACTAAGCCTTTATTTATCTCCTGCGAGTCCTTTTGCGCAACCTTTTTGATAAACGTAAGCCGACTAAGCCGATCGACAACCGTTAAAAGGATGGAGTGACCCGTTCGACCAATCACAGTATCAATTTCCCAGTCTCCGATCCGTTTACGCTGATCAATGAACTTAGGTCGCTCGTGGATTGATATATAATCAACTTTTGCTTCCTCATGGCGGCGTTCACCCTTAGGGTGACGTATACGGCCACTGTGACGCAACCTCCGTTTGATTCCTGTATCTCCATGTGAATGGTAAGGTCGATTTAAGTTATGCCGTTTAATATGGCGATAGATAGTTGTATAGCTGACGCAAAAATAGTTTTCATGAGTTAGTCTATTAGCTATTTGTTGTGGTGACCAATGGCTATCAAGAATCAGTTTTGCCACTAACTCACATAATTCTTCACATTGATCTAGCAAAAGCGGTTTATGACATTTTGCACGCTGCTTTCTATAATCATTTTCTGCTTCATTTGGTGAATAATTTCCTTTACAGCGCCGGATTTCGCGTGAAATGGTGCTAGGTGACCGTTTTAACCGATATGCAATTGATCGAATTGAATGCCCTCTTGCTTGAAGTTTTAGAACACTTTCTCGTTCAAATATAGTAAGATGTTTGTAGCTCATAACGGGTACTCATTGTGTTTTTTCTTAGTCGTTAAACATTGTACCCGTTATGGGTCTTTTTTTATTCAATTAGTGTTGCACTTGGATTGTAAATTAAAGGTTTATTAAAAAAGGACTTGAAGCATTGGGTGCTTCAGGTCCTTTTTGTGGTTGTAGTTTGTTTTATAGTAGTTAACTGTTTTGATTAATTATTTCGTCAATTCAAATCAAATTATTCTTGATGACTTTTTTGATTGACTTTTTATTTTTTGATGATCATGTTGATAGCTTGTTCGAGTTTTTTCGATTGAGCTGCTGGGTCACCTTCTGGATTTTCTACGCAATCTTTCAAGTTGTTGGCTACTACCATGCCCATTACGCGATCGATGCTTGATCTGACGGCGCTTAACTGTGTCATTACGTCCATGCAATCTTTGTCATCGTTGATCATTTTTTGGATGCCACGGATCTGGCCTTCAGCCCGGCTTAAACGATTGATGACTTTCTTTGTTTCTTCTTCACTGCGAACTGTATCCATGATTTTCCTACTTTCTACTTAAATGAATAAGTTTAGGTTGGAGTTTTCTGTGTCTCCAAGATATGTGGCGACACCGCCATACTCAACGAAACTATAAAGCTCTTCTTTTTTAACGCCCATTAGTCCCATGCTCATTGTGCAAGCTACGAATTTGATACCCAAGTCGTTTGCTTTTCTGATCATGACTGGGAGTGGATCGACGTTATTTTTCTTCATAACTGATTTTATCATTTTTGAGCCTAAACCGCCCATATTCATGGTTGAAAGTGGTAATTTGTCTGCTCCACTTGGTAGCATCATGTCGAACATCTTTGCTACACCGTGCTTCTTGACTTTGTTTTTCTTCAAAACATTCAAGCCCCAAAAAGTGAAGAACATGGTTACTTTTTTACCCATAGCTGCCGCTCCGGTAGCGATTATCAAAGAAGCTAGTGCTTTGTCGAGATCACCATCAAAGACTACCATAGTCGCTCCTTCTTTAGTTTCATGAAGCTGACCATCGTTTAAAGCTAATTCGGCAGCTAATTCAGGATCTTGTTTAACTGGAGTGCTTGCTCCTTGCCCCTTCTGAACCGTAGCAACTACTGTATCACCATCAATATCATTGGAAAGAACTTTATTTCCGGTATTTTTGGCCCATGACTCGATATCGGCGCTAAAGCCAAAATCGCTCGCTTTGACTACCATTTTTTGACCATCGTCCATTTTATCCATGTGTTGTTTAACTTTTAAAATGGGACCTGGGCATTGTAAGCCACAGGCATCTACTTGTAGTGTTTTTAAATTGTTCGAACTGGAACCACTGGATGTTTTGACTTTATTTTTTGAAAAAGGTTTATTCTTGATCTCATATTTAGCGATCTTGTAAGTTTTGAAACCACCATCAATATTGACCACGTCAAAACCATCATTAGCTAAAACTCTTGAGGCATTGTATCCTCTCAACCCAACCTGGCAATAGACATAAATCGTCTTGTCCTTTGGTAATTCATTGAGACGATCGCGTAATTGATTGAGCGGGATCAATTTACTACTTGGAATCTTACCGGTAGTTAATTCAAAGTCATTTCTAACATCAATGATCGTAGCTTTCTCATCCACCAAACGATCAACTTGATCCCATTCGATAGTCTTAGTCCGATGATTGATCTCGTTATCAGCCACGTAACCTAACATATTTACTGGGTCTTTTGCACTTGAATATGGTGGAGCATATGACAATTCGATCGAGCTCAATTCGTCAACTTTGGCTCCAAATCTCATTGCTGTGGAAATGACATCGATCCGTTTCTCAACGCCTTTTGTTCCAACTGCTTGTGCTCCCAATATCTGCTTGTCATCGTTATAAAGTAGTTTTAGATTGATGGGACTAGCGCCAGGATAATAGCCAGCACTTGAATTTGGATGAATGTGAATGACGTGATAAGGAATATTTTGACGTTGCAAGGTTTTTTCGTTGTCACCTGTTGAAGCTGCCGTCAGTTCAAATACTTTGGCAACAGATGTACCCTGTGTTCCCGGATATTCTGCCGGAATGCCATTAATAATGTCAGCCACTAAACGACCTTGACGATTAGCTGGCCAAGCCAATGGGATATTGGTCTCTGAACCATCCACTAAGTTATTGACTTGGATCACGTCACCAATGGCATAAATATTAGGATAGTTAGTTTGAAGCTGTTTATTGACTTTGATTGCATTCTTGAATCCCAGCTCGATCTTAGCATCCTTGGCTAAATCGTTAGCTGGAGTAATACCGATAGACAAAATTGTCATATCCGTCTCAAGTTCTTTGCCACTTTGCAAAATTAATTTTTTGCCATCATTTTGGAATTCTGCTAGTCCGTCATTCAAATACAAGTTGACGTTATGTAAATTGATTTGTGAATGTAATTGTTGTGCCATTTCGAAATCTAAGTTCGGCATTACTTGAGATGACATTTCAACTAACTGAACATTCAAGCCCAGCTGCTTGAAATTTTCCATCATTTCTAGACCGATAAAACCACCGCCAATGATCGTGGCAGTTTGCACATTGTGATCAGCAATATATTTCTTGATCTGATCCATGTCGGGAATATTTCTCAAAGTAAAAGTATTCTTGGCATCAGCTAAACCTTTGATTTTAGGCACGATTGGCTTAGCACCAGTAGAGATGATCAATTCATCAAAACTTTCATCATAAGTCTCACCTGATTGCGTATTATGAACGGTAACGGTATTTTTTTCAGGATCGATCTTAGTAACATCAGAAAAATTACGGACATCTAAGCCATATTGTTTTTCCATACCCTCTACGGTTTGGACCATTAGACTATCACGCTCTTTGATAGTACCACCAATATAATAAGGCAAGCCGCAGTTTGCGAACGAAATGTATTCCCCCTTGTCGAATAAAATAATTTCATCATCCTCATTTAAACGACGAAGACGTGTCGCTGCAGTAGCGCCTCCTGCAACACCACCAATGATAAGTATTTTCTTTGCCATATTGAACACCTCATTTATTATTTTGTTATTCTTTTCACAAAAAATATACCACCAGCGGTATATTAAGTCAACCCCATTCATATCCATTGTTTGAACTGTATTTGTAAAAATTCCAATCTAGAAACAGTGCGTAACACTTGACGCAGAGATTTTCATCATACCCTGATGATGTATTTTTAGCCCCAAAAAATAACATTCAAAAAAATTGAATGTTATTAATTGGCGAATTTACAATTGAAATGCAACACAAAGTAAAAAAATAAACCCATACCGGGTAGAATATGTTTAACGACCAAATCAAACAATTCGAGGTATCCGGTATGAGCTATAAACATCTTACTATAAAAGAACGTGAAATGGTAGATTGCAAATTTGTCCGAACGCTGTTCGGACAAAAAAGATCAGCTTCCTTTAAAATGGTGTTTACCACAAACCCATCTTTTAGGAGCTGATCTTTTGTCTAGTATAACCTATTCCGAACGAATTAAAATCAAAACCTTTTGTGAACTAGGGCTGTCCAATATCCAAATGGGCGTTCGGCTGAACCGATCACCGTCAACAATTTCTTATGAATTATCTCGATGTCAACCTTATCAGGCTGAATTAGCACAAACAGATGCCGAATACAAGCGATCACGATGTGGTCGGAAAACTAAGCTGAGCGATATTTTGACAAAAAATTTCCGTATTATGATTAGGAAGATTTAAATGAATTTTTTTCATGATATTGTTTCCCAGAAAATTGTAATCTGTGACTTTGATAGTTACTCTGATCAGTTATGGCTTCTTTCGCCGGGTTTAATGGTGGCTTGGAAAGCGTAGATATTTTTGATTTTCTGCACAGAATACTCCGGCTAAGAAAATGTTTGTAAGAGATCAGAATCATTCATTTTATAGGACAGGCCTGCAAATATAGTGTGAACACATTTGTAGATTTGTGAGAATTCACGAGACGAATGATTGATAAATCTGGAGCAAAAAATTGTTTTCTTCGGAATAAAATAAACCCCCTGAGTTTGGATTTACTCCAGATCAGGGGGTTCGCTTTACCGCGAGATTGACGACACCGTCTTTTTTGCGTTATTTGGTTTTTAGCAGTAGATCCAAGGAGTGTTCAAGATTCTGAACATCAGCCGTGGTCATCGCATCTACACAATTATTAATATTACGGGCGATGACGAGTTTCATGGCCTTGTCGATACTTGATTTCACTGCTGAAAGTTGAACCAAGACATCTTCGCAAGGACGATTTTCGTCCATCATACGTAAAACGCCGTCCAGTTGACCAGCCGAGCGTTTCAGCCGGGTCTTGATCTGCTTGCTAGTGACATATTCTTCAGTAGTTGCCATGATTCATGATGCCCCCTTCGTAATTAGGCAAGTGCTTTTTTGAGTTCGGCTTCAAAATCAGGCTTAGGACGTGCTCCGACCATGTGACTGACGACTTGGCCATCTTTCTTAATCAGGAAGGTTGGAATTCCTTGAACTTGGAATTGACTGGCCGTAGCTTGGTCATGGTCAATGTTCAATGAAACGAAGTTGACCTGATCCTTGTAAGCTGGGTCTTCAGAAAGGGACTTAAGAATTGGGTCCATCATGCGACATGGTGGGCACCAGTCTGCGCGAAAATCAATAACGGCGATACCAGTATCTGTTTCTTTGGCAAAATCTTGGTCATGTATTTCTTTAATCATTTTGAATGACTCCTTAGTAATTATTATTCATTAAACAATATACCCCCATTGGTATTTATAAGCAAGTTATTTGTCCAGATGTGACCAGTCCTAAAGCGGCCCCCCGACTAGCTGGGAAGACTAGTTGGTGGGCCGCTATTGGTGGCTAGGCCTGTAACCAAGTTGGGGAGACTTGATTAAGCTGTGGCTGCTTGAATGGTTTTAGTTGGTTGGTGCTTGTCGAACTTGGTTTGGAAATTGATTAACCGCATAGCGTTGAAGATAACAACTAAGATACTAGCTTCATGGACAAACATCCCACTGGCCATGTAGATATAACCGAAGATTAGCCCAATCAGTAGGAAGGCCACGGTGGCAATGGCGATGAAGATGTTTTCACGAGTGTTCGAGACAGTTTTCTTGGCGAGACCGTGGGCATAGTAAGGCAGTTTTATTAACTTTAATCGATCGCAAATCACGGTTCCTTTGGGCATACCGGTTAAAAGATCGGACGACAGCGACTGTTAATGAAGCACTAAGAACGTGTTTAGAATCTTTTCAAGAGTATTCGCAGGAAGGCTAAGCTAATCATCATCTTACTGGTGTTCAGCTTTCGCTCACAATTGCGCCAGAGGCGCCGATATTTTCCTAGCCAGCTAAAACTGCGTTCGATAACCCAGCGTTGCGGGGTCACTTGACCGTGCCTAAGGTC
>NZ_BJDZ01000045.1 GCF_005405405.1 Lactiplantibacillus plajomi
GTTTATTCATGACCGAAAAACTGGTAAACCTAATACCTTGTACCTTAAACCTGTTCAAACAGAGCTCTTATTGTACCGTCAATGGCTGCTTGATCATAAACTGGATTCTGAATGGCTCTTTCCTTCCATTCAACACCCAGAACGTCATATTACTGAAAAACAGTTCTACAAAATTATGAGTAAGGTTGGCGATCTGTTAGGCATTAATTATCTAGGTACTCATACGATGCGCAAAACTGGGGCTTATCGTGTTTACACGCAATCAAATTACAATATTGGCCTAGTCATGCACTTATTAAATCATTCAAGTGAAGCCATGACTTTAGCTTATTTAGGCTTAGACCAAGCCAGTACCGAAACTATGTTAGATCAAATTGATTTTGGGTAAATTAGTTTGATTTTGTTGTCGCCAACGGCGACTTCTAATACAGGTTTTTAATGGGTCTAGCACAACATAGAATAAATTCTATGTGTAAGTGCGCATTGACTTCGTTTCACTCGGTCTGCTGATAACCATAAAATCAATTTCTGCCGTTGTTGAATTGACTGTATTTTTAATTCAATTTATGTTTGTATCTAACTAAGATTGTTATGTTTTAAATATTTAAAAAGTGTTGCGAATTACGCTGTTTTAAGCCAAAATTTTTTAATTGCTTTGTGCAAAGAATCTTTGTAAGTTTGGTAACAAATTTTGAATAACGGTACTGTAAAATATGTAAATATAAACTGAAATTATTATTTGATGTTAGGAGTAATTAAGATGGATGAAAAGAAAGTATTAAACCCAATTGATGAAATATTTGCTGATCCTTGGCAAGTTGATATTCAAGAATTGTTTGAAGCTTTTGTTAATGAACCTGATGAGATCAAACAGAATTTGTATAATTCCTTGTACACTTACATTTTGCAAAAAAGACAAGAAGATATTATTAATCGACCAGGATTTGTAATTTAGCCCTCTAAAAGCTCGCTGAGGGCTTTTTATTTTGTTTTGGCATAATTATATATAAATAAGCTTAAAACTGCTGGAAATTGAAAATAAAGGCCTTAAAAGGGACATAGCAGTTAAATTCTTATTATGTTTTAGAAAAGCTAAGTGTTTGCTGTCAATGGTAGCGGACGAGCGCAGCGTGGGAGCATAAGGAATTGACAGCTCTTAACCAGTCTTAACACTGAATTGGCGAAAGCCAAAGTTTCTATAAAACTTTGCTTTCCTGCCTAACGGCGAGTGAAAAAACGGTCAAGCTGGTTCAGCTTGGACGGGGTGCGGGGCGTCAGCGCCCGTATAAATGTGGCTTGCCACACCTTTTTAGGCAACGAACGGAGTAAGGCGCAAAGAGCGTAGCGAATGGAGTTTAATGTGAGCCGGTTTTTGGCTCACTCCTTTGTGTTTTTATTTTAGGTTTTGATCTCGTACAGTGGTGCCTCTTATATACCTCTTTTATAAACCTCTTTTAAACCTCTTTTAGACCCCTCTTGAACCTTACTCTCCCAAGACGTACAGGAGTTTATCAACGAGGTTTTGTCTGTTTATCAACGAGGTTTTGTCTGTTTATCAACGAGGTTTTGTCTGTTTATCAACGAGGTTTTGTCTGTTTATCAACGAGGTTTTTTATAGTGATCGTTGATAAACAATCGTTGATTTTATATAATAGTTGTGGAGGTGTGATTATGAGCAATGAACTTATAAAATATGATCCTGAACTTAATACCATTCCGTTACGTAAATTCACCCCTATTGAAATGAATCTATTTTTTTCAATTATTTCTCGTATGCGTGATAAGGGAGATCAAACAGTTAGATTTTCTTTTGAACAACTTAAAGATTTGAGCAACTATAAACCGACTGCAAATAATCGCTTTGAAGATGACATTCAAAGAACTTATGAAAAGCTAATGGGCCTTCATTTTGGAAGACGTAGTAAATCCGGATTAAATAGAGAAATGTTTGTTATGTTTACTAAGTTCAGAATTGTTGGTGAAGCTGATTCTCCTTATATAGATATTGAAGTATATAAAGATGCTTTGCCACTTCTCAATAATTTAGACACGTGGGTTAGATATGCTTTAGCGGAATTTAGAGATCTTCGAAGCAGTTATGCTAAAACCGCTTTTAGATTGTTAAAGGGCTTTAGAACAACTGGCTATGCTTTTTTATCAAAAGAAGATTTTTTTGAGTTACTTGATATTCCTAAAAGTTATTGGAAAAAACCGGGAGACGTTGATAGATACGTTCTTAAACCAATCAGAGAAGAATTAACCCCTCTTTTTAGAGGCCTAACTGTTCGAAAAAAATATGGTAAAGGCCGTGGGAAACCAGTGATTGGTTATTCTTTTTCCTGGAAACCTGAAAGAAAAAATTCAAATGATTTCTCACAAGGGCACTTTCAAGATGAACGGCAAAAACTTTTTAATATCCAGCATAATGGTGAATTAACAGAACAAGAAAAATGGCGTGCTATTGATAAAGTAAAAGGCCTACCACTAGGATCCACTGAAAAACAAACATTAGCCGAACAACAGATTGAACACGACAAAAAAATAAGAGATCAAGCAAGAAAAGAAGCGCTTGCAGAACTCCAAAAAGGATTTAAAAATAATTTCTAATGTTTGTTTAATGGTTCAGTCATGGAATCTTTTGGTCAATAAACAGTCTGGTTTCCATCTTACTATATAAAAAATGGCAAGAACGACAACCAGATTCAATTTTTTCTTGTCGGTTGTCGTTCTTGCCATTTTCAACTTATAATTTAAGACGGATTATTGAGGTGGTGAGACTCTTGGGGAAGACAATTCGACAACTTTCGGAAGAATTACAGTTATCAAAACAAGCTGTTAATCAGCGTATATCTAGTATTAAAGACTTTCGAAGCAAGCACACTCATAAAGTTAAAAATCATCTGGAAATAGATGAACAGGGTGTTGAAATGCTTGCTAATTTTGACAAGCAAAAACGACAAGATCAGCAAGTAGATCGACAAGAACGACAAGTCAAAAACGACAAGCAAGATAAAAGGGAAACTAACATTAATGATGTTTTGCTGAAGCAACTTGATATTAAAGATCAGCAAATCTCCAAATTACAAAAGTCCTTGGATCAGCAGCAACAGCTACAGTTAGCAACACTTGCGGAAAATCGGCAATTAAAAGGCCATATTCAAAAATTGAGTGGACTTCTTGAATCTTTTAATTCGACTCAAAAACGACAAGCAACCAATAAAAATGGCAACTTGTCGAATAGTGCTAATTCCAGTAAAACCAAGGATAAAAACGACAAGCAAGGAAAAAATCGTGTTGTCGATGACGAGAAGCAAAAGAAAATACATAAAAATAAAATCAATAATAGTTGGTGGCATTTTTGGTGAAAATTAAAAAGGTGGATTAAGCATGGAAATAGAACCTAAGATAATGTCTCAAGTTAAAAGCATTTTAGGAGAGTTTGGAAACAAGTATTTAACTAGTGAGGGATCCCTAAAACGCAATAATGTAATTAATGATTTGGATAAATTCGATCATGAACTGATGACAAAATTATTTAGGGATCCTTTAATACATAAAAATTATGTAGAAAAAATTGCCGGTACCGAAGTATTTAAACTTAACCAGTTTATTGAAATGTTTGAATACAAAAATTTTTGGGAGGATAGTTATACTGCATATACAAATAAAATTGGTTTAACAGCTAATGAAAAATTCATTAACGAATCTGCTGATGTTGTTTTGGATTTTCCTTTTAAAGATACTGTTTTAAAAGCTGGCATGACTAAAGAAGATTTAGATAAAGATGAATCTGCTGATGAACCATTTTTAAATGAAACTATTGCTAAGCCTGAAATTGATGAGCTATTAGAACCTAAAATTTTTGTTAATGCTAAAAAGTATGATCAAAATGGTGAACATAAGGTATCTAGTTATTCTGATCAAGATAATTTAGTCATTAAGGGAAACAACTTAATTGCTTTATATAGCTTAAAAAAAATCTATACAGGAAATATTAAATCTATTTTTTTGGATCCACCATATTATTTTGAAATCAACAAACCGTCTGACACTTTTTCTTACAATTCAAATTTTAAATTATCGTCATGGCTTACTTTTATGAAAAATCGTTTAGAAATTACTAGAGATCTTCTGAATGAAAAAGGTACGATTTTTATTACTATGTCTGATGAAGGTGTTCATTATTTAAAAGTCTTAGCTGACGGTATCTTTGGATTCAATAATTTTATTGCTGATGTAACTTGGGAATCTAGAACCTCTGTATCAAGTGATGGCTTCATTTCACTAAATAGTAATCATATTTTAATTTATGCTAAGAACTTAGATCAGATTAATAAAAATAACTTTCGATTAAGCTTAGATAAAGAATCATTCAAGTTCAACGACAACGATGGTCTTGGCCCGTATCGAATTGAACCGTTTGATGCACCAAATGTTAGAAAAAATTTAGAGTACGCAATTGTGAATCCCAATACAAGCAAAGTCTACTTTCCACCTAAGGGACGTTGTTGGAGAACAACTGAAAAAGAGTTTAAAAAATTGCTTAAAAGTGGACGTATTAAATTTGGTTCTAAAGGAGAAACAAGACCACAATTAAAAGCTTATTATTCAGACGTAAAAGATGCAGGAAAAGGAAAAACAGCAAGTACTATATGGCATGATATTTCTGTCAACAATAGTATTTCTTGGTTAAATACCAATACAAATACATCTGCTACTAAACATTTACGACAAATTTTCGGAGCAGATGTTTTTACTAATCCTAAACCTGAAGATTTAATCAAACGTGTCTTAGAACTTTCAACAGGCAAAAACGATATTGTTTTAGATTTTTTCATGGGCTCGGCAACTACCCAATCAGTCGCCATGAAGATGCATCGGCGATTTATTGGTATCGAACAACTGGATTATATTAATACGGTTTCAGTACCCCGTTTACAGAAAGTGATCGCTGGCGAACAAGGCGGTATCTCCAAAGATGTAAGTTGGCATGGTGGTGGCTCTTTTGTTTACGCGGAGTTAATGGAAAAGAATCAAGGCTACCTAAAAGATCTGTTAGCGGCTAAAGATATCAATGAATTAAATGCCGTATATGAACGTATGAAAGCTGGAGCAGATTTCGATTTTCGGGTAGATCTTAATAAATATGAAAATGATGCAGAGCGTAAAACTTTGCCGTTTGCAGAACAAAAACGGTTATTAGTTAAATTATTGGATAAGAATCAACTCTACTACAACTTCAATAATATCGATGATACTGATGTACGTGACCTAATCTCCGACAACGATTATCACTTTAATCAAAGCTTTTATGGAAAGAAGGTCTAAACCAGTGGCAAAAAAAATGGTAATGCGTAAAATTGAACTTCCACTGGTTGATTTACTGGAAAACAAACGAAAGATTGATCTTCTCAGTAATGAAGCTCTCTTTATTATCCCGGAATATATCAAAAATAATTTAAAGCACCAATTACGACCTTACCAAAATCAAGCTTTAGTTAATTTGGATTGGACGCAAAGACAACCCCTAGCTGATTATCAATATAACCAATTACTTTTTAATATGGCTACTGGCAGTGGCAAAACAGACGTTTTAGCCACTTTGATCTTGTACTTATATACTGAATTTACTTATCATAATTTTCTTTTTGTTGTTAATACAAATGCCGTGGTAGCTAAGACTTACGATAATTTATTAAATGCAGCTTCGCCTAAATATCTTTTTGCTCAACCTTTGACTATTCATGGGCAAAGAATCGAGCTTCGCTCAGTGACACGTTTTCCTAATACACCAGAAGATGGTGTGATCTATTTAAGATTAACAACTATTCAAACTTTAACCAATGAATTAAGCGAAACTAAAGAAAATGGTTTGACTTATGATGATTTTAAGGTTCACAAACTAGTCATTTTAGCTGATGAAGCTCATCATTTTAGTGCTGGCACTAAAAGTAAAGAGGACCAAAAAGAACGTTCCTGGGAATATGTCTTAGATCGTATTCGTCAAGCCAATCCGCATAATCGTCAATTTGAGTTTACGGCAACCATTGATTTGCAAAATGAAGCAATTTATCAGAAATATCGTCAAAAAATTGTTTATAGATATGACTTAAGCCGCTTTATCCATGAAGGTTATTCTAAACGAGTATATCGGTTACAAGCAAATAACGACGATGAGAACAAAATGCTGAATGCTGTTTTACTTAGTCAGTATCGTAAGCGGATTGCCAATGACTTAAAAATACCCGACTTTAAACCGGTAATCTTGTTTAAATCTAATAAAATCACGGTTTCTAAAGATTCCCGAGCAACTTTTTTAAGCATGATCTCACAGTTGAATATAACAGACCTAACTGATTTTCTTAAACATCAACAAAGCACTAGCCATAGTCAAGCATTGAAACAAGCTTATGATTACTGGTTATCGCAAGATTTGGGTACTGCAATTGTTGAATTAAAACGTGACTTTCAGGCTATGAACATTATTAATGTTAACGATAGTGCTAAAGAGGGAATCTTAGGGGACTTAAATGACTTGCATAATCTAAATACATTGGAAAGTTCTGATAATCCCTTTCGGGTTATTTTTGCCGTGGCTAAATTAAGTGAGGGCTGGGACGTTCTAAACCTTTATGATATTGTGCGGATTGGTGAACAATCCACTACCTTGAAACAAACTAACAGTGAAGCTCAGTTGATTGGTCGTGGGGCACGTTATAACCCCTTTGTTTATCAAGATAAAATTTCTTATAAACGTCGTTTTGATAATCAGAATCCTAAATATCAGTTATTAGAGGGTCTTTATTATCACACTATCAATGATCCTAAGTACCTAGACAACCTTAAGAAGTCACTTGATAAAATGGACCTGCCTGTTGAAGATGATAGTGATTTTGATGTTTTTGAAACTAATGTTAAACCGTCATTTAAACACTCTAAAGTTTATCAACAAGGTAATCTTTACTACAACGAAGTTGAACCTGTACCAGATGAAGAATTTAATTGTCTTGACCGTTATGGGGTTAATACCACCACAATGGCTGAAGTCAATTTGGTAGAGAGCACTTGGGAAACAAATTACAATGCAGTTGCTATTGAGAAAGATCCTTTAACAGAGACCAGGTTTTTATTTAAGTTTCGAGACGCAGTAATCTTAGTAAAAAAAGCTTTCTCACGTAATAAGTTCTATCGGTTTAATTCTCTAAAGAGGTATATTCCTACTTTGAATTCGTTAAATGAATTTATGACAGCCGATAATTGGTTGGGAAATATTCGTTTATATGCTCGTGTCAGTAACGGTTCATCATCCTTAAATCGGGAGCAGCAACTTAAAGCAGTTGAGCAATATCTAACCTTTGTTCAAAAGCAGATTATCAATAACTATCAAAGACAGCGCGGTACAAAACGCTTTATTCCAGTTCCTATAAAATCTTTGATTAGGGACTACCAAAAGAAAGTTGCAAAACGTTTTAATAAACCAGTCAGTGAAATGATCTTACCCTACTCAATGAAAAATAAACCTTGGTTTGTTTTTGAAGAAGCCATTGTTGATAAGCTGGAGAAGTCTTTGGTTGATTTAATTGGTGCTTTTGTTGAGCGATTAAGTCAAAAATACAGTCAAATTTACTTATTTAGAAATGATGAACGCAATACTAATTTCAAGCTACATCAATTTAAAGGTCAGACAACTCATTATGCCGGTTTTATGCCTGATTTTATCCTCTATTTACAGAATAAAGATTTTTGTTATCAAATTTATATTGAACCTAAGGGATCCCAATTGCTTGATCAGGATCAGTGGAAACAAGAGCTTTTAGAAAGTATTCGTCCTGAAAATATTGAACTTGTTGGTGAGAATGATCAAGTTAAGCTTTACGGCGTTAAATTCTTTACTTACAATGATGGCAGAAATGTTGAGCAAGAAATGTCTGATTTAAATATTATAGAAAAAGATTTTAATGAGGGGTGAACAAAATTTGGAGATAAAAATGAAAAGAATCAGAAGTGTTAAAAAGTACTTATCTGATATTGATGAGAAAGGTACATTTTTTATAGGAGTTCAAGTTGATTCAAAAATAAAGGATAAATTGAATGAAAACTTTAAAAACATTGGTAAGAAAGAGCCTTTATTTATACCCAATCCGTATATTGGAATTATGTCTGAAAGAAATACAGTTGGCGAAATAGTTCCTGATAAGACTAAGCCAAAAGAAATATGTTATAAAGCACAATCTTGGACGGTAAAGCATTGGGATGGAACACCGCAATCAGGAATCACGGAAGTTCCTTATTTAGGTTATCCAAAAAGGTTTACGCCACCCCAAAATTTTTACTTTCGCTATCTTGAAAATCCTAAACACAATGATTCATTGTTAATTATAGATAAAAAATTTACCAACACTCATGATGAATTTGATGATATTAAATTTTGCATTAATCTTGTTTTGGAGATATTTTCAGAGGCAGAAACTTTTATCATCAAAGGAAAAAAGTTAGAACCTATTATAAAAAAAGTTCCCTGGGAAGTTCTGCCTAAGGGGGAACAAATTTGGAAAGCCTTTAAAGATGGGAAAAGCTATCCTAATATTTCGAAAAGTGAAAGATATTTAATAAAAGAACGTTTTGATTATATTGAAAGCTTTAAACCAGATAATGAATATCAGGGAACGGCCGGTTACACTGGATATGTAGTTTTTTGTTTTGAAAATAAACAATTATATATTTTGGATTCTGTTATATATGGTAACGCAACTTATATTTTCTCCGATTCGTGGGAGAATGTGTCTAAGCTTTCAAAAAAAGAAATAATACAGGGAAATTTAGAGAAAAAAAGAATAATCCATTCCCCAAATTGGAAAAGAGAATTAAAGAAAGAACTCACTGAATAATTACTTAACTTAAGAAACCAAGTAAATAATTGTAGGGTCTATAATCTTCAAATCGCCCCTCAAAAACGTTGTTAAAATAGCCCCCGATATCTATAATGTAGATATTGGGGGCTATTTTAATTTATTTTTTTATAAGTGCCCCTAAAC
>NZ_BJDZ01000046.1 GCF_005405405.1 Lactiplantibacillus plajomi
GACCTTAGGCACGGTCAAGTGACCCCGCAACGCTGGGTTATCGAACGCAGTTTTAGCTGGCTAGGAAAATATCGGCGCCTCTGGCGCAATTGTGAGCGAAAGCTGAACACCAGTAAGATGATGATTAGCTTAGCCTTCCTGCGAATACTCTTGAAAAGATTATAAACACGTTCTAAAAAAATTGCTATCACTATGACACGCCAAAAAAGATTGGTCTTATAAAACCTTTTTACGGAACTTTTCATAAATATTCTCCCCCAGATAAAAAGCCCGATGCTATTCCCCAAAAACAGCTTTGCTCCCCAGTAACGTGTTGTCTATTATAACAACTAGTAATGAAATTTGACCAAAAAAAACAGCTACCTAGTAAGGTAGTTGCCAATCCAAACTAGCTGAACTCCACGTCCTGCTGATTATTTTTCGTTAATTGTGCCATAATCTTCAACCAGTCCTTCATGCTAACCATGACGGCAGAGTCTTGGGTGTTTGGATTTTCGACCTCAATCGTATCGTGGCCCTGGTTAACAATCGTCAGTAACTGGTTAATATTTTTCTTGGCTAATGCTGTCGTCACTTTCTTCATAGACCCAACTCCCAATCTAGTGTGCTTATCCCCGGATCAACCGGCAAAATGAATTATTGGTGTGTATTCTACACCACTTAGCGAACGGTTGCACGAATTATGCCAGCTTTAATTAAAACTTAAAGCCCCTGATTCTTGAACATGGTTTTTAAAACGTTGCGAATAATTTTAAGCTGCTCTGGGGTGACCGGTTGACCCCCGTATTCAAAGTCGTTCTTACGGTTTTCAATAATCTTTTTTAAATCGACCGCACTTGCCTTATCCGACTTATGTTTCAGCTTCTCCTTACCAACTAACTTCGTATAATTAGTGCCCAACACCTGTGCCACTTCTTTTAACGTCCCAACGGATGGCGTATGCTTCTTCCAACTATAAATAGCGCTGGCACTGAGTCCGGCCAACGTGGCAACTTCGGCCAGCGTTAAGCCGTTCTTCTTTGCAAAGCGCCGAATATTTTTAAGTAGTTCACCATTATCCAACTTCATAAATGCCATGTTGGCACCTCCATTTTCTTTTCATACAATAATTAATATCGAAAAATAATACAAATGAAACTTAGAACATCTAATAATTAATGCAACCGCAACCGGATTGAAACATTGCTGTTACATAAAGGCATTATGATGGTTGCATAGATTGTTAATTAACAGGGGAATTCGGGGAGGATTATTACATAATGAAACAACGATTGATTGCATCCTTAATTGCAGCCTTAGGTTTAGGGGTCGCGATGTGGCAAGCACCGGCCGTTTCTGCCAGCACTAACCGGGTCGTTAGTTCGACCAACCAGTCAAAAACCGGTTACTTACGTAAGAAGAGCAGCACCGCGCTTTATAAGATGAGTGGTGCTAAGAACAACACTAAGATCAAAAAAGTCAGCAAACTTGGTAATTACAGTAACACGACCTGGTTCGTGACCAAAAAGCGCAGCGTCAAAACGAATGGCGCCACCAAGAAGTACTACTACGTGAAGAAATCCAACCAAAACGTTAAGGGCTGGGTACGCACGAACGGCGTTAAGAAGAGTACCAAGTCGTACACCAACCTCTACAAGGTTGCCAAGTCTAAGTTAGGTCACCGTTACGTTTACGGCGCTACCGGGCCAAACGTCTTCGACTGCTCAGGCTTTACCAAGTACATTTTCAAGAGTGCGTCGAAAAAGTCGTTACCACGGACTGCCCAAGCTCAATACAATGCTTATAAGAAAGTTTCTAAGCGTAACGTCAAGAAGGGTGACCTGGTCTTCTTCGGTAACAGTAAGCGCAGCATCTCGCACGTCGGCATCTATGCCGGCGGCGGTAAGATGATTGACGCGCAAAATAGTGGCGTTAAAAAAGAAAAGATTTACGTGCCGTGGTGGCATGCCGTTGGCTATTGCCGCCCAGTTAACCTCGGCGCTTAACCCTCAAATTGATTCTCCCCTAACCGACCCGCAGTTGCGGGTCGGTTTTTTAAAACTTAGTACAAAAAAGATTCCCCACCGGGGAACCTTTTTTGTACTTAATTACGCTACTGACAATCCGTCAGCAGAGCTATTGCCGACGTGATAATTCTTGGTAACGACTATACCAAATGTCGATGTATTCTTTCGAAAACGGCCCCTTCTTATGCTTAATCCAATCGACCAACACCTTAACGTTCGCCTTTAAAATGCGATCAGTGTCAGCGGAATAGTGCCATTGGGCGCCGTGTTCTTCATACTCGTCTACATCCAGCAACCGGCGTTCACCATCCGGAAAGACCTTAACGTCTAAATCATAGTCGATATACTTCAAAGCCTCTTTATCCAGAACGTACGGTGTCGCCAAATTGCAATAGTACGAAACGCCGTTATCGCGAATCATCGCCACGATATTAAACCAATAATGCTTATGAAAATAAACGATAGCCGGTTCCCGCGTCACCCACCGGCGGCCATCATCTTCGGTGACCAGCGTGTGATCGTTACAACCAATTAAAACGTTCTCGCTCGTTTTGAGTACCATTGTATCGCGCCAAGTTCGATGTAAACTTCCGTCGTGCTTATAGCTTTTGATCGTAATGAAGTCGCCTTCCTTCGGTCCTTTAGCCTCGCGCGCCATATATAACCCAACTTTCTCGAACTTAGGGTATGATTTTCATCGAATTTCAATAAACATTATACCAGATTTTTTTAATCCGCGGGGATTCAATTACGGGAAATCACTCGGCTTCGTTCTGTTCGTCAATAAAGCGGTTGATATCGTCCATTAAAAAACCTTTCTGATACAGGTTCCGCTTGGTGCGTAACGCCCGCTCGGAAAAGGCGTATTTACGATTACGCCGCCATAGCTTTTGCCCCTGTTCAACCAACGCTGCCCACTGTTCATCGGGATCCGGCGTTATATCCAGACTCTCGATGACAATGCCGATGGTTTCGGTATCAAAGCCCTTCGTCATTAGGCCGGTGCGCACCTTTTGTTGCATGGTCTTAAACGCCTGCCGCTGATACCGCCGCGCCAGTTTCTGCGCTAGTTCGGTAGCATTATCAACCCGCTCTTCTAAGCTGAACTGGTTGGCCAAGGCGTCATCGATCAGCTGCTCACCAACGCCCTTTTGCCGGAGCTTTTGGCGAATAACCCGCGGTCCCTTATCAGAAGTCCGCTTGGCCGTACGAACGTAGGCGTCGGCGTACTGCTGATCATTTAACAGCCGTAACTCCCGCAATTGCTGCATGGTCGCGTCAATGACCGTCTCATCGACGTCCTCGTCACGCAACTTATCGTGGACTTCTTTTTCGGTTCTTAATTGGTGTGATAAGTAATCAAGGGCGCGCGAATAGGCCTTTGAAACGTCATCGGCCGCGATGATTTCAGCCTTTAACGCGGCGTCGACTTCCATCCCCTTAAAGATGCGATACTTAATCATCACCGCTTCGCTGATGGGAAACGCGTACTGGTCGTCTAAGTACACGTTATAACGTCCTGGCCGCTTCTGCGCCATAATTTTTGTTATTTTTTTAACCATTAACTAGCCCTCAATCATTTCAAAGAATCTTCACCCTCTAATTTACCAAAATAATGACACTGATAAAAGCGTATGTCCTCATCTGAGAGATCAAGACCGTAATCATCCCGAAAGCTTTTAAAGAATTCGAAGATGACCCGCTCGTTAATCCGATTATTATACGCGGGGTAGCGCGCCTCGGTCGCTCGGTATACATCCTGCTGGTCGTTAATTCCCTGTAATTGACGGTAGCCAGCTTGTAATTTTAGCACCCGCTGAACTTGCTTATCCATCGCCGAGTACCTTTTAGGAACGACCAGCTGCAGGCCGTTCTGGTACTCAAAACGGGTTTTATCGCCATCGCGGCACAGCTGACTTAACCCGTGAGTTGCAATCCAATCAGTGGCTTCACGGGTGACCGCGCCTAAGGGAACCAGTCCACATTGCGCCGTTATGATTGGTAACTTGGTCCGACTCGCCCCAAGCTTGGCCACGACCATATCCCTGACCTGCACGTAACCATACGGCAGCGTCTGCACTAACCGTTTATTTAGTCGGCTGGTCGAAATCGGTGTGGTGATAATACCACGCCGGGCGTCGACCACAATTGTTTGCGCGCGTAACCCTAAGTCACTGATGTTTAATAGCGCTAGGGTGGCCCCAAAGGCTAAACGACAGTTGTCGTCTGCCTTTGCAAACGGCAGTAAGCTTTCGGGTTCATCGGTAATGATCACTTTCGGCAGCTGGTTCCAAGTTGATGGGGTTAGTTCAAACATGCGGTGGCCTCCTTAACGTGACAAGTGCGACAGACGGCTGTTTTCTGCAAAAATAAATTTTTCTTGCAGAAAACGGTTAACTGATTTCAACCACATCTTACCAGTCATGTACGTATTAACCAAGTGTTTATAGCAGCATTTCCTCGTTCTAATCAACTTTTTAATAATCGAGCTATTTTTACGGAAAGTTACCGCTTATCGCGGGTCGTCATTCGGTTGCCGGCCATTTACACTGAGTACAACCTTGGCCGGGGAAAACCAACTGAATGAGGGATTACCATGTCAACCAACCGTCTTGATAACCAAGCTGCCTTTGCCCTGCTCGCCGAACCCGCCCATCAACGCCTGCTGTACGGCGCTTTGAAAGCGGCCAACGTGACGCGCTGTCACCCCCAGTTCGAAGACTGTGTCACCGTTGCGCACCTAACCTGGCTATCGGCTTACCAAAATTTCGACCAATCGCTGCCAGAATACCTGGCGGACTTTGAAAAATTTGCGTTCCGCAAGATCAAGTGGCGCACAATCGACTACCTCCGACGCCAAAATTTACGGCGTGACCACCAAGTTAACTTAACGGCGGCCGCGGCCATCACGGTAGATCCAATCGCCCACCACGACGACCACCTGCTGTTGCACGACTTACTGCGCCAGTTAAGTGCCCGCTGCCAGCCCGGCGAAAAAATCGTCTTAACCGAGTTCTTTCTCGCTGCGCAACCGGTTAGCACCATCATGCAACGCCACCACGTTAGCCGCCGGACCGTCTATAACTGGCGACATAGTCTACTGGTGAAGGCCCACCGGTTATACCAACGGCAACGTTAAACCGTTAATTCGAACGATTTAAGCCGTAATTACCGCTATTGGCTGATTGTCCGTAAGAACAGTCAGAATACGTTACAGGGGTCACTACCGCCGAATACAGCGACGCTGGCAATTAGATCATGGCTAAAATTAGTTTGCACAATTGGCCGGCGTCAGCCGTTTGTATTAGTGTAAGCTGGCCAGCCTACCACTAACAACTCACAGGAGGTTCCACCCATGAATAAAAATTGGTTAAAAGCTACCCTTGCCGTTGAAATGTTGACACCGACCGGCGAACCGCTCAAGCAAAACTTTACCGGAATCGTCAAGGATGCCAACGATGAACAACTACTTGCCTTTGCCAAAGTACTCGAAACGGTAACCGGTAACGACTTCTTCAGCGCCAAAATCAACGATTCGTTCGAATACACCGCCGTCACGACCGCTTAACCTTGAAGGAGGAATTACTAAATGAAGACCTTAGACCTGAGCTTTAAAACTAGCAAAAACAAGGTTCACCACGTGAAGTTACACTACGCGAACGACAATTTAAGTAAAGAAGTCGTGAGCCAAGCCATGGCCGAACTTTCCGCCAGCAAGCTCTTCAACAAGGGCGGTGAGGACCTGGTTGCCCAACCGTTAGCCGCTAAGTACGTGGAAACAATCGAAACGCCAATTATCGAAGCGCCTAAGGATTAAAAACTGCCCCTCAACACAGCGCGCCCCCGGTCAGTTAGACCGGGGGCGCGCCTTTATTTATCATTCACTAGATATCACAAGCGAGCCGGGTCGCCTTAGTCTCATCGCGATGGACCGTATAAATCTCGATAATAATACTATTGCCGACCGGGTGCCAATCGATGGCCTTAACTAGGTTACGCATAAACGTCCGCGTAATCTGGGTCTTAATTGAAATACCACTACGTTCGACGTCATCATAAAAAATCACCCGTTGATCAAGCTTATCCACCTTAAAATAATAATAGGCGTAGTGTTCGGTCCCCCGTTGGAGAATCAAGTGATATGAGGAATTATAGTCCGCCGGAAAAACGGCCATGCCGTCGTCAGTCATGTTCTGCCATCCTTTACCTGTAAGTTATCGTTACCGCTATTGTAACGTTTATCCGGCCAAAATAATACTGACTTCCGGTAAAAATTGACTATTAACAGTAAATCGGTAATAATTAAAGAAAAATTATTATTTCGATGTTTTTGTAAACTAACCATTCCAGAAAATAAGCAATTAGTTTCCAGCAAAATCTTTTTTGCTATAATGGGGCTAAAAGTGCACGGGGATTGCTCATAATTCACATTTACTTAATCATCGTTTTATACTACAATGTTTAAGTTACGGATTTTATTTGCAGGACTGTACTTAAAATCACTTGGTTGGTAATATACCTACCCCGCTAATTCTGCGGAGGAATAAAAAGGAAGTATAGGGTGTTACTTATGGAATACAAGGAACGAGAAATTCAACCGATTACCATTGACATAACCCGCCAACACCGGCGTTATGCATATCGGATCATTAAACGCGTTTTTGACTTTGTGGCTAGCTTCTGTGGCTTAATTATCCTCTCACCACTATTTCTAATCGTGGCAATTGCCATCAAAGTAGAGGATCCCAAAGGACGGGTGTTTTACTCACAAACACGCTTGGGGAAAAACCAAGTACCCTTCAAAATGTATAAATTTCGCTCAATGGTTTCTAACGCCGATGAATTATTGGCAAAATTACTTAAAGATAGCGATGTTGACGGAGCGATGTTCAAAATGCACGATGATCCCCGGGTCACTAAAACCGGTCGCTTCATCCGCAGATATAGCATCGACGAACTTCCACAACTCGTGAACGTCTTACTTGGTCAAATGAGTCTGGTCGGACCGCGCCCGCCACTGCCGCGCGAAGTCGCGGAATATACCGAATACGATAAGCAACGGCTCAGCGTTAAGCCTGGCTGTACCGGCCTTTGGCAGGCAACGGTGCGCAATAGCGTCGGCTTTGACGAAATGGTTAAATTAGACTTACTTTACATTTCAAAACGAAGCGTTAGCTTTGACCTCTACGTGATGTTCAAAACCGTCATTGTGATGGTCCACCCGAACGGGGCCTATTGATTGAACGCACGACCAGCCACTCGCTGGTCGTTTTTTTATATCCTATATCACTTCTTTTATGATGTAAATGGTCTTTATTTTATCTTAAAAAACAATTCAAAATATTAAGCTTGTTAATACGGGCACCAAACCGAATTAGCCCACTATCCGCGCTATAATCGCTATGCTACAATGACTTTATTACGGGCATAACTAACGCCTAATCTAGTCGTGATCCAAGGAGTATCAACATGCGCATCGTTAAAAACTTTTTTTATACAGCGAGTTATAACGTCTTAATCTTGCTGACCCCTCTGCTCACTGTCCCGTATATCTCACGGGTGCTGGGACCTACCGGCGTTGGCATCAACGCCTCAACTAACTCGGTGATCACCTACTTCCTCCTTTTCGGGACAGTCGGGATTACCATTTACGGGAACCGCGAAATTGCGTTCATTCGGGATAATCGGCACGCCCGCTCACAAACTTTTTGGGAAATCGAATTATTACAAATTATGACCATTAGTTTGGCCTACCTTGGCTTTTTACTGTTTTTACTGTGGGAACGTCAATTTAGGATTTATTTCTTTTATCAATCTTTTTATATCATTGCTGGGGCCTTCGATATTTCGTGGTACTTCATGGGTATCGAGGATTTCAAAAAGACGGTTCTGAGAAACACCTTGGTGAAGCTAGTCTCGTTAGCGCTAATCTTCATTTTCGTTAAGCATCGCGCGGATACCGGCATTTACATACTGATTTTATCCGGCTCACAACTCGTTGGTAATCTCACGCTGTGGCCGTACCTGCGCCACGCGGTTGACCGACCGCAATGGGGACAGCTGACGATTTTTCGCCATCTCAAACCGTCGTTAGCGCTCTTTGTCCCCCAAATTGCGACCACGGTCTACCTGGCACTAAATAAGACCATGTTATGGCAGTTAGACTCGGTCAAATCGGCGGGATTTTACGATTACTCGGATAAGCTGATCAAGCTCGTCCTCGCACTAGTCACCGCCACCGGGACGGTCATGTTACCGCACATCGCCCACTTATTTATGCAGCAACAGCTTGAAAAAGTTAAGAAATACCTGTACGTCTCCTTCGACGTCGTTATGTGTATCGCCGTGCCAATGGCGTTCGGCATCATGGCAGTTGCAACCACCCTCGCCCCACTCTTCTTCGGTCGGGCCTTCACCAGCGTGGACGTCCTGCTCATGATTGAGGCCCCGGTCGTGATCATCATTGGCGTAAGCAACGTGCTTGGTCAGCAATACCTGCTGCCAACAAAGCAGACCGCGGCCTTCACCACCTCCGTCACCCTGGGGGCACTCGTCAACATCATCGTTAACGTTCCCCTAATTATTTTCTTCGGCGTTCGCGGTGCAATGGTGGCGACCCTGATTTCTGAACTGTGCGTCACCGGCTACCAACTTTACGCGACTCGCCACCAGTTGAATTTCCGGCCACTAATTGGTGGGACCCTCCAATACGTTCTGGCCGGAATGTTAATGTTTGCGGTCACCTACTACCTAAACGTCACGATGCGGCCCTCTTTCACCAACCTCATGCTTCAAATCATCATCGGTGCTTTAGTCTACGTCATCTTACTGATTGGCTTACGACCACCGATCTGGCAAACCTTAAAGCTCGTCCGTCAAAAGCGGGCCTAAAACTAAAGCAATCCCCGTTGGTTTGATACCTGCTATAGTCCCCTTAAGGTTGACAGATGAAAAACTATAATTTCGTCTATCAACTCTAAGGGGATTTTACTATGCCTAGAAGCAAATTCACGGCCGAAG
>NZ_BJDZ01000047.1 GCF_005405405.1 Lactiplantibacillus plajomi
GTCACAGATTTAAATAACCGTCCACGAAAGGTCTTGGGATGGAAAAGTCCAAGTGAAGTTTTCTTCGGCAAAAAGTTGCGCTTGATTTGACAATTCGTCTTAACAAAAAACGCCGAATCGGCAAAAATACCAACTCGACGTTACGTTCAATTTTAGTCCGCCCACGGGACGTTCACACTGATATGACTATTAAAATGTTCCTGGCGTTTGAGCTTCGCCAACCGTTCTGCGCGCCGTTGCTCGTAACCCTGGGTAACGAACACGTACTCGTCCTTATCCGCTACCAGCTGTGGCAAGGCAATCCCCGGTTGGGTCACTACGAAGGTCGAAAAGCAGGTCAACCCTAAGAAGCGTTCGCCGGTTTTCAAATGCTCGCCAATGATTTTGGTAAACACTTCGATCGAGCGGCTCCCCACGCCAGAAACGTAGGACTCCATACACATTGAGTCTTGCAACCGAAACGGCATCAGGAAGTTGACCTGATCGACCGAGGCGGTCACCGTTTCGATACGGGCTAGCCGCGACGCCGCGATTGACGAGTTATCGTCAATGGTCGCCAACGTTTTGCCACCAAAAACGGTGTCGTGTTCGTTCAAGTCGGCCGAAAAGACCCGGTGATTGCTGATTGATAAAGTGTCCGATACTTTGATTGTGTCCATGTTGCACCCCCGCAGATAATGGTGTTAATTTAATGCCCGTCATTATCGTGCCCAGATTATCCACTTGTGGATAACCTTCAGGGCTAAAATACCTGTGGATAACAAACTACCGGGTATGGCGTTAATGACGCTTTGATTAGTTCCATTATAGCTTAAAGCAGCAGCAAGCAACAGCACCCTAAGCCTGCCAGTATCGCGGTAATAATTCTTTTAATTTAACACTAACTAACGGCGCCAACTGAACCAGTACTTCAACGTCCGGATTCCCCAGTTGCCGTAAAAATTCCCGGCAGGCCCCGCACGGCATTAGAATTTCACGCCCGCGAACGGCCACGATCCGGGTCACCGTCTGCTCCCCCGCCGTTAACATACTACCAAGCGCGTTACGTTCGGCACAAAATCCCAACGAGCAGGCGGTATCCACCGAAACACCGGTAAAGACGGTTCCCCGACTAGTCACCAGTGCCGCCGCAACGCTGCCCGCGTAGACACTGTTCGAAACGTCCCGCGGCTGACAACTTGCTACCGCCCGCGCGTAAAGTGTTTGCCAATTAATGGTTTCCATAATTTCCTCCAACAGATTCCAAATTATTTATTTAATCATCGCTAATCGAAACGGGGGCCAAAAGACTTTTGGCCCCACGACTTTTGACCCCCGCTTGTTACGCTTAACGGGTGTAATGGTCGGCTAACCGGTCCCCACACCACTGAACGATTTGAACGATGATAATCAAAATAACAATGACGCTGACTAGGACGCCGGTATTATAACGGTTATAGCCGTATTGAATCGCTAAATCGCCGATGCCCCCGGCGCCGATCGTGCCGACCATCGCGGAGTAGCCTAACAAGCTGATCAACGTGAGGACCACCCCGCGGATTAACGCCGGTAACGCTTCGGGAAACAGAACTTCTTGGAAAATCAGGATAAACCCGGCCCCGGTAGAGCGGGCGGCTTCGACCACCCCAGCGTCAATTTCCGCAAAAGCCCCTTCGGCTAACCGGGCAAAGAACGGAATCGCCGCTACTGACAAGGAAACCGCACCCCCTAACGGCGTATACGGATCACCCGCAACCAACTTGGCGAACGGAATCAAGACGACCATTAAAATCAAGAATGGGAGCGACCGAATCGCGTTGATAACAAAACCGCAAATACTATTCAGAACTGGTCGTGGCGCGAACAGCGGGTTCGAATAATAGTAGAGGAACAGGCCAATCAGTGTCCCGAAAATCACAACGATAAAGCCCGAAATAAAGACCATTTTCCCGGTATCCCACAGGGCGGTTCCTAAATTCTGTTGTAAAATCGTGATGGTTTCATTCATGTGCACTGACCTCCGTAACGTAATCGACCCGTTGGTGGAAAATTTGAACTGCCTGGCTGACCGCAACCGCTGAGCCGGTCAAGAAAACGACCAGCACCCCAATCGCCTTATCCTGAATAAACTCGACGCGGCCCTGAATAATATTAATGTCAATTCCGGTTTGCTTGGCGATTTTCGTAATAATTGGCGTCAGCGAATCACTGCCACGGTAGCGTAACGTCAACAACTGCCCGGTCTGCTTGGTAACTTGCGCTTTAACTTTGTCCGGTAAATCGGTATCGAGGAAGCGGTTGACTAGCCGCTGCCCCATGTCCGACTGCGGCGCGGCAAACAGGTCGTAGGTGCTCGATTGTTCAACCAGCCGGCCATTTTCCATCACGGCGACCCGGTCGAATAAACTGCGAGCCACTTCCAACTGGTGGGTGATGAAGACGATCGTGATGTGTAGCCGGCGATTAATTTCTTTGAGAATCCCAATAATTTCTTCGGCGGTTTCGACGTCCAGCGCACTGGTCGCTTCGTCACATAGTAGGATGTCGGGGTCGTTCGCTAACGCCCGCGCGATGCCGACCCGCTGCTTTTGACCACCGGAAAGCTGACCGGGATAGTTATCTTGACGGTCGGCCAACCCGACCAGTTCCAAGAGTTCGGTGATCCGCTTAGGCTGTTGCTTTTCCGGGTAACCACCGGCCGTCAGTGCGAACGCCAAGTTTTGGGCTAACGTCCGGTTATTGATCAGGTTAAAGTTTTGAAAAATAAAGCCGATTTTACGCCGTGCCGCGGCAATCGTTTTGGCATTGGCGTGGCTCAGGTCGGTCCCGTCAACCACCACTTGGCCGTTGGTTGGCGCTTGCAAGTAGTTGATCGTCCGGACCAGCGTCGACTTACCCGCACCGGAAAGACCAACGATGCCGAAAATCTCGCCCTTTTCGACACTCAACGAAACGTCCTTGACCGCCGTCACGGTCCGCTTCTTTTGCTTAAACGTGACATCAATATGTTTCAATTCAATTTGACTCATATGGGTTTCCTCCTACTGCCAGGCGGTCGGTTTGTCAAAATCCTTAAATTCGGACTTGGCAATCGCCTGCTTGAACGCCTTGCTATTTAAGACTGATTTAACGGCCTTGGCAAACTTCGAATTTTGCTTACTGGTCTTAACAACGAAGACTTCTTTATAGTTATCATTCAACTTTTCAAGCGCCAGCGCCTTGGACGGATCCAACTTCGCGCTCCACGAATAATTACCGGGGACTACCGTGATGGCCACGTTGGTCAGCGATTGTGGTAACTGCGCTGCGTCGAGCGTCTTAAACTTTAAGTGGTACGGGTTGGTGGCGATATCGGCCTTGCTAGCCGTCGTCACGTCAATGTTCTTCTTTAACGTAATCAGTTGTTGAGCGGCCAATAATTGCAACGCCCGCGCTAAATTAGACGGGTCGTTTGGAATCGAAACGGTCGCGCCGGCTTTAAGTTGGCTCAACTTGCTGAGTTTCTTTGAATAAATCCCCATCCCCAAAGTTGGGGTTTGCGCAATCGCGGTCAGTTTCAAGTGGTTGGCCTTAGCGAAAGTCTTTAAATATAAACCGTGTTGGAACAGGTTTGCGTCGATTTCACCGGAGTTGAGCGCTTTGTTCGGTTGAACGTAGTCGTTAAATTCCTTGGTGACGACTTGGTAGCCCCGCTTTTTCAGCAACGGTCCGAGGACCTTATTCGCCATATCGCCGTAAGGGCCGGCCGCCACCCCGATCGTGACTGTCTGTAATTTTGAATCACTCGCCTGGGTCTGACTACGCCGACTTAGGCCAAAAATTGCGATTAACACTAATAAAATTCCAGCAAGGGCTAAGCCCCACTTCGTATTTCTTCTCATTATCCATTCCTCTTTCTCATTTAAATTTTAAGGGATAAAAAAAGTCGCCCCGTTATCTTCAATAACAAGGACGACTTTTGGCCGCGGTACCACCTTAATAGTGTCTTTTAAACACCAACTCATGCAGAACTAACTGCTGCGATAACGGGCATTTACCGCAACCGGCTAACCCATTGGCTCACCGGTTGAATTCGTTGTGAAAGACCATCTTCGCCACCCGCGCCGGGTCACTTTTCAGCAAACCGTGACTCTCTGTTGCCGGTTAAAAGTGGTTACTCATCTTTCGTAATGGTCATAATTATGAGTTTTTAATTAAAAAATGTCAAGGAGTTTTCAAATCTTTTTCTAATTTTAAGAATCAAGCCCGCGTGGTAGCATAAAAATATTAATACATCAGGAGGTATCAGCATACACACTAAAAAAGGATTGACGGCCCTTGGCATCGTCTTGGTAGCCGTCAACATGCGCCTACCGATCACCGGGTTACCGCCAATCATGGCCGAAATCCAACGGGCCAGCGGCTTATCAACGACCGCGGCCGGCCTGCTAACGTCGATTCCATTGTTAACCTTCGCGTTAGTGTCGTCCGGGTTCGCTCGCGCCAGTCGTCGCTTCGGCGCAACCCCGGTCATGCTAGTCGCTTTTATGGTTTTAACGCTCGGGTCGCTCCTGCGGGTCACGCTAACCGTGCCGTTACTCCTGCTGGGAACGCTACTGATCGGGTTGGGCATCGATGGCGGCAACGTCATTTTACCCGCAATCATTAAGGCGCGAATGCCCCAGCAACCAACGCTTGGCGTCAGCCTGTACACAACTTCAATGGTACTGATGAGTTCCCTGGCTACCGCCATCGTTGGTCCCTTAACCAAGGCGGTCACGTTGACCGGAACGCTTAAAATCGCGGTTTACCTTTCGCTAATCAGTATCCTAGGTTGTGGCTTATTGCTGGTAGGCCGCCGTCCAGCAGCTACCACGACACCAACTGAACAACCCGCGCTGCATCTCAGCCACAATCGCCTAGCTTGGCTCCTGACGGCCTTTTTTGGTTTACAGGCTCTGCTGTACTACTCACTCGTCACCTGGATGCCGGCCATCTTTCAAGCGGTTGGCTACACCGCCGACGAAGCCGCCTTGTTAGTCACGATTCTGCAACTAGCCTGCCTCGCCTGCGCGGTCATTACCCCGCTGTTTGCCACCTCTAAGCGCGGGAAAGCCGCCATGTTGTGGACGATTGCCCTGGGGTTTGGCCCGGCGACCCTGGCCGCCGGTTTTAGTCAAAATCACTTCGGTATGGCCGTCGTGCTGGCACTATTGATGGGCATCGCATCCGGCTTCTCCTTCAACCTCGCCGTCATCTTTTTCACCCAAAAGACCCGCAACGCTGCCGAAACCATGGCCGTCTCCGGCATGGCCCAGACCTTTGGCTACCTGCTAGCTGCCGGCGGGCCGGTCGTCCTTGGGTGGCTCAACAATTCAACCGGGAGCTGGACTCCCTCGCTACTCGTTTGCTTGGGACTCGCCGGCTTAATTTTGGTCGTGGGCCGGCTAATCGAACGGCGTACCAGCTTGTTTGAACCATCTGAATAGTAAACTTACCGAACCAACACCGGATAAACCTATTATAAAATGCTTAACATGCTATAAAATAGAATTGGTTAAGTAGCGTTCAACATTTAGGGGATACATTTATCATGGGGATCTCCCGCTAACTTAGCTAGTGGTCTCGAACTTGGGGAAGGCTTGGCTAGCCCCAACGTTACGGTCCGCGTGATCCTTGCGCGGCACGACTACGGGTGAGACGGCAGCTTAATTACCCGGCGGTCGCAGTAACATTGCATCACGACTGGGGACCGTGGTGCTTTTTGTGTCGTTGACACCCCATCCATTTCATTGGCGCACCAAAAAAAGGCCGCTTTTCGGTAAAACATCGAAAAGCGGCCTTAAGTTTACTCTGCCGCTAAAATTAGCTGAGCCTTAAATAAGTTATGATCAACTTGGTAATTAACCTGAAGCTGATCAGTCATTAATTGCTTAATACTACTCAACCCGTAACCTAAGTGACCGGCCTTGGTAGTAAAACGGCCCTTCTTAATCACGTTTAAATCAATCTGCTCCTGCTTGGGAATCTGATTTTGAATACTGAAAATAACGTTCTGGTGATCATCACAACTAATATCCAACGTCACGCGTTGATTGCTATGGGCCGCGGCGTCCAACGCGTTATCCAGTAAGTTACCGAGAATCCGCACGACCCGCACTTGCGAGACCGCCGGCAACTTGATCGTATCCATAATCGTCACGGTCAATTTTAACTGCCGTTCAGCCGCTAAATTGTGTTTTGCATAAATTAACCCACTAACGACCGGTGATTCCAAGTACCGTAAGACGTCCAAGTCGGTTGCCTGATTCAACGCCGCCCCACTCGGCAAAACTTCTTGATTAAAATATTGCTCTAAGGCCTGATAATCATGCCGTTCCAACAAGGTTGCCATACTGAGCAAAATATTTTGATAATCGTGCTTGAATAAGTGTAGATCACGGTTATGATGGCTGAGCAACTCGTTATAAACCGACATCTGTTTCAACAGCTGATCATCATTTAAATGACTGTTCTTATTGCTAATCAAATAAAAACCAATGATTCCGAACGTGACGCAGGCCGCAATCGCCATGTAAGTCTGGTTGACTAGTGAACTTTCCATCGCAAAAACGTACGCCGTAATATAAATCGCAAAGAACAACAACACCAATAAGTAATCACTAATTTCAACCCGCGCCCGTTGTAGAAAGTCCGCCACCGCGTGTTTAACCATCCAGTGGTGGACCCACAAACTCAGCAAGATAACGATTGGGAGTTCGATCAGCACGGCTAAAAATAAATTAATATCAGCCGCCTGCTTGATCCCCAGCGCTTGGCGCAAAAACATCGGGGCGTCCGAATGCATCGCGTAGCGGGTCAGCACCCCGGTAATCGCGCCAATCAAGCGCTTAAACGCGTTTAAAAAGATGGCAATCGGCAACATCAAAATCCAGTGGGTCGCCAACAGCCACGTACTCATCACGGTTGTCGACAGTACCATCGGAATAATGAAGAAAAATACTAGCGGCACCTGCGGCCACATCGCGTTTGCCCACTGACAAAAAATTGCATTTGCCAAGAAAACTAAAATCCAAACAATGGCGATTCGCCAGGTTAAATATTCTCGAAACGCAATCATAAAGAAAATCATTTCGTACGTGCCCGACATCAATGATAAAACTAATAATAGCGCAGCCATAAAATCCCTCCCAATCCATATTTTCCCAATTAATCCCACTTGTAAATCAAGTTAACTTATAAAACCATTATAAACCGATTTTTATTAATTTTCGGGGGTTAACGACTAACGTGGTTATCATTTGTCGGTGAAAGCGTTTTACGATAAAATGAAACTCAGAAAGGAGCCGATACTATTATGAAATATCCAAAGACTAAACAGGTATTGAATCAACTCGTTGCCGATTTAAGTCAGATGTCAATGATCATTCATCAGACCCACTGGTACATGCGCGGGACTAACTTCCTGAAACTCCACCCGTTGATGGATGAATTCATGGACGAAATCGACAGCCAACTCGACGTTATTTCCGAACGTTTAATTGCTCTCGACGGCAGTCCTTATTCCACGTTAAAGGAAATGGCCGATAACACCAAGATTAAGGACTGGCCTGGCAGCTGGGACAAAACCACGCCCGAACGCCTCGCCCACTTAGTTGACGGCTACCGTTACCTCGAAAACCTTTATCAAGAAGGCATCGACGTTTCCGACGTTGAAAAAGATTTCAGTACCCAAGACATCTTCATCGGCCTAAAAACAGCCATCGAAAAGAAAATCTGGATGCTTCAAGCCGAACTGGATGAAGCCCCAGACATTGATAAATAAGCTTTTACTCGTTCGCACACTTAACTAACCTGATTACAATAACTCACTTACACGAACGATAAGCTTCGGATCACCCGCCAAGCGGGTGGTCCTTTTTCGTAACGGCCTATCAATCATAATCAGCGCCAATTGCCGCTCCCCTCCGCCTACACGCAAGCAAGGCTGCGGGACCTTGGTAACGATTATTCATAGCTAAAACATACTCCCCATATGCTTAATGCCCCACCCTTAACGGAAAGCAACCACAAAACCACTTTTAATAATAGTTCTAACCTGCCGGTCCGCTCCGCCTGCACGAAAGCAAGGCTGTGGGCACGCTCGGAAGCCAATTCACACCCCGAATTGTCTCCCAAGTCGGCCTTGTTGTAAGTCGCCCAAAAACGGCGCCCAACAACAATTTCACAGCCATGTTTCGAAGGGCTCCGGAACCTAGATTAAATCTCGTTAACTAACAACTTGTTAGATTTAATGAACTATTCGAGCGGTTAGTAATATAGTTCGCTAATCCTCAGCATCTTAAAACAATATCAATAAGGATTCCATTACATAAATAACTCGAATCAGTAATTCTGAATAGATCTTAAAATATTTTATTTTCTAAACAATGACTACCGTCCAATAATCAATTACCAACCTAACACAATCTATTCATCCAAATTAACTCACTAATGCCCACCAACGACCAGTTTAAGCCTGGAGGGAAAGCGGGAACAGTCCCAGCGGTGAAGTTTCACTTGGTCGCCGTCCTTGGGCGAGTTAGTGAAAGCCCGGTGGTTAAGACCTGATCTTCGGGCTTAACACCGTGGCCACCGCGTTCCGGACTGATTCCCGCTGACTGGAGGGCTGGCAAGAAAACACTAGCTTGGAATCGAGCAAGACTTATTTAATTAAGTATTGTCTTTCTTCGGTTTAGTAACGCTAAATCCAGAACGCGACTTAGAACGTGTTTAGAATCTTTTCAAGAGTATTCGCAGGAAGGCTAAGCTAATCATCATCTTACTGGTGTTCAGCTTTCGCTCACAATTGCGCCAGAGGCGCCGATATTTTCCTAGCCAGCTAAAACTGCGTTCGATAACCCAGCGTTGCGGGGTCACTTGACCGTGCCTAAGGTC
>NZ_BJDZ01000048.1 GCF_005405405.1 Lactiplantibacillus plajomi
AATGACATACATTTTGCTTCGCAAAAGTCTGCCTATTCCTGCTTGAAAAGAGGGGGGCTTCGCTCCCCCCTTTTATCCCCCCCTAAAACCAAAGTCAAAAGCATGCCGATTTCGCTTCGCAAAACGGCACAAATTCAAGCCCGAAAACCTGTCCTTTTTTTGCAAAAAAAGGACACAAAAAAAACCGCACAAAAAAACCGAAAGTTTGCTGTTCGCAAATCGGCTTTTTAAGGCATTATGATTGCTCATTTTCTGTTTGAAACTGACTCAACCATTGGCTAACATCTTTCAAGTCTTCGATTTTCCAGAAGTTGCCGTTATAAGTCATAGCATTAGCAATGTTTTGTAGTTGCTGAAATTGTTCTGTAGTTAAAGTTGGTGAAGCCGTTTCTCTTTTTTCAAAAACTGGCGTATGGTCGAGCATATTTTCGGCTGTAGTTATATTTTTAGCGCCAGTTTTTTTGTAAAATTTACGGCCAAGCTTCTCATATTCCTTCGCTAGTGCCTTGCGCTTACGCACTTTCAGTTTCTTTTCTAGTTTCGCAATACGTTCTAATTCGGTCATCGTAATCCTCCGTTTCGTAGTTTTTCGAGTATTTTTTGTCGCTCCTCTGCACGAATCTGTTCTTCGCGCGCCTCTTGTTCTTGTTTATTATGTTCCGCTTCGGTCGTTCCTAGCTTGAGACCTTTGATTTTATCAATTGCCCGCCATTTTTCTTTGTCGGACAGTTCGCCATTGTGCTCGATATTGAATTTGGCTTTCTTCAGGCGTTCAGTCTTGCTGACGTGGACATCTTCGGCATCTTTGCGTTCAGGTTTCCATGCAAAAGAATAGCCAATAACAGGCTTTCCTCGCCCTTTACCGTATTTCTTGCGGACAGTTAGCCCACGAAATAGGGGGGTAAGTTCTTCTTTGATTGGACTAATAACATATTGGTCGGTGTTAGACTGCCGGTAACTTTTTGGAATATCAAGCAATTCAATAAAATCGGATTTTGAAAAATAGGCGTAACCGGTGGTGCGATAACCTTTCAACAAACGGAACATCGTTTTAGCATAGCTGCTCTTCAAGTCACGAAACTCGACTAGGGCGTATCGTACCCAGCTCTCCAGATGGTTTAGCAAGGGAAGTGCATCTTTGTAAATCTCTATGTCAACATATGGTTCTTCCACATCACCGTTGATTTTAAATTTGGTAAACATGACAAATCTTTCAAATGACAACCCGCTTTTACTTTGGCTACCGAAACGCAAGTCCATCAAATGATTGTAAGTGCGCTTGAGGTCGTCAATAAATCGGCGATTGGCGGTCGGTTTGTAGTTACTAAGGTCTTTCAGCTGGTCAAAGCTAAAGCGTACAGTCTGGTCGCCCTTATCCCGCATACGACTAATGATCGAAAAGAACAGATTCATTTCTGTAGGACTGAATTTACGGAGTGGAATGGTGTTCAGTTCGGGTTGATATTTCACTAACTCATTGCTCATATAATCACCTCAAAATTATTATAGCATATATAAAAGGATTTCATGCCCAAATTAACATGCCTTTAAACAGACAATTCCATGCCTTTAAACAGACAATTCCATGCCTTTAAACAGACAATTCCATGCCTTTAAACAGACAATTCCATGCCTTAATCATCCTGTACCCCTTGGGAGAGTAAGGTAGAACACCCCCTTAAAAGAGGTTTTAAAAGAGGTTTTAAAAGAGGTTATATAAGAGGCGGGGATCTCCGACTTCGTCTCCGTGCCCCAAAATGCCAAATCAGGACCAAAAACCAAAAAGGAGTGAGCGAAAATCACGCTCACATTTTGTTTGCAGCGTTCACTTCGTTCACTCGCTAAATTCAAAATCAAAAGCGTGGTTCAGGAAAAGCCTCGACTGACGCTCGGCAGGTAAGCCCAGATAGGCATAATAGGTAATCTGAAACCAGGATATAAGGGGAACATTGCTCAACTCATTCAAGGGGCTTTCTGGTGCAAAGGGATTAGTCCAGTAGACTTTAATAATGAGTTCACGAATAATACCCTTAATGCTGTTAAAGAACTTCAGCAAGACGCTGGCATTGCTGCTGATGGTTCTGTGACAGTGGCATTTATGGCGGCTTTGTTTGACATGGCGGCTTTCGTCTTAGTTTCAAGCGGCGATGCTAAGGTCCGAACCATGCAGCAAGCACTCAATCGTAAATTCTCTGGGGAATTACAAGAATTGATGCCGTGTGATGGCGTTTATCAACGAGCAACTAATACAGCGTTGATTTATGCCTTACAACGAGCAATCGGTATGAGTTCTGCGCAAGCAAATGGTAACTATGGTCCAGGGACAATTGCTGCTACACCTACTGTTAATCAGGGAGCCAATAGCGACGTTGTCCAGGTCATCCAATACGGCTTGTATGTGAACGGCTTTTATACAGGGGCATTTGATGGCTATTTTAGTTCAGACGTAGCAACGGCAGTGGTAGCTTTTCGTAAGTTTATGAATTTACCGCCATTTAATAGCACAGCTGACCTAACCGTCATCAAAGGATTGTTGACTAGCAACGGCAATACTAATCGTGATTCAAATACTTTTGATACAGCAACTCAACTAAGTGCTGCACAGGCAAAACAACTAAAGCAATTCGATTTTTCAATAGTTGCTCGTTATCTAACTGGCAGCGTTGGTGCAGGGGCTGCTGAACGTGATAAATACTTGACCTCCACGGAACTTGCAAATCTTACTGAGGCTGGACTAAAAGTTGTGCCAATATATGAAGATGGTGGCTATGAGCTTGATTACTTTAGTCTACAGCAGGGGATTCATGACGGATTTGTTGCAAGTAGTACTGCTGCTAAGTTAGGGTTTCCGGCTGCAACTACGATTTACTTTGCAGTTGATGTGGATGTTCAAAGTGGCGATATCGATGGCACAATTATTCCTTATTTCCGTGGTATTAGCCAAGCTATGAACAATAGTATTTTCAAAATCGGGATATATGGAACACGGAATGTATGTAATCGCGTAACCGCTGCATCTGGGACCAATATTCTTTATTCCTACGTCGCTGATATGTCATATGGCTGGAGCGGAAACCTAGGTTTTAAAATGCCCAAAAATTGGGCATTTGATCAGTTTGTGGAATACTCAGCTGCAGGTGTTGATATTGACCAAGTAGCTTCTTCAGGGAAAGACCAAGGAAGTGGAACTTTTAAAGTAGATCCTAATGCAGTACGCCTTGAATTTGCACGCACCTTAATTAATAATGCCTATCAGTTAAAACCACTACAACCAGATATTCCGACCTTAGAGGTTGATGGCCCTGAAATTCATGTGTCAACTATTTTGGCAGAGTTTTATATTAAACTATCAAGTGCTTTTGCGAGCAACGACAGTGGGGCTCCACTAGGTTTTACAATTTCTGATGGCAAATTAGGCACTCAAGTACAAGCTGAAATCAATAAATTCAAAGAGGCGCACGAAGCTGCAAGGAATTTTGACTTTACGGCTTTGCTTGGTACACTAGGGCCAATGATTGGCAATGGAAATCTAAAGGTTGGAATGTCAACTAAAAATGGAATGTTGGGGTTTAAAGTGGTCTGTGAGTCTACAACAACAGTTGTTACTAACGGCCAACAGGAAAATGTTACAACCTCATTGAGTATTGAGATATACACTAAACCAAATGGATTGGGGATCCCAGCTGAGGATTATAAACCAATTTATGTTCCCGTTTCTGAACATGAACCAAACCTGGAGTGGATTCCTTGGGCGGCAGGAGCTGTTGTATTAATAGCAACAATTATTATGGCTCCAGAAGTAGCGGCTACGCTTGTTGGAACGGCTGCTAAACTATTACCAGCGACATTCATTGCTGCTTAGCTTTTAAGGAGGCGATTAATTGGGGTTGTTACAATTAGTGCTTGGTGTGCTTGGATTCACAGTGTTATTAAGTTCTCTTTTTTTGACAATATTGGTACGGCGACAAGCTGCGCATCAAAAGCGTAGTGAAGCCTATATAGAAGTAGCTAAATATCTGGGTGAAAATCCAACTTTATTTAAGAAGGTGAACCAATTAGTCAAATTGGAAAGCACAACAAAGATTTTATCATTGGTGTTTTTCTTAGGTGGCTGGATAGTCTATTCAATAAACGATTTTCTGATAATTTCTTTGGACGATAGTGTCCGTGTAATGATTTTGTGGACATCAATTGTCTTGTTTGTTATCTTAACCATTGTGCAGATGATGCTAGAATTTCGGCACAAAAAATTGTTGGCTTTTCCTCTGTCTAATATTTCTCCAGTAGAGAATACTGCAGGAGAGAAACGCTGGATTCTCAGCAAGATACTGTTAATGATTGGGACGGCGATATTGACAACATGGCTACAGCTTGTGGCTCAATGATTACTAACTGATAAACTTTCAAAAATTGATCCGTTAGATTGTACCCTAACGGATCGCCCAGAAACATCTTCAAATAAGGCCTAAAATCCGATTCAAATAAGTGACCCGAAACGATTTCTAAGATCGTTTCGGGTATTTTTATGGGTAGTCGTGTGTAGCCATTGCTATAATTGACATTAGATTGCACGAGATGAGGAAAGCCATATGAGCAAAACAGTCAAAGAGCTTGCGGATGAGCTGGGTGTTAGCAAACAGACAATCCAGTATCACTACCAAAGACTACCAGCAAATAAGCGACAAAAAGATAGCCAGGGACGAAATCTGATCAGCTCCGATTTAGAAAGGATTATACGTAATAAAGTAGCAAAGACTTTGCCACCAAATAACCACCAAAAAGATCGACAAACGTCGACAAATAGCGGCAAAAATAATATTGACATTATTGCTACTATGAAAGACGAAATCGCTTATTTGAGAGCAGATCGTGACAAACAGTTTGCCGCCAAAGACCAGCAAATAGAAAAATTGCAAAAGTTGCTCGATCAGTCACAACAGCTTCAGTTGATGACCGCACAAAAGCTCAAGCAGCTTGAAAAACCGAAAAATGAGCGTGAGAGTGATTCCAAAGAAAAAGACGAGCAAATCCATGCACGGGCCTCAGGAGTGCCAACAGCGGTTGAAAATAGTGCTGATAAGCCTGCAACTTTTTGGCAACGCTTGTTTGGTGAGCAAAATAATAAATGACCTTTACACCTGCAGAGGTCATTTCATGAGTTAGTGCGTTAGAAAAGCGTTGCTATAGGCAGTTCCTTTGACTTTTCATAAGATACAATGTTTGCCTTTAGGCAAGCATTGTAGTTAGCAGTCATTGTGTCGACCAATAGCGGCGATAATGAAAGTTGCCTAATTTTAGAAGGCAGTTAAGAAGTTATAACCTGCTTTTTGGTATACTGATTCAGTCGCTACGCCTTTTCGCGTGATACCGCGCCAAAAGGTGGTGATTACTCGTGAGTAATTTCGATATTGCGATCATCGCGCCACTACTTGTTGGTGTCATTCTGCTCCTAGTAGAAGACAAGCTGAACAATCACAAGTAGTGTAAGTAGCGACTAAGTTCAGTCGTTGGCACCGGCCACCATCTTCTAGCAGAGGTGGTGGTTTTTTAATTAAAAAAACCCGCACAGCTAGCAGACTGTGCGGGTTAGTGATACTCATGAGTAATTTCGATTAACTGTATTCTAGCATAAATTTTGATTAGTTGCATTTACTGATATCGCAGTGATTTTCTACGTGCGAAATTGTTGTGAATTTCAATCTGTACTACCTTACGGCCGCGTAGTGCCTGCAGCAGTTCTAGTTCCATATCATTGATTTTGCAGTTGATTTCTTCAATGGCCGGATTAAGCACCTTATTTTTAAGATATTTGTACTGATATTTTGAAGGAGAACCTAACCAAGCCATATATTCTTCCGGCGTTCCTTGAAGGATTCCAATTGATTCTGAGTTGTTTGAGCACCCCTTGATTGGCTCATTTGGGACTACCAGCGAGTATTATTCTGCTTCTTCCAGAACAAGAGCTTAGATGGCTTAAAATCGACTAATTGTTGGACAGCATGTACAAGCAACCAAAAACTGGCATAAAGAGCGCCCGCTAATAAAACAAACCCAAGCAGGCCAAGCACAATCGCACCATAGGGGTGTTGTGGCTGAATCGCGAGCACGGTAGCATACAGTTTGTGCAACCCCCAACCTTGCCAAATTCCCTGATAAATTAGCTTTTCAAGCACAAAGAAAATGACAGCAACTAGCAACAAGCAAACGGCGCTACCTGCTAAAGTTGGCATGAGGTTGCGCCAGAACTGTTGACGCCGTGACTTCTCAGACTGTTCAAGCAAAGATTCTAGTTCGCTTTGCTGAGCCTTAAGACGGCGTTCGTAATCCTCAACGGACGTAACAAACTCTTGCTTGAGTTGGTCAGGGTTAATCGCATCTAATCGGGCATGTGCTTGCTCATTAAGCCAAATTTCTGAACGTTTCAATGCGTCTGCTTGTTTCTGTTGTAGGTCGTTAGTGTTGACAGTGTAAGCCATTTGTTCCGCAGCAGCTTCTTTGACTATTCTTTGCAACTCTGGGACTTTACTTAAATCCACCTTGCCATTGGCGTAGGCTAATAAAATTTGACGTGCTAATTCTTCGTTTTGACTCATCTTGAGCGTCCCTCCGGTTCTCGATAGTAGCTTCTTTGTGGTTGTTGCGGTTGTTTCTTTGGTGCCATTCGCTTAGCTAAGTCCTGTTTGATAGCGTTTTGTCGGGCTTGCTCCTGTTTAGCAAGGTCAGCTTTGAAGCGACTTGCCACGTCTTTATACAGCTTGCTGTCGATTACTCGTTGTTCAACTTTGCCAGCAAACTCTCGTACTGCGCCTGTAAAGTGCTGTAGGTGGTCTGCAATTGGCTTAACTGCGTTTCTAAGTTGGTCAATTCTTGGTTTTCTTGATTGAGCTTGTCGTTCTCGTTGTTCAAGCGCTGTATCTGTACTTGTTGTCTCTCGCACAAGTTCAGTAGCTCGGCTTTGGTCTTCACGATCGAGTTGCTGTGCTGTTCGTTCTCTAGTTCGTCTCTCCAGCTCATTCAGAATCGTCTCCTTTTCGTAATCAGTGCCGAGTCGTTTACCCCTTGCACGTCTCTGCTTCTTATTGGCGTCTAAAAAGGCGTATGAGACGTTTTGACCACGAACAGATACATTTACGCCGGACCTAGCTAAAACGTCTGAGAACGTCTTAAAATCGCAAATAGACGTATCCTGCATAGTAGTATCAATTCGACCTCGTAAATCGTGCATGTACGAGTATTGCCCTTTTTTGGTCAAGTCCTGTTCTGTTCTGGACTGGTGTTCACGCACGGGTTCAATGACTTTCCAGCCTTGCTCTTTGGAAATTTCGTCATTGGCATTTCTAGCACGTTCAACAGCAGAACCCTTACGCTCATCAAGCTTTTTACCAGTTTGAAGATTGACCTTGTTGATGATGATGTGGTTGTGCAGAATGTGATTTTGACCGTCTAGATGCGTATAAACAGCAGTTTGATAGTCAGGATAAAGCTTTTCAGCAAGCTCACAGCCTAAGTCATTAGCTCGTTGCCAATCTCTGGTATTCGTAGGGTCTAACTCGTTCAAGGCAAAAGATTGCGTGATGCGTAGCACCTGATTGCGTCTTGCTGTTTGATTGAACGCTTGCTGAACGGCCTTAAATTGTTCCTTGGCAATGACTGGGTCAATCCCATTAGTCCCGCCAACGGCCACCGCACGACAATCTTTGAGGGCGTCAAGACGCTCTAGTCGGTTTTCTTCAAGCCAGCGTTCCGTGTGTTCATGCAGGGGCTTGTCTTTACCTAACGCATAATCCAACGCACTAGCGGCACTGGCGCCGTTGGTTACTTTTGCAATTGTCGCCATAGTTGCCGTTGCGCCTCCTGCATTTTTTTGATTTCAGCTAACATGGCTGGTGTCAAAGGATCGCCTTGGTTAAGTTTCCGCGTTATTTGGTTTAAGTTTGTTCCTTGACGGGTTAGTTCGAGAATGATTTGTTGCGTGTCACTGGCGGAAAAATAGGGCTTACGTAGATTTGATTTCAAAGCCAGCTGTTTGGCATAACTAGAAACCTTTAGACCGTAAGTGCTTGCTGACTGTGATAGCTTCTCGTATTCAAGTTCATTTAGACGAAAGTTAATTCGTTTAGTTTGTTTATCTGAATTGGCTTTAATATTTGCCATGAAGTTCACCCCTAAGAATCATCATTATCAATCTGCCCTATGCGGTTAGATTTTTAATGAGTTAATGTAAGTATAAACGCTTCCTTTTCGGTCACGTTGAACCTAACATTAAAAAACAAATAATGCAAGCTGTCGGAATGACATACATTTTGCTTCGCAAAAGTCTGCCTATTCCTGCTTGAAAAGAGGGGGGCTTCGCTCCCCCCTTTTATCCCCCCCTAAAACCAAAGTCAAA
>NZ_BJDZ01000049.1 GCF_005405405.1 Lactiplantibacillus plajomi
CAACTTGAAGATGAGTATCAAACTCAAATTCAAAATTTAGTCGTGGCATAGGACAAAAAAGTCTCTATTTAAATTGTCTATTTTATTGACAGGGGACCAGGGTCTCAATTTCCGACGACGACGCAATCTTTCAACCGGGATATTTTGCGGCGTTGCGACGGGCGATTCGACAGCACCCGCAACAGCAAGTCTTTTCTGGTTCGGTGGTATTACCGAACGGGCAACACGATATGATGCATCGGGAACTGGTTACTAATCAAGTCACCCTGACGGCTAAGCCGGTGGCGGAATCTACCTACGCCCACGACTTCAAGTACGATATTTTTTCATTCGTGGGAATCTTGTTGAGTCGGAAAACGATTGGCCGAATTGGTTTGCCTGAACAGGACTACTTTATTCGTTTCGACGATTTTGAGTACGCGCTGCGGGCTCGAAAATTTGGCCCGTTTCTGAACGTGCACGATGCGGTGGTCTTACACAAAACGACTTATACGCGGGCGGCGGTCGCGCCGTGGAAGGAATACTACGTCATGCGTAACCGAATTGCATCGCTATATAAGCATAGCGGTCGTAATTGGCAGACGCAGTGGTATTGCCGCAAGTTTTTGATGAGAAAGCTACTGGCAATTGCGTTGTTTAAGAACCGGTGGCACCAGGCTTTGCCACTGGCAAAGGCTTACGTGGCCGGTTATCAGGACGGCTGCCACGAACACTTGGGGCGAAATTTAAACTATTTACCGTAGTTAGGGTGTAATGGGGGAAACATGATGAAATACGGATCAATTGTAGTGACGTTTAACCGTAAAAAGCTACTACTAGAAGCGTTGGACAGTTTGCTGGGGCAAACGGTGCCGCCGACTAGCATCATTTTAATTGATAATCACTCGACGGATGGGACTAAGCAACTCTTGCAAGACCAAGGCTTGCTTGATAATCCGATTATTGATTATCGCTATTTAGATCAGAATATCGGTGGTGCGGGTGGTTTTGCGCGCGGCATGGAAATTGCAAAGTCAAAGGTTAACTTGGATTGGGTCTCGCTTTCAGATGATGACGCAATTTTTGCGGATGATTACTTTGAAAAGCTGATTAGTTACCAGTCACAACACCCGGAACGTCAAGTCTTAACGGGCAGCGTGTACGTTGGTGACGGCCGTCTACAAGACGATCAACGCTGTCGCTTTAGTAATTGGAGCACTTTTCGGGCGGTGGAAGTTCCAGCGTCGGAGTATGACCATAACTTTGAATTTGATCAGTACACTTTTTGTGGCGTCTTCATGAACATTGATGTTATCCGGGCAGTAGGCGTTGCAGATGCCGGCTTCTTTATCTGGTGGGATGATTGCGAGTACGCGATTCGCACGGCCAAACTTTCAAAGCCGGTTAACGTCGTTGCGGCTAAGTTGACCCATAAGACGGCGATTCCGTCGATTGATAATAAGAGGAAGTTCGTGGCTGACTGGCGGATTTATTATGGATACCGTAACCGGATGATCACGATTCGCCGCTGGAGCAAACGGCCACTGGTTAGCATTGCCTGGTTATTTTCTTTCTACGGTCGGTTTGCGTTACAACTTTGCGGGCCCTTGTTCCGAGGGTATCGTAAAATGGCCATCCGTGCGTATTGGGAAGCGTTGCGCGATGCGGCACGGTATAAAGAAGGGCTGAACCCGCACTTTATGCCGGGTCAAAAGTTTTAAAAAATGTGGTCACTAGGTCGGCAAGGATGTCGACCGAACGGAATTTAATTGGAAACTTAATTTTAATTGCGGTAATAATTTCCCGGCCAGTGAACTTCACGCTTGCTTTCTGGTTAGTTATTACGGTCAGTTTGATACAATGGCTCTAGACTTAAATTTGCGGAGGATTTTGACATGACTGAAAAATTTGATTATTTAATCGTTGGTGCCGGCCTATTTGGGGCGGTATTTGCCCACGAAGCAGCCCTCAAAGGTAAGCGGGTCAAGGTGATTGAAAAGCGTGATCACATTGCCGGTAATATTTATACTAAGGAAGTGGACGGCATTCAAGTTCACCAGTACGGCGCCCATATTTTCCACACGTCCGACCGTGAAATTTGGGATTATGTGAACCAGTTTGCGGAATTCAACCGCTACACGAATAGTCCGGTCGCTAATTACCATGGTGAAATGTATAACTTACCGTTCAACATGAACACGTTCAATAAGCTATGGGGCGTGCGGACCCCGCAAGAAGCGGCGGCTAAGATTCAGGAACAACGCGATGCGGCTAAGTTGAGTGGTCAACCACGTAACTTAGAAGAACAGGCGATTACCTTAATTGGGACCGACATTTACCAAAAGCTGATCAAGGGCTATACGGAAAAACAGTGGGGACAAAAAGCCACCGACCTGCCAGCCTTTATTATTCGACGCTTACCGGTTCGCTATACGTACGATAATAACTACTTCAATGATACTTACCAAGGGATTCCAATCGGTGGTTATACGCAAATCGTTGAACGGATGTTGGACCACCCGAACATTGACGTTGAAACTAACGTGGACTTCTTTGCCAATAAGGACACCTATTTGGCAAATTATCCAAAGGTCGTCTTTACTGGGATGATCGATCAGTTCTTTGACTATCAATTAGGCGAACTGGCTTACCGGTCGCTACGTTTTGAAACCGAAACGTTACCAGTTGGTAATTACCAAGGGAACGCCGTGATCAACTATACCGATGCGGAAACGCCGTATACCCGGATTATCGAACACAAGCACTTCGAATTCGGCAAGGGTGATGCGGACAAGACCGTTATTACTAAGGAATATCCGGCCGATTGGAAGCGTGGCGACGAACCGTATTATCCGGTTAATAATCAAGAAAACAATAACTTATATAAGCAATACGCGGCGTTGGCTGCCCAACAAAAGCAGATTATTTTTGGTGGTCGCCTAGGTCAGTACCGTTATTATGATATGCACCAGGTTATCCACGCTGCATTGGTTGCCGTAAAGGCCGAATTTGACCCAACAAAGTAGGGACTGACGAAGTAAAGATGAAAAAAAGGCTATGGATCGTTGTTGGGCTGGTCGTGGTGATCCTGGGCCTGACCGGAACGATGTTTTACTCGGTCAGTTTACAGTCGGGTCAGGACACGGTGATTCAAATCTTTCAACGTGACCAAAACGGCACACCAATCAATTCGCCCGCACCCATTAAACTCGTCAAGAAAGCTGGGCAAAAAAATCCGTTTGTTGCCCACGTCCGCGGTTACCGGCTAACGACGGATAATCCGTTAAGTGTACGGATGCCGCGGCAAAATCAGCGGGTCGTATTACGCTACCGCTCGGCGAAAACGGTAGATCAGTTACGGCGTAAGCTAAAGCGGACAGCCTATTTGCAAGTAGCGACACAAAATGTGACCACGCCAAATCTCGGTGAGGCCCAAGTGCAGCGTAAGGGCGCTAATTTTGCCCGGTTGAGTACTAGTGAGGATGGCACTCACTGGACGAAACTGCCGATTAGCTATCCGAACGTGCGGATGGTCGCACCGGTCGCGGTCACTAGCGCCCGAGGGCTGACGGTGTTGGATAGCGGGTACCGATATGACACCAGTGATTACCAACACTGGCAACGCTCAAAGTGGCAACCACAAAGTTCGCAATTTAAAGCCGCGAAAGTTCAGACCGTTATTCGAACGGCCCGACAACAATTGGTCGTTGTTCGTGCCAAGCAACCGGGACACCGCACCCCGCAATTATTTGTGGGGGCTTGGCAGGGTTCAAAGCAAACGGTCACGTCGTGGCAACACTTGGCGACTGGGGGCTTAGCCATTCGAGCGGGCGATACTGTCAGCCGGGTCGGTGAGGATTACTATTTGTTACAAGCCCGTGGTCGACGGGTGCGGGTATCACGGACGCGGCGTTTGACCCAGCCCTTTAAAAAAATTAAAGTTCTTAGCTTGACGATGCACGCAAGCCACCGGGTCACGTCGTTGAACCTGATCCCGGTTAAGCACGGACAGTTACGGCTGATTTTTAGTACGTTAGATCATGAACAGATTGAGCGCGGACCATTTTACCGCGACTACCGGTCTAACTTAAGGCCGCGTGGTAAGCAACACGTGCTCGTAACTGATTTTCCGTGGCATCAGTACCAGCTAAGTACGCGTAAAAGGTAGTGAGGAGCCACGTTATGAAGTATCAAGCAACGGATCGATTACGACTTGCATGGCGCTGGTTACCGGTAGAAGTATTGATCATAGTCGGGTGGTGTGTTGTTGGCTGGTTTGGTGCCTCCGCGTTGAGCAAGCCGGTTTACCAAGCGCAGATGGATATTGAAATCAAGCGCCGGTTACCCGCCGGTGCTAGCACCAGTCGCCGTCACCGACAATTGAAAAAGGATATCAAAAACGTTGACCAGTTTAGCGTGCTCCCGCATCAAAGTGGGGTGCTCTATCAAGCTGGCGAATATGCGTCGATGCATTACGGAATTTGGCAATCCGTTCGGAGTTTAAGCGAATCGGTGACGGCTGAGGCTGTGGATGAGCGCCCGGTTTTACGGGTGACGGTAGCTAGCAGTTCACGGGCGGTAGCGGCGGAAAACCGGCAAGCGTTTCGGATCGCCATCCGCCACTCGTTACGGGGACTACGACATTACCGGGTTAGGGTCGTGCGGACTGCGATGGTTCGTGAGAACCACGTCATGCGTAAACCGATTTTGAAATTCACAATCGGTATGGGCTTTTTTACGGCCCTGGTAACGCCGTACGTCATCAATTATCTCCGGGGGAAGGAGCGTGATGGGCATGTTTAAACGCTGGTTGACCACTTTGCAGGCCAACATTTCGCAGGTTTATCTGATAACCTTTGCGATTTACTTAGCTTCGGTCACCATCAACACGACGACCTTCTACCCTTACTACCCGCACCGGGTTGCAACGGTGATTCAACTATTAGCGGCCCTAGTAATGCTCGGCATTATTGTCTTAGGGGTTGAGTTAACGACTTGGCAGTTGATTGGTGAGGTGGCGCTACTTTGCCTAGTGGTTGTCGTCACGCTAATTTCTAGTTCGAATTACTTGGTGACGACCGTCCTACTGGTCATGGCTGCGCGAACGGTTAACTTCCGAAGAATTGTTAAAGTCTATCTCTGGGTGGTTGGCGGAATCCTACTAATTGCTTTTCTGGCGGCAATGACCGGCGTGATTAAAAACATCACTTTTGCTACGGACGACGGGTTACGGCAATCCTTCGGGGTCGTTTACACCACCGACTTTGCCTCGCACCTTTTCTATTTGGTTTGTGCCTACCTGTATTTACAAGCGCGGCGTTTTCGACCAATTGCCATTTTACCGGCACTAGTTGCGCTAGGCGTTATCGTTATTTTTACCCACACGATGACGAACACCATTGGTTTGGTAGTGCTAATTGTTGGCTATCTTTGTTATATTTATCGGCGTCAACTTAGGCAGTGGCGGTTTTGTTCGGTTGGCTTGCGGTATAGTTACTGGGCATTGCCGCTGGCAGCTACCATCATTATCTGGTTGACGGCCATTTTTAACGCTAATAACCGGTTCTTAAACTTACTGAATCAGTGGTTGTCGACCCGGCTATCACTGGGATATAACGGGTTATTGGCGTACGGTGTCAGGCTACTGGGTCAACCATGGATCCCGATGAATGGTTGGGGTGGCGACCGCTCCCAATCGTTTACCGACGGGGTCGGTAGTTTGACGTATTTCTTTATCGATTCGTCTTTTTTGAATATGTTGATCCTAAACGGTGCGCTGTTGACAATTGTCATTGTGGCGGGGTTCACCCTCTTTTTATGGTGGCGGACTCGGCAACGCGATTACCTGTTACCTGTGATCTTCGTGGCGATTGCCATCTGTAGTGCGTTTGATCAGCATTTCTTAGAAGTGACTTACAACGTCTTTTTATTAGCGCCGTTTGCCGTTTTGCCGCGATACAAGTTCGCGCTGGAACCACACCCGTTTCACGTTCACCGGTGGTATTCGCGACGGAAGGGGCTAGCTGATGGCAAAGTGGATTGAGTGGATTGATGATGCCCGCGGAATTGCTATTTTAGCGGTTATCGTTAGTCACACCCTCGGTCTTATACAACGAGCTTGGCCGGGAGCCTGATTTACGCCGTCCACATGCCGATTTTCTTCGTTTTGAGTGGCTACCTTTACCACTCGCGGCCGGTCAATTAGGAGTTTCGGCATAGCGCGTGCAACTTACTTGTCCCGTATGCAACGACGGCTACCTTAGTATTGGCACTGAACTGGTTAGCGTTACAGCTACCGGCCAATTCGTTGCTACACGCGCCGTTTGTATCCACCAAGCAGGGGCTGGTTGCGGTGCTTTACGACGGTGGCTCGACTATTTTCAACCCTTGGGGCTGGCAAATTCAGCCGATTGGCGCAATCTGGTTCCTATTAAGTATGTTTATTGCAATCTAAATCTTTAACGCGCTGATGCGCTGGACGGCAACGCTAATATGGCGGCGTTGAATTCGTATTGGTGTCGTTATCAGCCTAGCGTTAGTTGGTGGTATACTCGGACGCCTCGTTTATTTACCGTGGGCGCTGAACGCGGCTATTTTCTCGCTGATCTTTTTTTACGCGGGTTATTGTGTGCAGCAATTCAACCTGTTAGCCCGACTTTCAGATTGGTCGTACGGCATTTTTGTCTTTGCCTGGTTAGTTAGTGGTTGGCAGGGTGGCTTTTGGCTGAACGTACCCGCGTCACCTAATTTGGTGATTAGTGTCGTTGGCGGTATTGGTGGGAGTCTCTGCCTGATTCGCTTTTGTATGGCACTCACAAAGCGCCGTCGACCAGGGACCCCTCGAATTTTAAAGTGGTACGGCCAGTTATCGTTGATCGTACTCTGTGTCCACCTGCTTAATTTAACGGCATTGAATGCGGATGTTCACGTCTTTAATTGGCTACAGTCGCTTACCGGCACAATGATTGCGTTATTAGTGCAAATCATTTGTCGTATCGCGTTTGTGACGGTTGGTCTGTTGGTGGTACCAAAAATTCCGGTTTTACGAGCGGGGCTCTTCCCACGGCGTTATTTAGGCCGGTAGTCATTATATGTACAATACTGAATAAAACCGGTTAATTCGATTAACTAAAAAACGGAATTAAGGGTGTTAGGCCAGTGAATTGCTGGCGCAACGGTAAACTATTAATTGTAAAAAATTTTAAATTGCTCGAACTTCAAGCTTACCAGAGGGGGACTGGCGAATGAATGTTCAAATTTTTGTTGCGGCGCATAAGCCGTACCGGATGCCGACCGATCGGAGTTATCAGCCGATTTTTGTTGGCGCGGCGATCAATGGGGCGACGCCGTTTAATTATCTACCAGATAATACTGGTGATAATATTTCGAAAAAGAATCCTAACTTTAACGAGCTAACCGCGCTTTACTGGGCTTGGAAAAATTGTAGTGCGGACGTCAAGGGACTCGTTCAATACCGTCGCTACTTGGCCGCTACACCGAAGTTAGGCATTGATGGTATTTTGAGTACGGGTGAGATTGAAGCGCTGCTAGCGCAAAAAGACGTCATTGTACCCAAAAAAAGACGTTATTACATTGAAACGAACTATTCGCATTACATCCACGCGCATCATCGGGAGCCGCTAGATGTCATGCGACAAGTAGTTGCGGCGGATTATCCGGATTATTTAGTGGCCTACGATCAGCTGATGCACCGAACGAGTGCCCACATGTTTAATATGCTAATCATGCCCGCCACCAAGTTTAACGCTTACGCCGAATGGCTGTTTTCAATTCTTTTCAAGGTTGAAAAAATGGTTGACATCTCAAACTATGATGCTCAGGAAGCGCGGGTGTTTGGGTACTTATCAGAACTGCTCCTAGACGTGTGGTTGAAGACCAATCACTATTCAGCAGCTGAAGTTCCGGTGTTGTATATGGAGAAACAGCGCATTCCAGCGAAAGCCTATAATTTATTGAAGCGCAAGTTTTTCCCGCAGGCGGCCAAGCAAACTCATTTTTAAACTAAAACTAAAGCAATCCCCGTTGGTTGTACTAGTCCCTGTCAAGTTGACAGGTGAAATAATATAATTCTCGGACGTAACTTAAGCGGCTTTATCGCGATATTCTTTCGCGGTGGAGCCGTTTCT
>NZ_BJDZ01000050.1 GCF_005405405.1 Lactiplantibacillus plajomi
TGCTCTTTTTTTATTTTCTATTATATCAAAAGCAGGTCTGGAAAAATCCGAAGATTTTTCCAGACCTGCTTTGTTTTTAGAGACTTATGTCACAGCCTCGTTTTTAGCTTGTGCTCAGCCGAATAGCAGTTGACCAGTGCGGAGGCGGTAACCGAATAAAGATTGTGAGCCAGTGGGTGTCGCAACCATTAGTGCCGTGTGACCGTCTAGCTGGCGGGTGCGGGCGTTCAGTTGATCCAGCGTCAGGGCCGTGGTCTGCTTAGCGGGGACCAGGATCAACTGGTCGGGTGCCAAGCTAATGGTTTTGATCGGATAGACCGTGTCGCGGTCGACTTCCCAGTAAAGCGGCGTCGTGGTCGCAAGGTCGACCGTGGAAAGTTTAAAGTCAATCAGGCGCATGGTTAGCCTCGCTTTCTACATTATTATTATCATAATTTTAGCAGATAATTTCGCTTAACCGGAATTAATTTGACCGTTTGGGTCGGAATGACCGCAAAGCGGGAATTGCATGGTAAAATTAAGCGTTGAATTAATTTAATTGGTTTTTGCCAAAGTCGCTAATTGTAACGGAGCGATAATTTCGGTAAAATAATTAGCAGACTGTACAGATAAGGACGAACAAACATGCAATTAGAATTTTTAGGAACCGGTGCCGGGTCACCGGGAAAGTTTCGCAACGTTACCAGCACCGCGCTACGCTTATTAGATGAACGGAACGAGGTGTGGCTGTTTGACGTGGGCGAAGGGACTCAGCATCAAATTTTACGGACCACGCTTAAACCGCGCAAGATCGCGAAGATCTTTATTACCCACTTACACGGTGACCATATTTTTGGCTTGCCAGGCTTACTAAGTTCACGCTCGTTTCAGGGCGGCGACGAACCGTTGACGATTTACGGGCCGACCGGGGTGCGCGATTTTGTGCAAACTGCCTTGCGAGTGTCGGGGACCCGTTTGTCCTACCCGCTGAAGTTTCATGAAATCAGTACCGGGGGAACGGTCTTTGAAGATTCGACGTTCAAGGTCACCTGCTTACCGTTAGACCACCGAATCGCCTGCTTTGGTTACCGGGTCGAAGAAGCCGACCATCCTGGTGAATTACAAGCCGACCGCTTAAAGGCGCTGAACATTCCGAGTGGGCCGGTGTACGGCCAGTTGAAAGCCGGTCAAACGGTCACGTTGGATGACGGCCGCACGATCAACGGTCAAGACTTCATCGCTGCGCCGCAAGCTGGGCGCACAGTTGCCATCTTAGGGGATACCCGGAAAACGGCTAACGCCGGCCTTTTAGCCCAGGATGCTGATGTCCTGGTTCACGAAAGCACCTTTGGCAAGGACGAGGGCAAGATGGCGCATAATTACTACCACTCGACGAGCACCCAGGCGGCCCAGGTAGCCAAGCAGGCTAACGTCCGGTTGCTCTTACTGACGCACATTTCGGCACGTTATACGGGTAAACTCAGTAAGGAACTCCAAAAGCAGGCCCAAAAGGTATTTGCGAACGCCAAGGTTGTTCGCGACTTTGATTTAATCGATATTCCACTGCAAAAGAAAGCGTAGGTGCATGGCGATGGCGAGTTTAACGGGAAAAACGGTGCTAGTGACCGGTGCTTCGAGCGGTCTGGGCGAGCAGTTGGCCCTCGCCGCCGCGGCACAGGGGGCTAACCTCGTGTTGGCGGCCCGGCGCCAAGACCGCTTAACGCGGGTAGCTGACCAGTGCCGGATCTTATCCGGCCAGCAGGCGCTGGCGGTTCGTTGTGACGTCAGTCGGGTCAGTCAGGTTGACCAGGTATTTGCTACGATCGATGACGTGTTTGGTCAACTCGACGTGGTCATCAACGCGGCCGGCTTTGGTCACATGGCGCTGGCCGTCGCAACCGACCCGCACTTAACCGAAAAAATGTTTCGGGTCAATACACTGGGCACGATGTACGTGAGTCAACTCGCCGCGCGGCGGATGCAACGGCAACGTCATGGTGAGATCATTAACGTGGCTTCGATTGCCGGTAAAATTGCGACGCCCAAGTCGGCCGTTTACGCGGCAACGAAAGCGGCTTTGATTGCGTATGACAACGCCTTACGGTTAGAATTAAAGTCAGTGGGCGTTAACGTGATGACGGTCAACCCGGGACCGATTGCGACCGATTTCTTTGAGACGGCCGACCCGAGTGGCCAGTACTTTGCGAAAGTGGCCCGCGTGGCGCTTAACCCGGTGAAGTTAGCCGAGTTGATCATTAGTAAAATTGGTCATCACCGGCGTGAAATCAACCGGCCGTGGGTGATGGCTGCCGCCAACTTAGGTTATCAAGTGGCACCGAAGTTGGGTGACTGGTTTGCCGGTTCCGTTTTTAATTATAAATAGGGGGTCCTGATGATGAAAAATCAGTGGCGGTTAGTCAGTGCGTTAGTTATTGCGTTAGTTGTGATTATTTTTGCGGTGTTAAACGTGGAACCAGTTAAGGTCAACTTTGGGATTACGTCAGTGCAATGGCCGTTAATTTTAGTCATTGTCATTACGTTGATTTTAGGGGTCTTAACGGCGGTTTTAATGGCCACTTTTACCGAATCAAAGGCCAAAAGTGCCCACGAAAAGGCCTTGGCAGAAGCGAACGCCAAAATTGAAAAGTTAACGAAGGAAAATAAATCGTTAACCCTACGTTTAAATAATAAGGGAAAACAAACTCGGAGTGCGGGTGACCGACCCGTTGCCCCAACTGAAAAGTAGTCTGAAAGGAAGAATGTCATGTTAGCGGCAAAGAAAAAGTGGCAACCGCGACGGCAGGCGGAAGTAAGTTCCGACGCGGTAACCGCGTTAGCTAGTGCCGCCGACGTTTCACCACTCGTAGCCAAGCTGTTGATTGAGCGCGATATTACCACGCCCGCGGCAGCTGAGCAGTTTTTGAACGCGGCCAAGCAGCCGTTACTCGACCCGTTGCAGATGCACGATATGCAAAAAGCGGTCGATCGGATTCAACAAGCCATTATTGATGATAAGCAAATTACGATTTATGGGGATTACGATGCGGATGGTTTGACCAGTACGTCGATCATGTACGAAACGTTGGAACAAGTCGGCGCCAAGGTCAACTATTATATTCCGGACCGGTTTAAAGACGGATATGGTCCCAACCAGGCGGCCTTTGACCGGCTGATTGAAGCGGGCACCGAACTGTTTGTGACCGTTGATAACGGGGTGGCCGGCAATGCCGTCGTCAATGCGGTTCAAGAACGCGGGATTGACGTGGTGGTGACCGATCACCACGAATTACCGGCCGAATTACCGCACGCATACGCCATTGTGCACCCGCGCCATCCCGAGGGTCACTATTCGTTTGGTGACTTGTCGGGTGCGGGGGTCGCGTTTAAAGTGGCTACCGCGTTATTAGAGGAAGTTCCCGAAGAATTGATGGATTTAGCCGCTATTGGGACGGTTGCCGACCTGGTCAGTTTGACCGGTGAAAACCGGACAATTGTCACGTTGGGGTTACAGGTACTCCGCCAGACGAGTCGACCGGGCTTGGCGGCACTGATTGACGCCGCTGGACTCGAACCGACCAAGTTGACTGAAACCAGTATTGGTTTCGGGATTGCGCCGCGCCTGAACGCCCTGGGCCGCCTGCAGTCCGCGCAGAGTGGGGTTGAGCTTTTAACCACTTTGGACCCGGATAAAGCCCAGACGTTAGCGACGACCGTGAATAGCTTAAATGAAAAACGGCAGGGGCTGGTTAAAACGATTGCGGCCAGCGCAATTGAACAGGCCGAGAATGCGGATAACGCCACCCGCCAAACTTTGGTCATTACCGGTCACGGTTGGCACGAAGGGGTGCTCGGCATCGTTGCTAGTCACGTCGTTGAAGCAACCGGTAAACCCACCTTAGTCCTTAATGAAAACGACGAAGGCAAGCTGAAGGGTAGCGGCCGTAGCGTTGAAGCCTACAACCTGTTTGCGGCGATTGATCCGGTCCGTGACGCCATGGTTGCTTTTGGTGGTCATCACATGGCGGTCGGGTTAAGCGTGATGCACGACCAATTACCGGTGTTAAAGGATGCCTTGGAAAAGGCGGCGACCGCCCAGGACTTGGCCAAGCACGGCCAGCTAACGTTGGCGGTTGACGGTCAGTTACCCGTGAAGGACGCGACGTTAGCCACCTTAGCGGATATTCAACGCCTGGCACCGTTTGGTACGGATAATCCGGCTCCGCTCTTCGAATTGCAGCCTAGTTTAGTTCCCCAGGCGCGGGCGATTGGTAGTGACCAGCAGCACTTGAAACTACAATTGAGCGATGGCCGCCAACAAGTTGACGCTATCGGGTTTTCGATGGGGTCGGCGCTTTCCGCCATTCAGGCTAGTCCGAACGACGTTGCGGTAGTTGGTGAGTTAAGTGAAAATACGTGGAACGGACAAACTAAGCCGCAAATTTTAGTTCGCGACGTTGCGGTGGCCGGGACCCAGGTGATTGATGCCCGTACCCAGCATTTAGCCGCTAAGCAGTTCCAAGCTCCCGGAGTTTACCTATTTTTCCATGAAAAGCTCATGAAGAAGTTGGCCGGCTACTTAACGGCGAACGCGCGTGCCGTCTACGTGGGGAGTGCTGATGCTGATTTAAGTGGCATTCGCCAAGATGAGGTGGTGTTTGTGGTGGATTGTCCGGACACGCTGGCTGACTTTACGGCGGTCTTAAATGCATTGCCGCTCAACCGACTGACGTTGTACTTATACCGGCACGATTCGGTCTACATGGCGGGGATGCCAACTCGGCAACAATTTGCCAAGTTATTCCAATTCACGGTCAACCACCACGACGTTGATATTCATCACCAGCTGGATGCCGTCGCGAAGCACCTCCACGTCGAACGAAATTTGCTTATTTTTATGATTCAGGTGTTTTTTGAGGTGGGATTTGTTAAAATAAGTGATGGTGTCATGAATGGCGTTTCGAATCCGACCAAAGCGGATTTACATCACGCCCCTAGTTATCAGCTACGCGAACAGCAGATCGTCGCTGAAGAAACGCTTTTATATAGTAAAACTGCAGCGTTACAAATTTGGGTGAAGAACCAGGCTGCAGCTAAGAATTGAAGGAGCTGTTAATAAGCAATGGCATTAGACTTAAAAAAATACGTGGCTAGTGTTCCGGATTATCCGGAACCGGGTATTATCTTCCGGGACATTTCCCCGTTGATGGCGGATGGCGAAGCCTACCGCGAAGCCACGGACCAAATTGTAAAGTTTGCGCGTGACAAGAAGGTCGACATGATCGTCGGTCCTGAAGCGCGGGGCTTCATCGTCGGCTGCCCAGTAGCCTACGAACTCGGCATTGGCTTTGCACCGGCCCGTAAAAAGGGCAAGTTGCCACGGCCAACCGTGAAGGCGACCTACGACCTTGAATACGGGCAGTCCGCTTTGTACTTACACAAGGACGCCATTAAGCCGGGTCAAAACGTGTTGGTCACGGATGACTTGTTAGCCACTGGTGGGACGATTTCTGCGACCATCAAGCTGGTTGAAGAGCTTGGTGGTAACGTTGTCGGTACCGCATTTTTAGTTGAGCTAAAAGATTTACACGGTCGCGACAAGATTAAAGATTACGAAATTTTGAGTTTAATGGAATTTTAAGTAGAAGCGTTCAGAAAATCGGGTGGATTTTCTGGGCGCTTTTTGTATTGGATAAAATGCGAAGATCAATCAAATTCCGGTGAGTTAGTTCGTGAGCTAAAGGCTGGTGTAAGCGGATAACCTTTGATAAAATTAGGTTGTGATTTTAGTGAAAACGCGATTAACGAGGGCGACTAACCAGATTAGTTTAATTCAACGTAGCCACGGGTGTAGGTTCTAGACGTTGTAGTGATACGAAACGAAAGCAACAATTAAAAAATCAAGGGTCTAGGTAGGCGCGGGGGGCATACGGGTATTTACGATAATTCAATCGAGATGAAAGTTTTTAGCAAGGATTTCAATGAAAATTTTGACTACGGGACAAGCAACTTCAAAATTAATTATGATAAATATGCATCTAACGTCCAAAGCTGTTTAGACAAAACTAGCAAAATTACTGAAAACTATCGGTATGTTAAGTTTAAATGGGGATGGGCTATTTATATAACGGAGGTTAATTATAATGGTTGTCATGGAATTGCTTAAACATGAGGATTGGTATACGTTTGATGAGAACGATAATTTGATCCTGACTGATAATCCTACTCCAGAAGCTCAAAAAGCATATCAGGAATATTTGGATTATCTTAAATTTGAGGATGCAAGCGAATTTGATTTTTAAATTTAGTATTCAGTGATTTGTGCGAAATACTGTTGTTCTTCGAAATTTTTTTAAGAACAAGAACCCTGACAAACGTTGATTTTCCGGGATTCTATTGTTTGAATCTAATGTGCTTTAATAAGGGACCCTAAAATATTTGGTGTCGATGGATCAAACCCGCCAACACCCTTTTTTTGCGCAATAAAAGGACACACTGTTCTACGATTCAATAAAGATGGTAACACATGTCTCTGTCTCTGGATCAAACTTTAGCAGTTCACAATCGTTAAATGATTGCGAACTAGGAGCCACCAAATAAAACGTTTCACCAGATTCCGATGTGTTAAACGATACTCTAAGACGAGGATTGTCATTATCAGATTAACAGCAATAGTAGATAAAATAGATTCGGGGTGGAAAAGTTACTGAATTATCAGGATGGAGCTGTATTGTAGTGGGCATACAATTTCCATGAACAGGAAGCGTTAGCGTTATTTCTACGGGGCAAGAAAGTAGGATATACAATTGAGCGTTCTGCTTATACTTCAGCGAGTATCAAGGTTTACGATAATAATGACGCTATTTGAATTATATTAGTTTCAGCAATATCAAATTTAATTCCTTTGTGTTGCGTGTGAGTGACGAGCTCGCCCGCAGTTTTAATCTGCTTAGAATCGTGTTGTGCTATAATATGATATCTCCTAATAATTGCAGTATTTATTTAATTTCTGTAGCCATAATCTGTTGGAATACTTCAGTCATATCTTGAAGATTTTTTAGTCCTTGTTTGTAATTAAATGATGAGGTCTTCGTTGGAGTGATGATAGTTTTAAAATCATAATCTTCACCATCTCTGATGTCTAAGTGCAGGGTCAATTCATTACAAATGGTGTAATCATTTCCTGCACTTAATATTCCCGCAAAGGCGCCAATACTACCAGCAAGCATGTCACCAATTAGAGCACGAGTAACAATGTGTTTTGTCTTCTTGGTGTCCCCGGATTGGATGATGTAACAAGTTTCCAGTTGCGAAAACTTGTAGCTCACTATCTGTTTATTTAAAATTAAATTTCCATTACTGATTGAGAAAGTTTGCTTATCCCAGTTGATTGTCAATAGAAAATTAAACTTTTGAACCCCGGTTGTTTGCATGGCAGTATTCTCCTTACTAATCTGGTCATAGCATATCAGATGTCTCTGATATTTGCATCAATTGTTTTTAATTTTAAATTGAAACATGTATAAAGGGCTGTCTCGTTCTCAATTTGTTCGGCTCTATGATATTTGGTGTTGATGGATAAAATCCATCAACACCATTTTTTATGTACAACAAAAAGGACATACCGTCCTGTGCTACAATCAAGTCGACCAAAACCAATTGAAAGCGAGTGTTCAGTATGTCCCAAGACCATTCTACCCGAGTATTACTTCAAATTAAAGACCGAAATATTAGTCAGTTAGTCGCACATGACCCTGTAAACGGGATTTTAAGGACTAACCTATGATGTTAAATATTGCCCACGCTGTGGTCAAGCTCCCATGCTTAAAAATGGGCATAAACTGGTTAGCATTCGCCTTTCTCGCGTTAGCGA
>NZ_BJDZ01000051.1 GCF_005405405.1 Lactiplantibacillus plajomi
CGTTCGTCCTGAGCCAGGATCAAACCCTCAAATTAATGATGAGTTCTAAAAAGCTCATTTAAAGTTGTTCAAAAATTTATTTGCTAGCGAATTGACTTCGCAAATGTTTGCTCTTGATTCAAGATCAAGAGACCCTACACATTTGATTCGTCGAAACTTTGTTCAGTTTTCAAAGGTCTAATTCGTAACGTTAATTCCTTAACGTAACTTAATTATCATAACATCTTAAGCGATAACTGTCAACGATTATTTTTAATCATCAATCGACTTATTTGTTATGGTTGCCGTAACGACAACAGGAATAATCATAACAATTAATCGGTTGCTTTGCAACAACTTTTTCAATTAATTTTCAATCAATCATTCGCGCTGCCGTAACAACAACGTTTACTAATATATCAATTCAACCTATCCCTGTCAATTATTTTTTCAATCTTTTTTCATCCACCGCTAACCCGTATAATAAACCCCGAAAGGAAGGTGCAGCTTATGTTACCCTGGCTCCCCTTTATAATAATCTCAATCGGGTTGATTGGCCTCGCCATCCACCAATGGCAAAGTGCCGGCAATCAGCGTTTCCGTCGGCTCCTGCTAATCAGTTTTATCTGGGTCTTAGCCGCATTTTGCATGACCCCCACCAGTTACAACTTCGGTAGTACCACCATCATGCATTATTTCCAGTGGGGACCGGTGATCCTCAACGTCATTCCCTTCCAGCTACTTGACCTAGAATTTTGGCTTAACGTTGCGCTGACCATTCCGCTAGGCTCACTACTTTGCTGGAATTTTCCAAACTGGCGTTGGTCAACCGTCGTGCTCATCGGACTGATAACCGGACTCAGCTTAGAAGGCGGCCAGCTTATTTTAGATCTGCTCGTCAATCTCAAACGTTGGGTCGATATCGACGACCTCCTAACAAACTGGCTTGGCGTCATACTGGGCTACACACTGACCGTTGCGATCCGGCGCTTACCAGGATTCAAATGGCTAAATTAATCAGTACTAACTAAAAGGACGCCAACGAACAAACCGTTGACGTCCTTTTCAACTACCTATTTTTCATTAAAGAATAATTCTAAGACGTGTTGCCGATCACGGTTCCAAACCTGATTGTCACTTGTCGGGTAAACCCGATTCGTTAACACGACCAACCCAACTTGGCGGTCCAAGTCAAAAGCAATCAGTGGGCCAGTGAAACCGGTGTGGAAATACTGGTGCTGGCCCCGATGGCGTTCCCATCCTAGCGTCCGACCGTTAACGTCGTACTCGGCTAACCAGTCAAAGACGTTTTCATCCAACACCCGCTTATGCTGATACTCGCCAAAATTGAGCATCATTTCCGTAAAGACTGATAAATCGGTCAAGGTTGAGAACAAGCCGGCATGACCACTTTCACCGTTCAGTAAGAAGGCTTTGTAGTCGTGCACCTGACCCTGAATCTGGCCACGCCGTTGATCGAACTCGGTTGGGACAAAGCGAATCTTCGGCCGGTTCAAATTGTAGCCAGTATTGGTCATCGCCAACGGGTAGCAAATGTGATCCTGAACGCTGCGAGCCAGCGACCCGTCAACCGTCCGAATGACCCAGCCGAGCAACATATAGCCTAAATCAGAATAACGGTAAGTTTCTCCCGGACGGCTTTCTAATTCAGCATCGTAAACCGCCCGAATCAAATCTTCTCGGTTCATTTCATCTAAGTTATCAAGGTCAGCTGGTAACCCACTATTATGAAGTAATAAATTTTCAATCGTAATTTCTGGGTGTGAGAAACCCGGTAAGAAGCGCGCGACCGAATCTTCTAACCGGACGGTATGGTTCGACAATAATTGGAAAATCCGGGTCGTCGTTGCTACTACCTTGGTCACCGAAGCCAAATCATAAATCATCGAAGCGTCCAGCCCAATGGCGAATTGATCACTTCCCTGAGTGCCGTGATAGTACTGATCGATGCCGCGCGGTGTGATCAAACTAAACGACGCACCGTAAATATCGCCCTTATCAATACATTCATCAATGTAATGTTCAATTTTATTAAGCATTTGTGAACCCTGCCTTTCGTCATCGACGTCCTTATCAACGCCACCAAGCTCATACCCTTTTATGATAACGAACTTTGACTGAAAATCAACGGCTAACCCTCATCACGACCCATATATTAGCCGGCAATCTAACTGTCTACTGTTAAATCGTTCACAATTGATTCAATATATAATTGGAATATGCCAATTATTTTAGGCTAATAACTTATTTAAGTCACTTTACTTTGAGAAACGCCGTTTTTACAGCAATTCGCGTGCCGGTATATCGGCATTTCATCGTAACCGCGCATTCTCTAATCAAATTCTTAGAAAAGAATTTAGTGAAAACGTTTACATAATCTGGGAATATTGCTATTATTAGTGCGTAAAGATGATTGCATTTTAGTTATGGAGGCGACTCAAATGATTACTGTTGATAAAACCCAAACTGCCAAAGCCTGGAAAGGTTTTAAAGGTGGTCACTGGCAAGAAGAAATTAACATCCGTGATTTCATTCAGAACAACTTTACTCAATATAATGGGGACGAAAGCTTCTTAGTAGGTCCAACGGAAGCCACTAAAGTGTTGAACGACAAAGTCCTTGCGTTAAAGAAGGCCGAACGTGAAGCTGGTGGTGTTCTGGACGCTGATACGAGCGTTGTTTCAACGATCACTTCTCACGCACCTGGCTACATTGACAAGAACTTGGAAAAGATTGTCGGCTTACAAACTGACAAACCATTGAAGCGCGCATTCATGCCGTTTGGTGGGATTCGGATGGCCGATGACGCTTTGAAGTCATACGGTTACAAGTTAGATCCTGAACAAGATAAGATTTTTACTGAATACCGCAAAACTCATAACCAAGGGGTCTTCGATGTTTACACCCCTGAAATGCGTAAAGCACGTCACTACAAGATCATTACTGGTTTACCTGACGCATACGCTCGTGGCCGGATTATTCCTGACTTACCACGGGTTGCCGTTTACGGGATCGACCGCTTAATGGCCGACAAAGCCAACGACTATGCGCACATTGGCGACGGTGAATTAACCGATGACGTTATTCGTCTTCGTGAAGAAGTTGCCGACCAATACAAAGCCCTTAAAGAAATGAAAGAAATGGCTGAAAGCTACGGTTACGACATTAGCCGTCCTGCAGAAACTGCTCAAGAAGCCGTTCAATGGATGTACTTCGGCTACCTAGCTGCCATTAAGACCCAAAACGGGGCCGCAATGTCAGTTGGTCGGATCGATACGGTTATGGATATTTACATCCAACGTGACTTGGAAAACGGCGTGATCGACGAAAGCCAAGCCCAAGAAATCATCGACCAATTCGTTATGAAACTGCGGATGGTTCGTTTCATCCGTACCGAAACTTACAACTCACTCTTCTCTGGTGACCCAATCTGGGCAACCTTATCAATGTGTGGGTTCGGCTTAGACGGTAAGCACCACGTTACTAAGACCGCCTTCCGGATTTTGAAGACTTTGGACAACATGGGCGCCGCTCCAGAACCAAACATCACCATTCTTTGGTCAGACCGCTTACCAGAAGACTTCAAACGTTACGCAACCCAAGTTTCGATTGATAGTTCAACCATTCAATACGAAAACGACGACTTAATGCGGGTACAATGGGGTACCGACTACTACGGCATCGCCTGCTGTGTTTCCGCACAACCAGTTGCCGATGGGATTCAGTACTTCGGTGCCCGGGCAAACTTAGCTAAGGCCATTCTTTACGCCATCAACGGTGGTCGTGATGAAATCGCCGGTGACCAAGTTGGCCCTGCTTACGAACCAATCAGCTCAGAATACATCGATTACGATGAATTCATGAAGAAGTTCGACAAGCAAATGGACTGGTTAGCGGACACTTACGTTAACTCACTGAACGCTATCCACTACATGCACGACAAGTACTACTACGAAGCTGCTGAAATGGCCTTGAAGGATACCAATCTTGACCGGACCTTCGCTACTGGGATTTCCGGCTTATCACATGCCGCTGACTCAATTTCAGCCATCAAGTACGGCCACGTTAAAGTTATCCGTGACGACCGTGGTATCGCGGTTGACTTCGAAGCCGACAACGATTACCCACGTTACGGGAACAACGATGATCGGGTAGATGACATTGCAAAGTGGTTGGTTAAGGAACTCTACACGAAGATGAACACCCACCACCTATACCGTGGGGCTAAGTTATCAACTTCCGTTCTGACCATCACTTCAAACGTTGTTTATGGTAAGAACACTGGGACGACCCCTAACGGCCGGCAAAAAGGTGAACCATTCTCACCAGGTGCCAACCCAGCATACGGCGCAGAACAAAGTGGTGCCTTAGCATCCTTGCTTTCAACCGCTAAATTACCATACCGTTACGCAACCGATGGGATTTCTAACACGTTCGGCGTTACGCCAAACACGTTAGGCCACGACATGGAATCACGTAAGGATACGCTGGTTAACATGCTCGACGGTTACATGAACAACGATGGGATGCACTTGAACATCAACGTCTTCAATAAGGACACGTTGATCGATGCTCAGAAGCACCCAGAAGAATACCCAACCTTAACTGTCCGGGTATCCGGCTACTGCGTATACTTCGCAGACCTGACTAAGGAACAACAGGACGACGTTATTTCACGGACGTTCTTCGACAAGATGTAATTAATTCGAAATTAAGGGGCGAAGGCTCATGGCAAACAGCAAAGTTACTCAAACCGAACAATCAAAAGAGACGCCAGTAATCGGCTACGTCCATTCCATTGAAACGTTTGGATCAGTCGATGGCCCGGGTATCCGCTACGTTGCGTTTTTACAAGGGTGCCACATGCGTTGTCAGTATTGTCACAATCCCGACACTTGGAAACTGAATGTCGGTGACAAGATGACCGCCGATGAAATATTAGAGGACGCGCAAAAGTACCGGGCATTTTGGGGCAAAACCGGTGGGATCACCGTCAGTGGTGGCGAATCCCTCGTCCAGATTGACTTTATTCTGGACCTGTTCGAAAAGGCGAAAGCCATGGACATCAGTACTTGTCTCGACACCTCGGGCCAACCATTTACCCGCGAACAGCCCTTCTTTGATAAGTTTGAGCGCTTAATGGCCGTGACCGACATCTCGCTAGTTGATATTAAACACATCAACTCTGCGGAACACAAGAAGCTGACCCAGTATGGTAACGAAAACATTCTGGATATGATTCAGTACATGGCAGCTAACCACCACGATATGTGGATTCGCCACGTGCTCGTTCCGCAGCGGACCGACAACGACAAGTATTTGGCTGAACTTGGCGACTACATTGCTAAGATTCCGAACAACGTCGTTCAAAAAGTCGAAGTACTACCGTACCACACACTGGGTGTGAAGAAGTACCACGAAATGAAGATCAAGTATCGGTTGGAAGGCATTGAGTCGCCAACCCCAGACCGAGTTGCAAATGCTGAAAAGCTTTTACGAACGAAGGACTATACCGGCTACAAGACGTGGATGCCACTCCCAAAACTTTAACCCGCTTCCTTTCATGATTAAGAAGCCACCGACAACTTATCGGTGGCTTCTTTTTTGATTTATTTATTTATATTCCTGCCAGTTTGGTGCCTATTTTATCCAACCGCTGACAATCGCTTTCGGCGCACTACCCTACTGCTCATCAATGACTTTTAATTAAGCATTTTATATCCCGCAATCATTTAAATTAGTTTACCACCCTTAGCTAAAATGAACCGGTCCAATTAAGGGTTGTCACCGCCCCAATCCTCCGGTATATTAGCATTTTAAGTCTTTTTAAGGAGTCCTTTATGCAAACCTTTATCCATAGGCACCCGGTCAGTTGCTGGCTAATCGGTGGGCTCGTCTTGGTTAGTCTAGTGATCGGTGGTTGGTTCGCTAAGACCAAGTACGATAACCAGGTCGCTCAACGCCGGATCGAGCGGGCGTTAACCGCCAACGGTTACCATATGCGGGTAATGCGCCGCAACGTGCAATCCGAAGCGAGCGGGCCGTTCAGTGGAATCAGTTGGTACCAGTGCACCTTCTCAAATCCACGAACGTTACGGGCCAGTGTTGGCTACCAGCAACACCGCCAACGGCCGACCGACCGGCTGACCATCAGTAACTGTCCGATTGTCTACCGGGTCGTCCTAAAGCCGCCAACCGCCAAAGTCCGCCGCTGGACGGCCGTCATCTACTTAGACGACAACCAGGAAATGACTTACTCGGAACGCGCCCCGTACGTCGAATCACTAACCACCAAATCACGTCGGGCGTTACCACTGACGAGTTAACTTACATATAACTGGCCACACCAAAAAGAGGCTGTGACATAAGTCTCTAAAAACAAAGCAGGTCTGGAAAAATCTTCGGATTTTTCCAGACCTGCTTTTGATATAATAGAAAATAAAAAAAGAGCA
>NZ_BJDZ01000052.1:0-3254 GCF_005405405.1 Lactiplantibacillus plajomi
GCATGGCAACGTCCTACCCTCGCAGGGAGCGATCCCCCAACTACTCTCGGCGCTAAGAAGCTTAACTTCTGTGTTCGACATGGGAACAGGTGTATCCTTCTCGCCATCGTCACCACACTACTGAGAAACTTGCGCTCTCAAAACTAGCTAATATCAAATCTCTTTCACATAAACCGGAACACCAATTACTTGGTTAAGTCCTCGACCGATTAGTATTAGTCCGCTACATGCGTCGCCGCACTGCCACTTCTAACCTATCTACCTGATCATCTTTCAGGGGTCTTACTTCCATAAAGGAATGGGAAATCTCATCTCGAGGTGTGTTTCACACTTAGATGCTTTCAGCGTTTATCACATCCATACGTAGCTACCCAGCGATGCGCCTGGCGGCACAACTGGTACACCAGAGGTATGTCCATCCCGGTCCTCTCGTACTAAGGACAGCTCCTCTCAAATTTCCTACGCCCGCGACGGATAGGGACCGAACTGTCTCACGACGTTCTGAACCCAGCTCGCGTACCGCTTTAATGGGCGAACAGCCCAACCCTTGGGACCGACTACAGCCCCAGGATGCGATGAGCCGACATCGAGGTGCCAAACCTCCCCGTCGATGTGGACTCTTGGGGGAGATAAGCCTGTTATCCCCAGGGTAGCTTTTATCCGTTGAGCGATGGCCCTTCCATACGGTACCACCGGATCACTAAGCCCGACTTTCGTCCCTGCTCGACCTGTCTGTCTCGCAGTCAAGCTCCCTTGTGCCTTTACACTCTGCGAATGATTTCCAACCATTCTGAGGGAACCTTTGGGCGCCTCCGTTACTTTTTGGGAGGCGACCGCCCCAGTCAAACTGCCCACCTGACACTGTCTCCCACCACGCTAAGTGGTGTGGGTTAGAGTGGTCATACAGCGAGGGTAGTATCCCACCAACGCCTCCACCGAAACTAGCGTTCCGGTTTCTATGGCTCCTACCTATCCTGTACAAGCTGTACAAACACTCAATATCAAGCTACAGTAAAGCTCCATGGGGTCTTTCCGTCCTGTCGCGGGTAGTCCGCATCTTCACGGACAATATAATTTCACCGAGTCTCTCGTTGAGACAGTGCCCAGATCGTTACGCCTTTCGTGCGGGTCGGAACTTACCCGACAAGGAATTTCGCTACCTTAGGACCGTTATAGTTACGGCCGCCGTTTACTGGGGCTTCAATTCTGAGCTTCGCCGAAGCTAACCCATCCTTTTAACCTTCCAGCACCGGGCAGGCGTCAGCCCCTATACGTCATCTTACGATTTTGCAGAGACCTGTGTTTTTGATAAACAGTCGCCTGGGCCTATTCACTGCGGCTGATCTTGCGATCAGCACCCCTTCTCCCGAAGTTACGGGGTCATTTTGCCGAGTTCCTTAACGAGAGTTCACTCGCTCACCTTAGGATTCTCTCCTCGACTACCTGTGTCGGTTTGCGGTACGGGTAGTTAAGTACTCACTAGAAGCTTTTCTCGGCAGTGTGACATCAGACGCTTCGCTACTAAAATTTCGCTCCCCATCACAGCTTGTCCTGATAAAGCAAAGCATTTGACTCTGCTTAAGACTTACTGCTTGGACATTCTAATCCAACAGAATGCACATCTTAGCCTCCTGCGTCCCTCCATCGTTCAAACGCACTTAACTAGTACAGGAATCTCAACCTGTTATCCATCGTCTACGCCTCTCGGCCTCGACTTAGGTCCCGACTAACCCTGGGAGGACGAGCCTTCCCCAGGAAACCTTAGTCATTCGGTGGATAGGATTCTCACCTATCTTTCGCTACTCATACCGGCATTCTCACTTCTAAGCGCTCCACAAGTCCTCACGATCTTGCTTCACCGCCCTTAGAACGCTCTCCTATCACGCGACCTAATGGTCGCATCCATGGTTTCGGTAGTATGCTTAGCCCCGGTACATTTTCGGCGCAGGATCACTCGACTAGTGAGCTATTACGCACTCTTTAAATGGTGGCTGCTTCTGAGCCAACATCCTAGTTGTCTATGCAACTCCACATCCTTTTCCACTTAGCATACATTTAGGGACCTTAACTGATGGTCTGGGCTGTTCCCCTTTCGACGATGGATCTTATCACTCACCGTCTGACTCCCGGATATGAATCAATGGCATTCGGAGTTTATCTGAATTCAGTAACCCAAGACGGGCCCCTAGTCCAAATAGTGCTCTACCTCCATGATCCTAATTCCGAGGCTAGCCCTAAAGCTATTTCGGAGAGAACCAGCTATCTCCAAGTTCGTTTGGAATTTCACCGCTATCCACACCTCATCCCAGCAATTTTCAACTTACACGGGTTCGGTCCTCCAGTGCGTTTTACCGCACCTTCAACCTGGACATGGATAGGTCACCTGGTTTCGGGTCTACAACCTCGTACTAAAGTCGCCCATTTCAGACTCGCTTTCGCTACGGCTCCGACTTTTAAGTCTTAACCTTGCACGGGATCGTAACTCGCCGGTTCATTCTACAAAAGGCACGCCATCACGCATTAACGCGCTCTGACTTGTTGTAGGCACATGGTTTCAGGAACTATTTCACTCCCCTCCCGGGGTGCTTTTCACCTTTCCCTCACGGTACTGGTTCACTATCGGTCACTAGGTAGTATTTAGCCTTGGGAGATGGTCCTCCCGGATTCCGACGGAATTTCACGTGTTCCGCCGTACTCAGGATCCTGAACTGAGAGAATTTGATTTAATCTACTGGGCTATCACCATCTATGGCGGATTTTCCCAAATCCTTCGACTATCAAATCCTTTGGTAACTCAAATATTCAGTCCTACAACCCCAACGTGCAAGCACGTTGGTTTGGGCTGTTCCCCGTTCGCTCGCCGCTACTTAGGGAATCGAAATTTCTTTATATTCCTGCTGCTAATGAGATGTTTCAGTTCACAGCGTTTACCTCCAACTAGACTATGAATTCATCTAGTGGTAACAGTTGATTAAAACTGCTGGGTTGCCCCATTCGGAAATCTCCGGATCATAGCTTACGTACAGCTCCCCGAAGCATATCGGTGTTAGTCCCGTCCTTCATCGGCTCCTAGTGCCAAGGCATTCACCATGCGCCCTTGTTAACTTAACCTCATTTACCTAACGGTAAATGCGATTAATGAGTTTAGCGATAATTAAACTTCAATAAAAAACTCAAAAAACGCGGTGTTCTCGGTTTCATTATGAAAAAATATATTTGATATTATCTAGTTTTCAAAGAACAAGTTTCAAGAG
>NZ_BJDZ01000052.1:3486-5173 GCF_005405405.1 Lactiplantibacillus plajomi
TCTCTCAAAACTAAACAAAGTTTCGACGCTGTGTAGGTTTCCGTAATATTCCTTAGAAAGGAGGTGATCCAGCCGCAGGTTCTCCTACGGCTACCTTGTTACGACTTCACCCTAATCATCTGTCCCACCTTAGGCGGCTGGTTCCTAAAAGGTTACCCCACCGACTTTGGGTGTTACAAACTCTCATGGTGTGACGGGCGGTGTGTACAAGGCCCGGGAACGTATTCACCGCGGCATGCTGATCCGCGATTACTAGCGATTCCGACTTCATGTAGGCGAGTTGCAGCCTACAATCCGAACTGAGAATGGCTTTAAGAGATTAGCTTACTCTCGCGAGTTCGCAACTCGTTGTACCATCCATTGTAGCACGTGTGTAGCCCAGGTCATAAGGGGCATGATGATTTGACGTCATCCCCACCTTCCTCCGGTTTGTCACCGGCAGTCTCGCCAGAGTGCCCAACTGAATGCTGGCAACTGACAATAAGGGTTGCGCTCGTTGCGGGACTTAACCCAACATCTCACGACACGAGCTGACGACAACCATGCACCACCTGTATCCACGTCCCCGAAGGGAACGCCTGATCTCTCAGGTTAGCGTAGTATGTCAAGACCTGGTAAGGTTCTTCGCGTAGCTTCGAATTAAACCACATGCTCCACCGCTTGTGCGGGCCCCCGTCAATTCCTTTGAGTTTCAACCTTGCGGTCGTACTCCCCAGGCGGAATGCTTAATGCGTTAGCTGCAGCACTGAAGGGCGGAAACCCTCCAACACTTAGCATTCATCGTTTACGGTATGGACTACCAGGGTATCTAATCCTGTTTGCTACCCATACTTTCGAGCCTCAGCGTCAGTTACAGACCAGACAGCCGCCTTCGCCACTGGTGTTCTTCCATATATCTACGCATTTCACCGCTACACATGGAGTTCCACTGTCCTCTTCTGCACTCAAGTCTCCTAGTTTCCGATGCACTTCTTCGGTTAAGCCGAAGGCTTTCACATCAGACTTAAGAAACCGCCTGCGCTCGCTTTACGCCCAATAAATCCGGACAACGCTTGCCACCTACGTATTACCGCGGCTGCTGGCACGTAGTTAGCCGTGGCTTTCTGGTTAAATACCGTCAATACCTGAACAGTTACTCTCAGATATGTTCTTCTTTAACAACAGAGTTTTACGAGCCGAAACCCTTCTTCACTCACGCGGCGTTGCTCCATCAGACTTTCGTCCATTGTGGAAGATTCCCTACTGCTGCCTCCCGTAGGAGTTTGGGCCGTGTCTCAGTCCCAATGTGGCCGATTACCCTCTCAGGTCGGCTACGTATCATTGCCATGGTGAGCCGTTACCCCACCATCTAGCTAATACGCCGCGGGACCATCCAGAAGTGATAGCCGAAGCCATCTTTCAAGCTCGGACCATGCGGTCCAAGTTGTTATGCGGTATTAGCATCTGTTTCCAGGTGTTATCCCCCGCTTCTGGGCAGGTTTCCCACGTGTTACTCACCAGTTCGCCACTCACTCAAATGTAAATCATGATGCAAGCACCAATCAATACCAGAGTTCGTTCGACTTGCATGTATTAGGCACGCCGCCAGCGTTCGTCCTGAGCCAGGATCAAACTCTCAAATTAATGATGAGTTCTAAAAAGCTCATTTAAAGTTGTTCAAAAATTTATTTGCTAGCGAATTGACTTC
>NZ_BJDZ01000053.1 GCF_005405405.1 Lactiplantibacillus plajomi
TTTAGTGCCATCATGCTTTAAAACCCGTTGTAAGTGATGATTTTCTAACTGATCTAAGCTAAGCTGTCCCGATAAATAAGCTAGTCCTTGTTGATGTTCTTGGGGACTGAACACCTGTGGTGGATTTGCTTGCCACTGTTCAATTGTTTCAGCCTGACATGGCTTTAAAACAGGATCATAGTACATCACGGCTGTATAGGCTTGTTCCTGTTTAGTCATTGGTAATTCATCTAAATCGCCTTTGGGAAAGGCCCTTTTCAATACTTCATGGTATTGCGTTTTAATGACTTGCTTAACAGCCATGATTGTTCGCAAATCTTTGACTGCGCGAGTAATCTTTTGCTGCTCGGTTGGTGAATACTTTTCTAGTAGACCTTGATCAACGTGTTCTAGACTTTCTAAGCTATCATCATGAATCATCAGCGTATATTTAAGCTCGATTTTGACTTCCTTTTCTTGTTGCATTAATAACTTCCAGCCAACGTATGGCCGTTTGGTAAAGGTCAATAATTGTCGGACCAATAAATCATCACGAATATTCATTAAACGTTCGTTTAATTCACTGCCTTTGAAAATCGTTTGTTCACTATTAGTTTCTTTAATTAATTCTCGTCTTTCAGCTTGCGTGGTCTGTTCAAAATTAAGCTCTGGATAAAGTTTTTTCGTCGTGCGATCAACTACTTTATTTAAGAGTTCATCTGCTTTTTTGAGTGAGCTTTCTTGTTGGTTAATTGTCAATAATTGTTTAGTCACATCTTCACCAACCGCATGTTTAATTAAGGTGCTGTTTTTCCAATTAAATAGCATGCGCCGCTTATCATCTAAACTTTCCAAACTAATATAAGTTTTCAGTTCATGGCTTAACTCTTTGACCACTTTTTTCTCGTTAAACGAGAAGTGTTTACTTAGGCTATCTAAATGACCTCGATTGATTACTTTTTCTTGGTTATTTTTATAACTGGCTTTGGCCTTGCGATAGTCCTTAACTTGTTGGTTAAATTCTTTTCTTTCATGCCGCTTACTATTGATTCCCTCATGTTGCATTGGGGTATCATCTATTCCCTCCTCGATAAATGATTTTTCACTGATCCGATCGGGAATATTTTTTTGCTCTAAAACTTGATTTACACTAACCGCCCAATTGTGCCGCCATTCAGTTATTTTTTCTTTTTTATCCCAATCAACCAACCAAATTTTTCGGTTTCTCACATTCCCTGCAGGGGTCTTAGTTTTATTACCATGACTATCTAAAATGTATTCGGTTTTTGTTTTCTGTCCCCAAGTACCATCGGGGTTAAATGGGCGATTGGTTAACATCACATGAGCGTGCGGATTATCTGGGTGGTCGCGATGAATTGCCACGTCGACTACCATGCCCTCATCAACAAAATTTTCTTGCACATATTTTGTCAGTAATTCTTTCTGTTCGGATTCACTTAATTCTACCGGTAAAGCCACGTTAAACTCTTTTGCATACCGTGAGTTTGATTTACGATCTTTCTTTTCAACTTCATTCCACAACTGCTCTCGATCACTGGCCCATTTTGGTGCATTTTTGGGAGTTAAAATAAAGCTTTCTGGCATAACCGAGCGGGCATAAAAATAGTGGCGACCTTCCTTATCATCAAATAGCTTTTCACCACTTCGATAAGCGGCACTGGCAATCGTACTTCGTCCTTTACCAGCACTAATATTACTAAAACTCATGTGAAAAATTGCCATGTCTGTCACCACCTTTCTTTGGGTTTATGGGTTTGACTTTGTTGTCGCCATCGGCGACTTCTAATACAGGTTTTAATGGGTTTAGCACAACGTCATCAAAGATGACGTGTAAGTGCGCATTAACCTCGTTTCACTCGGTCTGCTGATTCTCTTAACTTTAACTTAGTGTATGCCTTCCGCTTCGCTATTTCAACTTTTATATTTTGACTTAACGTTTCCTATATGATATAGTTTCGGTGATTATTTCTAATATGATTGGAGGGATCGTTATGTCTCAAAGTAACTTAGAAAAACAAGAAGCTAAATTAAAAGCCCTTAATCAAAAAATTAAGGACGAAAAAAATAAGATTGAACAACGGCTAGGTAAACAAATCATCAGTCAAGCCAATTTAGATTATGCTAATTTGTCTAACGATCAGATTAAGCTTTTAGCTAAGCAATTTTCTGAGTTTTTAAAGGTGAAATCCGTAGATCATTAGCCATACGAGATGGGGAAATTCCATGTCTAATCAATATGAAAAACTAGTCGAGCAGCAAGCGCGTTTAAAACAAAAAATTGAGCGGGAATATTTTAAATTACGACAATCTAAATACTATGAAAATCGGCAAGCCCGCAAAGCCCGTTCTCGCCGATTAATTCAAAAAGGGGCTTTATTAGAAAAGTACTTTCAAGCTAATAACCTCTCGGTCGAACAAACCGAAGAACTTTTAAAAACATTTGCTGACTATGTTAACGCCCATAAACCGGATAAATTAAAAAACGATCAACCTAATAACTAGGCCGATCGTTTTTATTTTCTGGATCATTTCTAGGCTTTACTTCTGGGTTTTGATCTGCAAAATTTTGTAACTGCTTTTGCACCTTTTCTGGATAAGTAATATTTTGGTTTATCCAAGGAAAATTCCTCAATATATATTGGGGTTTATCTATCAACGGACAAAGTCCTTTCGCTTAATAACCTCATCTTGCCTTTTATCTAAAAAGTAGGTATATAAAGCGTCATATACTTTGCGCTTTTCTGGATCTGGCTCATGTAATGACTTATCAAGTAAATCTTTTAAATCAGTTTCTTTGGCAATTTCAAAAAAGTCATTAATTTTGATTGTACCTTTCATGTTCATCACACTTCCAAGTTATTAATTTATTTAATCTGATAAGCCATTAGTCCTCATCTGGATCATTGAGCCAATCAGCGACTTCTTTAGCGTCTTTGAACTCTGTTACTGGTGTCTCTTTGGTAGCCTTTAAAAAGCGTAAATTAGCTCTTTCTTCTTCGCTTAAAGACACATTAAAAGGTAAGGCACCATTAGCAACAATCCGCTTATAAAACATATTGATCGCGGTAGTTGGGTTTAGACCTAACTGGCTTAAAACGGCTTCGGTATTATCTGCCAATTCTTTGTCAATCTGGACTTGTACGCGTTTCTTTTCCTTAACTGCCATGATTTTCTCGCCCCCCTTTATTACTACTCACATTATACTAATCTTTGAGTACCATCTCAATTAGCCTGCTTCTTTAAAAGTTGTGAATTTAAGTTTGCTGTCCTTTCCGCAATGGCACTTATACAACGTTCCTAAAGTGCCCGTAAGCGCATTTTAAAACACGTTTAATATAATTATGCTCTATCTGTTTAAAACAGCTTAAATGGCCTTTAAAGTGAACCCCTAAGGTTGGACACCAAATCTAACCTTGGGGGTTTTACTATGTCAAAATTTAATTTAGAACTTCGAATAAAGGTCGTTACTGAATACTTATCTGGTAAAGGTTCACCGTCTCTAGCTAAGAAGTATCGCATTAGCAATCATTCAATCATTCTGGACTGGGTTCATCGATTTGAGCGGCGAGGTATTGAAGGTCTAAAAGACCGGTCAATGTCCCAAGAATATTCTAGTCAGTTCAAAGTCGATGTATTAAACTGGAAGAAACGAAATCAAGCTTCGCTTCCAGTGACTGCCTTACACTTTGACTTGTCGTCGCCAAGTACGATTTGGCAGTGGGAAAAACACTTCCAGGAATCTGGAATAGCGGGACTTGAGCGCAAACGAGGGAATCCTAAGACCATGGCCAAACACAAGCAGAACAACCCCAAACCTGAAAAACCACAGACTCCAGCCGCAGAATTGAAGCAGCTAAAACAAGAGAATCAAATGTTAAAAATAGAAAATGAATTCTTAAAAAAACTCGATGCCTTAGCACGAAAGAAGTCAAAACACACGAACTCATCGAACTAGTAGACGAGTTAAGGCAGAATTTTCAAGTTTCCATCAAACTAGTTCTTAAGGCTGTTCGTATTCCTCGCAGCACGTATTATTATGCTAAGGAGCATCGTGGTCGTAACTTAGATGATTCACAAATTATTCAGGCAATTGATGAGATTCGTCAACAAGATCCAAAATATACTCGGAAGTACGGGTACCGACGAATAACCGGTGCTTTACATGACGCTTATGGCTTTAAGATCAACCATAAGCGGGTCTTACGGATTATGCGGGAACAAGACTGGCTATGTGGCGCCTTTAATCGGCAGAAACGAAAGTATAATTCTTACAAGGGAACTGTTGGCGTCATCGCCCCAAATCGACTTAAGCGACGATTCAAAACAGATCGGCCTTACCAGAAGTTAGTCACCGACGTCAGTGAATTTCGATATGGGAACCAAAGCCAAAATGAACGGGTTTATTTAGCACCAGTCCTCGACCTCTTCAATGGAGAGGTTCTGGCTTTCAATATCAGTGACCACCCGACCGTTGAATTCGCTTTAAAACCTTTGAAAGAAGCCCTAAATCGAATACCGGTGTTAGATTATCGGACGACTGTCCATACTGACCAAGGGTTTCAGTATCAGCATCGCCACTGGCAAAACACGCTTAAAGAGCACCATGTATTTCAGAGTATGTCGCGTAAAGCCACTTGTCTCGACAACGCCGCCATGGAGTCGTTTTTTCACATTATGAAAGTCGAGGTTATGGATGAACATTTTGAGACCAAAACAGCGCTTATCGAAGCTATGAACGAATGGATAGACTTCTACAATCATCGGCGCATCAAAACAAAATTGGACGGCAAGTCCCCGGTAAAATACCGGGAACTTACCGCCCAGAAAGCAGCTTAATAAAGTTGTCCAATTTTAAGAACGTGTTTAGAATCTTTTCAAGAGTATTCGCAGGAAGGCTAAGCTAATCATCATCTTACTGGTGTTCAGCTTTCGCTCACAATTGCGCCAGAGGCGCCGATATTTTCCTAGCCAGCTAAAACTGCGTTCGATAACCCAGCGTTGCGGGGTCACTTGACCGTGCCTAAGGTC
>NZ_BJDZ01000054.1 GCF_005405405.1 Lactiplantibacillus plajomi
CTATAATGGTGTGCAAAGCTTTTCATGGATTAAAAACTCCTGTTTTTGATCTAATTTAACTAAAATCAAATCGAATGTCAAAGTATCCAAACACGTTCTTATAGAATTTGCCAACACTTTTCAAGCAAGAATAGCCGCTACCTTTAAAACTCTCCGCGATAGAAGTATATCATATGTTGAGACGCGTGTTCTAAGCCTTCGTTCCGTGTTTACCTTGATTAACTATGTTAATATGAAGGTATATACTAACATAAAGGGTGACGTGAAATGGCAAGCAAGACAATATCTTCAATAGCTAAAGAGTTGAATTTGTCACGTGCAAGGGTTTATCAAATTATTGATATGCTTGACGACAACGAAAAACCCTTAAAAGACAGCAATGAAAGATATGTAATTGATGATAGCGTTGTCAACGCTATTCGTAAATATTATGCAAATAGTAACACCAAGACTAAACAAGAAAAGACGTTACCAATTGACGATAAAGTTCTTGATATAATGCGACGTCAACTAGACGAAAAGGATAGACAAATTGAAAAGCTAACTCAATTACTAAGCCAGCAACAACAACTCAATTTAGCAACTAACCGACAAAATGAAAAGTTACTAGATGGTAGCGCCAATGACACCAAACAAAATGTCAGTGAGAGCCAAAATATGGACGATACAGACGTTTCAAAACCTGCCGAGGATAATTACAAGGAGGAAGAAACTAAGACGTCTAAAAAGGGCTTATTTGGCTGGTTAAGACGCTAAAAATACCCATTTGTCATATTATCGGCAAAGGGGTATAATACTGTTTGTAACTAAATTAAATAGACAAAAAAATTCCCTCGGTGGGCACCGGGGGAACACATAACTCTTACCAAAGTTTATGTGTTCATTTTACCTACTATTGTAAGATTTTTCAAGTAGGTAGAGTTGAATTTTTCTGGATCACGGGGGAGCCAAGCCCCGTTACTAGAGTGGCAACATTCTAGCCAAGCCAACTAATCTTACCTTTCGAGGACTGACAGCCGGTTAGCGGAGCTAATGAAACAAGTCGACAGGTCAAGTGAGAGCCGCCGCTATAAACTCCCACTAGGAATTAACCTATACTTGTATTTAGGTTGGTTCCGAACGGTGGCCCCACGTACGGGGCGGGCGGTAAAGCAGTACGAAAGTACAGGGCGATTACGCAAGGCCAGTGATCCAAACAACTAAAAATAAATGATTGCTGGCACCTATAAAGGGTGCTTTTTTTATAGGCTAAATTAGTTAGGCTAATCTACAAGCGCAATAGTAACAATGCAAGTGTTTTTACGTGACGGTGATTCGTGACGAACAACAAAAAGTTTTCTTCTTCGCAAAACAAGGGGAAAACTATATCCCGCTCAGGTTCAAGCGTTCTGAACAGCAAAGGGCAAGTGCACTAAACTGGTTTTGACCTTGAGGGTTAAGAGCACGTGGTTGCGTGCAGATAGGTTAAACTAGGGTGTTATTAATGTACTAATCGTCACGTAGACCACAAAACGTTAAGAACTAACTACTAACGATAGACACACTATTAATATTATATAGTCTCAGCCTAGGCGGGTTCTAAGCCGACATGTTTCGGACAATTATACATGAAACGTCATTATCACAAAGTAACTTACATACGTAGAATAATAAACTTTCACAAGTGTAAAATACTGGTATATTAGCATTTACAAATTTACTCTATTTTCACAAAGTATCGTTATCGTATGATATCGGTAAATATATAGCTTGCTATCGTTGATATAACAAGGATTTAAACACTTCACAAACTTTAGCTTTTAATACTATGTGTTATGTTAACTAGCATAAAATAGTGCTATAATGAAAACTGACTCTAGTGGTTGCAACTAGCGTTAATAATGCTATACTACGTTTGTGCTGTATGACATGACATTGCACACTACTTTCAGTAACATACCGCAAAATAAAAAGGTCTACCCTTAACTGGATAGGCCTTTTTACTATGTCAATTTTAATGTTATTATAATAATATGTGCTATCTATATTACTTGGGGGAGCGGCTATCTGTTTAGGTAGTCGCTTTTTAATATTGCAATTTAATTAGAATGATCTAAAATAAAGTTGTCCCATTAGTCGGGACTCATGGTATTCCGTTTCGAAGTGACAACTTCTTAGTAAGCACTTACCCGGGTGTTCACTTTTTTAGTATTGCACCAAGTTTGCATAGTGCTATAATCATGCTTGTGTCTCCGACATGACACAAACACCTACTTCATAATAGTGTGACGATTCTAGCAAAATCATAAAGGCCCGTCATTAATTTGATAGGCCTTTTTGTGTGCTAACAAGCAACCTACAACCTAAGCAACTTTATACGCTAAAAGGTGTAAAAACTAGTTAAAAGCTGTCAATTCCTTATGCTCCCACGCTACGCTCGTCCGCTACCATTGACAGCAAACAGTTAGTTTTTCTGAATCTCAACAAGAATCTAACTGCTATATTCGTTTTTAAGGGCCTTATTTCTTGTTTCTAGCGTTTTTGAGACTGTTTATATATATTTATAACAAAGCAAAAATAAAAAGCCCTCAGCAGGCTTTTAGAGGGCTAAATAACGAAGCCAGGACGATTAATAATATCTTCTTGTCTTTTTTGCAAAACATAAGTATACAGGGAATCATACAAATTCTTTTTGATCTCGTCAGGTTCATTGAAAGAAGCTTCAAACAATTCTTGAATATCAACTTGCCAAGGATCAGCAAGCATTTCATCAATGGTTTTTAATACTTTCTTTTCGTCCATCTTAATTACTCCTAACATCAAAATAATGCTTTCAGTTTAAATTCACAGATCTTACAGGACCGTTATTCAAAATTTGTTACCAAGCTCATAAAGATTCTTTGCACAGAACGATTAAAAAAATTGGCTTAAAACAGTGGAATCTGCAACATTTTTTAAGTATCTAAAGCATAACAAGCTTAGTTAAGTGTAAGCATAAGTTGAATTAAGAATACATTCAATTCAACCATGGCAAAAATTGATTCTATGGTTATCAGCAGACCGAGTGAAACGAGGTCAATGCGCACTTACACATAGAATTTATTCTATGTTGTGCTAGACCCATTAAAAACCTGTATCAGAAGTCGCCGTTGGCGACAACAAAATCAAACCAATTTACCCAAAATCAATTTGGTTCAACATGTTTTCTGTACTTGCTTGATTCAAGCCTAAATAAGCTAAAGTCATGGCTTCACTTGAGTGATTTAGTAAGTGCATGACTAGGCCAATATTGTAATTTGATTGCGTGTAAACACGATAAGCCCCAGTTTTGCGCATCGTATGAGTACCTAGATAATTAATTCCTAACAGATCGCCAAACCTACTCATAATTTTGTAGAACTGTTTTTCAGTGATATGGCGATCTGGGTGTTGAATGGAAGGAAAGAGCCATTCAGATGCTAGTTTATGATCAAGCAGCCATTGACGATACAATAAGAGTTCTGTTTGAACTGGTTTAAGGTACAAGGTATTAGGCTTACCAGTTTTTCGATCATGAATGAACGCATTTTGTTTAATAGAACCGTCCAGATTAAAAATATCGGTCTGTTTTAAACCCATAACGTCACTCACTCGCAGTAGCGTCGCTTTACCAACTTGAAAAATCGTATAGTTACGTCGGCCAGCTTAAGAAGCTGTTTAGTATCTTTGATTTTGACCAAATAATTTGATAAACTACTGTCAAAAAAGTTGGTAATCATATGCAACATTTTAGTCATCATTACCAAAGCGATATTTCTCGGCAACAATTCGATTTGATCCGCCAGGATCTGGAAGCTTCAAGAAAACGAACTCACCCAAAACACATTGATCCTTATGATATCTTCTGTGCCATGCTCTATGTCCTTAAAAATGGTTGTACTTGGCGGTTCATGGAAATCAGGACATGAAAAATAAGGAGGTGTCATCTAATGAGCTTTTTTAAAAACAACACAAAACGAATACCTACTGAAGTGAAATTACTTACTGATATACAAAATGCTTTAGCTGATGCACCAACTACTGAAGAAAAACCATTTTTACTGGAAGCAGAACAATCTTTAAAAGACAAAAAATATTTGCCAAAAATTTTAAGTGATTTACAATTTTTTTTAACGCCCCTAGCGATAAAATCTGCCCTATCCCCAAAAGTTAAAGTTATCTATTTGAATCTTATCTCAGATAAATATCAAACTAGTACAACGGGTAGTGGTATTGGAATGATTTTTGGTGGTTTTAGTGGATTTGGTGGTCGCTAGAAAGACCATACCACTAATTAGAGATATTAAAGATAAAAAGGCTGACACTCTTAAACAGGTGTCAGCCTTTTTATCTTTAATATCTCATTTGTTCCTTCTAGCAATTAAATTACGTTTTAGCCACATCATCGTTTTAACTGATATTTTGATTTTCTGATTTATCTTACTGTTAGTGCTATAGCATGATTTGATGTAGTATGCTTGATTTCAAAATAACGACAGTTAGAACAATAGAAAGGGCCAGATCAGCTATTAACGCTATTTAATTCTGCCTGAGGGTGTGACCGAAGTTTCCTAACCGTGGGCTTGATTTTAGCAACGACCAACGGGAGGCGCAGTTAAATGTGAGCGTGGGCTTCGCTCACTCCTTTTTTTATCAAATTATTTGGTCAAAATCAAAGATACTAAACAGCTTCTTAAAGTTATTGAGTAACGTATCTTGAACCTCTTTAAGAACGTTTGAATCTTTGATGGGTAAGACAACTTGTTGCATAAGCTGTTAGTTCCTTTACTTT
>NZ_BJDZ01000055.1 GCF_005405405.1 Lactiplantibacillus plajomi
GCTAATTAGAGCCATCTCATGCTAGTAATAGAGTTCTGTCTAGCTGTTAGTCAACGGTAAATCGAATTAGAGGGGCTTACTGCTTTAGCAGTTAGCCCCTTTTTGAGGCTTTAAGGAGTTGACTAACTCTACTCAACCAAAAAGCCTCATGCCCTAGGAAACAAGCCATTGTTTCCTCGAGCCCAGCGGCGGCAAGCGTTGCGTTCCAGCTGGCTCAGCTGGTCGGTGTGGCTGAAAGCCACGGTTTTAAAAAAGACAGTTCAGCGGTTTTTGCTGATCTGTCTTTTGGGTTTTGAAAGCGCCGGTTTTCGGCGCTTTCTTCTTATCTTGATACTATTAGAAACAACTAGTTTTTTGTAGTTTGGGCTGTATCCCTTGATTTTATAGGGCTTGGGTGTATTATTAGGGTATAAATTTTAATAAAAAGACAAAATAAAAAACCCACGTGAATTCTCTGATTTGGTCGTCCGAGCACGTGAGTTGATTATCATTTGTTATTTACAGTCATATTCTAGGGGTAAAACCCTATGATGTCAAGGTTGTAAGCTTACATAAAATGATTTTTCAGCTCCTTCACGTGGATAAAACGGAAGGAGCTTTTTATGTCTGAAGTATTTGAAGATGTTACAGCGAATGGGAAAGTAAGACCTTGGAAAGAACGTAAAATTGAGAATGTGCGTTATGCAGAATATTTGTCAATTTTAGAATTTAAGCGGGCACATGATATTAAAAATTGTGGGGAAACTTTACGTTTTCGGAAAATTGGTGACCATTTGAAGCTGTATCAGACTTGGTTTTGCAAAAAGCGGTTATGTCCGTTGTGTAATTGGAGAAAAAGTATGAAAAATTCGAGCCAATTAAAACAAATTATTGCAGAAACAGTTGTGAGAGAACCTAAAGGACGTTTTTTATTTTTAACTTTAACCGTTAAAAACGCTCATTCAGCAGAGGAGCTAAAAGTGTCTTTAAGAGCTTTGACTAAAGCCTTTAATAAATTAACACGTTATAAAAAAGTAGCTAAGAATCTTTTAGGGTACTTACGTTCAACGGAAATTACGGTTAATGAACAAGATGGTTCTTATAACCAGCATTTACATGTTTTACTGTTTGTAAAATCTAGTTATTTTACAGGGGATAGCGTTAATTATATTACACAAGCAGAATGGACTAGTTTTTGGCAACGGGCTTTGAAAGTTGATTATGAACCTGTGGTGCATGTACAAGCTGTTAAAGCTAATCAACGTAAAGGCACTAATTCTTTACAAGCCAGTGCGGAAGAAACTGCCAAATATGAGGTCAAGTCGGCTGACTATATGACGGTTGATGATGAGCGTAATTTAGCTGTGATTAAAGATTTAGAGTTTGCTTTAGCTGGTACTCGGCAAATTAGTTATGGCGGGTTATTAAAGCAAATTAAGCAAGATTTGAAACTTGAAGATGTTGAGAATGGCGATTTGATCCACGTTGGTGACGAAGAATATAGCAAAGAAGAAATGGAAGCTGCGGAAGAAGTAGTTGCTAAATGGGACTTTAATAAACAAAATTATTTCGTGTGGTAACAATGAGTGTTTTTGTGTGAAATGATTGGTTGATACTTAGCTATATTATTAGTGTAGTAGATAATATGGACTAAAAAGGAGATAGTGAGTTTGAAGACAACAGAGAAAGTTTTAGATATTTTAGGGAAACCAATTAATTTTGATATTTTGTTAGCAAGTTTATTAACTAGTCTAGTTTTGTTAATGACGAATTTTCTTTCTGAAAAATACTTAGTTAAGTTTCATTTGGAAAAATTTTTAAATAATTATAATCCATATATTTTGTTGGTGTTTTTTGTATCGTTATTTTTGATTGTTATTCATTTTGGGAGTAAGAAACGTAAAGAAAAAAATGATAGGGCATTCGATGACTTTTTAAAAAAACAACAGGATGAACTATTTGAGGATGAAGATGCTCTAAACATTTTGGCTCAACTTTATAGGTATCATCCAAGAGCTGTTAAGCTACCTATGTATAACCAGAAAGTATTGTTATTAGAACAATATCAGCTTATTACAAAAGCTACTAGTCAAGCTGTGGTTAATATGAGTGACCCGGAATTTCCGTATATACTTCAGCCGGAAGCAGAGCGGAGAATAAAAAAAGAATTAATTGCTGAGGAATCAAAGTAATTGGTTCCTTTTTGTTTGCAAAGCAAAACGTGAGTGGCGATTATTTTGGCGGAAGAGAACAGCCAAAATTTTCGTCCACGAGAGCAATATTTTCCGAACAGGAAAATGAGCGGTGGGGTCTGTCCCGCTGGCAAAGCGACCCTCGGTAGAGCCCACACTTTACGTTGTAAAGTATAGTGGGTTATACTTTACATGGACGGTGTCCGAATTAGGGGGTGTGTGGAATGAGTTTTGTTGTCGCAAGAATGCAGAAATTGAAAGCTGATAATTTGGTTGGTTTGGGTAATCACGACCAACGGAAAACTAGCAATCATAGCAACCAAGATATTGATGTCTCACGGTCACATTTGAACTATGATTTGGTGGCTGGACGGACGAACAATTTTAAGACGGATATTCAGTCTTATATTGACGAACGCAAGGCTGGCTCCCGAGCTGTCCGTAAAGACGCTGTCTTAGCCAATGAGTGGGTTATTACGAGTGATAAGGGGTTCTTTGAGCAACTGGACGAAAAACAGACCAGAGCCTATTTTGAAACTGCTAAACAGTACTTTGCTGAAAAGTTTGGGGACGAGAATATCCGCTATGCTTGGGTGCATTTAGACGAGCACACGCCCCATATGCATATGGGGATCGTGCCGTTTGATAAAGATAATAAACTGTCGGCTAAGCGGGTGTTTAATCGGGAAGCCCTGCAACAGGTGCAAGATGAGCTACCCGAGTTCTTACAGTCCAAAGGTTTTAAGCTTGAACGGGGTCAAAAAAACAAAGAGCGTAAAAATTTGTCTGTGCCTGAATACAAGGCTATGCGTCAAGAATTAGAGACGGTTAAAGCAGATACAAAAAAACAGAGACAAGAATTCGAAGATTTTAAAAAATCTGATTTTGATGTAACCAATGTTGAAACCTTACAACCACGCTTTAAAAAAGGCTACGTGTTGGTTAAAAAAGACGATTTTGAGCAAATGAAACAGGGAGCAATTTATGCCAAGAGTGCTTTTATTGATTCACTCCATGCAAAATCTGACGCTGAAAGAGCTCATGATAGTGAAATTAAAGCTAGTAGTCGGGCGCTTGAATTGGAAATGAAGAATGATAAACTGCAAGATGAAAATAACAAATTGCGGACACAATTAAATCATGCGCAAGATTTGATTAAACGCATGTTCAAGGTGTTGAAAGAAAGATTAGGCGACAAAGTGCATATGAAACCCGAGACGTGGCACAAAGTGGGCTTAAAAGCGCCAAATGAGCCCGATAAGCAATCTAAAAAACGACCAGAGAGAAATACAGGCTTGAGTCGTTAAATCGCTTAGAACGCAAATATGAGCTAATTAGAGCCATCTCATGCTAGTAATAGAGTTCTGTCTAGCTGTTAGTCAACGGTAAATCGAATTAGAGGGGCTTACTGCTTTAGCAGTTAGCCCC
>NZ_BJDZ01000056.1 GCF_005405405.1 Lactiplantibacillus plajomi
CAACAACTAGTTTTTGGAATTGGGGTTAATTGGGCTTGTATTCCTTGATTTTATAGGCTTTCGGTGTATTATTAGGGTTATAAATCGTTGAAAAAAAAACAAAATAAAAAACCCACGTGAGAATCTCTGTTTGGCGACCGAGTACGTGAGTTGATTATTATTCGTAGTTGTAGTTATAGTTTAAGGGGCAAACCCTTTAATGTCAAGGCTGCTACCTTATTGAAAATGATAGTCAGCTCCTTCACGTGGTAAAGCGGAAGGAGCTTTTTTATGTCAGAAATTTTCGAAGATAAAACCGAAAATGGAAAAGTAAGACCTTGGCGAGAACGGAAGATTGAAAATGTACGTTATGCCGATTATTTATCAATCTTAGAATTTAAGCGGGCCCATGATATTCGTGGTTGTGGGCAAGTATTGCGCTTTCGTAAGATTGGCGATCACTTAAAACTCTATCAAACGTGGTTTTGTCATAAACGATTGTGTCCGCTTTGCAATTGGAGAAAGAGCATGAAAAATTCAAGCCAGTTAAAACAAATTATCGCGGAAACCATTAAGCGTGGACCAACTGGTCGGTTTTTATTTTTAACGTTAACGGTAAAAAATGTGATGACGGCGGAAGAATTAAAGCAGTCATTACGAGCAATGACAAAGGCTTTTAATAAATTAATGCGCTATAAAAAAATAACGCAAAATTTGTTAGGTTATTTGCGTTCAACGGAAATAACGGTCAGTGAACAAGACGGCTCTTATAATCAACATTTGCATGTGTTGTTATTTGTAAAATCAAGTTATTTTAAGAATTCGAATAATTATATTAAGCAAGCTGATTGGGCAAAGTTGTGGCAAAAAGCGTTGAAAGTTGATTATGAACCCATGGTGCATGTGCAAGCGGTAAAAGCTAATAAGCGTAAGGGGTCTGATTCACTGCAAGCTAGTGCCGAAGAAACCGCCAAGTATGAAGTGAAATCAGCTGATTATATGAAGGCTGATGATGAACAGAATTTATCCGTTATTAAAGATTTGGAATATGCCTTAGCTGGGACACGCCGAATTAGTTATGGTGGCTTGCTGAAACGAGTGAAGCAAGATTTGCATTTGGAAGATGTTGAGAATGGCGATTTAATTCATATTGGTGATGAAGATTACACCAAAGAAGAATTAGAATCAGCGGAAGAAGTTGTGGCGAAATGGGATTTTACCAAACAAAATTATTTTGTATAGATGGAAAAATTGTGAAGTATTGGAAGATAGTTTTTAAATTTTGAGAGTCATCTAAGGTGATTTTTGATTGTGTGTGTAATCATTAACAAAAATGAAGAGCCGTTATATACTTTATGTGGTTTTTTGGTTTAGGTTTTGGGTAAAGGAGGAATATGAAATGAGTAGTAAAATTATATCTTTGTCACTTGCTGCATTGCTTGGGATATCTTTGACTTTGCCAGCTTTGAATGTACAAGCATCTGATGTTTCAGGCAATGATTCGTCTGTACAAACTGTTAAAGCTAATGATAATGATGATGCTACGTACTATATTTCGAATAGAGAGATTTTTGATGCCATGCAAAAGCAGGGTGTAGATGTTCAATCAATCTTATCACCAGAAGAATACCAGAGTGCTCTTAATCAGGATATGCTGAGACAGGGCTCAAATTGGTTGCACAAATACACTTATAAGGGTCATTCAAGGATAACTGTTGGTGTTAATTCAGCTATTGTTAAATTGATGAAATATGGTGGTCAGGGAGGAGTTTATGCTATTCAAGCTTTACTGGCTGCTAGGGGAATGCCTATGGACCCAGGGGCAGCTGCCGGAATTCATGGTACGTTAGCAAGCATTAATGCAAGTAAGGGACATTGGTGGCATATAGATTTAAAAACGCATAAAGTTGTAGCTCATGGAAATCAATAATTAATAGATTATGTATTGAAAAGCACTAGTAATATTACTAGTGCTTTTTTGCTATTGTTTTCCAGAATTGATAGAGAGAAAGATGTGATTCCTTGTAGTTTCGATAAAGACTACCTAAATTTTCTGCCCAGCCACCGTTCATAAAATAGGCTCCAATTCCAAAAAGTATCAATATTCCAATAATTTTTATAATGTCCATATTCTTTTTTCCTCCTGAAGGTATTTTCTATATTTTTGTTTTAATTATACTCTGCTATGAGGAAGAGTTGAAAGCTTGCTGTCTTTGATAATTTATTTATTAATATGATATTTGGCTTACGCAGCTTTGGTAGAGTTCTGCATGAAATGCGCTCGCTATGCAATAGCCCGCCGGAGGTTTTTCTAGCCGGATAATAGGCGCAGAAAAATAGCAGTTCTCCCTAGTAGGAAGGGAGAACGCTACTGCCTCGCAGAGCCCACCTTTACGAAGTAAAGTATAGTGGGTTATACTTTACTTGGAAGATGACCGGAATTTGGGGGTATGCGTTATGAGTTATGTGGTCGCCAGAATGCAGAAATTGAAAGCTGATAATTTGGTTGGTTTGGGAAATCATGACCAACGGAAAAAGACTAATCACAGATAAACTCAGAATACATAAGCATTCAACACCAAAAGTATCAAAATTGATACGGCTGACCGGCTGTTAGATAGAGCCGGTCTTTTTTTTGGCTATTTTTATTTATCAAAAAATAATTCAAGGCAAGGTTCAAGGCAAGGCGCACTTACACCCCACTCAATACTTGTGGGGTAAATCGTGCTAAACCCTGTATCAGAATTCGCGTTGCTCAAACGAAACTGACTGCGTCAGTTGGAACATTCAAAACAGATAAAGTTCAGTCGCGAGCTCCTTCGAACTTTTTCCATTTTGAACGTTGAAATTATTGGGATAGCTTTAAAAAGTTTATATTTGCGTTATAAGCGATTTTAACTAGCAGTGGGCTATTTCAATGTCTGTCAACGGTAAATCGACTTAGAGGGGCTTATTGAGCCTTACAGGCGATATTAGCCCCTCTTGGAGGCTTTAAGGAGTTGATAGACTAATTAACCCCAAAGCCTGATGAGCAGGAAACAAGCCCTTGTTTCCCCGAGCCCAGCGGCGGCAAGCGTTACGATCCAGCTGGTTCAGCTGGTCAGGTTTGGGTGAAACCCAAGGTTTTAAAAAAGGCAGTTCAGCGGTTTTTGCTGAGCTGTCTTTTTGGGGTTTAAAAACGCCAATTTTTGGCGTTTTCTTCTTATCTTGATACTATTAGCAACAACTAGTTTTTGGAATTGGGGTTAATTGGGCTTGTATTCCTTGATTTTATAGGCTTTCGGTGTATTATTAGGGTTATAAATCGTTGAAAAAAAAA
>NZ_BJDZ01000057.1 GCF_005405405.1 Lactiplantibacillus plajomi
AATAACCATTCTTCACAAATAATAAAACATGCATATGGTGGTGATACATCGGTTGATCTGCTTCATGATTGACGGTTACTTCAGTTGAGCGCACATAACCCAACAAATTTTTAGCTGGCTTTTTATAACGCATTAAATCACGGATAGCCCGCCCCATTTGTCGCAACTCGTTCTTTAACAAATCCCCGGTGGTATTCTCAACCGTCAGCGTTAAAAATAAGAATCGGCCCGTTTTCCGTTGCTTAACCGCCTCTTCCAAAATTTGAGTTAACTGATTGGATTGCTTCATTGCTCGCCGCCAATTGCATAACGGACATAAACGAGAATGGCAAAACCAAGTTTGGGCTAATTTTCGATGTCCCTGTTCATCTTCAACAAAGCGCAAAACCTCGCCACATTCTTTAACTCGATGGGCTTTCTTATAGTGCAATATCTGCAAATAATCACCATATTGCAAATTCTCTAGCTTACGTTCCCGCCATGGCCGAACTTTCCCTGACCGCGAACGATCAACTAAAACCTTTCCATCAACCAAATTAAAAACTCCTCTCACCAACCACGTGAGAAGAGCTAATCTGTTATGTATTTGCTTTACTTAAAATCAGTCAGAAGGCTTGACGGTCAAGCGTCCAAGCTTTAAACTATGTCTAGTAAATCCAAATACGATTTTTACAAGATTAACTCACGCGTTCGAGGTCGCCAAACTATCGAAGCTCACGTGGGTTTTTTTTATATTCATTTTATACCACCATAATACGCCTAAACCTAGTAGTGTCAAGGGTTTGACTGACATTTTAAAAAGTCCGTTGTTTCTAATAGTATCAAGATAAGAAGAAACTGGTCAAAATCGACCAGTTTCTAAGCCCTCGGGCGCTGACGCCCCGAACCCAGTCCAAGCTGTGCCAGCTTGACCGCATAATTGAGCGGGAGCTCCCGCTCAAACTCACCCCGCACTCGCCGTGAGGCAGGAAAGCAAAGTTTAGGAAACTTTGGCTTTCAGCCAATTCAGTGTTTGGGTTTGGTTAGTCAATCAACTCCTTAAAGCCTCAAAAAGGGACTAACTGCTAAAGCAGTAAGTCCCTTTAATTCGATTTACCATTGACTGACGGCCATTAAACAGCTCCAATACGCATCATCGGCTAAATTAAAGCCATAGACCAAATTCAAAGGCTTGGACCATCTAATTCATCATGTTGTCCCTCTGAACGCTCCTGTGGCCTCTGAGGGGATTTTTTAGACGGTTCTTTTAGTCCAGCTCGTTCTAACCACTCACTTGGTAAACCAACACCTAATTTGCGCTGTAAGAAGTGGTCAACGCTCCGAACAATTCCTTGTAGCGTCCCGACTAGCTTTTGAAGACGACGATTCTCAATATCTAATTCCATAGCCTTACTTTCAGCTTTAATCAGTCGGTCTTTTTGAATATCCATATCAGACCTTTGGGACAATGTTTCAGTAAAATACGTATCCGTTAAGCTGGCACCCTGTTTAAGTTTATCAAAATCAAAACGGTCAACCAGCACATACCGCTTATGGAAATGGGATTCTTTCGTTTTAACACTATTCACATCAAATTTAGTGGCTTGATATGTTTTAAGTTTCGCTTGACGCTGTTTAGTTTCATTTTCAACCGCTGCTAACTTTTGTTGGCTTTGTTTAATAGATTCCCGCATGGCTTTATATTCCGGTACCGTCAAACTTTTACGTTCCGATTCTTGAACCCCACGCTGAACATTGAAGCCATGCTGTTGTAAATAAGCCGGTAATTGATCTTGAACATCTCGCAAAGCCGTCCGATTAAATACTCGTTTAGCAGATAATTTATGTTCATCATCAAAGGGGACAATCCCCATATGCATATGGGGAGTACTCTCATCAAGATGAACAATTGCATAACGAATATTTTCTTCACCAAATTTTTCAGCAAAATAGTCCTTCGCTGTTTCAAAATACTTGCGGGTATCAGCCGCCGTTAAATTCGTAAAGAAATTACTGTCGCTAGAAATAATCCATTCATTGACTAAAACGGCATCTTTTCTAACTGCCCGCTGACTGGTTTTATTCTCGTTAATGTAAGCTTCAATATCTGTTTTAAAATGACCCGTCCGACCAGCAACTAAATCATAATTTAAAGCCGAACGGTCACCATCAATATCCAGATTTTTATGGTGTTGAGTACGTCGTTGATCATGATTACCCAAACCGACTAAATTATCAGCTTTTAATTTCTGCATATTAGCAACTAAATAACTCATCTAACCACCCATTTCAAACAACTAAATTTGGTTAGAGCATAGCACATAATTCGGCAAACCTCCATGCAAGGTATAGCCCACTATACTTTACAACGTAAAGTGTGGGCTCTGCGAGGCAATATCTACCATTGCCAAAAACACCAGATATTAAACTCAAAAGAGGTATAATAAACACAGATACACAAATAAAAGCAAAAGGAGAAAATCTTAAAAATGGAAGAAAATCCAAAGTGGCAAGAAACAGGAAGACAAGAAAAAATAAAGCAATTGGACATTTCAGAAACATTAGCAGTAAGAATAGACAATGTAGAATTATACAATTCAGAAAGCAAATTATATTATCTAGTAATTCAAACCCTTCTTGGGAACCCCAAAAAAGATGAATGGAGTCCCCAAGGAAAAGGTCAAATATTAAAAGAATCAAAGCAAAAAATAATTGTGTCATAAAAGTATTGCACATTAAAAGTCCTAAAAATTATTTTGCATTAAAGATTTCAAAAATCATTTAATGTAAAATAATTTTTTCTTTGATAATCCCATTTAGCAACAATTTCCCTAACTACTTGCTCTACTTGCTGATCATCACTATCCGTATTAATCAAATCACCATTTTCAACATCTTCTAATTGCAACTGCTTGCGAACTTCTTTCAGCAAACCGCCATAGCTAATTTGGCGAGAACCAGCCAAAGCTTGCTCCAAATCGTCAATTACCTGTAAATCTTGTTCTTGATTATTCGTCAAAATATCTTTAGATTTTACCTGATATTTGGCCGTCTCTTGAGCACTAGCCAATAAAGAATTTTTCTGACGATTCACATTTGGTTTAACTGCCTCAACATTCACAATCGGCACATAACTTAATTTCATAGCCCGTTTCCAATACCCAGTCCATTCCGCCTGCGAAATATAATTATCAGTCCCTTTGAAATAACCATTCTTCACAAATAATAAAACATGCATATGGTGGTGATACATCGGTTGATCTGCTTCATGATTGACGGTTACTTCAGTTGAGCGCACATAAC
>NZ_BJDZ01000058.1 GCF_005405405.1 Lactiplantibacillus plajomi
GTCACAGATTTAAATAACCGTCCACGAAAGGTCTTGGGATGGAAAAGTCCAAGTGAAGTTTTCTTCGGCAAAAAGTTGCGCTTGATTTGACAATTCGTCCCATCAAAAAGCCCCATCGCTACCACTCCTAATTTAATTTTATTGACAATAATAATTACTTAGTTCGATAAATAGCCAATCGTATTAACACCAATCACTCCCCTACGAATTATCTGAATCTCGGACTCATCCATCTGCAGTTCATCAAAAACGGGACAATCGAAGTTAACTTCATCAATATGAGATTCGGAATTTTCTGCTAAATCGAATTCTTCAACATCAAAGCCCATCGCTTTTAACTGATCATCAGAAAGCCGATAATCTTGGTCAACCAGACCAAACAGCGTCCAGCCATATTTAGCTGAGAGTCCTAAAATAACCTTATCACCAACATCAAAAGCTTCAGAGCCAACTACCGCGCCAACTATGCTTCCAACTAATTGAACAACTATCACTGGTCCAGCTGCTTCAGGAACCAATGCAAGGGCTGCCACGCTGCCTAATAAGGTCGTCCCAGCAACGACAGTGTCGCGTGAAATGTCATGTGCCATTTGGGCTGAAGAAATCTTACCTAATAATCGCTTTCCAACGGATTTCATAATGTTACAAGTTAGCAATACTAAAGCTGCTACCTGTTCAGCTGACAAATTCTTCGTTGCACTCTTTAATATTCCTTCAGTTTGCATAATCCAAGAACTCACGCTTGCCACAGCAAAGCTTTGCGTCGCGTTTAGTCCGCCATCAATACTATCTTGAGTAAATTCCTCAGCATTAAAATCTCCAGTCGTCAGCATTTTGAGTAACTTCGGTGCAACTTCAATTGCAAATGATAAGGCTGCAGCACTCATACCGGTTTTAAGGGCTTTTTTTATAATTGCGGTTTGTTTATTCTCTAATAATTTTTGTTTTAATTCTGGTGGTAACTTTCCCGTTCTACCAATATAATCAGCCTGTTTCTTACTAATACCAAGAGAATCATTTCCTAGCTTATCTGCTATTTTGCCCTTTAACTTAGACAATCTCACAGCCTCTGAATGGTTACCTTGCTTTTTTGCAGCTTCAATCTGCTCCAGCAACTTTCGTCGAATCGTTTCTACTTGATCACTCGGAACAACGAAATTCATATCTTGATAGTACGTTGCATTTTCAGTAATGTCAGAAGGGTCTATATCAAATCTTTTGGCTAACTGCTGCTTCCACTCATCAAAAGACATACTTCGTTTAACTGATCGATAGTGATCACCAAAAGTTTGCGTAACTTGTTTATACGTTGCATCGGCCGTTTTACAAAACTTTAACTGGAATTTTTGCTGTCCTAAATAAATATCAGCCAACTTATTATCATCGATAGCATCAGCCAAAATACCCTTTCCAGTTAAATTAACGGATAAATTATTTATCTCGGCATGTACCTGTTCAGCAGCATAGCCACCAGCGCGGGCTTCTCCTAGATTTTTATAGTGCTCATAAGTTTGTTTAGCTATCCGATTAACATTTTCAGCAATTTTTGCATCTGAACCGGTTAAAAAACTTTCAGCTGCCTGATTAAGTCCTATATCCGTCGTTTCTTTATCCATAACCATTCACGACTCCTAGTTATTTAAAAAAGCATTTAAGCCATTTTCATTATCGGCAACGAACTTTTTAACCAGCGCGATATCCATCGACCGCAAAAGTTCTTTGTAATCTTTAAAGTCGACAACGCTACCCACACTACCAACACCCGAAAGAACGTGCTTAACGCCAAAATTAGCAAGCCGTTGAAACTTAGGATTAACGTGTTTACTAATTTGTCTATTTAATTTTTTATTGACCTCTCGTTTACTATCAATCACACGATTTAAAAGTCCACCGGTGGCTTCTGGTGCTTGATCCGTTTCTTCACCCTCAACTTCCAACATTTCACTAATGGTCTCAGCAATCTTTGAGCTATCCTCTAGATGTACCTTACTCTCATCAATATCAATAATGGCCACGTTTCCTTGCCAGCCATAGCGGAAACCATATTCATTTTGAAATTTATATGGCGTGATATTCTGATAATTTTTCAGAGTTTTTGAATTTTCTAATAAAATAATTTTATTTGCAGAAGTTATTTTACCGCGATTTTGCCGGTACTCGTCTTCCGTAATACTAACAGCCTTAAGACTTTTGTCTTTTTCAGAAATTAAACCTGCCAACAGATTCTGGTATTCTTCATACTTCTTTTTTGCAACTATAGTTACTTGAACCATTCGAATTACCCCCACTACTCTAATTGTTAGTGTAATTATACAATAACCGCCCTCATCAGTAAGCCCTTTCATTAGAACTGATTTACTGATTCATTAAATTAACGCACCACCAACAACAACTTTCATAATGTTAAATTTGATTATAAGCACGGTATTGCATCATATTTGAAAGAATTATAAACAAAAAGGCAATAGTAAGTATCGCCTTTAAAAGAACTCTTTAAGATAAAATATTCCTTCTACCTTTTTAGTTGCTATAGTCCCCTTAAGGTTGACAGATGAAAAACTATAATTTCGTCTATCAACTCTAAGGGGATTTTACTATGCCTAGAAGCAAATTCACGGCCGAAG
>NZ_BJDZ01000059.1 GCF_005405405.1 Lactiplantibacillus plajomi
CCCGCTAACTCTTAAAATCCCATTTACGGGTTCATGCGTGACTAACTGACTAATATTTTGGTCTTTAATTTGAAGTAATACTCGGGTAAAATGGTCTTGGGACATACTGAACACTCGCTTTCAATTGGTTTTGGTCGACTTGATTGTAGCATAGGACGGTATGTCCTTTTGTTGTGCACAAAAATGGTGTTGATGGATAGAATCCATCAACACCAAATATCATAGAGCCGAAATAAAAAGCTAAGCGCCCCGTTTAGTTCGGTTTGCTTAGCTTTTAAAAGTCGGCTTAATTAAATTGCATTAGCTCCGGTCCCCGATTCGTTAAAACGAATCCATGACCGTCACGGTGACTAAATGTCAGCCCCTCAAACTCACGGTGGCCGTTAAAATTACTCAGGCCCACGTCACCTGGTTTCAGGTGACCGAGTTTATTGGTCGGCACGGAGAAAATACTACCACTCGCAACGAGGTACAAGCGCTTATTTTGCGCGTTATACGCCATCGACTGAACGACACTACCCGGCGCGTAGCGTAACCCTTGCATCACCAACTCAAAATGAACTTGCTTGGTACTCAGGATGCCTCGATAAATCTTCGCAGAATCGCGCGGAGCCGTTTTCCACGGACTAACCGTTTTGGTCCAGTAATAGGCGTACCCGGCATTATCGAACACTAGGACGCTTCCCATATGCAGCGTTGATTTCAAGGTAAAGTTAACGGCTGCATCCGGTTTTAAAGTCGTTTGATTCAAACGTTTAACCGTCGCCTGGGCCTGACCAGTCCGAGCTTAGACGAACCATAACTCGTTAGTTCTCGGATTTAGCGCCATCGACTGAGCGTGTCCGGTCGTAAAGCGCGGACCGATCTTGATGCACGCAAGCACGTCGCGGTCCAACTGGCTGGTGGCCCGCTGATGGTACTGATCCAAAGCGGCTTGGCGTACTAACGCCATTTGACCGTTTTTCCGCGCTCCCAGCGCGGTCAACCGTTGCCAGTCATAGCGAACGACCCAGCCGCGTTGGTGGTCACTATTGCCGTCACTCGAGGTCACGTACATCACGTATAGGTAGTGATCATCCTTAGAAAAGGCGGCGCTTTGCGGATTGGTCGCCACGCTTTTCGCGGTAGCGGTCGCTAACGGTAAGTAGAGCGTCGACCGTAAGCCGTACTGGCTAGCTGGACCTTGATGTTTGGTCGTTTCGAAAACGTTGGCCGTCGGTTGCAACGTCTTCAATTCGTGGTAATTCGCCGCCGGCTGGTAGGTAAACTTCTGCATCATGTAGGCGTGCGGAACACTGACCGTTGAAAAGTTTTTTGTCTGGTACGGTACCATCACGTTACCGCTAGCTTGATACTGCGAAACGCCGGCGACGGTCCGACCGCGTTTCGTGATTCCTAACCGGGCCGTGGGCACCTGGGTAGTCAGGTACTTCGACCAGACCCAGCCGCTCTGCCTACCCTGCTTAATGAAGTAGTAGCTCACCTTTTTGCCCTTTTTATAAACGGTTCGTTGGCGCGAACGTTGGTAAGCCGTGTTGGTTTTTAAGGCCCGGCCCGTCGTAAAGCGCACGTAGCGGTTACTGCCTTTCAATTGATAAAACTTCCCCGCACGTTGGGGGTTGCGATAATACGTCTTGGTGGCAACCTTTTTAGCGGTCGTCGCCTGGTAATTCTTACCAGCTTTCAAGTAGCCGCTCCAAACCCAGCCAGTCGCACCGTTTTTAGTATTCTTAACGTAATAGTAGCAAGTCTTCTTACCGTGCTTGTAAAGGTACGTCCGCTTGGAACGTTGCCACGTCGACGTCGTGTAGTTGATCAAGTGGTGGTTGCGCTTTAGTCGCGCGTGCTTCGTCGACCCACTAATTTTGTAAGTCCACCCCTTCTTGCTTAACGAATAGTAGTCCTTATGACTGATCTTCGTCATCTTCGTTCGCCGGTAACTAGCCGCCTGACCATCAACGCCGGTGGCCGCCACCGTTACCGTACTACTCAAGAGCACCAATCCTGCCAGTGCCGTCTTCTTCCAATTCACGCTTCCCCACTCCTTAAATACCGTTCGCCCCGCAAACGGCTTGGCAGCCAGCGTGGCCTGCCAATTAAAATCATTATTTATATCATAGCATATAATAATTATTATGATGATAAATAAATAATTATTCGATAACTAAAACAATCCCCCTTCAGGGTAGTGTACTAGTCCCTGTCAAGTTGACAGGTGAAATAATATAATTCTCGGACGTAACTTAAGCGGCTTTATCGCGATATTCTTTCGCGGTGGAGCCGTTTCT
>NZ_BJDZ01000060.1 GCF_005405405.1 Lactiplantibacillus plajomi
GAGGCTGTGACATAAGTCTCTAAAAACAAAGCAGGTCTGGAAAAATCTTCGGATTTTTCCAGACCTGCTTTTGATATAATAGAAAATAAAAAAAGAGCATCGGTCGCACCCGATACTCTACGAAATTATCCCCGAAAGGACATTCCAAATATGCAAGACTATTATAACATGAATCAAACCACTTTGAGTATCGCCTTAGATTACCAACCAGAAGAAAATCACCCCGCGCATTATATTAACCAACTTGTTGAGGGCTTAAAATTGAAATATGATTACCAGTTTGGTCGTCCACGGGAATATAACCTTGGGGCCATGTTAAAACTGGTCCTTTTAGCGTATAGTTACGGCATTTTCAGCAGTCGTAAAATTGAACGTTTTGCCCGGGAAAACAAACCAGCTGGATGGTTGATTGCCGACCAAGTTCCATCTTATCGGACAATTTGTCGTTTTAGAATTTCGGATGAATTGGCCGCTATGACGAACGACAGCTTATCTCAATTGACCGCGTATCTACGCCAAAATGGTATGATTGATGACGTTTCATTTATTGACGGGACTAAGATCCTAGCCGACGCCAACAAGTATAGTTTTGTTTGGAAGAAGAACACAATCCGGTTTGATCAGATGAATCGTGAAAAAATAGTCGACCTGTTAGGTGAACTTCATGAAGCTAAGCTGGTCGGCGAAATTCCATCAGGGTCAGAGCTGACCCCCGAACTATTGGATATCATGATCAGCAAAGTTGAGGATCACTTAGTGGTCCTCAATGAAACCGTGGAAGCAACTAAGCAGGTCTCTCCAAACCCGGCCAAGCAGCAACGACGGACCGTTAAGTCTCAGAAACGTAAATTGGATAAGTTGCGTGATAAAATGCGTGAACATCAAGCCCAACAAGCAGTCTATGGTCAGCGAAATAGCTACTCTAAAACCGACCACGATGCCACCTTTATGCGCGTCAAGGAAGACCCGATGCAAAATGGTCAATTAAAGCCCGCTTATAATGTTCAAATCGCCACGAGTAATCAGTTTATTACGGGGTACCAGCTCTTCCAAAACCCAACTGATACACGGACCTTACAGCCGTTTATTGAACATTTAAGGGTCAACAATGTGTTAGGTCGCACCATCGTCGCCGATGCCGGATACGGTTCCGAAAGTAATTATCGGTACTTAGAAGATGAACTTGATCAATATACAGCCCTAATCCCATACGGGACGATGCTTAAAGAGAATAGTCGAAAATGGCGCAGTGATGACCGTAAAGTCATGAACTGGGATTATCATGAAAAGGATGATTATTTCATCAATCCCCAAGGCGTGCGGTTCAATTTCAATGCGTATCGTCAGCGGACCGATAAATATGGTTTTACTCGTGATTTTAAAGAGTATGTCGCCGAAAAATATGATGAAAATCACCAACTGATTCCCAACGCGTTAACTCCGAAAGGCAATCTCAAAAGAATCTCCGTGAATGAGAATTGGGAATACTTTAAGTCGAAACAACGAGAACTACTTTCAGCTCCAGAAACCGGTCAGATCTATGCGCAACGCAAGATCGACGTCGAACCAGTTTTTGGCAAGCTGAAAGCTTCTTTGCATTTCAATCGATTCTCGGTACGGGGCTTTGAAAAAGTCACCAAGGAAGCCGGAATCGTTGTGATGGCGTTAAATATTATGAAACTGGTCACGTTAGGGACCAGTTTTAAAAATCAAAAGCGTAAGCAAATAGGACGAGAAACCAAAATTCGGTTTCTCGTCCTATTTGCTTATACAGAGGCTAGTTATGTCACAGCCCC
>NZ_BJDZ01000061.1 GCF_005405405.1 Lactiplantibacillus plajomi
TGCTATAGTCCCCTTAAGGTTGACAGATGAAAAACTATAATTTCGTCTATCAACTCTAAGGGGATTTTACTATGCCTAGAAGCAAATTCACGGCCGAAGAAAAGCTGACAATTATCAATGGACTATCAGAAACCAATCTAACGAAAAAAGCCTATCTTAAGCTACACAACGTTGACCGAAAAACCTTTGGGTACTGGCAAGAGTTTTATGCACTGGACGGCTTAGAAGGACTTAAGGAGCAAAATCATTGGACTCGATACAGCCCCGAACTCAAACAACAGGCAGTAATGGCTTATCTAAATCAAGAAGGTAGTTTAGAGACTATTCGAACTAGATTCGGCATTAGAACTAAGTCTTCACTGCGAGACTGGATCAAAAAATTTCAGTATAATAGGACCAATAATTCAGTAACGGCAATGCCGTTGAGAAAGCAGGTCCGGATCATGGGGCGTAAAACAACCTTTGAAGAACGCATCGAAATTGTCGAATATGTCACGGTAGGCGGGCATTCCTATTCACAAGCAGCTGAGCACTTTAATGTCTCTTATCAACAAGCACGTTCCTGGGTACTAAAAGCGGAACAAAACGGTTATCCAGCTCTTAAAGACCGCCGTGGACGCACTAAACCGCGCGAAGAAATGACCGAACTGGAACGGTTAAAACTTGAGAACCGGCAACTTAGAACTAAGTTGAAAGAACAGGGGGTCCTCGAAAAGTTCGTAAAAAAATTTCAGGAACTACAGAACAAGGAGTGAATGCCCAACATAAACTAGCTTATCAGGCCATCGAAACCCTCAGTGTCGATCATCACGGCGCGCAAGCTTTTCTCCTACGTGAATTAGGGCTTTCGCGTCAGGCCTTTCATCAGTGGCGTCATCATCAAGTCACGGATTGGGAACAGCAGGAAGAACAACTAAAAGCGAAAATCACTTGGTATTTTGATCAACACCGCCAACGCATCGGTGCCGGCAAAATGACTATTTATCTAAACCATGATGTCGAAATTGACTTTGAGGTACCTTTCAAACGGGTCAAACGGTTAATGAGCGCCCTGCACTTAAAGTGTCAGAGTCGCGTTAAGAAACGTCGGCGCACCAAACAGGCAGAGCAAGAATTACGAGACAATCTTTTAAACCAACAATTTGATCAAGTTACTGAACCTAACCAAGTGTGGTTAGCCGATTCAACTGAAGTTCGTTACGGCGTTAAGGGTGAATATAAGTTGCGGTTTTCCGGCGTCCTCGATTTACATGGCCGTTTTCTTTTAGCGTACAATTTGAGCCCGACTGAGACCAGTGAAGCGATTATTCAAACCTTTGAGCAAGCCTTTCAAAGTGCCGGTGACGTCCATCCCATGGTGCATACAGACCGCGGGGCAGCCTTTACTTCCAAGGCATTTAATCACTTTATGGACCAGCACCAGGTCACTAGGAGTATGTCGCGACCGGGAACACCGTACGACAACGCACCAATGGAACGTTGGTGGAACGAATTTAAGTTGAACTGGTTGGATAGCCAGCCAACGCCCAAAACTCGCCAGGAACTCGTCGAATTAATTGAAACCGGAATTCACTATTTTAATTACATTGACCGTACGATACAAAGAAACGGCTCCACCGCGAAAGAATATCGCGATAAAGCCGCTTAAGTTACGTCCGAGAATTATATTATTTCACCTGTCAACTTGACAGGGACTAGTACA
>NZ_BJDZ01000062.1 GCF_005405405.1 Lactiplantibacillus plajomi
TGGTCCCCTGTCAATAAAATAGACAATTTAAATAGAGACTTTTTTGTCCTATGCCACGACTAAATTTTGAATTTGAGTTTGATACTCATCTTCAAGTTGCTTTGGTGATTTGAATCCACAGTGACTGTGAATTCTAACTGTGTTGTAAAACGTTTCAATGTACTGAAAAACTAGTCGTTTAGCTTCGGAGTATGAATGGATTTTAAACCGATTTATCCATTCACGCTTAATCAAGGCATGAAACGACTCAATGCAGGCATTATCCCAAGGATAAGCTTTCTTTGAATAGCTTAATGTCATGTTAGCTGTAACTTGATTGTAAGCTTCAGACGTAAACTGACTACCACGATCACTGTGCATGATTAATGGCTTGCTAATATGGCGACTGTGCTTAGTCTTTTCAATAAGTGGGATGACATTCGATACCTCCAAGGTTTCAGATAAGTCCCAACCAATGATCCGTCGGGAGTACAAGTCCATAATACTGGTTAAATAAACGAATCCGTCATGAACTGGAATATAAGTGGTGTCAATGCACCAAACGGCGTTTGGTCGCAATGGATTGAACTGCTCGTCTAAAATATTTATTAGCTGTTTATCAAACTTAGAATTGTGAGTGGTAGTCGTCCAAGGGGTTAGGTAAACGGCGTGAATGCCAAGTTCACGCATATACTTACCAACAGTTCGTTCAGCGATCTTATATCCTTTTGAGCGAAGTTCTTGGGTGATTTTGCCGGCACCGTAAATACAAAGGCTTTTGAGCCAAATTGCTTTAATTTCACCTTGAATAAACTTCTTCCGAAGCTTTCGCGGTGATTGGTGATTATGATGCTTTTCTCGTTGATAGTAACCACTTCTTGAGATTCCAACATAATCACACATACCATTGATGGAAGGGTGGGATTCCAAAGCGTGCTGAACGTCCATTTCTTGGTATACCTTTTCGGTAGTTACTTGCTCAGAATCCCGATTGATTTTTTTAACACTTCGATCGCTCCTTCAGCGTCACGAAGTTGACGCTTTAGTCGTGCAATCTCCTTGTCCTTATCGCTGGCAAAATTACCAGAGCCACGGCCAAACTCCCCAGTCTCAGTAAACAGCTTAATCCATTTATGTAATGTACTAGCCCCAATACCTAGATTCTTACTTATTTCATTCATGGTCATGTGATCCTTGTTATCTAAGTAATACTGAACGGCCTGTTCCTTAAATTCCTTGTCATAACTGTGCTTCGTCATTATTTGATCCTCCAATTTACTTCCTTAATTATACTAAATCAGAGTCTCTATTTAACTTGTACACTTTTTATTCTAGGCCCA
>NZ_BJDZ01000063.1 GCF_005405405.1 Lactiplantibacillus plajomi
CTATAATGGTGTGCAAAGCTTTTCATGGATTAAAAACTCCTGTTTTTGATCTAATTTAACTAAAATCAAATCGAATGTCAAAGTATCCAAACACGTTCTTAGAGTAGTCATAGAGACAAGCGTTCCTGATCCCTAAGTAGTTCTTTTGAATGGTCCTTATGACGGTATCCATTTCAGTACCATTGGGACGGTAGTTCATAACTAATTGTTGTAAAGTAGCCCGATCGCGGTTGCGAATAAAGGTTAAGAGGTAGATTGTACTTGCTTTGTCCACAATTACATCTCCTACCGTTTAATGTTGTCAGGGCTAACTATCTCTTAAGGTAAATCACGACTATGAAAATAGTCAAAAAATATGCATAACGTCAAAGTTGTCTGATATGCTCTGTTATCATACAATGGTAGTATAGTTTTAAATAAAATTAGTGCTAGTAGATTGTATAACCACTAAATCCTATATGGTTGGAGGTAGTAATTATGTTCAAGAACATCCTAGTTCCACTAGACGGAAGTAAAGATTCATTCAAGGCATTAGCATATGCTAAAGAGATGGCACAGATGTTTTCTGCTACTCTTTTTGTAACCACTATAATTGACCCTAGTGTTGCTATACCAGCCGGTGTACCTCCAGTTGGTGGCATTGTTCCGGTCCAAGTTGAGTTGGACGTTCGCGAAGAGGCAGCGCATGTTATTGATGAGGCAAAAAAAGAACTAGCTGGTACTAATATTCAAGTAAAGTACACCATTGTTTCTGGTACAGTAAATGATGAAATTGCTACTAATCTTCCAGAGAAGGAAGAAATCGATCTAATCGTACTTGGAAAGTCTGGAAAGAGCGCGTTAGAGAAGCTCATTGTTGGCTCTGTGACAAAGTACGTTGTGCAACACGCAGAAGTTCCTGTATTAGTTACCGAAGCGGCTTCTGAGTGAGCTAGCTGCTCTATTGACACTAGTACATGTATGTATGACGCACTACTTAGATACTGCTATAATATTAGCTTGATATAGTAACCCCCCTGAGTCTGAATTTACTCTGACTCAGGGGGGTCTCTTTACCGATATCTTTTTATTAGAACGTGTTTAGAATCTTTTCAAGAGTATTCGCAGGAAGGCTAAGCTAATCATCATCTTACTGGTGTTCAGCTCTCGCTCACAATTGCGCCAGAGGCGCCGATATTTTCCTAGCCAGCTAAAACTGCGTTCGATAACCCAGCGTTGCGGGGTCACTTGACCGTGCCTAAGGTC
>NZ_BJDZ01000064.1 GCF_005405405.1 Lactiplantibacillus plajomi
GACGAATTTACAATTGAAGTGCAACAAATGATCAAAAAGAAGACTCACAGCCTGAGTCCTTGTAAAATATAGTCACCACAACTTACTTACAAGGAGGACTCAGACTATGAGCCTATATCATCATCTTACCTTAAATGACCGTGAATGCCTACTAGTTGGGCTAACTTTAAAACAGTCTTACCAGGCCATTGCCCAACGCATCGGTTGTTCTAAAGCGACTATTTCACGGGAAGTTAGCCGGAATGGTGGTCGTTCTAAATATTCCGCAGTTAATGCGCAACTAAATTATGAGCGTCAACGTTTGAAAAGTCGACGGCCACGGATCTTATCGCAAACTGATATCCGGGCATTTGTCATTAATTGTATCGTTCATCGTAAATGGTCCCCAGAACAAATCGCAGGACGGCTAAATTTTGAGCATAGTAACTGGAAAATCAGTTACAACACAATTTATCGTGGAATTGCTTTGAATAATCTTGGTGAAAAGCGTAAAAGTCATGGTGCCCGTGGATTCGCCCGCCAATTAAGACATCGAGGTAAAACGCGCAAAGTTAAGGGAACTATCAAGGAACGGCGTGGTCGTTTTAACGATGTACCTTCAATCCACGACCGCCCACTTTCGGCTGAAAATAGAACTCGGTTTGGTCACTGGGAAGGTGACACAGTGCGTGGTAAAACCGGACGTTCAGCGCTGGTGACGCTGGTAGACCGTAAATCACGGTATTTATTAGCGGAACGGGTAAGTAAAGTCGCAGCTAAACCCGTGGCACAAGCTATGATGGACTTATTAAATAGCGTCACACCGGAACGGGTAAAGACACTTACACCTGATCGTGGAACTGAGTTTGCCAATTATCAAGACGTCATTGACACTTTAGAAATACCGGTATTTTTTCCAGATCCACACGCACCACAACAACGTGGAACCAATGAAAATACTAACGGTTTAATTCGTGAATATTTCCCCAAAGGAACTGATTTGAACGATTTAAATGACCAAGAGATTATCGCATTTGTCACAGATTTAAATAACCGTCCACGAAAGGTCTTGGGATGGAAAAGTCCAAGTGAAGTTTTCTTCGGCAAAAAGTTGCGCTTGATTTGACAATTCGTC
>NZ_BJDZ01000065.1 GCF_005405405.1 Lactiplantibacillus plajomi
TGTTCTTTTTTTAGTTTCAAGTTAATGAGTACTCGCGCATAGTATCGAACTTCATCAACTTGGATACTGTCGGCGTTAGCTGCAGGGTAACTAACTGAAGCAAAGTGTAAAAGTTCTTGTGCCCGCCGAAGAGCCTTTACTTTCGAAATTTTCTTATCAGTGTTTTTCATTAGAATATTTTTTAACTTAGTTTGTGACAAGTGGCCCACCAGTTCTGGATGTGGGAACAACTCGATGACATTAAGTGCTAGCTTGGATATCCGGCTAGCAAATAAGTGTTCTAGCTCTGGAAAAGTCTGTTGGAGGGCGTTGTGTAACCTTATCTGTTTATCCTTCATATCGGTCTCTATCTGTGCATAAAATCGGGTTAATTCCCGCGTTTTTCTATATTTAGGGGTAAATGGTTGCGATAAAACTTGTGGATACTGGATCCCATATTGGGCAATCTTATGAGCATCATTACGATCTGTTTTAAGGCGACGTAAAGTACTCATTTGAAAGTGTAAGGTCAGTGGATTAACCTCAACGTAGTCTAGTTGATTACGCTCACAGAAAGCCCTCACCGGTCTTGAATAAATACCAGTAGATTCGAAATACACCACTGGATTAACCGTCAGGTTAATTCGTGAAAGCAGGGTATTAAACCCAGAAATAGTGTGGGTAAACGTGAAATCAAACAGACATTGAGTTGAACGATAAATCGCACAACTGCTTTTTCCCATTGAAACGTCAATTCCAATGACATCATGTTTTTCCAAAAAAACATCTCCTAAATTATTAGTAAAGCTATTCCGGAGTTATTCTCGGCGATTCTAATTTCCTAAACACGGTCTCGAAGACCAACATACTTAAACCTGAATTACTAAGAATAATGGCGGTGATCGGTTTGTAATACGGACTTGAAGTCCAAAGGGCAT
>NZ_BJDZ01000066.1 GCF_005405405.1 Lactiplantibacillus plajomi
GGCTAAACCATTGTGGTTTAGCCTTTTCTAGGTTGTCATAACTCATTAAATATAAACGCCAGTAGTGTTTAAGCGTCCGGTATTCGCGGGTATCTGGTTTGAACTGTTTCATCAGTTGAACCCGGGTCTGATTGAGTGATCGCAACGTCATTTGAACAAGGTGAAAGTTGTCAGCTACCAGTTTGGCGTTGGGAAATAGTTCCCGTACGACCGACTGATACTGGGAATTAAAGTCCATAACAACGCGAATCACTTGTTGCCGATTCTTAGTGGAATAACGATTTTTGAAGTAGTTTCTAATCTCTTGATTTCTTCTTCCAGGCAAGATTGTGATGATATCATGATTTTGGGCATCGATGGCTATAAAGCTCATTTGATTGTTGGTGGATTTGAATTCGTCGATACAAAGAGTTACTGGTAATCCGTTGAAAACTGGCTGAGTGCCTTTTCCGAGTAATCTTAACCGCCGAACAATCGTATTGTTTGAAACGTTATATTGAGCCGCAATACTACTCATCGTGCGATCTTCAGTTAGGGCTAAATCAATGGCGTGAAGAACATTTTCTGAGATTTGATGCTGCTTCTTCACTAATGAAGTTTCTGCCAGAACCGTGGTACCACAAGCTTTACAGATGAAACGTTGCTTTCTTAAGTTGAGGATTGTAATGAGTTCACTAACGCGAGAAAGGCGAATGTTAACTAGTTTATGCCCATTTTTAAGCATGGGAGTTTGACCACAGCGTGGGCAATATTTAACATCATAAGTCAATACCCCGCTAACTCTTAAAATCCCATTTACGGGTTCATGCGTGACTAACTGACTAATATTTTGGTCTTTAATTTGAAGTAATACTCGGGTAAAATGGTCTTG
>NZ_BJDZ01000067.1 GCF_005405405.1 Lactiplantibacillus plajomi
CAAATCGCCCCTCAAAAACGTTGTTAAAATAGCCCCCGATATCTATAATGTAGATATTGGGGGCTATTTTAATTTATTTTTTTATAAGTGCCCCTAAACTATAGCTATTGATTCAAGATTTCATGGGAGCCAGTTGCAACCAATAACAAAATCAATTCATCATGATCTAGCTGATAAATAACAATCCAGTTGTCATAATTTTTACCATAGTTTCCATATCTGGCAGGGTGAAATTCACGATAGCCACGCCAATTTCCTTTTAATGCATGATCTTTAATCTGTTTCAAAACAAGTACATCTTGTTCAACAATTGCTTCTAAACAAGGCTTCAAGACAGTTATTGGGAAATGTTTTTTGACTAGTTTTTTTAATTCACGTTCAAAAGATTTGGTCTGTTTAATTTGCATCTAACTTATCGATCCAATCTTCAAAGTCAGTCAATGAACCAATGTTTTTGACCTGCCCTGTTTCTGCTTCTTTTTTAGCGGCTAAGGCTTCCGGAGAATCTAAAAAGCTGACTAATCGAACTTCATTATTGGCCGCTTTAACTAACGATAAGCGTATATACTCAGAAACGGTTAGCCCTTGTTTTGCTAGATTAGCTTTAGCCCGTTCACTAATGTCAGGTGTTACACGAGTTGAAATTGTCTTGTTTTTAATAATAGTATTACTCATTCTAATCCGCCTCCTTTAAGTTTACCATCGTACTACATTATAATATTCGATTTTTAGGTTTTCTGCAACTAAATTAATTTTAAAGTAAAGGAACTAACAGCTTATGCAACAAGTTGTCTTACCCATCAAAGATTCAAACGTTCTTAAAGAGGTTCAAGATACGTTACTCAATAACTTTAA
>NZ_BJDZ01000068.1 GCF_005405405.1 Lactiplantibacillus plajomi
TCGCTCACAATTGCGCCAGAGGCGCCGATATTTTCCTAGCCAGCTAAAACTGCGTTCGATAACCCAGCGTTGCGGGGTCACTTGACCGTGCCTAAGGTCACTCTGTTTAGCAATAATGACTTCAGCGTTAATCATTGCCTGAACTGATTGAGCAAAGTTGTTACCAGTATAACCACCATCGGCCATTACTCGTTGAACCAGGTCAAACTGTGATTTGTTTAACGCCAGTAGCGCATTGGCGCCATCACGCTCAGAAACATTGGCGGTTGTCACATGGACTGCCATCGGCAGCCCATTGATATCTACAGCAAGATGGCGCTTAATCCCACTCACCTTTTTACCACCATCGTAGCCACTACTTTCAGCAGGATCGGTATTCTTGACACTTTGAGCATCTAGAATGATGAACGATGTATAAACTGAACGCTTCTGAGCCAACCGATGTTGGCTGACAATTTTTTTAAAACCTTATCCAGAGGAGTGATACCAGCAGGAGATGGCGTTTTAGTCCAAAGTAACCAGTAATAATAGACGGTTTCCCATTTAGGAAAATCGCTGGGTAAATCGCGCCAAACGCACCCATTTTTCAAGGTATAAAGCAGGGCGCAAAAGATATCATATAAATCAACCTTTCTTGGCTTAGTCCGCTTACGTATGCCTTCTAGATCTGTCCGGATTAGTTCAAATTGTTCACGAGAGATGTCGCTACTATAATGGTGTGCAAAGCTTTTCATGGATTAAAAACTCCTGTTTTTGATCTAATTTAACTAAAATCAAATCGAATGTCAAAGTATCCAAACACGTTCT
>NZ_BJDZ01000069.1 GCF_005405405.1 Lactiplantibacillus plajomi
CTTAAAGGTTTTGTTTACCTGGTCTCTTTGATAGACCATACACAAGGCTGGCAGCTATACGTAACTAATCGAGCACGCTCTACGTACCAAATTTTTCTCAATATAAAATACATTATGGGCTACCATTCATACCAATTAACCAGTCGCTAATTTTGTGATTACAAGTGCATGCCCCAATCTTCATGCCGGTTCCGGGTTTGATGTTGCCGCTGCTTTTTCGTCATTTCCCACTCGGTCTCTTTTAAGCCGCGTTCTTGTTTTTGCCGTTGGTAATCTTCATCACGAGCATATAGAACAGTCATGATTGCGTCACTAAAGGCCGTCTTTAAGTAATAGTCTGGACTAACTGGCTTGTAATTTAGCGGTTGATAATGTCCGATATTTTCTTTTCTGTACTGGTCGTCCTTGGCTTGTTGCCCTTTTAACTGCTTTTGGATTTTCTCAATCTGACTGTTCTTAATCGTCGGATCGACTTTGCATTCACCCAAAAAGAGTTGTTTAGTGCCATCATGCTTTAAAACCCGTTGTAAGTGATGATTTTCTAACTGATCTAAGCTAAGCTGTCCCGATAAATAAGCTAGTCCTTGTTGATGTTC
>NZ_BJDZ01000070.1 GCF_005405405.1 Lactiplantibacillus plajomi
GTTTAGGGGCACTTATAAAAAAATAAATTAAAATAGCCCCCAATATCTACATTATAGATATCGGGGGCTATTTTAACAACGTTTTTGAGGGGCGATTTGTAAGAAATAGACCCTAGTTTTTTCCTGTATTTATATGTTGAGCAGTTGAATTAGGCTCCCAAGGTGACTTATGGTAAACTACTGTCTGTATAATGTTAATAAAGTGGTTGGAGTTACGGCTTTCAAGAATTATCTTTGGTCTGGGTTGCCAAGGGATTCTTCAAGCCGCTTTTTTATTGAGAAAGGATTTTTGTTCATGGAATTTATCGGTTCATTGTGTTTAATTTTAGTTGCTACCGCTCTTGGTGGTCATATAAGCGCTCGCCTTAGAACGTGTTTAGAATCTTTTCAAGAGTATTCGCAGGAAGGCTAAGCTAATCATCATCTTACTGGTGTTCAGCTTTCGCTCACAATTGCGCCAGAGACGCCGATGTTTTCCTAGCCAGCTAAAACTGCGTTCGATAACCCAGCGTTGCGGGGTCACTTGACCGTGCCTAAGGTC
>NZ_BJDZ01000071.1 GCF_005405405.1 Lactiplantibacillus plajomi
AATTAAACTTCAATAAAAAACTCAAAAAACGCGGTGTTCTCGGTTTCATTATGAAAAAATATATTTGATATTATCTAGTTTTCAAAGAACAAGTTTCAATGACAACCAACGTTGTCAATGGAGAATAGCGGGATCGAACCGCTGACCCCCTGCTTGCAAAGCAGGTGCTCTCCCAGCTGAGCTAATTCCCCATGAAATATTTAACTAATAAGAACTAAAACAGTTCTTAATGGGCCTAAATGGACTTGAACCATCGACCTCACGCTTATCAGGCGTGCGCTCTAAACCAGCTGAGCTATAGGCCCAAAAAGCAGGTGTTAAATTGAGAGTTAGACCTCTCAAAACTAAACAAAGTTTCGACGCTGTGTAGGTTTCCGTAATATTCCTTAGAAAGGAGGTGATCCAGCCGCAGGTTCTCCTACGGCTACCTTGTT
>NZ_BJDZ01000072.1 GCF_005405405.1 Lactiplantibacillus plajomi
TGAATTCGTCGATACAAAGAGTTGCTGGTAGTCCGTTGAAGACTGGCTGAGTGCCTTTTCCGAGTAATCTTAACCGTCTAACAATGGTATTGGTTGAAACGTTATATTGAGCCGCAATGCTACTCATCGTGCGATCTTCGGTCAGGGCCAAATCAATGGCATGAAGAACATTTTCTGAGATTTGATGTTGTTTTTTCACTAATGAAGTTTCTGCCAGAACCGTGGCACCACAAGCTTTACAGATGAAACGTTGCTTTTTTAAGTTGAGGATTGTAATGAGTTCGCTAACGCGAGAAAGGCGAATGCTAACCAGTTTATGCCCATTTTTAAGCATGGGAGCTTGACCACAGCGTGGGCAATATTTAACATCATAGGTTAGT
>NZ_BJDZ01000073.1 GCF_005405405.1 Lactiplantibacillus plajomi
GGCTCTATGATATTTGGTGTTGATGGATAAAAACCATCAACACCATTTTTTATGCACAACAAAAGGACATACCGTCCTGTGCTACAATCTAGTCGACCAAAACCAATCGAAAGCGAGTGTTCAGTATGTCCCAAGACCATTCTACCCGAGTATTACTTCAAATTAAAGACCGAAATATTAGTCAGTTAGTCGCGCATGACCCTGTAAACGGGATTTTAAGGGTTAGCGGGGTACTAACCTATGATGTTAAATATTGCCCACGCTGTGGTCAAGCTCCCATGCTTAAAAATGGGCATAAACTGGTTAGCATTCGCCTTTCTCGCGTTAGCGA
>NZ_BJDZ01000074.1 GCF_005405405.1 Lactiplantibacillus plajomi
CAGTTTTAAAAATCAAAAGCGTAAGCAAATAGGACGAGAAACCAAAATTCGGTTTCTCGTCCTATTTGCTTATACAGAGGCTAGTTATGTCACAGCCCCATTTTTGTGCACAACAAAAGGACATACCGTCCTATGCTACAATCAAGTCGACCAAAACCAATTGAAAGCGAGTATTCAGTATGTCTCAAGACCATTTTACCCGAGTATTACTTCAAATTAAAGACCAAAATATTAGTCAGTTAGTCACGCATGAACCCGTAAATGGGATTTTAAGAGTTAGCGGG
>NZ_BJDZ01000075.1 GCF_005405405.1 Lactiplantibacillus plajomi
TTTCAACCAATACCATTGTTAGACGGTTAAGATTACTCGGAAAAGGCACTCAGCCAGTCTTCAACGGACTACCAGCAACTCTTTGTATCGACGAATTCAGATCCACCAACAATCAGATGAGCTTTATCGCCATCGACGCCCAAAATCATGACATCATCACGATTTTGCCTGGAAGAAGAAATCAAGAGATTAGAAACTACTTCAAAAATCGTTATTCCACTAAGAATCGGCAACAAGTGATTCGCGTTGTTATGGACTTTAAT
>NZ_BJDZ01000076.1 GCF_005405405.1 Lactiplantibacillus plajomi
AATTAAACTTCAATAAAAAACTCAAAAAACGCGGTGTTCTCGGTTTCATTATGAAAAAATATATTTGATATTATCTAGTTTTCAAAGAACAAGTTTCAAGAGAGAATTAGATCTCTCAAAACTAAACAAAGTTTCGACGCTGTGTAGGTTTCCGTAATATTCCTTAGAAAGGAGGTGATCCAGCCGCAGGTTCTCCTACGGCTACCTTGTT
>NZ_BJDZ01000077.1 GCF_005405405.1 Lactiplantibacillus plajomi
CAGTTTTAAAAATCAAAAGCGTAAGCAAATAGGACGAGAAACCAAAATTCGGTTTCTCGTCCTATTTGCTTATACAGAGGCTAGTTATGTCACAGCCCCGTTTGTTCTTTTTTTAGTTTCAAGTTAATGAGTACTCGCGCATAGTATCGAACTTCATCAACTTGGATACTGTCGGCGTTAGCTGCAGGGTAACTAACTGAA